>PMOQ01000002.1 GCA_003161255.1 Acidimicrobiaceae bacterium | reverse complement strand
TGTCAACGGCCATTAGGAATTCCCCACCAGCGGCCATTGGAATTCCCCAGGGACGGCCACGAGAACTCCCCGCGGACGGCCATGGAATTCCCCGCATCGTTAACTGGCGAGCGGCACCACCCCCTTGCCCGAGGTCGCATCGATCAGGCGCACGGACTCACCCTCGGTGACGATGACGTGGGCGTGGTGCAACAGCCGGTCGACCAGTGCCGAGGCGATGGTCTTGTCCATGAGCTGGTCGAAGCCCGAGGGGTGCAGGTTGGACGAGAGGGCCACCGAACGTCGCTCATAGGTCGCGTCGACAAGCCGATAGAGGCCCTCGGCGGCGTCAGAAGAGATCGGGAGCAGCCCGATGTCGTCGACGACGACCAAAGCGACGCTGGCCAAGGAGGCGAAGGCCTTCGACACCGTGTCGTCGACCCGGTGCCGGCGCACCAGGGCGCCGAGGTCTTCGACACTGAACCAGGCCACGGTCATCTGCACGTCGATGGCGGCGTGGCCGAGTGCCTCGAGCAGATGCGACTTGCCCGTCCCGCTCGGTCCGGCCACCACCAGGTTCTCGCGGCGACTGATCCACTCGAGGGAACGCAGCGAGCGCTGGGCGGGCGAAGGGATGGACGAGCGCGACTCGACCCAGGTGTCGAAGGTCTTGCCGGCCGGGAAGTGGGCCCGCCGCCGGCGCACCTCGATGGTGGAGCGGTCCCGACCCTCGGCTTCGGCGACGAGGAGCGAGCGCAAGACGTCGGTCGGGTCCCAGCGCTGGGCCCGGGCGGTGAGCACCACCTCTTCGACCTGTTCGCGCACGTATTTGAGTCGGAGCCGCCGGCACAGCGTGATCACCTCGTCGACGGGGACGGCCGGTCGTTCGCTCACGATTCGACCTCACCGGTTGTCGTCTTGTAACTGCTCCATGACGAGGTTCCCTGGGCCAAGGAGTGCCCCTCGGGTGGTGAGCTGCGGACCACCAGCGCCCCCGCAGCGTGGACGAGGATCGACTCGAGGTCGCCCTCCCAAAAGCGTCCGGCTATCGCCGCGAGCCCGAGGGCCTCGTCGACGGAGCCCGCACCGTGGAGGGAAGCCAGACAGACCGCCTCGGCCATGCGGGCTTCGAGGCGTCGGGCTCCGCTGGCCGCCCCCTCGATGAGATAGCGCTTCGCCCCTTCGCCCAGGGCCAAGAACCGCTCCTCGGATGGACTGGTCGGCCGGGGACGACGCTCCCGGGGCTCGCTGCGGCGCTCGGGGTAGTGCTCGTCGGAGATGGAGGACCCGCCCGGAGGAAGGGCGCGGTGTCGGGCCACCTCGGTGGCGCCTTGGCCTTCACCGGCCACGATGATCACCTGGCCGGCCCCCTCTCGCACCCAGACCCTGGTGTCACAGAAGCGATGGGGCACCGAGTAGCGGGCCCCCCGAAATGAGACGGTGCACGACCACCCGACACGGCGTGACTGGCCGAAGGCGGCCGTGTAGGGCTCGGCCGGGGTGGCGTGGAGGAACTCCCGCTCCTCTTGGAGGGCGACGGCGGGAACCTGCCGCGTGACGGAATGGATGCGCCCGTTGAAGGTCTCCATCGCGACGGCACAGGCCCTCTCGAGCTCGTCGAAGCTGGCGTAGTCGTCGAGCAGGTTGGCGTCGGTGGGCACCAGGTCCGCCTTGGCGATCTTGACCGTCGACTCCGAGCCTCCCTTGGACTCGGGGTCATAGGGCACACAGGTGCAGATAGTCACCCCGTAGTAGTTGGCCGTGGCCACCATGGTCTCGTTGCGCACCGGGATCCCGGCGATGTGGCGGTCGGTGACCGTCTTCTCGTTGTCGGTCAGCACGTAGGTCGACGCACCCCCGATGATGCGAAAGGTCCGGTCCAAGGCGGCGACCACCGAGCCCATGGTGCGGTCGGTCAGCGGGAGGATCACCCGGAAGCGGCTCCAGGCCAGCCAGGCGCAGAACAGCACGGTGGAGTCTCCGGCCACGACCGGCCCATCACCGAAGTCGTATTGGAGCCACAGTCCGGGTTCGGGGATCCAGGGCTTGTAGATGCGGTGGTTGGCTCGCCGATAGGAGGCCTTGAGCGTGGCCACCACCCGGCGCGTCGTGCGTTCCGAGGCGGTGTAACCCATGGCTTGAAGGCGCTCATGGACGACGTCCGCGCGCACCTTGCCTGACGAGCGATCGACCCATTCGGCGATCTTGTCCGCGAAGCCATCGCTCTTGGTGGCCCGCTCGGCCATTTCTTCGATGGGCCGCCCGGCCGCCCGGGCGGCCACGTAGCGGGCGACGGTGTGGTGGTCAGTGCCGGTCAGCTGGGCGGCGGCCCGCAGGGATCTCGTGAGGTCATAGGCCTCCAGTACGTCCATCTGCTTCTCCTCGGACAACATGGGTTTGTTCCTTCCTGGCTCGATGGTCGCGTGCAGCGCCATCGAAGCCAGGAAGGGACCGAACGGTGGTGGATGGGGACATCTCGTGTCCGTCCCCGGGGAATTCCCATGACCGTCCCGGGGAGATCAGGTGACCGTCCGTGGGGAATTCTGTTGGCCGCCTATGGGGAGTTTCGCGTGGCCGCCGTCA
>PMOQ01000039.1 GCA_003161255.1 Acidimicrobiaceae bacterium | reverse complement strand
GTGCAGCGCGTCGCCGCCGTTGAAGTAGCTGACCCACGGAATTCCCGGGTCGCTGTACTTCGACCCGTCGACGTTGGTTCCCGTCATCGTCGTGGTGACGTAGCGGGCGAACACGGTGAAGGTGCCCTGCTGGGTCGCCGCGCCGGGCACGCCGGTGTTGGCGAGGGTGCTGTAGTCGACGACGCCGTCCTGGTACACGGTCACGGTCTCGGGGTCGTTCTCGGTTACGTACACGTACCGGTAGGGGTTTGCGTCGGGGTGACCGCTCGACGCGTCGGCCAGCAGGTCGTTCCACACCTGCGGTCCGGGTAGGCCGTCGGTCTTCAGGTTGTGCTGGTCCTCGAAGTCCATGATGGCGCCCTTGGTGATGACGTTCATCTCACCGGCGGTCCACAGCGAGGTCAACGAGGTCGGTTGGTTAGCCCAACGCCAACCGAATGTGCCCTGCTGGACGTCGGCCTCTTGGGTCGGCGAGGTCATGGGGGTGGTCGGGGTGAAGCTCAGCGGGAGGTAGCCGAGCTGAGCCAAGAGCTGTTGGAGGCGCAGGGTCGAGCCGGTGGCCACGCTGAACGGCACCGTCGTCGAGCTGGCCAGGTACACACCCTGGTCGCTCACCATTCCGGACGACCCACCGGGGATGAGGATCGACTCGGTGGCACCGGGAACGAGCGGCGCCGCGGCAACGAACTCGAGCTCGGAAGGCGACACGAGCGACCATTCTCCGGGCACCTCGGGCGCGAGGGTCGGCATCGGGCTGGTCTGTGCGAGGGGCGCACTGAACGACACCGTGATGGTGGTCGCGGAGACGACGGACTGCGCGTTGGGGGCGGGCGTCGTGGTGACGAGGTTGAACGGCAGGATCGTCTTCGCGGTGGTGACGTCCGCCTTGGCCGGGTTGTCCCTGGCGATCACGACGAACGCGCTGGCGCCGCCACCCACGACGACGAGGGCGGCGGTGACGGCCAGCACAATCGGCCATCGGCGCGCGGGGGTCCGGCGGTGCGCCGGCTGCCTTTGCATTGCGAACAAATGGTAGCCGGACGGTGGCGGTGCTCATGCTCACCCGATGGCGCGTCTGCGGAACCGTTCTTGTTCCCAAAATGTGGTGGTCGGAAGGGCGCCGAACCGGCCGGGCGTCAGTTCGCGGCGGCGTTGACCGCCTCTTCCACCGTCCTCAGAACCGCTGGATCGGTCACCTTCTCGCCCCCGGCGGTCCGGACGTAGAAGGCGTCGACCACCTCCGACCCGATGGTCGAGACCCGGGCCGAGACCACGTCCAGGGCGCAATCGAACAGGGCCTGCGTGACCCGGTGCAGGAGTCCGACCTCGTCGGGGGCTCGCAGCTCGAGGACGGTAGAGGACGCCGAGGCGTCGTTGTCGGTCACGACGTGGGGAGAGACGGTCCGGGCCGACCAGGGGCGCCGCTCACCGGCGTAGGCCTCGGCCCGGGCGGCCAGGCGGTCCTCCAGCTCGAACCGGTCGGCCAGGACTGCGTCGAGGTCCTCGCGCAGCCGGGCCGAGTCTGGCCACGACCCCCGGGGCACCTCGACGGTGAACACCTCCACCGCGACACCCTCGGCGCTGGTGGCGTCGGCGCTCCGGACGTCCAACCCATGCAGGGCCAGGATCCCCGCAACCGACGCCAGCAGTCCGGGCCGGTCGGCGGCGGCGACGGTCACCTGCGGTGGATCGAGCACGACCGCGGGCCGGCCGCTCTCTCGGACCTCCTCCATGAGCCGGTGGTGCCCCTCTGTGACCCAGCCCGAGCCCTTCGGCAGCGGTTTGCCCTCGAGATGCGCGGCAGTCCGGTTCACGAGTTCGGACACCAGGCCGGCCTTCCACGGCCCCCACGCCGAGGACCCGGTGGCGAGGCCGTCCGCCTCCGCGAGCGCGCCGAGGAGCGTGAGGGTGCCCACGTCGCCGACGGCTTCGGCGACCTTCTCGATGGTGACCGGGTCGTCGAGGTCCCGTCGTGTGGCCGCGTCGGGGAGCAGCAGGTGGTGGCGGACCATCGCGACGAGGACGTCGGTGTCCCGGCGGGTGAACCCCATCCGCGCGCCGATGCGGGCGACGAGGTCCACGCCGACCTCGGTGTGGTCGCCCGGGTAGCCCTTCCCGATGTCATGGAGCAACGCGCCCACCACGAGGAGATCGGGGCGTTCGACCCGGTCGCTGATGGAGGCCGCGTGCACCGCCGCCTCGAGCAAGTGTCGGTCGACGGTGAACCGGTGGTACGCGTTGCGCTGCGGCTTCGACCGCACGGGGGCCCATTCGGGCAGGAGCCGGGAGAGCAGGTTCTGCTGATCGAGCGACTCGAGCGCCGCGATCGCCGGCCGGCCGGCCAGGAGCACCCTGACCAACGCCTCTCGTGTCTCGAGCGGCCATGGGTCCGGCGCCGGGGGCATCCGGTCGGCAAGTCGGTGCAGCGCCGACTTCGCGATTGGGAGATCGCGCTCGGCGGCCACCGCGGCGAGGCGGAGAGCCAACGACGAGTCGTCGACGATGGCGGCCTCACTCGACAACGCAACCTCGCGGCCCACGATCTCGACGCCCGGCTCGACCTCCTTCGGCTCGGTCGGAACCGGCTGGCGTGACCGTCGACGAGCGAACCGTTGCTCTCGTGCCGGTTGCCACGACGGTTGGCGACGCCACGCATCGTCGACCGCCCACGCGATGGTGCGCCCCATCTTCGACACCGACGCCATCAGGTCGTCGGCGCTCTCGTAGGAGAGCAGGGACGCGATCTGATCCTGCTCTTGGAGGAGGAGCTTGTCGAGGGCTCGCTCGGCTCGGCGGTGCAGTTCGACCCGTATGTCCGTGAGCCCGGTGACCGCCGGTTCGATGGATTCGAGATCGACGTAGTCGGCCAACTTCGGCGCGTAGATGGCCATGGCGCGCAGCACGTTGGCGTCCCGCAGCCCGCCGTGGGCCTCTTTCAGATCCGGCTCGAGCAGGAAGGCGAGATCACCTTGCGCTCGGTGCCGCTCGGTCATCTGTGCCGAGAGCGCAGGCAGCCACTTCTCTCCCAGCTTGGAGCGCCAGAGCGACACGGTTTCTTCGAGTAGCGGGTCGCCGACCCGGGCCTCACCCCAGACGAGCCGGGCGTCGAGGAGCCCCAAGGCAACGCGCAGGTCGTTCTCGGCCGCCGCCAGCACCTCGGCCGGCTTGCGCACGCTGTGGTCCAGGTGCACGCCCTGGTCCCAGACCGGGTACCAGATCGCATCGGCCACGGTCCCGACGTTGCGGAGCCCATCGTGCACGAGCACGACGTCGAGGTCGCTGTACGGGCACAGCTCGCCGCGCCCGTAGCCACCCACTGCTAGCAGGGCCAATGATCGGGGATTGTCGCCAACGGCCCGTTTCGCTAGGGCCGCCAACCAATCGTCGGCCTCCCGGGCGTAAGCTCGGCAAAACGCCATCCCGCGCAGTTCAGGGCGTTCGACCAGTCGTTGGCGACGTTCCCTCAGGGAGACATCGGCCATGGCGGGAACGTAGCAGCGGGGAACGGGAGAGCGGTATGTCTAACAAGCCAGTCAAGGCAAAGGGTTCGGGCCTCCGGAAGCTGGACGGGGCCCTCGTGGTCGCCGTGGGCGTCGTCGGGGTCATCGTGGCCTTCGTCGTCCTCCACTTTGTCGTCAGCTTCGTCTGGGAGGTCGTGAAGATCGCCCTGATCGTGGGCGTCGTCGGCGGACTTTTCTGGGTGCTGACTCGGCGCCGCCGCCGCTAGGCATTTCGCGACAGCGTCCGACCTCGCAACCGGGCGGGAGCCCGTCAGACGGTCCAAAGCCCGTGAGGCGCTCCACCCACACCGACTCGGCGAATAACGTCCACGCGTCCGAATGCCTCGCCGAAACCATCGGTGACGCCCAGCCGTTTCTCAGCCTTATCGTTCTCGCCCTGAACCCGACGGCAAATGGCTCTCCCGCAGGTCTTGGAAAATGACGCGACGCGTTCGACTTTTTTGTGGACGACGCGGCCTTCGATCACGTTCACTTCGTTCGGTATCTGCGTCATGCGCGTCACGACAGCTTGTGGCGCGGACTTGGCGACTGTGCTTGTCTCACAAGGTGAAAACCTCTCGTATCGGACGCATCATTGGCGCCACCTTTGTCAGCACCGCACTACTTGTCACGTTCGGCGCATCCGCCAACGCTGCGCCGGCGGTCGTCCTGAAGAGCACCGTTGAGGCAATCACGGCGAAGGTGCTGGCCCACGAGACGGGGCAAAAGCTGCCCAAAGTCGTGTGTCCGAGTGGGTTGAAGGCCAAGGTTGGCGCGTCAATTCATTGCACGGTGACGCCTCTCGGGTCGTCCACCAAGTATCCGGCGACGGTGACGGTTCGATCGCTCCACAACGGAGTCGCCAATTTCCACATCCAGGTCGGTCAAGCCGTCGGTGCCGCCAACAAGGTCGAGTTCTGCCATGACAACGCACTTCTTCTTCAGGCCACCTATGTCGCTCAAACCCCGGCCGATTTGATCCCGATCTTCAAGGCAAACGAGAGCACGATCCACGACTTCCAGGCGACCGCGCCGGCGTCGATCGTGGCCGCGGCGGGCACACTCGTGCAGGCGGCGCGGACAGCCGTCACCACCGGTAACGCCAACGGATTCACAACCGCGGCGGTCCAGAATGCAGCGAGTCAGGTCAACGCGTTCTGCGGACAGAAGCCGGACGGTTCCCCTATCGGTTAGCGCTTGGCCAGCGCTGTATAAGCACTCCGGTAGGCTCACGAAGCGCTGGCGGCGTGGCCGAGTGGTTTAGGCAGGGGCCTGCAAAGCCCCGTACCCCGGTTCGAATCCGGGCGCCGCCTCCAAGGGATGCTTGCAGTTTCAAGGCCGTTGTCGATGCAAAACGCACTTGTGCGGTCGCCGAGCCGGAACTGGCGCGGTTCGAGTTGTTTCGGGTCCCGGAGCGGTAATCCTCGACTCGCCCTCGCGCCGTGTACGGCAGAAAGTGTCGCGCGCTAGCGTCCCGGCGTGTCCTTCGACCTCAACGCCTATCTCGACCGCGTTGGTCTTCGTGGCGAATCGACCAGCTTGGCCGTCGTCCACCGGGCCCACGCAACGACGATTGTGTTCGAGAACCTCGATCCGAGCACCGGCTTGCCTGTTGTGCTCGACGTGGACAACCTCGCCGACAAGATGGTCACTCGCGGGAGGGGTGGCTATTGCTTTGAGCACAACATGCTGCTCAAGGCTGCTCTCGAGGAGATGGGGCTAGGCCCTGTCGACCTCATGCTGGCTCGGGTGCGGATCGGCGGCACGGGTGACGATCGCCCCCTCGACCACCTCCTATTGCGGGTCACCGAGGGGGGTCGGCCGTGGCTGGCCGATGTTGGGTTCGGCGGGGGAGGGCTGCTCGAACCCGTGCCGTTCGAGGTCGGAGTCGAGACTGACCAGTCGGGCTGGCTCTACCGGCTGGTCGAGGACGGTCCTGAGTTCGTCCTCCAGGTGTTCCAAGACGGCGCTTGGGCTGACATGTACGGCTTTGTCCCCGAGCCGGTACCCGTTATCGACGTCGAGGTCGCCAACTGGTACACCGGCACCTATCCGACGTCAACATTCGTGACCGGCGTGCTCGTCGGTCGCCGTAGCCCGGACCGCTGTCTCTCCCTGTTCGTGTTCGACAAGGCCGTCCTCGTCGAGCGCCCTGTCGGGGGAGCGTCAAAGGTGACAGAGGTGCCCCGGGTCGAGGCGCCTGCCCTCCTGGCGGATCGGTTCGGCATCGAGGGCGTCACGCTGGGTGCCGACGGGCGCTTGGGTCTCGCCGCCTCGTCAACGGTTGAGCAAAAGCCTCGATAAGGACGGATAGAGGATCGGCCGCGGCCGCCCGTTACCGGACACATGGGTTCGGTGGCCAAGAGGGACCGAAGGCACTGGTCCCAAACGGGCCAATACTGGCTACAATTGGGCCAGTCGTGAGAGTCAAGTTTGAACGGATCGAGGCGCTGGAACTCCTTGGGATGACCTTGGCTCATCTCAACGACGCCGAGGCCAGAGCCGACGTCTCACCGCGAATACCGCTGCTGATGGCAATCCGGGACAAGCTTGCGCGAGGACTCAGAGAGGAATCATGAGCTACACCGAGATTCAAATATCCGCGGCAATTGCGGCAATGGACAAATTCAGGGGTGGTGATCAAGGTGAGGTGGGTGCCGCTCTCGTCGTCGTAGGTCTGAGTTCGGATAGAGCTGCCAAGGAGGTGCAAGTCCGCGACGACATGATTCGAGTTGCGCATCGTGCCGGAGCATCGATCCGGCAACTTGCTGAGGTATCTGGCCTCGGACGTAAGGCCGTAACTGCCATCGTCTCGGCCGCGGACTGATTTCTTGGCGACGTTAAGCCGGCATAAGTCGAGTAGCTCTCCCGACATCCGGCCGGTTGGCGACGACTGTCAGATCGACCCGTCCGAGCGCCCGCCCATGTGCCAGCCGTCGCAGTAAGGGCACAGGTACACAGACAGCCGGGTTCTGGATTCGAAGTTTCGTTCATCGGCGACGTTGAGTGCGTCGCTGCGGGAGGCAAACCGGGTCTTTGGTTGGCCGTCTCGTCTCCAGTGCGACGAGTCCAGGGTGAGCTCGCGATGGGCTGGACGCTTTCGAGGCACGCCTTCAGTCTGGCGTGTGGATGCGACCCGCCAGACGACCCTTGCGAAGAGGCTCCCCCCAGTGTTCAGTTCCGAGTGGCTCGACTCGGGTCCGATTCCCCCTAATCCGGCTTCAGCGCTCGGGTCGCCAGGAATGCAGGGAAGTACGAGACCGTGACATCGTCGTCTTGATGGAAGTCTTCATACATCCCGACGATGACGAACCCCGCGTCCAGTTGGCCGCCGATCTGGTCGGTCAGTGAGTGGCCGAAGCAGAGCGGCTCGTCGGGGTCGAGCTGACCTCGTTCCCGAGCGCTCAACGAGGTGACGTCCGAATAAGGGACCGGGTACTTCAGCTCGAGGATGCCTTTCGGCTCCTTGTCCCGGTCAAAGCAAAAGAGAAGCGGGTTGGCGAAGCCGGCTAACAAGGTGCCGCCCGCTCGAAGAACGCGGTGGCACTCCCGCCAGACGGGCAGGACGGTTTCGGAGAAGCAGTTGGAACACGGGTGGAAGACCAGGTCGAAAGCCCCATCCTCGAAGCACGACAGATCGGCCATGTCGCCCCACACTGTCTCGATCTCGAGACCGTCGCGCTCGGCCACCATGCGGTCCTGACCGAGCTGCCGAGGCGAGTTGTCGAAAACGGTTACATGCGCCCCGGCCGCTGCCAGGATCGGCCCCTGTTGGCCCCCTCCCGCGGCCAGACCCAACACCTGCGCGCCGACGAGCTCGGGGAGCCACTCGCGAGGCACCCACCGACGTGGCGTGAGAACGACCGACCAGTCACCCTGCCGGGCTCGAGCCACCTGATCAGAATCGACCGGGATCGTCCACCCGTTCTCATTGTCGACTTCCCGGTCCCAGGCGTGGCGGTTGAACCCGACGACATCCACGGCTCGCACCATAAGGGACCTCGACACACTTCGCGACGAATGTCGTGATGCGTCCGGCTAACCGATCAGGCGTCGTCCCAGCTCTGAGCGGACCGCTTGGCGCATCCGATCGATCTCGTCTTCGCTGCGAACGAACACGGTCCGGCAATGGTTGGGGTATCCGACATAGACATCGCCGGGCATCCGTGGGAACAGGTGCATGTGGAGATGGGGGACGGTGTTGCCGTGGATCTCGTAGTTCATCTTCGCGGGAGAGAACAGCTTGGCCAGACCGCGAGCGGTGGCCATCGAGTCGAGAAAGAATTCGGTCTGGTCGTGCTCGTCCAGGTCGAACGGCTCGAGCACATGCTTCTTCGATAGGACGCACGCGTACCCGGGCAGCACCCCTTCGGGCCAAGCGGAAACCTTGCAGAGCTCTGTCTCGGCCAGGATCCATTCGGGATGCGGATCCTCGGCGCACATGGGGCACCCCGCGGGCGTGCACAGGCGTTCCCATGCCTGCGGATCCTCGGCCCACAGTCGACCGCTCTCATTTCCTTCGATTGTGATTGATCCCACTTCGAGCCCCTCTTGTCGCCGTGGACACCGGGACTGAGGACCATACGACCTCGGCAGGGTTCACCAACCACCCAGATACGATCCCGGGATGCCTTCGGCGAGTATCGACGCGGCAAGGTTCCGCGAGGTGCTGGGGCACTTCGCCAGCGGGGTCACCGTCGTGACCGCGACCGAAGACGGCCCGGTCGGCTTCACCTGCCAGGCTTTCGCTGCGCTGTCGCTCGATCCGCCGATGGTGCTGCTGGCGCCGGCCAAATCCTCGACCAGCTGGCCGCGTATCGCCGCTGCCGGATCCTTCTGCGTGAACATCCTGGCCAGCGACCAGGAGGCCCTGGCCCGCTCGTTCAGCGTGTCGGGCGGCGACAAGTTCGCCGGTGTGGCCTGGGAGGGCGCCCCGGTGACCGGTGCGCCGCTGTTGGCCGGGGTCGTCGCGTGGGCGGAGTGCGAGCTGGGGCAGATCCACGACTCCGGTGACCACGAGCTCGTCACCGGGCGGGTGGTTTCACTCGGTGTCGGTGACGGCCTGCCACTGGTCTTCTATCGGGGCGGGTTCGGCACCCTCTCGGTTTGAACCTGCCCAGCACGCCCGCGCTGCGCGAGCTGTTCGCCTCCCTGCCCACCGATGCGATGGCGCAAGCAACCGAGTCGTTTAAAGACGTCGTCATCGAGCACACAACGGACGATGGTCTCGCGGCGAACGCGCTCATCGGGCTCGCCACGCGGCCCTGACCAAAGACGATGTTCGCGGGCCTTGCGGCCGGGTCTTCGTTCGAGGCCTCATGATATTGTGCGCTTGAACAGGGACTTCGCGAGCAGGGGTGGTCGAACGCGCCGCCAGGGGAGGTGTGCTCTGTGGACGTCAAGGACAAGGTTGTCGTGGTCACCGGCGGGGCCAGCGGGATCGGTCGGGCGCTCTGCCGGGCTTTTGCCCAGGACGGCGCATCGGCCGTGGTCGTCGCCGACATCGACGGCGCCGGTGCACAGGCGGTCGCCGACGAGCTCGGCGAGCGCGCACGGTCGGTGCAGACCGACGTCGGGTCCGAACCAGACATCGTCCGCCTCGTCAGCTCGAGCGAGGAGGAGTTCGGCCGCATCGACCTGTTCTGCTCCAACGCCGGGATCCTCGTGCCGGGCGGCGTGGACGTGCCCAACGACGCCTGGGACCGGATCTGGCATATCAACGTGCTCAGCCACATCTACGCCGTCCGTGCCGTGCTTCCCGGGATGCTGGCCCGCGGCGAGGGGTACCTGCTGCACACCGCATCGGCGGCGGGGCTGATGACCCAACTCGGCTCGGCCCCCTACAGCGTCACCAAGCACGCGGTCGTCGCCCTGGCCGAGTGGCTCTCGATCACCCACGGTGACGCCGGCATCGGGGTCTCGTGCCTGTGCCCGCAGGGAGTCTGGACGAACATGACCGGCGGGGGTGGCCGACGCCGCGACGCATCGGCGATCGCAGCGTCGACGGCCGGAGCGGATGGGTTCTTGGAGGCCGAGGAGGTGGCCGCCGTCGTGTTGGCGGCCCTGGCCGAGAACCGATTCCTCATCCTCCCGCACCCCGAGGTCGCCACCTACGAGCAACGCCGCGCCGGTGACCGGGAGCGGTGGTTGAGGGGGATGCGGCGGGTCCAGGCGTCGCTGCGCCCGAGGCCGTCGGGCTCAGGGTAAAACGGCGCCCCCGCGCCCGCCGAACGGGGTGCCGGGCCGAGCGGCGGTGCCCATGGCCCGCTGGGTCGCGAACTCGTCCATGGCGGCCAGGAACTCGTCGGCGCCGACCCGTTCGGCCGCCGCCCGGGCCATGGCCGGGAACGAGTAGTCGGGCGAGGGGAGTGGCGGGTGGTCGCCCTCGGGCTTGCGCGCCATCACCCTCTCGATGATGGGCGCGAGTCGCTCCTCCTTCTCCTTGGACAGCTTCACGTCGCGCTCGGCGAATTCCGGTAGGACCGTCTTCCCGAACAACTCCAGGCTCTCCATGATGTCCTCGTGGCGGTTCCGCCCGGCCTGGCTCACGAAGATCACCTGGTCGACGCCCAGCTCCTCGTAGCGGTGCAGGTACTCGCGGATCTGATCGGGGGTGCCGACCGAGCCCCGCAGGCCGCTCACGCCCTGCTGGACCGCCGTCGCGCCGAGGCGCTCGGGGTTCTCGGCGGCCTTCCGGACCGCTTCGGGGTCGTAGCCGTGCTCGGCCCGGCGCTGCTCGAACTCGGCCCAGACGTCGGTGACGCCGGGCTGGTGCTGGCCGAACACGTAGTAGTGGCCGAGCGAGTAGCCGAAGAAGTTGGCACCCGCCGTGCCCCGGGCGATCGCCTCCTCCTCGGTGGGCGCGCACATGAAGGTGGTCACACAGGCCACGTTGGGGTTGACCACGTCGCCGATCGGCACGCACTCGTTCTCGAACGTCTCGTAGTAGTCGGTGACCCAGTGCGTCGCCTCTTCGGGGTCGATGAACGCGAAGGTGAGGGCGCCGATGCCCTTCTGGGCGGCCAGGTGGATGGTGTCGCGACGGCTACAGGCGACCCAGACGGGCGGGTGGGGCTTCTGGCGTGGCTTCGGCACCACGTTGCGCGGCGGCATTGTGACGTAGTCGCCGTGGTGCCCGGTGAACGGGGTCTCGGTCATGCAGCGGAGCGCGACCCGAGTGCCCTCCTCCCACATGGCCCGCTTCAGCGCCGGGTCGATCATGAACCCGCCCAGCTCGGCCTCGGACCCGGCCTCGCCGGTCCCGAACTGGGCCCGGCCGTCCGAGATCAGGTCCAACGTGGCGACGCGCTCGGCGATGCGGGCCGGGTGGTTGAACGGCGGCGGTGTCTGGACGATCCCGTGGCCGAGCTTGATCCGCGTGGTCCGTTGCGAGACGGCGGCCAGGAACACCTCGGGGGCCGAGCTGTGGCTGTACTCCTCCAAGAAGTGGTGCTCGACCTCCCAGACGTAGTCGAAGCCCAACTTGTCGGCCAGCTCGCACTGCTCGAGCGCGTCCTGGAGCAACTGGTACTCGGAGTCCTCGCCCCAGGGCCTTGGGAGCTGGTGCTCGTAGAAGATGCCGA
>PMOQ01000045.1 GCA_003161255.1 Acidimicrobiaceae bacterium | reverse complement strand
ACTGCTGCCTCCCGTAGGAGTCTGGGCCGTGTCTCAGTCCCAGTGTGGCTGATCGTCCTCTCAGACCAGCTACCCGTCGGTGCCATGGTAGGCCGTTACCCCACCATCAAGCTGATAGGCCGCGAGCCCCTCTCAAAGCGGAATCCATTTCCTCACCAGGCCATGCGACCCGGTGGGGGTATCCGGTATTAGCTCCGGTTTCCCGGGGTTATCCCAGTCTTCGAGGCAGGTTGCTCACGTGTTACTCACCCGTTCGCCACTCGGTCTTCACCAGTGTTGCCACCGGTTGGACCTCGTTCGACTTGCATGTGTTAGGCACGCCGCCAGCGTTCGTCCTGAGCCAGGATCAAACTCTCCATCGAGACCTTCGCTCGGTCCCGAAGGACCTCCCGAAAATCGAAGAGCCAGCCGAGATGACTCGTCTCGACTGACCAGCAGATGAATCCTCCGAAGAAGACCCACCCACCATTGATTTATTGCTTTGACAGTCAGCTCTGGCCGCGCCGAAGCACGCCCAGTGCTGCCCGCACTGGCTTTTGGCTCTCGCTCTTCCGTTTTCAAGGAACGACCGGGGCACCCACCAAAGGCGTTGGTGCCTCCGTCCCGAGGTCGAACGGGCGACGAATCGCTCCGGCCGAGGGTCTCGGTACCCCGCCGCCCGTCGGCCTCCGACGGGGCCAGACAGGTAGACGGCGGGAGATGCATGGTATCAGTGCCTGAGACAAGCGTCAAAGGGGGTCCCACGCAGGACCGAGCCATCGTAGCGGGCCTAACATCGGGCCAAACGCTGACGCATCGAGCGGGGAGGCAGCCATGGGCGCCCGGTATTCGAAGATCTACATAGGCGGGGCGTGGGTCGATTCGGAGGGTTCCGAGACCATCTCGGTCGTCAATCCGGCCACCGAAGAGGTCATCGCCCAGGTCCCCGCAGGCACGCCCGGCGACGCCGACCGGGCCGTCGCCGCAGCCCGAGCGGCATTCGAGAGCTGGGGCGCCACACCCCCGGCCGAGCGCGGCAAATACCTCGGGCGGATCGCCGACGTGCTGAGCGCCCGGGCCGACGAGCTCGCCGAGACCATCTCGGCCGAGGTCGGGATGCCGATCAAGATCGCCAAGATGGCCCAGGTCGCAGGGCCCCTCGCCCATCTGGCCTCCCACGGTGACCTGGCCGAGGAATTCACTTGGGAGGAGCAGTTGGGCGGTGCCCTGGTCGTGCGGGCCCCGGTGGGCGTCGTGGCTGCGATCACGCCCTGGAACTTCCCGTTGAACCAGGTCGTGAACAAGATCGCTCCGGCCATCCTGGCCGGCTGCACCGTCATTCTGAAGCCGAGCGAGGTGGCACCCCTCACCGCATGGGCGATCGCCGAGGCGGCCGAGGAAGTCGGCCTCCCGCCCGGTGTCTTCAATCTCGTGAGCGGTTTCGGGCCGGTGGTCGGAGAAGCCCTGGTCAGGCACCCCGACGTCGACATGGTCTCGTTCACCGGCTCGACCAGGGCCGGCAAGCAGATCGCCGCCCTTGCGGCGGAGTCGGTCAAACGGGTGGCGCTCGAGATGGGCGGCAAGTCCGCCAACATCATCCTGGAGGACGCCAACCTCGACGAGGCCCTGCTTGCCGGCGTCCGGGCCTGCTACCTGAACTCGGGTCAGGTCTGCGTCGCCCTGTCACGAATGCTCGTCCCCCGCAGCCGCTACGACGAGATCGTCGGTCGGGTCAAGGACATCGCCGAGGCGGTGACCGTCGGCGACCCCAAGAGCGATGTCCAGCTCGGCCCGCTCGTCTCGGAGGTCCAACGAGACCGCGTTCGTTCCTACATCGACAAGGGTGTGGCCGAGGGCGCCCGCCTGGTGACCGGCGGCTCAGCGGCTCCCGATGACCTGCCGACCGGGTACTACGTGCGCCCGACGGTCTTCGCCGACGTCGACAACTCCATGACGATCGCCCAGGAGGAGATCTTCGGGCCGGTGCTGACGATCATCCCCTACGAGGATGAGGACGACGCCGTCCGGATCGCCAACGACACCATCTACGGGCTGTCCGGAGCGGTGTGGTCGGGGGACCCCAAGCGGGCCGAACGGGTGGCCAGGCGTCTGCGCACAGGCACCGTACGGGTCAACCAAGGCGGGCGCGGGCGCGGACCCTTCGGTGGGTTCAAGCAGTCGGGGCTCGGGCGCGAATCCGGGGTCTACGGGCTCGAGGAATTCGTCGAGCTGCAGAACATCAGCATCCCCAAACCCTGACCGACCAGGGCACCTCCCGGGCTCGGCTATCGGGAGACGTTCGGATCGTCGGGCACCCACCAGCGCCACGGCTGCTCGGACGCCTGGCGGATACCTATGCGCACCCCGACCGAGGGGCGGACCGGCGGGGACATGCCGTCGGTGACGAGCGAGACGCCACGATCGGCGCTGAGCAGATTGGCTCCGTCGTGGTCCCGGTTCAGGCCCATGGCCTGGCACAACTTGGCCGGCCCGCTGCACAGATCCCGCTCGCTGCGAGCAGCGCGCCGGGCTGACCACATTGCATCCAGTCCGGCCACCGGTGCCGCGGCGCGCAACAGGACGGCTCCCGCCACTCCCTCGGGCTCGCAGACCACGTTGGCGCACCAGTGCATCCCGTAGGTGAAGTACACGTACAACCGGCCCGGCGGGCCGAACATGACCGCGTTCCGCTTGGTCGGCCCCCGGTAGGCGTGGGAGGCCGGGTCTTCCATGCCCCGATAGGCCTCCACCTCCACGATCCGGGCCATGCGGTCGCCGTGGACCAGCAACGTGTTGAGGAGCTTCGGCGCGACCTCGATGGGATCGCCGGCCAGGAGGTCGATCGGAACCGGGACCGGATGCGCGGCCCCTGTGCTCACGACGGTGAGTGCGACTGGTCCTCGCCGGCCAGGATGCCGAGCCGGGTCCGGTCGACGCCCAGTCGGCGGGTGAACCGCTCCAGCTGCTCGGCGACCGCCACCGAACCGGCGCCGCCCGGGGTCGATCGACGACTCACCGCGACGCCGGGCTCGAGCAGCTTCGCCCCGGCGTCCCCGAGGTCGGGATGCGCCTGGACGAGCTCGCTCAGCGGCACGTGTCGCTCGACCGAGTCGCGGACGAGCCCGGCGACCAGCGAGTGGGCCTGTCGGAACGGCACACCCTTCTCCACCAGGAACTCGGCAAGATCGACCGCCGCCGCCGCCGACCCGTCCGCGGCTGCTTGCATGCGCTCGTGGTGGAACGCCACGGTCGCAAACAGGCCCGAGAGGGCCCGCAGCGCCAGGGTGATCTGGTTCACCGAGTCGATGAGCGGCTCCTTGTCCTCTTGGAGATCCCGGTTGTAGGAAAGCGGCAGGCCCTTCAGCGTCACGAGCACACCGGTGAGGTGCCCGATGAACCGCCCCGCCTTGCCCCGGGCGAGCTCGGCCACGTCGGGGTTCTTCTTCTGGGGCAGCATCGAGCTCCCGGTCGCGTACGCGTCGGCGAGCGTGCAGAAGCCGAACTCCTCGGTCGACCACAGCACGATCTCCTCCCCCATCCGGGAGAGGTGCACCCCGAGCAGGGCGATGTCGAAGAGGGCCTCGGCCACGAAGTCGCGGTCCGAGACGGCGTCGAGCGAGTTCTCGAACCGCGCGTGAAACCCAAGGGCCTCGGCCACGAAGTCGGGGTCGAGGGGCAGCGACGAACCGGCCAAAGCGCCGGCACCGAGCGGCGACACGTCCATCCGCTCGACGGTCGCGACAAGCCGGTCGACGTCGCGCGACAACGCCCAACCGTGCGCGAGCAGGTGGTGGGCCAAGAGCACCGGCTGGGCCCGCTGCAGATGCGTGTACCCGGGCAGGTAGGCATCACCGGCCTCGGTGGCCCGGCCGACGAGGACCTGCTGGAGCGCCATCACCCCGGCGGCCACGCCGGTCAGGCGCCTCCGGCACCACAGCCGCAGGTCGGTGGCGACCTGGTCGTTGCGACTCCTGCCGGTGTGGAGCTTTGCCCCGACGTCGCCGGCCAGCTCCGTGACGCGCCGTTCGATGGCGGTATGGACGTCCTCGTCACCGGGGGCCAGCTCGAAGCGGCCCTGCTCCACCTCCTCGCCCACCCGGTCGAGCGCGGCCAACAACACCTCGACCTCGCCCTCGCTCAGGATGCCGTGGCGACCCAGGCCCAGGACATGCGCCCGGGAGCCGGTGAGGTCGTCGGCGGCCAGGGCCCAGTCGAAGCCGACGCTGACGGTGAACTCGGAGACCACGTCGGCCATCTCGTCGCCGAAACGGCCTTGCCACAACGTCACCCTCGCTGCCCCCGCTCCTGGCGGGCCGCCCACGTCGAGACGCCCAGACCGAAGATCCGCACAAAGCCCTCGGCGTCGTGGTGGCGGAAGGTGTCCGCGGCGTCGTAGGTGGCCAGGCCGTGGTCGTAGAGAGCCACCGGGCTGCGTCGCCCCTCGACGGTGCATACGCCGGGCGCCTCGAAGCGCAGCCGCACCTCGCCGGTCACGTGGCGCTGCGACCGCTCGATGAACGCGTCCAACGCCTCCTTCAGCGGCGAGAACCACATCCCGTCGTAGACGAGCTCGGCCCACCGGTGCTCGAGCCGGATCTTCTCGTGCGCCATGTCCCGCTCGAGCGTCAGGTCCTCGAGGTCGGCATGGGCGGCCAGCAGCGCCAGCGCGCCCGGGCACTCGTAGACCTCCCGGCTCTTGATCCCGACGCGCCGGTTCTCGACTGCGTCGATCCGGCCGAAGCCCCGGGAGCCGGCCAGGTCGTTCAGCTGCTCGATGATGGACTGCGCGTCGAGCGACACCCCGTCGATCGAAACCGGTGCCCCGGACTCGAACCCGATGACCAGGGAGATCGGGTCCCGGGTCCGCACCTTCGTGAGCGTGTAGGGGTCGTCGGGCGGACTGGCCCACGGATCCTCGATGACGCCACACTCGATCGCCCGCCCCCACAGGTTCTCGTCGATGGAATAGATCTTCTCGGCCGTGGCCTCGATCGGGATGTCCCACTTCGCCGCGTACTCGACGCTGTCCTGGCGGGTCATGCCCCACACCCGCGCCGGCGCGATGACCTCGAGATCGGGCGCGAGAGCGCGGGTCCCGACCTCGAAACGGACCTGGTCGTTGCCCTTGCCNNTTGCCGGTGCAGCCGTGGGCGACCGTATCGGCCCCGTGCTTGCGGGCCTGGGCCACCAGATGGCGCACGATGACGGGGCGCGAGAGCGCCGAGACGAGCGGGTACTTGTTCTCGTATTTGGCGTTCGCCCGGATCGCGGGCACGCAGAACTCCTCGGCCATCTCCTTGCGGGCGTCGATGACGATCGCCTCGACCGCGCCGGCGGCCAGCGCCCGCTCACGGATCCGCTCCCAGAGGTCGGACCCGGCCTCGGCCTCCTGGCCCACGTCGACGGCCACGGCAATCACCTCGACCCCATGCTGCTCGATCAACCACCGGACCGCGACCGAGGTGTCCAGGCCACCGCTGTAGGCAAGTACGACGCGCTTCGCCACCTTTATCGCCTCCGTTGTTCCGACGCGCCGTCGAGGCGCCTCATCGATGTCATCTCAGGTCGGCGAGCCGCCGTCGGGATATGTCCCCCGGCCCGGCTCGATGAGGGACTGGATCCGCTCGACCATCGCCGCCCCACCGTGCTCCTCGGCGACCACGAGAAGCACCGTATCGTCACCGGCCACCGTCCCCAACAGGCCCGGCAGACCACCGCGGTCGAGGGCCGATGCGACCACGTGGGCACACCCCGGCGGGGTCCGCACGACGACCAGGTTCCCCGACGGCGCCAGTTCGACCACCCACTCCCCGAGCACCCGGCGGAGTTGCTCGCTCGGGACGATCTGTTGGGTCGGCAGCTCGGCCAGGGCGTACGCGCTCTCCCCTCCGGGCAGGCGGACCTTGACCGCGCCCAACTCCTCGAGGTCCCGCGAGACCGTGGTCTGGGTGGCCTCCACCCCGTCGGCGGCCAGCAGGTCGACCAGTTGGGTCTGGTTGGCCACGGGCCCGGCCTCGAGGATCTTCGCGATCCGGTGCTGGCGCTGATGCTTGGTCACCCGCATCACGAGCCGTCTCGCCTCGTCCCGTCCCCGACCAGTGCCTCGCCGAGGATCGAGAGCGCCTCGTCGATCTCCGCGTCCGTGACGAGGAGCGGCGGGGCCACCCGCACCGAGTCCGGACGCACCGCGTTGACCAGCAGCCCGGCGGCGAGCGCCCGGGCCGCCACGTCCTTCGCGGTATCGCCCGAGAGCCGGGCCGCCAGGAGCAACCCGGCCCCGCGCACGTCGAGCACGCCCGGCAATCGGGCCAGCCCCGCGGCGAGCTTGGCCCCGGCTCGCTCCGCCCGGCCGCAGACGTCCTCGGCCTCCATGACCGCGAGCGTCGCCTTCACCGCAGAGAGCGCCAGTGGTTGGCCGCCAAAGGTCGAGCCGTGGTCCCCAGGCCCGAATGCCGCGGCCACCTCCGCCCGGGCCCAGCAGGCCCCGACGGGCATCCCGTTGCCGAGGGCCTTGGCCATGGTCACGATGTCGGGCCGCAGGTTCTGGGCCTGGAACGCGAACCACTCGCCGGTCCGGCCGAGCCCGGTCTGGATCTCGTCGGCGATGAGCAGCACCCCGTGGTCGTCACACAGCTTGCGCACCCCGACCAGGTAGTCCGACGACGGCACGACGACCCCGCCCTCGCCCTGGATGGGCTCGAGGAGCACCGCCGCGCTCGGGCCGGAATCGAGCGCCCGGCCCATGGCGTCCAGGTCGTCGAACGGCACGTGGGTGAAGCCCTCGGGCACCGGCGCGAACGGCGCGTGCTTCTCGGGCTGGCCAGTCGCGGCCAGTGTGGCCAGGGTCCGACCGTGGAAGGACCCGAGCGTGGCCACGATCCGGTGCCGGCCGGGCCCGGCCCAGCGGCGGGCCAGCTTGATGGCGCACTCGTTGGCCTCGGCACCCGAGTTGGCGAAGAACACCTGGCCGCCCGCCGGCGTCACCCCGCCCCCGATCAAGCGGTCGAGCGTGGCCGCCACGTCGGGCGCCAATGCGTTGCGGTAGAGGTTGGAGACGTGGCTGAGCGTCGCGGCCTGCTCGGCCACCGCCGCCGTCACCACCGGGTGGGCGTGGCCGAGGGAGGTCACCGCCAACCCCCCGATGAAGTCGAGGTAGCGGTTGCCCTGGTCGTCGAAGAGCTCGGTGCCCGAGCCCCGCACGAACACCGGCTCGGGCGGCGTGTAGGTGGCCATGAGCACCGAGCGGCCCCGATCGGTCGCGCTCACGGCGACACCATCGTCCCGACACCGGTGTCGGTGAACAACTCGACCAACAGCGCGTGCGCGACCCGGCCGTCGAGGATGTGGGCCCGCCGCACCCCGCTGCGCACCGCATGCGCGGCCGCCTCGACCTTCGGGATCATCCCGCCGTCGACGACGCCCCGTTCGACCAGCCCGTCGAGGCCGGCCGCGTCGATCTGGCCGATGAGCGAGGCCGGGTCGTGGCGGTCGGACTGCACGCCGGGCACGTCGGTCAGGTAGACCAGCTTGTCGGCCGACAGGGCGGCCGCGATGGCACCGGCGGCGGTGTCCGCGTTGATGTTGTACGCCTGGGCCCCCTCCCCGATGCCGACCGTGGCCACCACCGGGATGAGCCCCTGGGTCAGCAGGTTGGTGACCATCGTCGGGTCGACCCGGATGATGTCGCCCACGTAGCCGAGCTGCACCGACCGCTGCTCCGCCGTGATCAGGTGGGCATCCTCACCGGACAACCCCACGGCCAGGGGCGCATGGACGTTGATCGCCGAGACGATCTCGCGGTTGACCTTGCCCACCAGCACCATCCGGGCGATGTCGAGCGTCTCGGCGTCGGTGACCCGCAGGCCGTCCCGGAACTCGGCCTCCTTGCCCAGGCGCCGCATCAGCGCGCCGATCTGGGGGCCGCCACCGTGGACCACCACCGGCAGCATCCCGACCGAGCGCAGCAGGACGACGTCCTCGGCGAAGGATGCGAGGGTGCCGATCGACTCGGCCGCCTCATCGTCGGCGTCGTCGAGGACGTCGCTCGAGGCGGCCAGCGCGTTGCCCCCGTACTTGATGACCACGATGTGGCCCGAGAACTCCCTGATGTAGGGCAGCGCCTCGACCAGGAGCGATGCCACCGCCGCCGGGTCCTTCCGGCTCGACAGGCTCACGACGTGGTCCGGTTCTCGTCGATGTACCCGTGCCCGAGGTCGGTGGTGAGCACGGCGCCCGACCCGCTGCCCAAACCGAGCTCGCAGTGCAGGTCGATGTCGTGGCCGGACATGTGGGCCTGGACCGCGGCCCGGTCGTGCTCGGCCGCGACCCCGGACCGGCAGACGGCCACACCGCCATAGGAGATCGACACGAGATCCGGATCGAAGCCGACGCCGGCGGTCGCGAGCTCGCTCACCACGCGACCCCAATAGGGGTCCTCCCCGTTCATGGAGCACTTGACGAGGAGCGAGTCGGCCACCTTGCGGGCGGCCCGGTGGGCCTCGTCGTCGCTGCCGGCCCCCGACACCGCGATCCGGATGACCTTGGTCGCGCCCTCGGCGTCGGCCGCCATCTGCTCGGCCAGCGACCCGCACGCCTCGGCCAGGGCGGACTCGAGCGCACCCGGCCCCGGGGGCCCGGCCAAGCCGCTCGCCAGCACGATGACGGTGTCATTGGTCGACGTGCACCCGTCGACGGTGAGCGAGTTGAACGAGGGGCCGACGGCCGCCGCCAGCGCGGCCTGCAACGTCGGCGGGTCCACCCGGGCGTCGGTGGTGAGGACGGCCAGCATGGTGGCCATGTGGGGGGCGAGCATGGCCGCCCCCTTGGCCATCGCGCCGACCGAGAAACCGTCCCGTTCGATCAAGACCTCCTTGGCCACCGTGTCGGTGGTGAGGATCGCGCGGGCGGCCCCCGACGAGTCGGCCCGATCCGATCCGCGGTTGGCCACGATCGGTTCGATGGCGCCGGTGGCCAGCCCGATCGGGAACGGGATGCCGATCAACCCGGTCTGGCAGACGAGGACGTGCTCGGTGGTCGTGCCGATCCCCTCGCCGACGAGCTCGCACAACCGCGCCGCGGCGGCCCTGCCCGGGGATCCGGTCGCCGCGTTGGCGTTCCCCGCGGTGAGCACGACCGCCGCCGCCATCCCACCCGAGCCGGCCAGGTGGTCGCGGCTGACCACGACCGGGGCGGCCGGGGCCAGATTGTCGGTGAAGACCGCCGCGGCGGGCACCGGGCGGCCGTCGGCGGTCGCAACCACGGCCACGTCGGGGTCCCCGCTGGCCTTGATGCCTGCGGCCCCGCTCGCGGCGACGAAACCGGCCGGCCCGGTGACGCTCACGGGTAGACGCCCGCGATCGGCAGCCCGGTCTCCTCGGCGAGCCCGAGTACGAGGTTGGCGCACTGCACCGCCTGCCCGGACCCGCCCTTCATCAGGTTGTCGAGCGCGCACATGGCGACGACCCAGCCGGTCCGCTCGTCGACCACCGCGCTCACATGGGCACAGTTCGAGCCCGCGGTGGCCTTGGTGGACGGCGGGGCCTCGGTGACCACGACGAACGGCTCGCTCCGGTAGGCGCCCTCGAGCGCGCCCAGCACGTCGGCCGTCGTGGCGCCAGGCCGGTCCAACCGGCCGTAGCAGGTGGCCAGGATGCCCCGGGACATCGGGGCCAGGTGGGGGGTGAAGAGCACCGAGGCGCCGAGTATCTGCTCCATCTCGGGGGTGTGGCGGTGATTGAGCAGGCTGTAGGCCCGGAAGTCCTCGTCGACGGTCGCGAACGAGTTGGCCTGGGTCACGCCGCTGCCGGCGCCCGAGACCCCGCTCGCCGCGTCCACCACGACGCCGTCGGGCGACACCAGCCCGGCCGAGATCAGCGGGGCCAGGGCCAGCGCGGCGGCGGTCGGATAACACCCCGCGGCGGCGACCAGCTGCGAGCCCTTGATCTCGTCCCGATAGAGCTCGGGGATCCCGAATGTGAACGAGGAGATCAGTTCGGGCGCCGAGTGCTTATGCCCGTACCAGGACGTATACACATTCGGGTCACTGAGGCGGAAGTCGGCGGCCAGGTCGACGATCGCCCCGACCTCGCCGAGGAGCTCTGGCACCAGCGACTGGGACTCGCCGTGGGGAAGGGCGAAGAAGACCAGATCGAGCCCGACCAGCGGCTGGGCGGCCGTCGGTTCGAATCGGAGGTCCGGATAGGCGGCCCCCAAGGACGGATACCGGGTGGCCGCCGCCTCCCCGGCCTGGGTGGCCGCCATCGCGGCGACCACATCGAGCTCGGGATGTCCGGCACACAGGCGGAGCAGCTCCAAGCCGAGGAACCCTGAGCTCCCGACGATGCCGACCTTCATAGCAAAACTATACACACATTCGCATGATTATGAATTCAGCCCTGTCCCCGACCGGGTGCCCGCCTCGTGTCGCGACGGCGCTACGGCTCCGCTGGGCCGGCGGCCCACGGGCGCCGGACGGTCAAGCCGGGAAGACCGTCGCCCGCATCGCGGCCGAGTGCACGGGGCTCGGGAGGGTTCGCTCCTCCAACAGATCCAGCTGGCCTATCGGGAGCGCCCGCCGCTCGATCAACGAGAGCACCGCATCGATGTCATGGTCTTGGCGCCTGTCTCGGGTGTTCATGGTGGCCACGCTTCGCACCGCGTCGTGAAGGAGCAGCGTGCGCGGGCCGCAGTGGATCCGATCCCTCAGGTCAACCGCCTGGGCCAGGGCCAGGAGCTGGACGGCGGCGATGGTTTCGACCAGCTCCAGGATCCTCAAGCAATCGTTCGCCGCGATCGTGCCCATGGAGACCTTGTCCTGGTTGTGGTTCTCGGTGCTCCGGCTAAAGACACTCGCCGGCATCGTCAACTTCAGCGCCTCTGCAGCCAACGCCGACGCCGTGATCTGCATGGCCTTGAACCCGTGGTGGGCCGCCGATTCGGGTTCCGGGACGGCCACCAGATCGGTTGGAAGTCCGTTGGTCACGGCCGACTGACAGAGCGCCACGAGTTGGCGATCGAGCAGGTCGCCGATGTTCGCCACGGCGATCTTGAGCGCGTCCATGGCGAAACAGATGTGCCCGCCGTAGAAGTTGCCGCCGTGGAAGATCTCTCCCGTGTCGGGATCGACCAGGGGGTTGTCGCTGGCCCCGTTGATCTCGATTTCAAGCGTGCCGCGCATCCACGGAAGAGCATCGAGGAGGACGCCGACGACGTGGGGGGCACAACGTACCGAATAGCGATCCTGTAGCCGGCTCGGCTCGGGCGCCGCGTCCTCGTAAATCTGTTCTCGGATGAGCCGCGCCGCCGCCCGCATCCCCGGGTGGGGTTTGAGCTCGAACAGGCGGTCATGAAAGTGGGCCGGGTTGCCCAAGGTGACGTCACTCATCATCGCCGTCAGCGCGCAGGCCAATCGCCCCAGGTACTCCGCCCGCCGAAAGGCCAGGCATCCGATGGCGGCCATCACGGTGGTCCCGTTCATCAGGGCCAGACCCTCTTTCGGGGCCAATCGCAGCGGCACGAGCCCGCACTTGCCGAGCGCCTGGGCCGCCGGCATCACCTCGTCTTGGAACAGGACCTCCCGCTCCCCGATCAGCGTGGCGGCGACGTAGGAAAGCGGCGTGAGGTCACCGCTCGCTCCAACCGACCCGAGGCGCGGCACGCGGGGGAGGATCCCCTGGTTCACCAGCGCGACGAGCCGTTCTATGAGCTCGGGCCGGACCGCCGAATAGCCAAGGGCCAGGGTGGCCGCTCGCACCAGCACCACGGCGGCCGATTCGGTCGGCTCGAGGAAGCCACCCACCCCGCAGCCGTGATAGCGCACCAGGTTGGTGGGAAGCTCGTCTAAGAACTCATCAGGGATGTCGGTGACGCACGAGTCGCCGAAGCCGGTGTTCACCCCGTAGATTCGCCCGCCGTTGGCGAGGTCGTCGCGAATCACCTCGTGCCCCCGAGAGAGGAACGCTCGATACTTGGCGTCGGGGTTCAGCTCGACCGTGCCCGCGCCCTCGGCCACGAGGAGCACGTCTTCAATGCTGAGGTGCTTGTCGCCAAGCCGGACTACCGGTCGGGTCACGGTCTTGGTCCCTCGCGTGGCATCTGGGCCGAACCTAGCAATCCCCAACGATGAGATCAGCGATCGGGCCCCGATTGCTGTCCCTTCGGGCGCTTGTCCCCGACGTCGCAGGTGGCCCGGAACTGCCCTCTGGTGCATGCGGAGGCGACGCTGGCCGTCGACGGCGGGTCGGGCGCCGCGGCCCACGCCGCCGTGTCCGGGGCGACCACGGTCGGACCGTCCGGGCCGAAGGTGAGCCGGGCCATGGCGGCGGGGCGGGGCGTCGACTGCTCGTGGTTCACGGCGAACGGCGCGTAGAACATCCACCACCGGGACCCGTCGAAGAAGAGCGACTCCTCGCCCGGTCCCGACCCCTCGGCGTTGGAGCCGAACCATGGCCCGAGCGTGGAGGGTTCACAGGGGCCGGCGGGTCCGGCGCACTGCGCGACCCCGATCGCGTACGTCGGCTGGTTGAACCAGTTCCCCGAATAGAACAGCCAGTACCTTCCCCCCGCGAAGACCATGTCGGGGGACTCGACGATCCGGCCCTCCCAGGGCAGGTTGGCCGTCATCAGCGCGATCGGGTGCCCGATCAGGCTGAGGCCGTTGGGGGCCAGCTGTTGGCTGAAGATCGTCGTGTGCGTGGTGCCCGTCGTGTCCGCGTTGTCGTCGGACTTCCAGACGAGCCAGAGGTGGCCCTGCGGGTCGAGGAAGGTGCGCGGGTCGATCGAACCCAGATGGGCGAGCTGGCACACGAGCGGCGACGGCGCGGTTGACACATAGGGCCCGATCACCGAGGTTGCGGTGGCCACCCCGATGCACTTGGTCCCGTCGAAGGGGGCCGAGGCCAACGCCGCGTTGAACCACATGACGTAGTGGCCGTCGATCTCCCGCACGTCCGGCGACCAGGTGAAGCCGGGCGCGGCCCATGACGGCAGCTTCGGCAGCGCGTCGATGTCGGACGGGGCCCAGCTGGTGAGCGTCGTCGACACCATGACAGGGAGGTTGGCCCCGAAGAAGTTCTCCTGTGAGGCGAACATGAAGTACACGCCCGCCACCTCGAAGACGAAGGGGTCGGGGACGCCGTTGCCCGGCGTGACCACCACGCCGGGGTCGGGAAGGGTGACCGGGGAAACCGGGATCGGCAACACGAAAGCCGCCCCGGCACCACCCGATCCGGGGACGGCCAGCGAGGCCGCGAGCGCGCACAGCCCGGCGGCGGCGCGCACCAACACGCCGGCGCGGACCCGACCCGCGGCCTGTCGACCCACCGTGGAACTCATCTCGGAGCCCGATCCCCCCCACGTTGCACTCACCGGCTCAGCGAAGCACTGCCCCCACGCGGCGCTCGGCCTCGGCCACACACCGCGTCCGGAGCTCGCCGACCTCTCGATCGGTGAGCGTCCGGTCGAGCGCGCAGAACCGAAGCCGGAACGCCAGACTCCGCCGTCCGACCTCAACGCCCGGACCGCGGTAAACGTCGAAGAGGGTAACCGACTCCAAGAGCTCCCCCCCGGCCTCCCCGATCGCCTCGGCCACCTCGTCAACCGGTATGGCGTCGGCGACGACGAGGGCCAGATCCACGTCCGACGACGGGTACCGGCTGACCGGCTTCGACAGCTGGCTCCGTCGCTCGACGATGGCCGGGTCGAGCAGGAGCCCGAGGTCCACCTCGAGCCACCCGACCCGCTGCTCCCCCGCCCCGAATTCGCCCACCACCGCCGGGTCCACCTCCCCGACCGTCCCGACCGCGACCCCGCCGCCGGCCACCAGGCGGGCCGAGCGGGTCGGGTGGAGCCCCGCCGGCGGGTGACCGGCCTCCGGGCTGCGCACCCGGATCCCGATGAGCCCGAGCTCCTCGACCAGGGCCCCGAGGGCCGACACCGCGGTGCGGGCGTCGTCGCCGTCGGCGGCGAAGATCACCGACACCAGCTCCCGTTCGTCGGGCAGGGCGGCCTGGCCGGCCCCGCCGGCCCCGGCCCGCTCGGTCACGGCGCGATCGGCCGCGGGCGGGGAGAACACCACCCCGACCTCGAAGAGCCGGACCGAGCCCTGGCGTCGGTCGAGGTTCCAGGCCAGCGCGCCGAGCAGCCCGGCCAGCTGGGTGCGGCGGAGGAATCCCTCGTTGGCCGCCATGGGGTTGGTGATCGCCACCGGTTCGCCGGCCAGGCCGACCCGCCGGCCCTCGTCGTGGTCGACCAGCGACGGCGTCCAGGCCTCGGACGCCCCCAGCCCGACCAGGGTCTCGCGGACCCGGCGGCGGTCGCGTTGGAAGCCGGTGAGCCCGCCCGGCTCGGGCCAGGTCGGTTGGCGGCGCACGATGCGCGAGTACCCGTGGGCCCGGGCCACCTCCTCGGCCAAGTCGGCGACCCCGTGGGGCTCGGTGCGCACGTCGGGCCGGTTACTCGGGACGGTGACCCGCAGGCCGCCCTCGCCCTCGGGGACGCAGTCGAAGCCGAGCGGGCCGAGCAGCCTGGCCACCTCCTCGGTCGACAATTCGGTGCCGAGCAGGGCGTTGACCGCGTCGGTCGGCAGCGAGATCTCGTTGGTTGCGCCGACATCACCCCGGACATCGAGGGTCCCCTGCGCGACCACCGCAGCGGGCGAGCTCGTCGCGAGCAGCTCGAAGAACCGGTCGGTGGCCCGGTCGATCCCGAGCGGGTCACAGCCGCGCTCGAAGCGGGCCGACGCCTCCGTTCGGAGGGCGAGCCGCTTGGAGGTCCGGGCGATCACCATCGGCTCGAAGTACGCCGCCTCGAGCAGGACCCGGGTCGTCGAGCCCGAGATCTCCGCCGAGCTGCCGCCGAAGATGCCGGCGATGCCGACCGGCGTGCCGGCGGCGTCGCAGATGAGGCAGTCGTCCCCGGTCTCGCCGAGGCCGCGCCCGGGCACCCCGAGCGTCCGGTCGACCCCGTCGAGGGTTGTCACGACCTCGCCGGGGGTGGCCCGCCGGACGAGGAGACCCGGCGCGCCCAGTTGGTCGAGGTCGTAGGGGTGGGTGGGTTGGCCGAGCTCGAGCATGACGTAGTTGGAGGCGTCGACGACGTTGTTGATCGGCCGCATCCCGGCCAGCACCAGCCGCCCGGCGATCCACCGGGGGGACGGCCCGACCGTGATCGACTCCATCACCCGGACGGTGAGGCGCGGGCACATGTCGAGCGCATCCACGACCGCGGTCGCGAGCCCATCCACCGCGGGCCCCGACGGCGTCACGACCGGCGACGGGAGGGCGAACGGCAACCCGAGCCGGGCCGCCAGGTCGCGGGCGATCCCGGCCATGCACCAGGCGTCGGGCCGGTTCCCCTCGACCGTGATGTCGAACACCACGTCGGCCTCGATGCCGAGCGCTTCTGCGATCGGCACCCCCACCTCGGCACCGTCGGTGCCGGTCAGGACCATCAGTCCCTCGCCGTCGTCGGAGAGGGCCAGCTCCCTGCCCGAGCAGAGCATCCCGTTGGATTCGACGCCCTTCATCCTCCGGCGGCCGATCTCGAAACCCCCCGGCAGCACCGTGCCCACACCGGCGAAGGGGACAAGGTCGCCGACGTCGAAGTTGAAGGCCCCGCAGACGACCTGAATCGGCTCGCCGCCGGCATCGACCACGACCCGTCGGATGCGGTCGGCCCCCTTGATCGTCGCAAGCTCGAGCACGCGGGACACCACGACCCGGTCGAGGCCCTCGCCGACCCGTTCGACCCCCTCGACCAACAGCCCGAGGTCGTTCAGGGTCTCGACGAGCTCGTCGACGTCACCGTCGAAGGGCGCGAAGTCCTGCAACCACGAAAGGGGCGCGAGCACGTCAGAACTGCCTGAGGAATCGCAGGTCGTTCTCGACGAGCGCCCGCATGTCGGCGATCTCGTGGCGCATCTGCGCGCACCGGTCGATCCCGAACCCGAACGCGAAGCCCGACCAGAGCGCCGTGTCGATGCCCATGGCGTCGAACACCGCCGGGTCCACCATGCCGCAGCCGCCCAACTCCACCCACCCGGTGTCCGAACAGGTCCGGCAGCCCGCGCCGAGGCAGATGGTGCAGGTGATCTCGTACTCGGCCGACGGCTCGGTGAAGGGGAAGTAGGCCGGGCGCAGGCGCGAGTGGACGTCGGGGCCGAAGTAGGCCGTCGTGAAGGTCTCGATGGTCCCGGCGAGGTCCCCGAACGTGATGCCGTGGTCGACCACCAGGCCCTCGATCTGGTGGAACACCGGCAGGTGGCGGGCGTCGGCCGTGTCCCGGCGGAAGCAGCGGCCCGGCATCACCGAGTGGATCGGCAACGAGCCCTCCGCCATGGCCTGTTCCATCAGATGGATCTGCACCGGCGAGGTGTGGGTGCGCAGCACGACGGTCTCGGGTTCGCCGAGGTCCACGTAGAAGCTGTCGTAGGTGCCCCGGGCCGGGTGGGCCGGCGGGATGTTGAGGGCCTCGAAGTTGTACCAGTCGGTCTCGGCCTCGCGGCCCTCGGCGACGGTGAACCCCATGGCCACGAACACGTCTTCGAGCTGGTCCCGGGTCGTCGTGACCAGGTGCCGGTGACCCCGGACGAGCGGCGAGCGGACGTCGCCCGTCACCACCTCGGTCAGGTCCATCCGGTCCGCCTCGAGCGCCGCCCCGCGTTCCAGGGCCACGAGCTCGCTCCGCCGCCCGGCGACGCGCTGCTCCAAGCGGCCCCGGAGCTCGTTCAGGTCCTGGCCGACCCGGCGCCTGGCATCGGGGTCCAACCCGCCCAGGCTGCGATGGGCCGCCGCCATGGCGGAGCGCTTGCCCAAGATGGCCGATTCGGCCGCGTCCAGCTCGGCGGTGCTGGACGAGGCGTCGATCGATCGGCCCGCCTCGGCCTCGAGGGCGTCGACATCGACCGCCGTGTCGCCGGCGCTCATTGCGCGGACCGCGTCGGACCGCGTCGAGTCATCCGGGGATTCTAATGGGTCTGGATCAGGCACCTCCTTTGAGGCAAGGCTGATGGCGGGCCAAAGTGTTCACTCCCGGCGCTGCCGCCGGGCCTCGAAGCACAGCACCGCGCACGCGACCCCGACGTTCAGCGACTCGGCCCGGCCCGCCATCGGAATGGCCACCGATCCGTCGAGCGACGAGAGCAGCCCGGCGTCCAGACCGGCGGCCTCGTTGCCGAGGACGAACGCGCACGGAGCGGACAGGTCGAGCGAGGCGTAGTCGGCGCCCCGAGCGTCGGCCCCGTAGACGGTGAGCCCCGATGTGCGGAGCCACGCCATCGCCGCCGGGACCTCGGCGGTCACCACCAGGGGCACGTGGAAGATCGACCCGGCCGACGACCGCACCGTCTTCGGGTTGAACGGGTCGACGGTGGCCCCGCACCAGAGCACCAGGTCGACCCCCGCGGCGTCGCAGGTCCGCAGCACCGAGCCGGCGTTGCCGGGATCCCGGACATCCACGCACGCGACGGCGAGCGACGGCNNGGGGTGACGGTGTCGGCCACCCGGTCGGCCACGCCCGGCGCCAGCGGGAAGACCCGGCTGCCCCGCGCGAGCGTGTCGGCCGACAGCGCCGCGACGTCCCGGTCGGCCCCCGCCCCGTCGGCGACGTAGACCGACTCGGGTACGAAGCCGGCGTCGAGCCCGCACCGGACCACGTCGACCCCCTCGGCCACAAAGGCGCGCTCGGACCACCTGGTGGCGCGTTTTTGCAACAACCTGCGCAGGCGGCGGACCCGCTGGTGCGAGTAGGCCAGCGCCTGGGTCAGGAGGCGGCTTCCTCGGCCGGCGCCGCTTGCGCGTTGGCGGCCACCGCGACCAGGGCCCCGAAGGCCTCGGAGTCCGAGACGGCCAAGTCGGCCAGGATCTTGCGGTCGACCTCCACCCCGGCCCGGTGCAGCCCGTTGATGAAGCGGCTGTAGCTCAGCCCGTTGGCCCTGGCCCCGGCGTTGATCCGCTGGATCCAGAGCTTGCGGAAGTCCCCCTTGCGGGCCCGCCGGTCGCGGTACGCGTACTGCATCGAGTGCAGCAGCTGCTCATTGGCGGCCCGGTAGCTCCGAGACTTGTTCCCGTAGTAGCCCTTGGCCTGTTCGAGGACGGCGCGGTGGTGCTTGCGTCCGTGGACCGATCGCTTCACTCTGGCCATCGAAGTCCTCCTTTTGTCCTGTCGTATCGAGTTTTCGGCGTGCGGCCGGGCTCACCCGATGAGAGCCCCGAATCCGTGCACGCCTTCGAACCGCTCGCTCGCTCGGAGCGAAACCGAGCTCCTCGGTGCGCCTAGAGGCCGAGCATCCTTCGGACCTGGCGCTCGTCGGCCTTGGAGACGTTCGTCTCGCGCCCCAACCGCCGCGTCCTGGTGCTCGACTTCTTCTCCAAGAGGTGCGACCGGAACGCCTTGCGACGGCGGAGCCGCCCCGTCCCGGTGACCTTGATGCGCTTGGCTGCGCCGCGATCTGTCTTCATCTTCGGCATGTCAGTCCCCTGGTGCCTCTGTCGTGGTGCCACCCTCGGCCGGCTGCGCTGCGGCCGCCGCCTGGTCCGTCACCGGTTGCTCCGCCGCCTGCTGCTCCGCCGCCTGCTGCTCCGCCGGTTGGTCCGCCTCGCCGGCCGGCTCGTCTCCGTGCTGGCGGGTCGCCCGTGCGGCCGCCGATTGGCGGGCCCGCTTGTCCGGCGCCAGCACCATCACCATGTTGCGCCCGTCCAGACGGGGCTCGAACTCGACCTTCGCCGCGTCGCCCAGCTTCTCGGCCACCCGGTCGAGGATCCGCTTCCCGAGCTCGGGGTGGAACACCTCGCGGCCTCGGAACATGATCGTGAGCTTCACCTTGTGGCCGTCGTCCAGGAATTTCGCCACCTGGCGGGTCTTGGTGTCGAAGTCCCCCGGCCCGATCTTCGGCCGGTACTTCATCTCCTTGATCCCGACGTGGACCGCCCTGCGGCGTGATTCCTTCGCCCGTTGTGCCTCGTCGAACTTGAACTTGCCGAAATCCATGATCCGGCAGACGGGTGGGTTTGCCATCGGCGCCACCTCGACGAGGTCGAGGTCGAGATCGCGGGCGATCGCGAGCGCTTCGGGAAGCGGCTTGATGCCGAGTTGTTGACCGTCTGGGTCGACGAGACGGACCTCACGGGCGCGTATGCGGTCGTTGATCCGGTGCTCGTTGGTGGCTTCAGTGACTATGCGGCACCACTCCTCTCGGTCGGGCACGCGGTCGTCCGCGGGCCTTGGTGATGGAGAGCGGAGCGCATCCGGGCTGGCCGGACGTCCTGCCGTGTCGACCCGGCGCACCTTGGAACCTCATGGAGGCGGTGACCAGGTGGAGGCGGCTCGAGCCGCCCCGCTTTCCTTATTGCTCGGCTGTGTAGGGTACCAGCATGAGCAGCCTGTGGACACCCTCGGGCGAGCATCCGGTCGACGACGAGCGTGCGCAACCCCAGGTCGCACCGGTCATGGGCGAGGGTCCGGGCGAGCTCAGCGACGAAGAGGCGATGGAGGCCGAGGCCCAGGTCGAGGCCCTCCGCCAGCGGCTCGCCGAGGCACCGGTCGAGACGGTGCTGGCCAACCACTGCTACGGGCTCTTCGAGCTGGGGGCGGTCTACCTCTCCGCCACCCCGGCGATGCTCCCCCAGGCCCGCATGGCCATCGACGCGTTCGGCCTGCTCGTCGAGGGGCTGGGCGACCGGCTGGGTGAGGCCGCCGGCCCGCTCCGTGACGCCCTGGCCCAGATCAGGCTCGGGTATGTCCAGGTGGAGGAGGCCCACCAGGCCGCCGACGCCGACCCGGGCGAATAGCCCCGGGATCAGCGCTTCACCAGCTCGCGGGCCTCGAGCCGGCCCCCGTGCCCCGGCCGCACCACGAACTCGACCGGCCGGCCGACCTCGACGGCCCGGCTGCCGTCGCTCAAGGCGGTGCAGTGGAAGTCGAATGTCGACCCCTCGTCGTCGGTGACCGTGCCGAGCCCCCGGTCCTCGGCAAAGGAGGTCACGGTCCCGGTGCGCGGGTCGCGGCGGGTGGGCCAGCCGTCGGCCATCAATGGACGATCTTGGCCAGGGCGAGCTCCAAGATGTCGGTCGCGCCCAGCTCCTTCAGCTCGGGGATCAGGGTGTTGATCTCGTCCTTCATCACCACCGTCTCGATCGCGAAGCCGCCGTCGCCGGCCAGCTCCGAGACCGTCGGCGAACGCAACGCGGGCAGCCGTTCGAGCACCGCGTCGAAACGGTCGGCGCCCACGTTGAGCTTGACCAGCACCTTCTCGCGCGCCTCGAGCGTGCCCATGAGGAGCGTGTAGATCTGGTCCATGGCCCGGCGCTTCTCGGGGTCGGCCGCCGACGCGGGGTTGGCGATCAGCTCGGTGTACGACACGAGGAGCGTGTGGATGATCCGCAGTCCGGCCGTCCGCAGCGCCCGCCCGGTCTCGGTCAGCTCGACCACACAGTCGGCGATGTCGGGCACCTTGGCCTCGGTGGCGCCATAGGAGAAGGAGATCTCGGCGTCCACGCCGGCCTCGCTCAGGGCCCGCCGGGCCAGCTCGGGGTACTCGGTCGCGACGCGCAGCGCTCGGCCCCCGCCGGTCAGATCCCCGAGCGACGTGCACGGCGAGTCCTCGCCCACCGCCAGCACGATGCGGATCGTGTACCCGCTCGCGACCTTGGAGTACGGCAGCTCGCCCAGCGAGACGATCTCGGCCCCCCGCTCCTCGACCCAGTCGCGCCCGGTGATGCCGAGGTCGAACAGGCCCTCGGCGACGTAGACGGGGATCTCCTGGGGCCGGAGAATCGTGACGTCGGTGATCCGGTCGTCGTGGATGCTGGCCCGGTAGTCGACGTCCGACGACCGGTAGACGCGCAGATCGGCGTCGGCGAACAGGTCGAGGGTCGAGGACTCGAGCGAACCCTTGGGCAGGACGAGCCGGAGCACGCTACGCCCCCACCGATCGGGCGGCCCGTGCCGGGGCGCTCCGGCCGAGGTCGCGCAGCATTCCCGCCATCTGCACCGCCGACTGGGCGGCCTCGCGGCCCTTGTTGGTCTCGTCGGGCCGGGCCCGCTCGAGCGCCTGGTCGACGTTCTCCGTCGTCAGCACGCCGAAGATGACCGGGATCCCGGTGTCGAGGGCGACCCTGGCCAGGCCCGACGCGCACTGGCCGGCCACGAAGTCGTAGTGGGAGGTGTCGCCGCGGATGACCGCCCCGAGGCAGACCACCGCATCGGCCCCCCCGGCGCCGGCCAGCCGCTCGGCCCCGAGTGGCAGCTCGAACGCGCCCGGGACCCAGGCGACCACGATGTCGGCCCGGTCGACCGACGCCGCAGCCAGACCCGCCAGCGCGCCATCGAGCAGGCGCTGCGTGATGCCGCCGTTGAACAGCGCACAGGCGATGCCCACCCGAAGGCCGCGGCCGTCCGCGTCGCCGAGTTGGCCCTCGCCGACCTGCCGACCCACCCGGCCCGAGACGGCATCGAAGACATCCGGAGACAGCTGGGTCTCCTCCGAGCCCGTCACGACGTGGGCGGTGCCTTGCCCTCGGCGTCCTCGCCGAGGTTCGCGAACAGGTGACCCATGCGCTCGCGCTTGGTTCGCAGGTAGCCGATGTTCTCGGGGTTGGGGGCCGGCTCGATCGGCACCCGCTCCACGATGTCGAGCCCGAAGCCCTCGAGCCCGCCCCGCTTGGTCGGGTTGTTGGTGAGGAGTCGCATGGTGGTGACGCCCAGGTCGACCAGCATCTGCGCGCCGATCCCGTACTCCCGGCTGTCGGCCGGGTGGCCGAGCGCGAGGTTGGCGTCGACGGTGTCGTGGCCCTGCTCCTGGAGCCGGTAGGCCTGGATCTTGCTGGCCAGCCCGATGCCGCGGCCCTCGTGGCCGCGCAGGTAGATGAGCACGCCCCGGCCCTCCGCCTCGATGAGGTCGAGCGACGCGTGCAGCTGGGGCCCGCAGTCGCAGCGCAGCGACCCGAACACGTCACCGGTGAGGCACTCGGAGTGCACCCGGACCAGCACGTTCTGCTCGCCGTCGACCCGGCCGAGCACCAGGGCCAGGTGCTGCTCGCCGTCGAGCACCGACTCGTAGACGAACGCGGTGTGGTCGCCGCCCGCCGTCGGGATCCGGGCCTCGGAAACCCGGCGGACCAGCTTCTCGTTCTGGCGCCGGTACCGGATGAGGTCGGCGATCGAGATCAGCGGGAGCTTGTGCTCGGCCGCGAACTCCTCGAGCTCGGGCAGTCGGGCCATCGACGCCTTGTCCTTCGACACGATCTCGCAGAGCACGCCGGCCGGGGTGAGCCCGGCCGCGCGGGCGAGGTCGATGGTGGCCTCGGTGTGGCCGGCCCGCCACAGCACGCCACCGGTGCGGTAGCGCAGCGGAAAGATGTGCCCGGGACGCCGCAGGTCCGCGGCCTGGGTCTTCGGGTCGATCAGCGCCGCGACGGTCGCGGCCCGGTCGGACGCCGAGATGCCGGTCGTCGTCCCCCGGCTCGCGTCGACGCTGACCGTGAACGCGGTGCGCTGTGACTCGGTGTTGTTGGTGACCATGAGCGGCAGCTCGAGCTCGTCGGCCCGTTCGGGGGTGATCGGTGCGCAGATGACGCCGGAGGTGTGGGCGAGGAAGAAGGCGATCTTCTCCGGCGTCGCCGACTCGGCCGCCATCACGAGATCGCCCTCGTTCTCGCGGTCGGCGTCGTCGACGACGATCACCATGTCGCCCCGTGCGATCGCAGCGATCGCGTCCGTTACAGGTGCGAAGGCCATCAGGCCGCCACCTCCACTCTCAGGTCGTCTCCCAGTCGCTCGACCGAGACCAACCGGCCGCGCCAGAACTCGTCCATGCTCGCCGCCCCCGGCCCTGCGAAGACCGGGCGGCCGTCGTCGCCGCCGCTCAATGCGGGCGCGACGTAGAAGACATAGCGATCGATGAGGCCGGCCGCGTGGAAGTCGTGGGCCACGCGCGCCCCACCCTCGACCAGCACCTGCACGACCCCCCGCGAGCCGAGCTCGTCGAGCACCGCCCCGAGGTCGCCCCCGAGCTCGATGGCCGGCTGGATCCGTGCATCGGGTGCGGCGTTGCCGAGCACCACCCGCAGCGGCTGACGGGCCGGCTCGGCCCCGTCGGCATCCTCGAGCCGCACCGTCAGCGCGGGGTCGTCCAGACGCACGGTCGCCGCGCCGACCAGCACCGCGTCCGAGCACGCCCGGAGCCGGTGGGCGTCGGCCCGGGCCGCCTCGCCGGTGATCCACCGGCTGGAGCCGTCCGGCGCGGCGATGCGGCCGTCCAGGGTCAGCGCCATCTTGAGCACCACCCACGGTCGCCCGGTGTTGCGGTGCTTCACATACGGGGCGAGCTGCTCGGCCACCGCGTCCTCGCAGACCCCGGTGCGCACCTCGATGCCGGCGGCCTCGAGCGCCGCGATGCCGCGCCCGCGGACGTGGTCGTCCGGGTCGACGATGCCGAGGACGACCCGGGCGATCCCGGCGGCCACGATCGCGTCGGTGCACGGCGGCGTGCGCCCGTGGTGCGAGCACGGCTCGAGCGTCGTATAGAGCGTGGCCCCCTCGGCCGCCCCGGCGGCGATGGCCCGGGCCAACGCGGCGACCTCGGCGTGGTCCCCACCCGGCGGGGCCGTCGTACCCTCGAACGTGGTCCCGGACTCCCCCGCCGGCACGACAACGGACCCGACCCAGGGGTTGGGCGCGGTGATCGGGCGGGCCAGGCCGGCCAACTCGATGGCTCGGGCCATGTGCCGGAGGTCGCGGGCGTCCCCTTCGTCGCCCAAGAGTGGCTGCTCAGAGGGGTTCATTGCGGCTCGATCTTACCGGGCGGCCTCCGAGACCCCCGACACGTGGCGTCACCGCAGGGCGCCGTCGGTCGCTCCCCGCCGGATCGCATCGACCGCCTCCCAGGGCGCGTCGCGACCGAAGACGGCGCTGCCGGCCACGAACACGTTGGCACCGGCCGCCGAGGCCCGCACCACCGTCTGCTCGTCGATCCCGCCGTCCACCTCGAGGTCGACGGCCAGCTCCCGGACGTCGATGGCGGCCCGCACGTCTCGGACCTTGTCCATGACCTCGCCCATGAACTCCTGGCCCCCGAACCCAGGGAACACGGTCATGCAGAGAATCAGGTCGACCTGGTCGAGATACGGGTCGAGCGCCTCGAAGGGGGTGTCGGGGTTGGCCGCCAGTCCGGCCCGCATCCCGAGGCGCCGGATCCGGCCGAGGAGCGCCTCGGTGTCACCGACCTCGACGTGCACGGTGAGCGAGTCGGCGCCGGCGTCGCCAAACGCTTCGAGGTAGCGACCCGGCTCCGTCATCATGAGGTGGCAGTCGAAGAACAGCCCCGAATGCGTGCGCAGCGAGCTCACGACGGGCGGCCCGATGGTGAGGTTGGGGACGAAGTGGCCGTCCATCACGTCGACGTGCANNCCAATCGGCCGCGCTGGCGATCTCCCCGACCGCCTCGGCCAGGTTGCCGAAGTCGGCCGACAGCACCGACGGGGCGATCTTGATTGCGCCGGGCTGACCCGGGTCGCGGCCGGCGCGGTTGGCCCGTGTCACCGCGCCGAGCCTAGGAGGCCGGGCAGGCCGGGCTCACGGGAAGCGGGCCCAGCAGAGGATCCGGCTGAACGCGTAGAAGTACGGCCGCTGCTGGCCCAGCTCCTCGAGGAGGCGCTCGCGGTACCTTTCGAGGTACGCGTCGAACGTCGCGTCGTCCAGCCTGGACCTGATCGGGGTCAGCAGCGACCCGCGCACCCACTCGACCACCGCCTCGACCGAGGCCAACTGGTGGCCGTAGACCTGGAGGCGGCACTGCTGCTGCACCGCGCCGAGCGCGTGCAGGATCTCGGCGTACCGGGCCGGCGTCAGCACCGAATCGCCCGGACGGGCCACGTCGTGCCCGACCGGGATGGCGAACCTCGGCTCCTCGGCCACCTCGGCCGCCAGCAGGTGGGACGGGTGACCGAACGTCGCCGGGACCTGGAAGGCCAGCTGTCCGCCCGGGGCCAGCGACAGGCGGAGCCGGGCCAGCAGGCCCTCGTGGTCGGGCACCCAGTGCAGTGAGGCGTTGGCGAACACCAGGTCGACGCCGTTGCCGACCCACGTCGCCAGGTCGGCTTCTTCGAACGTGAGCCCCGGCACCTCCTCGGCCCACCGGGCCGCCTCGGCCAGCATCGCCGTGGACCGGTCGACGCCGACGGTGCGGGCGGCCCGCAGGTCCCGGTGCAGCTCGGCGGTCAGTTCCCCGGAGCCGCAGCCGAGGTCCACGATGGTCCCTTCGGGCACCGGCATGCAGAGCGCCTTCAGGTCGTCGAAGGGCTGGCGGCGCTCGGCGGCGAAGCGGTGGTACTGCTCGGGGTCCCAGGAATCGGCGCTCACGCCGGGTCACCCAGGCGATCCCCGTCGCGCACTCGGCCACCCCTCAGCCAGTCGCGAGCCGCCATCGGTCGGCCTCCTTCGGGTTGGACGATCTCGAGGCGGACCAGCCCGTCACCCGTGCTCACCGTGTCCGCGGAGAGGGTACCGGGGGCCGCCGGGCGAACGGGGGGATCCGCGCCGGCGGCGGAGGCCTCGAGCACCCGGACCCGGCGGCCCGCCGCAGTCGTGTGGGCGCGGTCGAGGCGCACCAGCGCCAGCACCTCGGTCGTCGAGCCCGACCAGTCGATGGCCAGCTCGGCCGGCTCCAGCTTCTTCGCGTAGAGGGCCTCGCCCTCCTGGGGCACCGGCCCGGGGAGCCCGGCCACGCCGCCCGCCAGCACCTCGACCAACAGCTCGCTCCCGCGCCCGACCAACCGGTCCCGGAGCGACGACAGGTGCTCGGTCGGCCCGATGGCGAGCTCGGCGCGCCCGTAGACGGCCCCGGTGTCGAGCCCCTCCTCGACCGCCATGACGCACACCCCCGTCGTGGTGTCCCCGGCCAGGATGGCCCGCTCGACCGGGGCGGCGCCCCGCCAGCGCGGCAGCAGCGAGAAGTGCAGGTTGATCATCGGCACGGCTTGGAGGACCTGCGGCCGGATCAACCGGCCGAACGCCACCACCACGCCCAGCTCGGGCATCGGCCCCCGGTCCGGCGAAATGAGGTCGGCCAGCTCCGAGGTGACCGGCAACCCGAGTTCGGTCGCGGCCGCCTTCAGCGGGCTCGGCGACGTCGCCGACCCGCGCCCGCGCCGGCGGTCCGGGCCGCTCACGACCAGCTCGATCTCGTGCCCGGCGTCGATCAGCGCCCGCAGCGGCGGCACCGAGAGCTCGGGGGTGCCGAGGTAGGCGAGGCGGGCCACGCCCTCCACCGTACGGGGCAACGTGGCGTCGTCCACAACGACACGTCAGCACGCCGGCTGATCTCGCTCCAGAGTCCCAGGACCGGTGATGCCTGTACGCCTACGGACCACCTAGTCGGCCCATCACGACGTCGAGCGCCGGCCACGGTGGACCCTCGCGCAGGGCGTTGAGGAGTTCTCGGGCTGCTCGTTGCCCGTTCGGGAGTTGGTCGCCCGGATCCCAGCGCCACGCTGCAACCATGGCAAGCACGAGGATCCGGCACTCGCGGAGCAGTTCTTGATCAGCGTCCGGATAGCGCTCGCTGACCTCTTCGGGCACATGGGCGAGGTCGAATTCGACAGGCCCACGGCAACAGGTCTCGAGGTCTATGAACAGCAGCCCGTTCTTCGTGCTGAGCACGTTGCCTGGGTGCGGCTCGCCGTGCAGCAGCTGCTCGGCGGCGCCGCGGTCGCCGATCGCTCGGCTCAGGCTTCGTAACGTGTGAATGAGAAGCTCCCGGTCCGCGTCGGCGATCGCCGGAGTGCGGTCGCGGCTCGCGACGAGTTGTTGCGCCTCTGCGACTCGATCCGTGAAGTGCGGCGTCGTGACATCGAGCTTTCGCATGCCGGCATGCAGCCGCTCCAGCGCATGCGCGTAGTCAGCTGGTGATACCTCTCGAGGTGCCACAGGTTCGTAGTAGGTCCACAGCGTGACCACGAAGCCGTCCCGCTCGTAGACGCGTGGCTCCACTCGAGGCTCAAGAGTGGCCACGGGGCTCT
>PMOQ01000064.1 GCA_003161255.1 Acidimicrobiaceae bacterium | reverse complement strand
CTAGGAAGCCACCAGGGTGTTGTTGCTGGCCCACTCGACCCTGATGTCGTCGCGACGCATCGTCGCGACGAACCGCGTGACCGAGAAGAAGATGGCGACGGCCGTGAGCCCGTAGGTCACCGCTGATCGTTCCAGCACGAACGAGCGCAGCGACGACGAGATGAGGAGCCAGAACACGAGGCCCGCATTGACCATGAGAACGGTCGCCCACAGGAACGAGATGCGGATGAAGAACCTCCGCACCAGGGGTCGGCGCATGATCGCAGGGTCCATGGGGCAGAAGTCATGGGCAAACCGCTGGGTGAACGGCCGGCCGATGATCGCCGATCCGAATAGGACGAGCGAAATCAGAAAGGTTCCCGCAGTCGGTTGGGCGAAGTACACGAAGGAGCTCCCGGTCACGAACGCGATCACCGTGCGCGCCGTGATCAAGATGGTCCCGAGCAACAACAGCATCGAGACCCGCTCGTGCTTGAAGAGCCGACGGCCCAGGGCGACATAGGACCAGCTGAGCGCTGCGATCAGTGCGCCTCGGAAGCCCGCCAGGACGAGCACGAGATAGAAGAGTGCGAGCGGGCCGAGGACGCCCTCGACCACGATCGGAAAGGCGTGGCGGAATGCCGCCCGGGGGGCGGGCAACATGAGGACGGAACCGGCCCGGCCGTTCGCGTGGACGCCGGTCTCCACCTGAAGAAGGTGCCAAGGTCCCGAAGAACCGGCCTGGGGCCTGCTTGCCACTCATCGACCGTTCTAGCCGCCGTCAGCGGTGGCGCTTGGACCCAAGGTGAGACGCTTGCGACGCTACACCCGTGATGCCCGATCCCGGTGGCAAGAACCGTCTTTGTCCAGGTCTGCGCCCCGGATCCGTCGAAACGTGGGCCTTTTTACGCCGAAGATCGATTGGTCCTGAGAAGCCCAGCGGATAGATGAGAGCGGACTCGGTGATACAACCTCACGCGATCATGTCCGTGCGACGGCGACGTCGCTCCGGACCTCGAAGCGCGGGGCCGGGATACCAATGTCTGTGGCGGAGAAAGCGCTGGCCATCTCATCTGTGGTGGTGAAACTGGCTCCGAAACCTTGCTTCGGCAAGAAGAAGCAGAAATCGGCGAAGGTGACTTCGTTCACTGGAGCCGGACACCCGAGAAGGGTGGTGCGCGGAACCTATCCGCGCACGCTGTTATCGGTGCGGCGACATGAAGGCCAGGGGGACCGTCGAACCGACGGCCCGGTCGAGGGTCGCGATGCGCCGGCCGGCTTGGGCGGCCTCCTTCGCCGGTCGGAGCCGATCGCCAAGGAAGCGGGCGGTCGCGTCGAGATCCGCGACCGTAAAGGCCAGCCCGTAGAAGCGGGCCGGCCCGGGAGACGAACCCGAACCCGGACCGACCACTTCGACGATCGTCTCTCCCATCCTGAAGAAGGCCTGCTTGGTCGGCCGCTCGGCGGTGCCGGTGTCCCGTGTCCGCCGCAATCGGACGCCCCCCGACTCGAGCGCGGCGATGGTGCGATCCAGGTCGGGCGTCGCGACCACCACGTGGTCGAGGGCAACCACGCCGTTCGGGTGGTCAGGGGTCGGTCGCACGGCCGGCGGGTCGGCATCGGCGGCAGGCAGTTCCACGATCCCGTCGCCGTCCCGCAGCTCCCAACCGGTGACGCCCTTGCCCGGGGAGCTCAATCGGTGGCAGATGCCGCTCACCCAGGCGGCGCCGTCGTCGACGACGAACCCGAGGTCGCTCCAGAGCTCGGCCGGGTCGGCGACGGCAAACAGGGCGATCTCGGCCATGCAGCGACCCTACTCAGCACCGACCCCGAGACGGCTTCGAGGAGTCGGGACGTTCGCTTGATACTGTCGATCCGTTGTCCAGCGAGTCAGGAGGACCCCAATGTCCGTAGCCGTCGAGCCTCCGGACACCGACGCGATCGGTACCGAGCTCAGGTTCAAGACTTCCGAGGAGCTTGGAAGCACCGAAGGTCGCGCCCACGTCTTGGAGAGTCTTCTCGGCGACGTCGTGGTCCGGGTGCTCTGCGACGAGCCCATCGACCCGGCGGCCATCTCGGCGGTCGCCCGGGACCTCGGAGACCCGCCCTCGTACGCGAGCGCCGGCGTCCGTTTTGTCCCGGGCCACGACATTCTCGGGGACTTCTCCGCTCCCGCGAAAATCGACGACGGTCGACCCCGGATCCCGGGCCCGGCCGAGTCGCTCCACCAGGATTTCGGGACCCTCGCCCGGGGCTTCTCCTCCCATTCGGTCCTCCACGCACGCGACGTGCCGTCCATCCAGCCGATGCACTGGGTCCACGCCGGCGCGGTGTACGCATCGCTTCCCCCGGACCTCCAGCGCCGCATCTGCGCCTTGCGGGCGATCCACGCCACCGGTGCCGATCGAACCGACGGGCCACGCCGGCCGCTGGTGCTGGCCCACCCAGAGACCGGGGAGCCCGTGTTGCACCTGCCCATCCGGCGCGACGCCGCGATCGAGAACGTCGACGGTGCCGAGGGCGACCAGATCATCGCGACCCTGTGGCAGGCCGTCGAGACGTCGCCAGCCCGCTATGCGCGCGTCCTCGAGTCGGGCGACCTCTACGTGTGGGACAACGTCGCGTCGTTCCACGACAACCCTGCGTTCCCTCGCGACAAGGAAAGGGCCATCTGGTTCCTGACGATCCCGTGCGCGGCCAACCCCACGGCGTACGCCCACGGTTGACGGAGCGGTTTCGCGGTACCCGACCTCGGGGCCGACGCTCATGATCACATGCTGATCCGGGCCGCCGAGCCGGACGACTGGCCGGCCATCTGGTCCTTCTTCCAGCCGATCGCGGCCGCCGGGGAGACGTACTGCTACGACCGGCACATCACGAGCAACGAGGCGCTCGTGATGTGGTTCGTCGAACCCCCGGGGCGGACCGTGGTCGCCGTCGATGACCACGGTGCGGTGATCGGTTCGGCGAAGGCGTACAGGAACCAGGGCGGTCCGGGCTCCCATGTGGCCAGCGCCAGCTTCATGGTCGACCCGGGTCACGCCGGGCACGGTGTCGGCCGTGCCCTCGGCGAGCACATCGTGGAGTGGGCCCGCTCGGAGGGCTACCGGGCGATGCAGTTCAACGCGGTGGTCGAGACCAACACCCGGGCCGTCGCGCTCTGGCAGTCGCTGGGTTTCGACGTGCTCACCACGGTGCCCGAGGCGTTCGACCACCCGACGGCGGGGCTGGTGGGGCTGCACATCATGTACCGACGGCTCTGAGCGACTCGCGGACTTAGGAACCGAAGGCCGGGAGTCCCTGCCGAGCGGTCTCCGGGTCGGTGCCGCCGGTGTCGCCTTCCGTTTCCGTGACCGGCTGGCGGCCACCGCCGGTCCCGAGGAACGAGCCGAGGAGGACGAGCGGGACCCCGAACGCGAACCCGACGGTGAAGTGCTCGTGGAGGATCGCGACGCCGAGCACCACGGCGATGGCGGGGTTGATGTAGGTCACCACGGTCGCTCTCGCGGGCCCGACTTCGCCGATGAGGGCGAAGAAGATGAGGAACGCCGCGGCCGTGCAGACGACGACGAGGATGATCACCGAGGTGATCTCTTCGGGCGACAGCCGCTTCGGCAGATGGGTGAGCGCCACCGGCGAGTACACCAACGCCGCCAGCACGAACGAGGCCCCGACCACCCCGATTGCCGGGATCTCGGAGAGATACCGGGACACGACGAAGGGGCTGATCGCATAGCCGATCGCGACGATCCCGACCTCGCCGACTGCGATGAGATCGGATCCATGGACGTCCACGCCCACCAGCACCGCGACCCCGGCGAACCCGAGCACGAGGCCGGCCAGGCGCTTCCAACCGAGCCGGCTGTCGTGCCTCGTGATCCAGGCCCAGATGACGGCGATGAGCGGCACCGTTGCGATCAGCAGCCCGGCCAGCGAGCTCGGGATGCGCTGCTCGCTCCGGAACAGCAGCAGCCATGGGATGCACACCTCGCCGACCGTGTACACGACGACGGCTCGCCAGTGCTTGCGAAGGCCGATGCGGGTGTCCTTCTTCAATACGAACGGAAGGAAGGCCAGCGCCGCCGGTGCGGTCCGGAAGAAGACCAGCGTTGGGGGAGCGATGTCTCGGACGGAGATCCGGATCAAGAGATACGGGATCCCCCAGATGACGCTCAACATTGCGAAAAGCACCCAGCCGCGACGCGACATCCAAGAGAGGCTAGGGCGTGAGTGGGTTCGCCCGACCGGCGGACCGGACCCCGTGCCCCACCCAACCCCTAGGCCGAACGGGCGATCTTCGAGGCCCCGCAGACCCCAACGATCGTTCGGGAGCGGATCGGTGCAAAGTTGAGGGCGCCGGGATATATTCCGGAAGTCCGTGGCCGTGAGGCCCGGGCGGGGGGTTACCTGGCGCCAATGCAGGCGTCAGTACCAACGCGTGGGGGGGAAGAGCATGACCGCAGTCATGGATGCGCCGTCATCGGTACCGTCGTCATCAACGGGACTGCCGGGTGACGATGGTTTGAATCGAGAAGTCGGCCTTTTAGGGCTGATGTGGGCCTCCGAGGGTTCGATCATCGGGTCGGGCTGGCTCTTCGGAGCACTAGCGGCACTGGTCGCGGCCGGACCGTCCGCTCTGCTCGGTTGGGTCCTCGCCTCGATCATCGTGATCGTCCTCGCGTTGGTCCACGCGGAGCTCGGCGGGCTCTACCCGGTCACTGGTGGCACCAGCCGGTACCCCCACTACGCGTTCGGCAGCCTGGCCGGTGCGACCTTCGGTTGGTTCGCCTACATCCAGGCGGCCACCGTCGCCCCGATCGAGGTGCTGGCCACGATCCAGTACTTCTCGATCGTGTCGTGGGCCCACAGCTGGTACAAGCCACCGATTCCCGGGGCGCTGCTCGGCACCTTGAGCGGCGGGGGCATCGTGGCCGCGGTCGTGTTGATGGTGTTCTTCGTGATCGTCAACCTGATCGGGATCCGCTGGCTGGCCAACCTGAACACCGGGATCACGACCTGGAAGGTGATCGTCCCGGCCCTGGTGGTCGTCGTGCTGCTCTTCACCCACTTCCACACCGGAAACTTCACCGCCGGCGGCGGGTTCTGGGCTCCGGGCGGCACCAACCACGCTGCCCAGGCGATCTTCAGGGCACTGCCGGGAGCAGGGATCGTCTTCGCCTTGCTCGGCTTTGAACAAGCCATACAGCTCGGCGGGGAGAGCGCCAACCCCCAGCGCGACCTCCCGCGTGCGGTGATCGGCTCGATCATCATCGGAGCGATCCTCTACATCCTCCTGCAGCTCGTCTTCATCGCCGGCCTCAACCCGGCGACGATCGCGCACTTCCACACCTGGTCTCACCTCAGTGACGACACGCTGCTCGGTGCCGGTCCCTTCTACACATTGCTGAAGGTGGCTGGCCTGGCCTGGCTGGCCTGGATCATCCGGATCGACGCCGTCGTTTCACCGGGAGGGACGGGGCTCATCTACCTGACCTCGGCATCGCGCCTCAGCTTCGGCATGTCAAAGAACGGCCTGCTCCCGGTGCAGCTCGAGAAGGTGCACCCGAAGACGAAGATCCCTGTCATCGGCGTCATCGTCTCCGCGATCGTCGGCCTGCTCTTCTTGCTGCCGTTCCCGAGCTGGGCGTCCCTGGTCAACATCGTCACCGGCGCCTCCGTGCTCATGTACGCCGGTGCGCCGCTGGCCCTCGGCGCCCTCCGCAAGAGCAAGCCCAACCAGCCCCGCTCCTACAAGCTCCCGGGATTCAAGGTCGTCGCGCCGATTGCGTTCATCCTGGCCAACTTCATCGTGTACTGGTCGGGCTGGAACACCGTGTCGCTGTTGATGGCGGTGCTCCTGGTCGGCTACCTCATCATGGCGCTGTCGTCGGCACTGCACCTGAACGACCACATGCCGAAGATGGACTGGGGAGCCAGCGTCTGGATCTTCCCCTATCTCGTGGGCATGACCCTGATCTCGTACTTCGGTAACTTCGGGACGGGCGGGATCTTCGGACTCGCGGCGACCTCGAAGGATCTCATCGGTGCGCAGGGCGACCTCCCGTTCTGGTGGGACATGCTGGTGCTGGCCGTCTTCAGCGTCGGGATCTACCTCCTTGCGGTGCGTTCGGCGCTGCCGGAGGCCAAGGTCGACGAGTACGTGCAAGGCACCTACGTCGCACCGGTGCTCGCCCACTGAGCCAACACGGCCACGAAGGCTTCAACGGAGAGACGCCGCTCAGGGGGGCGGCGTTTCTCCGCGTCCAGGGACTGCATCAGGGCGGGAGATGGGCCTGGCCGATGCTTTCTCGGACCGCCGGGTAGCGTCGCTCGAAACCCGGAGTGCGATCACCCGGAGGGACGATGAGACGGTGGCATCTCGTTGCGGCGGTCGCGCTCGTCACGTTTGGGGTGGGCGCGTTTGTTGGCGGACGGGCCAGCGTCACGAGCTCCGGTCATCCCATAAAGCCGCTGCCTCGGGTCATCAACTGAGCCGGTGCGACCCGACCGTCATTCCAACCGACGACCTTCTTCGTCGCTTGCGGCGACGGGAATGCCTTCGTGTCGAGCATCACCTGGTACTCGTGGAGTACGACATCGGCCCAAGGTCACGGCACCCGAGAGACGAACACGTGCACGCCCGAATGTGCGGCCGGGACCTTCCCAGCGCTCCGACGGACATCTCCTTGACGATGCCCGTCGACACGCCGAGCGGCCCGCTCATCTCGGTCGCCGTGATCGGATCCACCGCCATGCGGCTGCCGAGAGCTGTCGTCGATGCCGGCGATGTTCCGTCGGGGCTGCAGCTGCCGAGGCCGCCGAAGTCCGGCGCCCCCTCGGGCGTGCGGGCCCCGTCGAACAGCTGAACACCGCGGGTCCGCGGGGATGCCCGGCGGTGCACCGGTGGCGCCCAGGCGGCGCGAACGATCGACCTATCGAGCGAATGCGACCTTCAGTGCCGAGGTGCCGAAGCGGTCCTCGATCGGCCTAGGCCGTCGGGGTGACCGTCCCGCACTTGGAGCCGTAGTAGTTGGCCAGGATCTTGCTGGCCGCAGTCAGCTTCGGGTTCGTTCCGATGGAGGTGAAGGCTCCCTCGAGTTGGGCCAGGCTCGTCGACGCTGCAATTTGCGACCTCAGCCCGGCGAAGACGCCTGCGATGGTGGTGAACGCCGCCTTCACGTTGGCGGGCGCCGACCCCAATAGCGACTTCTCGGCATTGACCGCCGAACCCAGTTGGCCGAACGAGGCGAGCACGGCCGCCTTGATGGAGGCGAAGTTCCCGGAGGCGAAGGCCTTCTCCAAGGTGGTCGAGAGCTTGCTCGACTGGGTCTGCTCACCGCTCAACGCCTTGCAGGTGCCGACGCTTGAGACCTTGGCCGGCTTGTGCTTGGTCGTCGCGTGGGCGGATGTCGTCATCACCGGAGCCAAGGACAGGGCCAGCCCGACCACGACCACACCTACCGACGATCTCGCTCGGCGCCAGCTCATGGTGCACACCTCCGTAGGGCCCGAATCGGCCGCCGGGTGAGCATAAGGCAAACCCAGGGGGTGGTCGCGGAGCATTACGGATGTCGCGAGATCGTGGAAACGGTGAGCCAGGTGACGCCCCGCTGGTCGCGGAGATGACCGTTTGGGGGTAACCGGCCCTCTCCGACGGCCCATCCGTGCGTGGGATCAGAAAACGCCGTCGGCCGCCTGCGTCAGGGCAACCGGTGAGCGGTCAGAGCTGGCCGAGATAGAAACGGGTGCCCTGGTCGTCCGTGCAGGTCGCCGTGACACCGTAGGGGTTGTGCTCGGGTTCGCCGCAGGTCCCGCCGATATCCCGGAGGGCGCGGACCGCCGCATCGATGTCGTCGACCCGGTACATGGGCACCGTTGTGGCCACATCGTGACCGCCCGAGATGCCCATCATCGGTGCGACGCCATCCACCCCCCACCCGTCGTTCACGCGGCCGGGGCTGAACGTCCACCCGAGCACCGACCCGTAGAACTCCTTTGTCCGGGTCGAGTCGGCCACCTCCATGGTCACGTAGGCCAGGTCGCCGGGGATGCTCCCGTTGCTCGCGGCCGGCTCACCGGTGGCCACTCCGCCGGGGGGCTCGAACACCGCGAACGCCACCCCCTGGTCGTCGGTGCACTCCGAGATCCGCCCGTAGGGCTCGAGAAGCGGCTCCGCTGCGGTGCCGCCGGCGTCCCGGACCCGGCGTGCCGCCTCGTCGACGTCGTCGACCGCGAAGCAGCAGAACAGGGTGTTGTGCGCCACGCCGCCCCACAGGCCGTGGTGCAGGCTCTGCCCTTCGACCTGGCGACCCTGCGGACCGCTGGCCGGGCGGTAGCGCCATCCGAGGAGGGCCGAGAAGAAGGCGGCCGCGCGGTCAACGTCGGGGATCCAGAGCGAGACGTACCCGACATCGCCGTGCCGGGGCCCGATGGCCGGCTCCGGTCCCGACACCAACCACCGGTGGCCGAACGGGTCCCGCACCACACCGTTGCGACCGTACGGGTAGTCGGCCGCCGGGCGCTCGAGGTCGGCGCCGCCCGAGACGGCGCGCTCGATGGTCGCGTCGACGTCGGCCACCGACAGGTGGATCGTCACCGACGCGCCCCGACCCGGGTCCGGCGGCTCGACGCTCGACCCGGGCCGCCCCTCGGCGAGCATCAACCGGGCCCCACCGACGTCGAGCTCGGCATGACCGATGGACCCGTCGGGCATCACGATCGGGGTGCCGACCAATCGCGCCCCGAGCGCCTCGGCATACCACTCGAGTGCCGCCTCGGCACCGGCGACGGCGAGGTAGGGGGATATGGTGGCGGCGGTCTCCGGCTCGCTCATGCGGTCGCGGAGCTCGACATCGGGCATGGTCGCTCCTTTCGGGTCATGGAAGGCGTTGGCGATTCGGTTGCGCAGCCGGGCGGCGAAGATCGGGTCGGGGTCGACCGGGACGATCGGCCGCTTCATCTGTTCGAACGGATCAGGCATCGCGCTCCTCCTCACCGAGGTAGGCACGGCGGAACGCACTTCGGGCCCGGACCAACAGCGTCTCGGTGGCGTGCATGGTCCGATGGAGCAGCACGGCGACCTCGCGCACCGGCAGGTCGTCGAGGTAGCGGAGGGTGAGCGCGGCCCGATGCTGGACCGCCAGCTCGTCGAGGACGTCGCGGACCCGCAGCGCATCGAGCTCTTCGTCCCAGGGGTCGGTCTCCTCGGTGTCCTCGCCGGCGAGGACGCTCAGGCGCCGTTCGTCCCGGGCCTGGCGGCGCCAGTGGTCGGCGAGCTTGTGTCTGGCCACTCCGATGACCCACGGCATCGAGATCGGGGGTGGCTCGTCGCGACGGGCGGCGTCGACGGCCGCCAGGAAGGTCTCGGCGGTCAGCTCCTCGGCCAGGGTGGCGGGTCCGCACCGCTTGGCCAGGTAGCCGTAGACCTGGGGGAGGGCGTCGTCGTAGAAGTCCAGGAACGCCGCCGCTCGGTCGCCGGCCGCCGCCGACCTCATGCCCATATCTATATCGTCGCTCGGCGGACGGGAACTCCGACACCAGGAATGCGGATTGCCGATACCCGGCGATGCGGCAACGTAGCGTTGGCGGGAATGACCGAGTGCCCGGAGTGCGGTTTCGTCTACGAGGACCTACCCCTCGATACGGTGGCGCCGTCGATGCGCGCGTTCGCCCGGAGCTACCGCGAGGCCCTGGACGGGATCGATCAGGCGGTGGCGTCGGAGCGGCCCGAGCCGTCGGTCTGGTCGGCGCTCGAGTACGCGTGTCATATCCGCGACGTGCTGTTGGTCCAGCGGGATCGGGTGGTGCTCGCCCACGTGGTCGAGTGCCCCCAGCCGGTGCCGATGTCGCGCGACGAGCGGGTGGCGATCTGCCGCTACGACGCCCAGTCGATGGCCGACGTGCTGGACCAGCTAGCCATGGCCTGCGAGCTGTGCGCGCTGGTGTTCGAGGGGCTGGATGACGACGCCCTGGCGAGGGAGATCATCTACAACTTCCCGACACCGGTGGTCCGGGACCTCGGGTGGATGGGCCGGCACACCGTGCACGAGGGGGTCCACCACCTAAAGGACGTCCACGACGCACTCGCCGCCGTGAGCCGATCGGTGGTCCGACGGTGACCGAACGCGAACCGGCACCGAACGAGGAGTACGAGGCCGAGTGGGGCGAGCAGGCCCGCTCGGAGCCGCGCTGGCCGGCCACGGTGGCCGTGGTGGTTGCGATAGGGCTTCAGGTCGTCCTGCCGCACCGCCTGGTGCTCGGGCCCCGCTGGGTCCTCCCGAGCCTCGAGGGTGCGCTCGGGGCGGCCCTGTTCGTGGCCAACCCCCATCGGCACATCCGCGAGTCGAACAGGATCCGGGCGCTGTCGATCGCTTTGATCGCACTCATCAACGTCGCCAACCTGGTGTCGCTCGGGTACCTGGTGAACGCGCTGGTGGTCCGGCATCCGGTCGGCGGCAAGACGCTGATCTACTCGTCGGTGCCGGTGTGGCTCACCAACATCATCGTGTTCTCGCTCTGGTATTGGGAGCTCGATCGCGGTGGGCCGGCCCGGCGGGTCCTGCGCGTGCACAAGGCGCCGGACTTCTTGTTCCCGCAGATGAACGCGCCGGGCAGCACGCGCGAGGACTGGTCGCCGACCTTCCTCGACTACCTCTACACGTCGTTCACCAACGTGACCGCGTTCAGCCCGACCGACACCATGCCGCTGTCGCACTGGGCCAAGGTGCTGATGATGGTCCAGTCGCTGGCGTCCCTGTTGACCGTCGGCCTCGTCATCTCTCGGGCGGTCAACATCCTCTGATTCCCCGCCACCCCGGCGATCGGGCCGGCCGGTCCTCGAACTGGGTCTGAACGCCACGGGCGGCCGATCGGACAACCGTCGATCGAGCCGGTTGCTACCCCTCGACGTAGAGCTGGCCGTCGGAGCCTTCGGCGACCGTCAGCCGATTGAGCCCCCGGGCCGCCGGCCCCTGCACGACATCGCCGTTGTCCGGGTTGAACTCGGAGCCGTGGCAGGGGCAGGCGATGATCTGTTGGGATGCCACGAAGCCGACCGTGCAGCCGGCATGGGGACAGATGGCGTCGTAGGCGACGAACTGGCCCTTCGTGAGTTGGATCACGAGGGAAGGTGTGTGGGTCGTCGGATCCGTGAACGCGGCGGAACCTCCGACCGGGACATCCTTGGCCGGCCCGATGTTGTGACCCGGTGGGTGCGTCGGCGTGGTCGTCGACGGGGTTGTTCCCGACCCACCGGTCGGCGTCGTCGTCGTCGTGGTGGTGGTCTGCGATGGCTTCGTGGGCGACAGCTGGACGGCCTGCTGCAACGGCTTCGCACCCCCGACGGCGCGGCCGATCCCCGCCGCCGCGCCGGCGGCGACGAGACCCGCCACCCCGAACCCGGCCACTGCGGCACCGCCGAGCACCAGTTCGCGGCGGGTCATGTCGCCTGGATTGGCTGCCTGGCCCGGTTGGCCCCCGGCGGCCAAGAACGGGCACGGGCCCGGGTCGCACCGAGATCCCCCCATCGCCTGGCAACGGCCGCGGTCGTATTGTCCGCAGACTCGCTGGATGACCGAGAACGGCACCACCACGGGCGGGCCGGCGCGCATCCCCTGTTCGTGTCGCACCCGCGCCGCGATCACCGCATCGACCGACAGCACGCCCCCGGCGCCGGCCAGGATGAGCGGGAGCCAGGCAAAGAAGAAGACGATGTCGGCGCCCGTGTAATAGGGCGAGGAGTGGTAGCTCACCGTCAGGAACAACATGAGCGAGAGGATGGCGCCACCGAGCGCGGCGACGCGTGTCCACAGCCCGAGCAGCACCCCCAGCCCGACCGCGAGCTCGCCCAACGCGATGAGGACCCCGATGGGTGTGGAGAATCGGAGCAGGTGTCCGAGCAGCGAGTGCAGCGGGCTGATGCGCACGGCCGCGATCAGCTGGGCGTAGATCCCGGTAGGGTCGGCCGACTTGAAGAAGTTCGGGTTGGCCAGCTTCTGGAGCCCGGCGAAGCAGAACGTGACGCCGAGAAACGCCCGGAGGGGGAGCAGGGCCCACCCGGCGAGCGAATAGTCCTTCGGGGCCATGACGGCCAGTTGGCGGCGAGACCTGGCCATGGGCTCCGACGATACCGAACCGGCCTCTCCAACTGGTCGCGGTGGGGCCGCGCACGTGCCTGATCTCGGCTTCAATGTGCGCCATGACCGACCTGACTGTCCTCCAAGCGCGTGTCGAAGAACTGGAACGCAGGGTGGGCGAGCTCGACGACGTTCGTCAGATCGAGCGCCTCCAGCGCAGCTATGGCTACTTCCTCGACAACCTGATGATGGCCGAGATCGTCGACCTGTTCGCCGACGACGGCGAGGTCGAGATCGGGAGCCGGGGCGTCTATCGCGGCCGGGCGGCCGTCGAGCCGTTCTTCGTCGAGCTGCTCGGGGAGAACAAGCGGGGGGTCGCGGTCGGCGAGGTGCTCAATCACCTCCAGCTGCAGGGCATCGTGACCCTGGGCGACGACGCGACGGCTGCCGGGCGCTGGCGGGCCCTCCTGATCGTCGGCGGCACCAACGCCCACGGCCACCCCCAGGCCCTGCTCTCCGAGGGCCTCTACGAGAACCAGTACGTGAAGCGCGACGGGGTGTGGCTCATCAAGCGGCTGTGCTGGAACCCAACTTGTACTGGCCGCTGCCGGGATTCGACCGGGCGTGGTTCCGGAGCAAGGGGGTGAGCGCCGAGTTCCCGCCGACCGAGGCCAGGGACGCCGAGCCACCCCGGCTGCTGCCGTTCCACTTCGACCACCCGGTGACCGGGCAACCGATCGTCGTCGACTTCTAGCCGGGCGGGGCCAGCCGCTCCTTCACCACCTTGCCCAGGAGGTTGCGGGGTAGCTCGTCGACCCGGTAGACGAGCCGGGGCCGCTTGTACGCGGTGAGCTCGGCGGCCGCCCAGAGGGAGAGCGCGTCGAGGTCCAGCTGGTCGGGACCCTCGACGTACGCGGTGACGGTCTCGCCCCACTCGGCAGACCGGGTGCCCACCACGGCCGCGTCGCGCACGCCGGCGAACGCCCGGAGGACGTCTTCCACCTCGCGCGGGTACACGTTGTACCCACCGGTGATGATCAGCTCCTTGGCCCGCCCGACGATGCGGAGATAGCCGTCCTCGACCTCGCCGATGTCCCCGGTCCGGAACCATCCGTCGGTGAACGCGGTCGCGGTGAGGTCCGGGAGGTCGCGGTACCCCTCGAACACGCTCGGACCGGCGACGAGGATCTCGCCCGTCTCCTCGTCGAGGCGGAGGTTGACGCCGGGCAGCGGGAAACCCACGGTGCCGGCGCGGCGCTCGCCAATGAGCGGGTTGGAGACGAGCAGGAGCGTCTCGGTCATCCCGTAGCGCTCGAGGACGACCTGGCCGCTCCGCTCGGCGATGCGAGCGTGCAGGTCCGCGTTGAGCGGCGCCGAGCCGGACACGCACAACCGGAGCGCACCGAGGCGCGCCACCCCCTTGGCCTCGACCAGCCGCTCGTACATCGTCGGGACCCCGAAGAACATGGTCGCCCCGTCGGACGCCGCGCTGAGGACCGACTCGACGTCGAACCGGTCCTGCAGCTCGGCCGAGCCACCCGAGAGCAACGCCCCGTGCAGCCCGATGCCGAGGCCGTGGATGTGGCAGAGGGGGAGGGCCAGGATCAAACGGTCCTCGGGGGTCCACCCCCACGCGATCCGGACCGACTCGGCACCGGCCAGCAGGTTCCCATGCGAGAGCGCGGCACCCTTCGGCGCGCCGGTCGTTCCCGACGTGTACATCACCATTGCGGGGTCGCCCGGGCCGGCTGCGTCGAGCTGCGGGGCGGGGCGCTCGGGGAGCGGGACGTCCGGCGTGGTCACGACCAGGGCACGGTCGGCCTCGGTCGCCCAAGCGGCCAGTTGCACCGGCCCGACGATGGCAACGGTCGGGCGCGCGTCGGCGATGACCGACTCCAGCTCCCGGCGCGAGGCGGCCGGGTTGAGCGGGACCACCACCATCCCGGCCCGCAGCGCCGCGCAATGGGCCACCACCAGCGCGGTGGAGGAGGCCCCGGTCACCACCACCCGATCGCCCGCCCGCGCGCCCGCACCGGCGAGGCGTCCGGCCACCGAGGCGGTTGCGTCAAGGAGCTCACCGGCGGTCATCCAGGCACCCCCCGGATCGCGCAGGACCCGTGCCGAGGGTGCGGCGCGCCAGCGGGTCGACCAGGCGACCGGAAGGCTGACGCCCGCCGTGAGGTCGATGTCGGTGGCCGCGGTCCCGGGCGGGAGGTGCCCCGACCAAGGGTGGGGCCGGTTGGCCGTGCTCATCGCGTCCCGGCCCGGCGCAGGGTTCCGGTCAGCCCCGGTCCGGCTCGCCGTTGGCCGCGTTCTGCCTCCCGAGCCGCCAATACGGCTTGTGGTTGATCGAGTCAGGGTCCATGCCGCGTTCGACCGCGGCGTCGCGCAGCGCGGTGACGACGGCGTGCTCACCGCCGATGTAGGCGTGGCCGCGCCCGGGCGGGAGCTCGGTCCCTGCGAGCGCGGCCAGCAGCGGTGCCGGGTCGCCGGGCGACGCGCCGTTGCGGTGCACCCAACGGGGCCCGAGCACCGTGGCCCGGACATTGGAGGGCTGCTCGTGACCGGGGCCGTCGACCTCGATGGCGAGGACGACGGTCTGTTCGGAGGGGATCGCCTCGGCCATGTTCAGGGCCGCGGGAGCGAAGGAATCGTCGCCGATGAAGAGGTGCCATTGCGCATCGGGCGCGACGGTGACCTTGCCCCGGGGCCCGATGGCCTCGACCCCCGTTCCTGGCCCGGCCGCGGCGGCCCAACCCATGCCGGGGCCGTCGCCGTGGAGGGCGATGTCGAGATCGACGGTGCGCCCGGTCCGATCGAAGTGGCGGATCGTGTAGCGCCGCCGCCGGGTGCGATCGCCGTCGGTGTCGAGCGAGATCATGAGGTCCTGGCCGGCCAGGGGCTCGAGCGCGGCCAGATCCTCGCCGGTCAACCGCAGCCGCCGGCAGGAGGGGGTGAGGTCGTCGGCCCGCTCGACGGTCAGGCTGAGGGCGAGGACACCGAGACGCTCGGCGAGCGCCTCGTTCTCGGCCCGTCCGAGGTGATCGGGACGCGGGGGCGCGCCGGAGTCGGCACTGGTGGTCATCTGTCCATTGTCCCACCCGCCCGGGCGGCGGGCTGCGGCCGAGATCCCGGCCGACGGTCGCTACAGCGGCGGCGTCCAGTCCGACGGCCGGGCGAGGAGGTCCCTGATCTCGCTCAGGAGCTCGATCTCTTCTGAGACCTCGGGCTCGGGTTCGTCGGCCCCCCGGCGGCGTGCCTGGGCGGCGTTCATCGGCGCCACGACGATGAAGTAGATGGCCACCGCCACCGAGAGGAATGCGATCGCATTGTTGATCAGGTCCCCATAGAGGAATCGGCTGTGGTTGATCGTGAAGGTCAGAGTCTCGAAGTTGGGCTTGCCCACGATCGCTGCGATCAGCGGCGTGACGATGTCCGCGACCAACGCATGGATGACCGCGTTGAACGCGAGGCCGATGACCACCGCGATGGCCAGGTCGATCACGTTGCCGCGCAGGATGAACTTCTTGAAACCGTTGAGCATTGTGTCCCCTCTTCCCTCGACACCCGTACAGGCGGAGCTTGGCATAGCCCTTCTTCCTGCGTCGGAAGGATCGGGGCCGGTACGCTTCGGCCAGCCGAGCGACGGCCGGCCGATCGACGGCCGAGCAGAAAACGGCTGAGCAGAAATAGGAGCCGATGGTGTCGATTGCCGAGAAGTTCAGCCTGAACGACAAGGTGGCCATCGTCACCGGGGCCTCCTCCGGGCTCGGCGTCGCGTTCGCACGAGCGCTCGCACAAGCGGGAGCCAACGTCGTGCTCGGGGCTCGCCGGACCGATGGCCTCGAGGCGACCCAGAACGTGGTCGAGCAGGCCGGCGCCAAGGCGCTCGTCGTCGCGACCGACGTGACGTCGCCAGAGGCGTGCACGCGACTCGTCGCCGCAGCGATGGAGCACTTCGGACGGGTCGACATCCTCGTGAACAACGCCGGCGTCGGCACCGCCGTCCCGGCGACCCGGGAGGACCCGGCCGAGTTCCGCAAGGTCATCGACGTGAACGTGTTCGGTTCCTTCTATATGGCCCAGGCCTGTGCGCGGGTCATGAAGCCGGGTTCTTCGATCATCAATCTCGGCAGCGTCCTCGGGTCGACGACGGCCGAACTGCCCCAGGCCGCCTACTCGTCGTCCAAGGCGGCGATCATCGGGCTGACCCGGGACCTGGCCCAGCAATGGACCGGCCGCAAGGGGATCCGGGTCAACGCGATCGCCCCGGGCTACTTCCCGACCGAGATGACCGAGCAGTTCCCGCCCGGCTACATGGAGGGCATGATCGAGCGTCGGGTCCCGATCGGCCGGCCCGGCGAGCTCGAGGAGTGCGCGACCGCCGTGGTCTTCCTGGCCAGCGACGCGGCCTCCTACATCACCGGGATCGTGTTGCCGGTCGACGGGGGGCTGCTCACGACCTGACCCGCCCGGGCAGGCCGGTCCGCGGTCAGGCAGGGGCGAGTCGGGGCCAGATCGCCGTGCGGTCCGGACCTGCCAATATATGGCGTGCTCTTCTCGATCGAAGGAAAGACCGCGCTGGTCACCGGGGGGTCCCGGGGCATCGGCAAGATGATCGCGACCGGCTTCGTCGAGGCGGGGGCGAAGGTGTACATCGCCGCCCGCAAGCACGCGGCCAGCCTGGAGACAGCGGCCGAGCTGTCCAAGATCGGTGAGTGCGTCGCGTTCGAGGCCGACCTCTCGACCGAGGCGGGCTGTCGCGGCCTGGCCGATGAGGTCGCGAGCCGCGAGGACACGCTCGACATCCTCGTCAACAACGCCGGCGCGACCTGGGCCGTCCCGATCGAGGACTTCGGGGACGCGGCATGGGAGCGGACGCTTTCGGTCAACGTGCGGGGCGTCTTCCACATGACCCGGTTCTTGCTGCCGCAGCTGAAGGCGGCGGCCAAGCCCGAGGACCCGGCCCGGGTGATCAACATCGGGTCGATCGACGGGCTGCGGGCACCGCGCATGGACACCTACTCGTACTCGGCGTCCAAGGCGGCCGTGCACATGCTGACCCGGCACCTGGCGGGCAAGTTGGCCCCGAGCATCACCGTCAACGCGATCGCTCCCGGGCCCTTCGAGTCCAAGATGATGGCCCAGACGCTGGCCGACTTCGGGACACAGATCGCCGCGTCGGCACCGCTCAAGCGCATCGGGCGTCCCGACGACATGGCCGGCACCGCGATCTTTCTCGCCTCGAGGGCGGGCTCGTATCTCACGGGCGTGGTGATCCCGGTCGACGGGGGCCTCTCCACGCTCTGATGTTGATCGTGGCCGGCCCGGTCGGGGCGAGCGAGCACGATCCCGGGAGACACCCGGAACACCCCGGGCGCCTCGGCGCCGCGATGGCCGGGGTCGACGACCTCGATCTCGGAGGCGACCTCCGGTCGGTCGAACTGCAACCGGCCGGGATGGACCAGCTGGCCCGTGTGCACGATCGCGCCTTCCTGGAGTGGCTGGCCGTGCAGCCCCCCGGGCACCTCGACGCCGACACCTACATGACCCCCGACTCGTGGGAGACGGCCCGCCGGGCCGCCGGGGCCGGTCTCTGCGCGCTCGAGGCGGTGCGGGCGAGCGGGGGCGGGGTCGCCTTCGTCCCGGTCCGGCCGCCCGGGCACCACGCCGAGAGCCACCGGGCGATGGGCTTCTGTCTGCTCAACAACGCCGCCGTGTCGGCGGCCGAGCTGGTGGCGGCCGGCGAGCGCGTGCTCATCGTGGACTGGGACGTGCACCACGGCAACGGGACCCAGGAGATCTTCTGGGACAACCCCGAGGTGCTCTATCTATCGGTGCACCAGTCGCCGTTGTACCCGGGGACCGGACACCCCGAGGAGGTCGGCGGGCCGAACGCGCTCGGGACCACGCTCAACCTCCCCGTCCCGGCCGGAACGACCGGTGACGTGGTCCGCCGGGCGCTGGAGGAGGTCGCGGGTCCGGTCATCGAGCGCTTCGCACCGACCTGGGTGCTCGTCTCGGCCGGCTTCGACGCCCACCGTGACGACCCGCTGGCCAACCTGGAGCTGAGCGCGGGGGACTTCGCCGACCTGGCCCGGATCGTCCGCTCCTACGGCTCGTCCAACATCGTCGTGTTCCTGGAGGGCGGCTACAACCTTCCGGCGTTGCGGTCGTCGGTCACGGCGACCCTCGGGGCGTTCCTCGATGCCGACGTGCATCCGGAGAGCCCGACCAGCGGGGGACCGGGCAACGACGCGCTGGACGCGTCATGGCACGCCTATGAGGACGCACTCGGATGATGTCGCGCGGGATCGCCCGCTTCGAGGCCAAGCTGCGTGACGAGGACGTCAGCCAGGCCCGCAAGGCCCGGGTGGCGGTGCGGCGGGTCCGGGCCCAGCTGGGCCTGGCCACCGACCGGTTCGACGCCGACTGGGTGTGGCTGTTGCGCCGCGAGCTGCGCTGGGTCGAGCAATCGATCGGCGACGTAGCCGACGCCCACGCGCTCATGTGCTGGGTCAGCCGCCAGGAGCTTGACGACCGCGACGAGAAGGCCCGGGCCGACCTGGTGGCGGAGCTGTCCCGGGAGCGCTCGCGGGCCCATCGCCGGCTCGTCGCGCTCCTCGACTCGGCCCGCTACGAGCGGATGATCCGGGACCTGGCCCGGCCCTTCCACCCCCCGGCCGAGCTGGCCAAGACGGTGCAGCACGAGTGGCGGTCGTTGAAGGGGGTCGTCGCGTCCGTCGCCGACGCGCCCGGCGATCAGGACCTGCACCGGCTGGCCATGCGGGTCGACCGGATCCGCCACGGGGCCGAGCTGGCCAAGGCCGGCGAGCGGTGGGCGGAGCGCCTCGGCGAGCTGCGCGACGCGATCGACGCGCTCCAAGAGGCCTCGCTCGCCCAGGGGTGGCTGCGCCACGCCGCCGGCACCCCGACGGTCAGCTGGGACCTGTTGTCCGGCCAGCTGCTCGAGCGGGCCCGGTGCGCCGAGGCGGCCTGGTGGCGGGAGTGGACCACCCGCTGGGACCGGGCCGGGGCCAAGGACCTCCGGGCCTGGCTGAAGGACTGACCGACCTACGATCGCCGAGATGCGAACGGTGGACGTGGTCGTGGTCGGGTTGGGCCCCGGTGGCGAGGACGCCGCGGGCAAGCTGGCCGAGGCCGGATTGGACGTCGTCGGCATCGACGCGGAGCTCGTCGGGGGCGAGTGCCCGTACTGGGGGTGCGTCCCCTCCAAGATGATGATCCGGGCGGCCAACCTCTTGACCGAGGCCGGCCGCATCGAGGGGATGGCGGGCCACGCCGAGGTGTCGGCCGACTTCGCCCCGGTGGCCAAGCGCATCCGCGACGAGGCGACGGACGGCTGGGACGACACGGTGGCCGTCGACCGCCTGGTCGCCAAGGGCGTCACCTTCGTGCGGGGCTGGGCCAGGTTGGACGGTGGGGGCAGGGTCTCGGTCGGCGACGAGGCGTTCCAGGCGACCACGGCGATCCTCCTCAACCCCGGCACGCGGGCCTGGGCGCCGCCCATCGACGGGTTGGCCGACACGCCGTTTTGGACCAACCGCGAGGCCATCGAGACCGAGACGGTGCCGACGAGCCTCATCGTGATCGGCGGCGGCGCGATCGGCCTCGAGCTCGGCCAGGTCTTCGGTCGCTTCGGCGCCGCGGTGACGACGATCGAGACCGCGCCGCGGCTCTTGGCGGGCGAGGAGCCCGAGTCCTCCGAGCTCATCACGAAGACCCTCGTCGACGAGGGGATGATCGTGCACACCGGGGCCACCATCACCGGGGTCCGCCACGAAGCCACCGGATTCACGGTGGCGGTCGAGGCGCTCGGCGACGTGGTGGCCGAGCGGCTGCTGATCGCGACCGGGCGCCGCCCCGACCTGGCCGGCCTCGGCGTCGGCGCGATCGGCCTCGACGAGGGGGCGCGATCGATCACCGTCGACGACCGGATGCGGGCGGCCGAGCGGGTGTGGGCGATCGGCGACGTGACCGGTGTCGGCGCGTTCACCCACATCTCGATGTACCAGGCCGTCATCGCGGTCGCCGACATCCTGGGCCGGCCCGGACCGGGCGCCGACTACCGGGGGTTGCCCCGGGTGACCTTCACCGACCCCGAGATCGGCTCGGTCGGCCTGAGCGAGGCCGAGGCGCGCGCGAAGGGCATCAACGTCGCCGTCGGGATCTCCGACGTCGCAAAGTCGGCGCGGGGCTGGATCCACAAGGCCGGCAACGCGGGGCTCATCAAGCTCGTCGCCGACGTCGACCGCCGGGTGCTGGTCGGCGCGACGTCGGCCGGCCCGGTGGGCGGGGAGGTGCTGTCGATGCTCACCCTGGCCGTCCACGCCGAGGTCCCGATCTCGACGCTGCGGGGGATGATCTACGCGTACCCGACCTTCCACCGGGCCGTCGAGGCCGCGCTAGGGGCGTTGGCAGAACAGATGCCAACCGGCGCCGGCCCAGGCGCATAGGGCGAGGGTCCGGCCCAGCCACGACTGGGCGAACCACCGGACGACGGCGATCGGCCCCGGGATGTCGCGGCGAAGCGCGCTCGCGACGACCCAGATCGCCAGCGCCGCCCCGATACCGATCCAGACGTCGCCGCCCGGGGTCACCGCCTGCGCCTCCACCCGAGCCCCAGCGCGGCGCCGACCACCAGCCACACGGCGACGGTGCCGGCGCGGCCGGCCCGGCTGGACGTCACGTGCCCGACGATCGAGCTGAGCGTCGGGAGGTCGTGGCTCTGGTGTACGAAGCTGTTGAGGTCCCAGCCGACCACGGCCAGCGCCAGCACGATCCAGATCACAACGGCCACGCTGGCCCGGCGGCGCTCGGCCAGGTGGCGCCGGACCGGGAGCGGGCCGCGCACCCACGCGCCGGCGGTGGCGGCCTGGCGGCCCCACCCGAACGCCACCGCGGCCGAGAGGACCAGCGCAATCACGGCGGCGATGCTCCAGTGGGCGGCGCTCGAGTACTGGTGCAGGCCGCCCTCCCACCACGAGAAGGCGGCCCCGGCCGCCACCAGCGCCACGCCGAAGGCCCTGCTCACGAGCCAACGGTAGGGTATTGGGGTAACGAGAGGGGGAAATGCCGTGACGATCGTCCAGACGGAAACGGAGCGGGTCGACGCGCTGGTCGACGAGTTGCTGGCCGAGCACCCGCCCGCACAGACCGACCCCGCCGCCTTCCTGGGCGAGCAGTTCGACCGTGGCCTCGCGTGGGTCCACTTCCCCGAGGGCTCCGGCGGCCTCGGCCTCTCCCCGTCGCTGCACCAGCGCATCAGCATGCGCCTCATCGAGGGCGGCGCGCCGTCGGCGGCCATGCGCAACGTCATCGGCTACGGCATGGTCGCCCCGACCATCGCCGAGCACGGCACCGAGGAGCAGAAGGCGCGCTATCTGCGGCCGCTGTTCACCGGCGAAGAGGTGTGGTGCCAGCTGTTCAGCGAGCCCGGTTCGGGCTCGGACGTGGCCAGCCTGGCCACCCGGGCCGTGCGCGACGGCGACGAGTGGATCGTGAACGGCCAGAAGGTCTGGACGACCGTGGCCCATCTGTCCTCGCGGGGCCTCCTGCTCGTCCGCACCAACCCCGACCTGCCCAAGCACCAGGGCATCACCTGCTTCCTGGTCGACATGCACGGCCCCGGCGTCGACGTCCGGCCGCTGTACCAGATCACCGGCGAGGCCGAGTTCAACGAGGTCTTCTTCACCGACGCCCGAATTTCCGAATTCGACCGCCTGGGCGGGGAGGGCGAGGGCTGGCGGGTCGGCATCACGACGCTCATGAACGAGCGGGTGTCCATCGGCGGCAACGTGTCGCGCCGCGGCCTCGGCCCGATCGACCAGGCCATCCGCCTCTACAAGGAGCGGTGGGCCGGCGACCCCTCGCCGCACTCGCGGGCGCTGCGGGACCGCCTCATGCAGCTGTGGGTGATCAGCGAGGCGACCCGGCTCACCAACCAGCGGGCCGCCGACCTGCGCCGCAAGGGCACGCCGGGGCCGGAGGGCTCGGTCGGCAAGCTGGCCTTCGCCGAGCAGAACAAGCTCATCACCGAGCTGTCGGTCGACCTGATGGGTGCCGAGGGCATGCTGCACTCGAACGACTACCCGAAGATCCGCCCGGCCGGCGTCGGCATGGGCGGGCCCGACGCGCACAAGCAGTTCCTGCGTACCCGGGCCAACTCGATCGAGGGCGGGACCTCCGAGGTCATGCGCAACATCCTGGGCGAGCGGGTCCTCGGCCTCCCGGGCGAGCCCCGGGCCGACAAGGACCTGCCCTGGAAGGACGTCCCCCGGAGCTAGGCCGGCCTCGGCGTCCCGGCCAGCTGGCCGCACGCCGCCGCGATCGCAGCACCGCGGGTCACCCGCACCGTCGCGTTCACACCGAGCGCGCTGAGCCGCGCCCGGAACTCGGCCGCCCGGGGCCGGCCCGGGGCGTGGTAGCCGTCGGTCTCGTTCAGGGGGATCAGGTTCACGTGCGCGCCGAGGGGCCTCGCGAACGCGGCCAGCTCGTCGGCGTCCTGGGATCGGTCGTTGACCCCGCCGATCACCGCCCACTCGAGCGACAGCCGGCGTCCGGTCGTGGCCACGTAGCGCGCGCACGCCTCGGCCAGCACGGCCAGGGGATAGCGGCGGTTGATCGGGATGAGCTCGTTGCGCAGCTCGTCGTTGGCCGCGTGCAGTGAGACGGCGAGGGTGACCGGGATCCCCTCGTCGGCCAGCCGCCGGATGCCCGGGACGATCCCGACGGTCGAGAGGGTGAGTCGGCGGGCCGAGATCCCCATGTCGTCGTGGATGCGGCGGACCGCCGCGATGCTCTGGTCGTAGTTGGCCAGGGGCTCGCCCATCCCCATGAACACGACGTGGGTGACCGGCCGCTCCCGCTTCGCCCACGCGACCTGCTCGACGATCTCGCCGGCCCGCAGGTGCCGCTTGAACCCGCCCTGGCCGGTCGCGCAGAACGGGCACGCCATCGCGCACCCGGCCTGGGTGGACACGCACACGGTCACTCGGTCGGGGTAGGCCATCAGCACCGTCTCGACCAGCGCGCCCGCGCCGGCGTCGAAGGCCCACTTGACCGTCTCGCCGTCGTCGGCGAGGCGCCGGTCGACGATCGTGAGCGCCGGCGCGATCTCGCTCGACAACCGGTCGCGCAGCGGCCCGGGGAGCTCGGTCATCTCGGCCGGCCACGCGGCCCGCTTGTGCAGGGCGTCCCAGACCTGGCGGGACCGGAACGCCGGCTCGCCCTGGAGCAGCGCGTCCAGATCGTGCCGGCTCAGGTCGTAGGGGCCGGTCAACCCCCGAGGTGGTGGTCGAACCACGAGAGGGTGCGCTGCCAGGCGTCGTGGGCGGCCGACGGGTGAAAGACGTTCGGGCGGTCGTCGCAGTGGAAGCCGTGGTCGGCGTCCTCGTAACGGACCACCTCGGTCGCCACGACCGCGTGGGTCGCGGCCTCCCGCAGCCGTTCGACCGAGTCGACCGAGATGTTGGCGTCCTTGTCGCCGTAGCAGCCGAGCCACGGGCTCTGGAGGCTGGGGGCCAGCTCGATCAGCGAGGGCAGGCCGAAGCGGCCCTGCTCCACCCCGCCCCCGTAGAAGGTGACGGCGGCCCCGAGCGGTCGCAGCGTGGCCGCGTAGAACGACAGGCTGCCGCCCATGCAGAACCCGACGACCCCGGTCTCCTCGTTGGCCGTGCCGAGGTAGTCGAGCGCCGCCTCGAGGTCGGTCAGCGTGCCGTCGGCGTCGAGCTTGCCGATCACCGGGATCACCGAGGCCAGGTCGTCGTAGGCGAAGACCGGCGAGCCCTCCCGGTGGAAGAACGACGGCGCGACGGCCCGCCACCCGTCGTCGGCCAGCCGCACCGCGACGTCACAGATGTGGGTGGTGACGCCGAACGCCTCCTGGATGACGACGATCGCCCCCCTGGGTTCGGCGTCGGGGATCGCCTCGAACGCCGGCATGGCGCCGTCGTCGGTGTCGATGGTGATCTCGGCGCTGGTGGCCACCGGGTCAGTGTCGCCGCCACCCCGAGGCCCCGCAACTCCCGGGGCCCGGGTCAGCTGCGCACGGCCAGGATGTGTAAGAACAGCGGGATCCGGGACCACTTGGACTCCGGATCGGGCTCGCCGACCTCCCGCAGCCGCTCGACGAGGAACCCGGCGTCGGCCAGGGCGTCGACGTAGTCGTGCAGCGGCCGGTGCTCGGAGTGGAAGGTCATGACCAGCCCGTCACGCCCGCAGGTGTCCGAGAGGGCCTTTCGCTCGAACCACGAGCCCTCGATCACGAACGGCCGGGCGCCGTCGTCGGGCCCGAGGGCGAAGTGCCCGGCGGTGTTGGCCTGGTGGGTGATCGCCATCGCGAGGCGCCCACCGGGCACGAGGACCCGGGCCGCCTCCGCGATCGCGGACTCCAGCTCGTCGACGTCCTGGAGGCTCATGAACGCCACGACGCAGTCGGCCACCGCGTCGGGGAGCGGGAGCAGGGCCGCGTCGCCGATCAGGACCGGCCCCGGCGCCCCCGGATGGGTCGCGGCGGCCTCGGCCATGGCCGCCGACCCGTCCACGCCGATGACGCGGTGGCCGAGGCGGCCGAGGTCCCGCCCGACCCGGCCCTCCCCGCAGCCGACGTCGAGGGTCAGGTGCCCGGGAGGGGGGACGAGGGGCAGGAAGGCGTCGCGGTGGAAGCGCCAGTAGCTGTCGTGGCCCGGCTCCCGGGCCCACGCGATCCAGGCGGGCGCGTTGGCATCCCAGGCCTCTCGGAGCACACCGACATTGTGCCCGCTCAGAGCGCGCCGGCCGCCGCCCCGATCTTGCGCGGCCGCGCGTTGTCGAAGAAGAGCTCGATCTGGCTCGGGTCGAGCGGCTTGCCGAGCAGGAAACCCTGGCCCGACCGGCAGTGCTCCAGGCCGAGCGCGGTCAGCTGGGCCTCTTCCTCGATGCCCTCGGCCACCGTTTCCAGGTTGAGCGCGTGGGCCAGCTCGAGCATCGTCCGCACGAGGGCCATGCCGCCGCTCGACGTGGTCATGGAGCTCACGAAGGAGCGGTCGATCTTCAAGATGTCGACGGGGAACTGGCGCAGATAGGCGAGCGAGGAGTACCCGGTCCCGAAGTCGTCGATGGCGAGCCGGACACCCTGGGCCTTCAGGGTGGCCAGGCGACGGGCCGTGTCGTGGGCGTCGCGCATGAGCGCGCTCTCGGTGATCTCGATGGTGAGCCGGGACGGGTCGAGGCCGGTCTCGGCCAGCACCCGGTGCACGTCGCCCGAGAACTCCTCGGACTCGAGCTGGATTGCCGAGGCGTTGACGGCGACGAAGATCGGCAGGCCGAGCCGCTCCCACTCCTTGGTCTGCTCGCAGGCCAGCCGCAGCACCTCCCGGCCGACGTCGATGATCATCCCGGTCTCTTCCAGCAACGGGATGAAGTCGAGCGGGGGGACGACGCCCCGGCTCGGGTGGCGCCAGCGGAGCAGCGCCTCGACGCCGACCGGGACGACGTCGGACAGCCGGAACACCGGCTGATAGACGAGGAAGAACTGCTCGTGCTCGATAGCGGCCCGCAGCTCGACCTGAAGGCTGAGGCGCGACCGGGCGGCCGTGTGCATGGCCGGCTCGAACACGGTGAAGCGGCCCTTGCCGCTCGACTTGGCCTCGTTGAGCGCCGTGTCCGCATCGCGGAGCATGTCCTCGGCGCTGCGACCGGGGCCGATCGCGATGCCGATGCAGGCGCTCTGGCGCACGACCACATTCGGGCCCAACATCTCGAAGGGGGACGAGAGCGCGTCGAGCAACCGCGCCGCCAGGTGGTCGGCGCCGGCGGCGATCGACGGCCCCTCGGCGAGGACCACGAACTCGTCGCCGCCCATGCGGCCGAGGGTGTCGGACGGGCCGAGCGTGGTCAACAACCGCTGGGCCACCGCGTCGAGCAGCTCGTCGCCGGTCCGGTGCCCGTAGGTGTCGTTGACCGCGTTGAACCCGTCGAGGTCGACGAGCAGCGCCGCCACGGCCGTCTGGTCCCGTTCGGCCCGCTCGAGCATGACGGCCGCACAGTCGAGCACGAAGTCTCGGTTCGGCAGCCCGGTGAGCGTGTCGTGCAGTGCCCGGTGTTCCAGCTCCAAGTTCTTGTGCTCGACCGAGACGAGGGCCTTCTTGCGGGAACGGAACAACGACAAGATCAGGGCGACCAGCAACACGATCACGAAGAGGTCGGCCAGGACGCCGAGGCCCTGCACCGTCGCCGACGCGTTCGACGGCATCACCGAGATGGCGGCGATCCATTTGCCGTCCGCGCTCAGCCGGATCGTCCGTTTGAAGGCGTGCGCGAGCGAGTGCCCGGCGGTGGCGACCTGGGTGATCCCGGCGGGGGTCCGGTAGCTCATCGTGATGGAAAGATCCGATGAGCCCGCGATCACCGGGTCCAGCACCGGGAGCGGGGAGAACAGGCCGTCGGCCCATCCGAGGAGCGCCTGGTCCCGCTCGGCGGTCGTGGTGAGCGGGAGGCCGGGCTGGTAGATGGGAACGATGAGGTCCAGCAGCTTGTTCTGTGCGACGCCGGACGTCTGTTGGCCATGTGCCGATGCGAGCACCTGGCTCAACGACGCCACGCCCTGCTGGCCGGTCGCCGCCGCCTGGTCGAGGGTGCTCCCGTATTGGCCCGAGCAGTAGTCGTAGTCGCTCGAGAGCTCGGCCGCGAGCTCTTTGGCCCCTTGCGGTGTGAGATCCTTCACTCCGGTGGCGCTGCCGGCGGCGAGCCGGATGAGGCAGTACTCCGGACGCACCCCCTCGGTCGCCAACACCGACGGCCCGTGCGACGCGTAGCCGAGTGGCGGGTCTGCGGTCACCTGGGCCTCGAAGGTGCTCAGGTTGGAGTACGGGACCGACTCGATGTACGCGAGGCCGATGATCCCGGCGTCGTTGATCCCGCCGACGTTTGTGTACAGCTCCTGGAGCTCGGCATTGGTGATGGTGGCGCCGCTCGCGACCACTCCGCGTAGCGTTTCGACCAGGTCCTCGTCGCGTTGCACGGCCGCCGACAGCGATGCGCCGGCCGTGACCGTTGTCGTCTGGACCTGCCGGTTCTGTTGGTCGCTGATGTACCCGCGCCATTGGAGCGCGGCCAGGACCGACGCGCCGAGCCCGACCGCGAGCACCATGCCGGCGATCCAACGCGCCTGCCTGGACTGGCCGTTTGAGAGCGTTCTACCGGCGCCGGCGGCGCCCGCCCGACCCGGTTCGCGGCGTGGCTCTCCTCGATCGGTGTGTCGCTTCAAGAAGGGCAGCGAGTTCGAGCGCGTGCGGCCAAATTTACGGGCCGCGACCACAAATTTAGGGGGATGACTGACTCCCCAGTAACCGACGACGGCCGTTTAGCTCGCTGCGCTGGTAGAACTCATGTTGAAGTCGGCCACTCTCAGTGGTGGCATGCGGCTCCGGTTGACCCACTCGCCGAATTCGCGCCCGAGGGCCCGCACGCTGGTGCCGACCTCGAAGGTGCGTGCGAGCAGGTCGACGGGGCTCTCGTTGAAGCGGAAGTTGTTGACGGCGCCGGTGATCTCGCCCCCCTCGACGAGGTAGACGCCGTCGCGGGTGAGCCCCGTCAACAGGAGCGTCGACGGGTCGACCTCCCGGATGTACCAGAGGCAGGTCAAGAGCAGGCCGCGTCCGGTGCGGGCGACCAGGTCCTCGGTCGTCCCGCTGGCGCCGTCGAGCTCGAGCACCAGGTTGTCGACCGGCGGTGCGAAGCGCGTCCCCGAACGTGCCGCGCCGGCCCGGTGGTAGCCGAGGTTGGCCAACCGGCCGTCCTCCAACCACGGCGTCCTCCCGATCTCCATGCCGTTGTCGAACACCGACGCATCGCTCGACGACGCGCCGACGGTCAGGAAGGGCGCGCACTCGAGTCCCGGCTCCGCCGGGTCGCCGAAGAGGGTGAAGGGGAGCTGGCTCAGCTGCTCGCCGAGTCGGGTGCGGCCGCCGGGTGCCGAGAACACGGTGCGACCCTCCTCGGCGTCCTGGCCGCTCGCGTAGTTGACCAGGTCGACCATCAGATCGGCGACCGACTCGGGTGGGAGCACGACCTCGTAGCGGCCCTCCGGCATGGCGATGGTCCGCTTGGCCCACTCGAGGCGGGTGGCCAGTCGGGCGTCCATGGCCGGCACGTCGACCGTCGAGAAGTCACCCGCGGCGTCGGCGACCCACGCCGAACGGGTGCCGTCGGTGCTCCGGGCGACCATGTGCACCGCTCCGGTCGGTTGGCTGTGCCGGCGCCGCAGGCCCGTCGAGGTGCCGAGGTAGATGGTGTCGGTCAGGTGCTCCACGAATCCCGCCAGCACGCGATCGCCCGAGCGTGCCGCGTCGAACGCACCGGACAGGTCGTCGAGGATCGGGGCGAAGGTCGAGAGATCACCCTCCGCGGGGGCCTCATCGAACCCCGCGTCGGCGTCTCCCTCGACGAGCGGCGCGGCGTCGGGACTGGCCGGTGAGCTCGCGGCGTCGGCGGCGGCCGCCTCGACCATCTGGGCCACGTCGACGTCGCCGCTCCGGCTGGCCACGCCCGCCGCAACGCCACCCTTCGTGTCACGGAACCGGACGACGATCACCCGACGATCGCGGCGCCTGCCGTTGGTCGTCGTGGTGTTGTTGGCGAATCGGACCTCGGCCTGGTCCGACTCCTCCACGATGACCACGCACCGCTCACCGTTGGCCGCGGCGAGCGCGCGCTCGACGACCTCGTCCGGTCGGGGGAGGCTCATCGGCCCGACTCCTCCTTGGCGTTCAGGATCCGGACGTCGCTGACGATCACGGCCGGGCAGCCGTGGCTCACCGGGGCGACCTGGCCGGGTTGGCCCTTCCCGCAGTTGAAGGCGCCACCCAGCAGATAGGTGCTCTGCCCCCCGAGCTCGGCCAGCGAGCCCCAGAACTCGGTCGTCGTGGCCTGGTAGGCGACGTCTCGCAGCTGCCCGGCCAGCTGCCCGTTCTCGATGGCGAAGAACCGCTGCCCGGTGAACTGGAAGTTGTAGCGCTGCATGTCGATNNCATGTCGATGGACCAGCTCTTGTTGCCCTCGATGAAGATGCCCCGGGACACCCGGCCGATCAACGCATCGGTGGTCGGCCCGTCGTCGGGCCCCGCGGCCAGCGAGACGTTGGCCATCCGCTGGATCGGGATGTGGAGCGGCGAGTCGGCATACGCGCACCCGTTCGAGCGGCCGAGACCGGTGGTCGAGGCGATCGCCCGGTCGAGTTGGTAGCCGACCAGGGTGCCGCCTTTGATGAGGTCGAAGCTCTGGCCCTCCACCCCCTCGTCGTCGATGGCGACGGTGGCCAGCCCGTGGGTCGCCGTGCGATCGCCGGTCACGTTCAGGTGCTCGGAGCCGTAGGGGAGGGTGCCGAGCTTGTCGAAGGTGGCGAACGAGGTGCCGGCATAGGCGGCCTCGTAGCCGAGCGCCCGGTCGAGCTCGGTCGCATGCCCGATCGACTCGTGGATGGTGAGCCAGAGGTTGGTCGGGGCGATGACCAGGTCGTAGCGGCCCGAGGCGACCGACGGCGACGCCAGCTTGTCGCGCAACAGGCCGGGCAGCCGGGCCAACTCGGTGTCCCAGTCCCAACCGTCCCCGCGCAGGTACTCCCAGCCCCGACCGGCCGGCGGTGCCAGCGTGTGCATCGTCTCGAAGTCACCGCCCTCGCCGAGCGCGACCGCCTCGAGTCCTGGGTGGACCCGCACCCGGCGTTGGCGGGCCACCGTGCCGGCCAGGTCGGCGTAGAACTTGTCCTCGGTGACCGCGAGCACGCCGGCCGAGACGTGATCGATCCCCGGGGCGCCCAGCACCCGGGCGCTCCAGTCTGCGAGCACCGCCACCTTCTCGCTGAGCGGCACCGAGACCGGGTCGGTCTCGTGCGGCGAGGTCCACTCGATCTCGCCGTGACCCGACTCCTCGGCCAGCTCCACCCGGCGGCCGGTCGCGCGGGCGGCGACGCCGGCGAGCTCGATGGCCTGGTCGACCAGGTCCGCCGCCGCGGCTGCGTCCTGAGCGACGGTGGCCGCGAAGCCGATCGAACCGTTGTGGACGACCCGGAGCCCGATGCCCGTCTCGGTGTCGTCGGCGGCCGTCTCGAGCTCGCCGTCGCGCATCGAGACCGCCTGGGACCGGATCCGCTCGATGCGCAACTCGGCGTGCGAGCAGCCGGCCTGCCGGGCCCGGTCGAGCACCGATTCGGCCAGCCCGGCCGGTATTTCGAGGGGTTCAGGTGATGTCGCGGCCATCACCTCAACCTATAGGGTGCCTGGTCGCGGTTCCCTCGGGACCGGTTTGGGGGATACGTGGCGAAGCGGCGAGCAAGTTTGCTACCCCGGTCGGCAGCCGTCGGGATCGTTCTCATCGCAGCGGCGCTCATCGGACCGGCCAGCTCGGGGGCGGCATCGAGCGGCACCAGCCCCGGGCCCACGAAGACCGTGTGGCTTTGCCGGCCCGGTGCCACCCCGGACCCCTGCGAGACCTCCCTCGACACCACCGTCGTCAAGGCGAACGGCCAGAGATCGGTCACGGACGTGAACGACGCCAAGAACGCCAAGATCGACTGCTTCTACGTGTACCCGACCGTGAGTCGAGAGACCACCCTCAACGCCGACCTGACGATCCAGCCCGCCGAGACCTTCGTCGCGCAGGACCAGGCGGCCCGCTTCTCGGAGGACTGCAAGGTCTACGCCCCCATGTACAACCAGGTGACGCTGGCTGCGATCGGCGGGACCGTGCACCTCACCGCGGCCGGCATCACCGAGGCCTACGACTCGGCGTTGTCGGGCTTCAAGGACTACATGGCCCACTACAACCACGGCCGGGGGATCGTGTTCATCGGCCACTCCCAGGGTGCCGGGATCCTGATCCAGCTGCTGCAGAAGGAGGTCGACCCCAGCCCCAAGCTGCGGCGCCTCCTGGTTTCGGCGATCCTCCTCGGCGGCAACGTCACCGTGCCGATCGGCAAGTCGGTCGGCGGTGACTTCAAGCACATCCCGGCCTGCCACACCAACGACCAGACCGGCTGCGTCGTCGCGTACTCGAGCTTCCTCGACCCGCCCCCGGCCAACAGCCTGTTCGGGCGGGTCGGCCAGGGCGTCAGCCTGTTGTCGGGCCAGCTCCCGAACCCGAAGCTCCAGGTCCTCTGCACCAACCCGGCCGCACTGGGCGGCGGCTCGGGGATGCTCCAGCCGTACTTCCTCGGCGGCACCACGACCCCGTGGCTCACCTACCCGGACCTCTATTCGGCCCAATGCATGTCGGTCGGCGGGGCGACGTGGCTGCGGGTCACCCCGATCACGACGCCCGGCGACACCCGACCGCTGGTAACCCAGCAACTCGGCCCGGTATGGGGACTGCATCTCGTCGACGTGAACTTGTCGCTCGGCAACTTCGTGTCGCTGGTGGCCACCCAGGCCAAGGCGTATCTGGGCCACCCGTAGGGGCGGGGATCAGCAGACGGCGCGGGTCTTCTTGGTCGTGCGCGGCTTGGCCACCCGTGTCGCACCGCGGCGATGCCCAGGTCCCGGGCCCCCGGCGGGCGCCGTCGGTTGCTCGACCTTGTGGCCGGCCGCGAGCTGGTCGATGGCGGCGCCGATGTCGTGGACCAACTCCCTGGCGAGGTCCCGGCTTAACCCCTCCCGCACCACGACACGGAGCACCTCGATGCGCTCGGCGTCGGGGGCCATCTTGTAGGCGGGCACGATCCAGCCCCGTTGACGCAGCAGCGCCGAGAGGTCGAAGACCGTGAAACCCGGTTTGCCGGCCAGGCCGAAGCACACCACCGGAAGATCCGACGCCGCAGCCAGCATGGAGAGGTCGGATCGCTTGCCCAGCTCGTCGCCGATCCACCGGGCCGTCGCCGCGAGCGACTCCATGATCTCGCGGTAGCCGCTCTTCCCGAGCCGGATGAAGTTGTAGTACTGCGCCACGATCTGGGAGGCGCCACGAGAGAAGTTGAGGCTGAAGTTGGCGTGGCTCCCGCCGAGGTAGTCGACCTCGAAGATGAGCTCCTTCGGCAGGTCGGCCTCGTCGCGCCAGATGACCCAGCCGACACCCGGGTAGACGAGCCCGTACTTGTGGCCCGACACGTTGATCGAGCGGACCCGGGGCAGGCGGAAGTCCCACGCCAGGTCGGGCTGGAGGAACGGGGCCACGAAACCGCCGCTGGCCGCGTCGACGTGGATCGGCACGTCGACCCCGTCCTTGGCGAACCGCTCGTCGAGGGCGGCCGACAGCGCCGCGATGGGCTCGTACTCGCCGGTGTAGGTGCTCCCGAGGATCCCGACGACGCCGATGGTGTTCTCGTCGACCAGCGCCATGGCCTCGTCGACGCCGATGATGAAGCGGTCCTCGGTGAGGGGCACGTAGCGCGGCTCAACGTCGAAGTACCGGGCGAACTTCTCCCAGCACACCTGGACGTTGGCCCCCATGACCAGGTTCGGCTTGTCGGTCGGCTTGGCCGCGGCCTCGCGGGCGGCCCGCCACCGCCACTTCATGGCCAGCCCGCCGAGATGGATGGCCTCGGACGACCCGACCGTCGCGCAGCCCATCGACGTGTGGTGCTCGGGCGCGCCGAAGAGGCGGGCCAGCATGTTCACGCAGCGGTCCTGGAGCTCGACGGTCTGGGGGTACTCGTCCCAGTCGATGGCGTTCTTGTTCATCGTCTCGGCCATCAACTGGTCGGCCCGCTCGTCCATCCACGTCGTGACAAACGTGGCCAGGTTGAGGGTCGGGTTGCCGTCGAGGGTCAGCTCGTCGTGGATGAGCTGGTAGGCCGACTCCGGAGCCATCGAGTGCTCGGGCATCTCGTAGCGCGAGACCGGCTCCGACAGACCCCGGCAGGCGTAGGTGGGGGTGACGGAGCGGTCGTCACCCAGGTCTTCCAGCGGCACCTTGGCACTGAGCATGTCGAACCTCCCGTCGGTGAGGCGACAGTAACGCTCAGGTGCCGCAGTCCGGCGCCGGGTGGAGCCCGTCGGGACGCTCGTGGGGGTCGTTGGCCACCGTGTCGAGGAGGTCGATGACGGCCCGCGTCGGGGCCGACGGCAGGCCCCGCCGGCGCTGGGCCACGCCCACCCGGCGCCGCGGGAAGCCCTCCAACGGAACGAGCGCGAACCGTTCTCGCATGTGCTTGGGCACCGCGGTGGCCGGCAGGATCGCGGGCCCATAGCCGTCGAAGGTCAGCGAGGCGATCATCCGGATCCCGTCGAGCTCCATGGCCGGCTGGAGCACCACACCGACCCGCCGCACCGCCCGGTCGATCTCGTCGCGCAGCGCCGTGTTCGGGAGCGGGAGGACCAGGTCGAGGTCGGCCAGCGCGGCCAGCGGGAGCGGCATCGGCCCNNCTGAGCAGGCGGGGCTCGAGGTTGGCGCTCGTCCCGTCGGCGACGGTCATCTGGACGCGGGGGTGTCGTTCGCGCAGCAGGGAGAAGAGACGGGGGACGAGCCAGCGGCCGGTCGTCCCGATCATGCCCGCACGGACCGTGCCCACGACCTCGAGCCGCATCGCCGAGACGTCGGCGACCAGCGCGTCCATCTCGACCAGCATCCGGCGGGCCCGGGAGACCACGATCTCGCCCTCCTCGGTGAGGTGTCCCGATGAGCGGTCGACAAGGGGGGACCCGAGCTCACGCTCAAGGCGGGCGACGTGGGCCGAAACGTTGGATTGGACGGTTCCGAGGGCCTCGGCGGCGGCGGAGAAGCTCCCGTACTCGGCGATGCCCACCAGGGCCTGCAGGTGCCGGATCTCCATCTGGCATCAAGATATCAAGTATCGCCTTTAGCTGCTTGACAGATCATGTGATTTGCTCCACAATGGCTGAAGACCGCAGGGATACAGGAACCCCCCCCTCTGTTCCCACGCAGGTCACCAGTGAAGGGATCGCCAGCCCCCCCGGCGGTCCCTTCACTATGTTCGGGGCCGATTTCATCGGACCCCCTCTGAACTCCCCGCCTCCGGCCCCTTGTCACTGCGTCCGGGGCCGGCCCGCCATTAGCCTCGCTTCTACATGGCTGCCGTTTTCGTCGATCTCGACCGAACCCTTCTCCGCGGCCCGAGCGGCCCCGTGCTCGACCGGGCCCTCCGTCGCCGGGGTGTCGTTCCGGGCGAGCACAGCCTCCCGGGGTCCAACCTCCTCTATTCCATCTACGGGCGCTGGGGCGAGAACCTCGCCTCGATGGGCCTCGCCCGGGCCGCAGCGGTGCTGGCCGGGGGGTGGAGCCAGGACGAGGTGAAGGCGGCCGGTGAGGAGGCCGTCGACGAGCTGGCCGCCCTCGTGGGCCCGTACGCGCCGGCGGCGCTGCACGCCCACCGCGAGGCCGGCGACCGGCTGGTGCTCGCCACCACCACCCCGTTCGACATGATCTCCCCGCTCGCGAAGACGCTCGGCTTCGACGACGTCATCGCGACCCGCTACGGCGTGCGAGACGGCACGTACACCGGCCGCGTCGACGGCGGGTTCGTCTGGGGGTTGGGCAAGCTGAACGCCGTCCGCCAGTGGGCCGAGGCCCACGGCGAGTCGCTGTCGGACTGCCACGCCTACTCCGACAGCATCTACGACGCCCCGTTGCTGGCGGCCGTCGGCCACCCGCACGCGCTTAACCCCGACCCGCGGCTGCACGTGCTGGCCCTGGCCCGACGGTGGCCGGTCGAGTACTGGGACCGCCCGCCCGGCGTTCCCTCCATCGCCGGCCTCGAGCCGTACCACCTCATGCGGATGGTCATCCGCAAGCCGGCCTTCCCCTACGCCCGTTTCGACATCGACGGCGTGGACACGATCCCGAAGGCCGGTGGGGTGATCCTCGTGTCCAACCACCGCAGCTACTTCGACGCGTTCACCCTGGCCCTGGTGGCGCAGGAGATCAACCGCCCGGTCCGCTACCTGGCCAAGCGGGAGCTCTTCGACGTGGCCGCGATCGGCTGGTTCCTGAAGGCGATCGGGGGGATCCCGGTCGACCGCGGCAGCGGTTCGGGCACGCCCATGCGGGCCGCCGAGGCATCACTGCGGGCAGGCGAGATCGTGACGATCCTGCCTGAGGGGACCATCCCCCGGGGTGACGCGGCCCTCGACCCGGTGCTGCACGGCCACACCGGGGCGGCCCGGCTCGCCGCGGCCACCGACGCGCCCGTCATCCCGATCGGGCTCTCCGGCACCGAGAAGGTGTGGCCGCGCGAGGCCAAGCTCCCGAACGTCATCGGCATCCGCGACGTCTCGGTCCGCATCGGGCCGGCGGTCAAGCTGGGTTACAAGGACGCGGCGGCCGACACCAAGAAGATCATGTCGGCGATCTCGGCGCTCCTCCCGACGAGCGCCAAAACCGAAGCGCGGTCCGCAACCGGAAGGTCGTCGAAGACCCACCGCCCGGACCGATGACCGCGCGCACGCGCGTCGCCGTCCTCGCGACGGCCTCGCTCAACGGGCTGTCGCGGCGCTTGCATCTCGGGAGCGGCACCGTGGCCGGGGGTCGCATCGGCCTCGCCATCGCGCCGAACCTCCTGGAGGCACTCGGCGCCGGCCGGCGCTCGGCCGTGGTGAGCGGGACCAACGGCAAGACCACCACCACCCGGCTGTTGGCGGCCGCGCTGGAATGCAGCGGCGTCCCAGTGCTCACCAACGCCACCGGGTCCAACATGCCGGCCGGCCATGTCGCCGCCCTGGCGGGCGGCCCGGCCACCGCACCGGCCGTCCTCGAGGTCGACGAGGCCTACCTGCCCGAGATCATCGGTGCGCTCCATCCAAACACCCTGGTGCTTCTCAACCTCTCGCGTGACCAACTCGATCGCAGCAACGAGGTCCGGATGGTCGCCACGCGCTGGCGTGAGGCACTGGCCGAGACGATCTGCACGGTCGTCGCCAACGCCGATGACCCGCTGGTGGTCTTCGGGGCGCAGGCCGCCACCTCGGTGGTGTGGGTGGCCGGGGGAATGCGATGGCGGGCCGACGCCGCCGGGTGCCCGGCCTGCGGCGGCCGCATCCGGTTCGACGAGGCCTCGTGGTCGTGTGAATGCGGGTTTGCCCGACCGACCCCCGACGTGGACGTGGAGGTCGAATCCGACGGCCGGACGATGGCGGTCTTCGCCGACGGCCGCCGGCTCCCGGTGGTGCTGTTGATCCCGGGGTTGTTCAACCACCGCAACGCCGTGCTCGCGGCGGCGGCGGCCGAGGTCCTCGGTGTTCCGGCCGATCGCGCCTTCGAGGCGATGGGGCGGATCGAGGGGGTGGCCGGCCGGTTCTCGGTGCAAGACGTCGGTGGCGTCTCGACGCGGTTGTTGCTGGCCAAGAACCCGGCGGGCTGGGAGGAGCTGCTCTTCCTGGTCGCTCCCGGCACCTCCCCGGTCGTCGTCGCCATCAACGCCCGGATCGCGGATGGTCGCGACCCGTCGTGGCTGTGGGACGTGCCCTTCGAACGCCTGTCCGGCCGACCGATCGTGGCGACGGGGGAGCGGAGCGCAGACCTGTCGGTCCGGCTCCACTACGCCGGGGTGGAGCATGAGCGGGTGGCCGATCCCGTCGAAGCGGTGGCCCTGGCGGCGCGACTCGGCGGGGACCGCGGTGTGGAGACGATCGAGTTCATCGGCAACTACACGGCCTTCCACGACCTGTTGCGGGCCAACCGGGCGTCGTGAGGTTCCGTTCGTGAACCGCTCACTGCGGATCGTGGTGGTCTACCCCGACCTCCTCGGCACCTACGGCGACGGCGGCAACGGGCTCGTGCTCGCCCGGCGGGCCGAGCGCCGCGGCATCCCGGCCCAGCTCATCGAGGCGAGTAGCGACGGCCCGCTCCCGAGCGCAGACCTGTACACGCTCGGGGGTGGCGAGGACGGCCCGCAGGTGCGTGCGACCGAGAGCCTGCACGAGGACGGGACCCTGGCCCGCGCCGTCGGGGCCGGGGCGGTGGTGTTCGCGGTCTGCGCGGGCTATCAGATCATCGGCACGACGTTTCCGGCGGCCGACGGGTCACCGGTCCCCGGGCTGGGGCTGCTTGACGTGGCGACGGTCAAGGGCCGCGCGCCCCGGGCGGTCGGCGAGATCGTGGTCGACACGGCTCTCGAGGGGGTCGGCGCGCTCACCGGCTTCGAGAACCACGGCGGGTTGAGCGAGGTCGGCTCGGGCGCACAAGCGCTCGGGCGGGTGCGCACGGGCGTCGGCAACGGCGACTACACGGACGGCGCATGGTCGGGGCGAATCGTCGGCACCTATCTCCACGGGCCCGCGCTGGCGCGGAATCCCGCGCTGGCGGACCTTTTGTTGATGTGGGCGACCGGTGAGGACGAGCTGGCGCCGCTGGACGACTACCGGGAGCAGGCGCTTCGGTCCGAGCGGTTCGAGGCTGCCCTCGGCAGGAGATCGGCTCGCGGCCACAAACGGCGTCGCTGACCGGGCCGGTCTTCATCCCGATGCCAGAGTCTCCAGTGTGTTCTCCCAGCATGTAGGGTGTTTTTATTCGATCCGAGGTGTCCATGGGTACGTTGCCGCCCGAATGGGTAGGTACGTAGGACACACGGAGATCGACCGGAGGAAGTTATGAAGAAGCTGCTATTGGTAGTTGGAGCAGGGATCGGGTTCATTCTCGGGTCCAAGTCGGGCCGTCAGCCCTACGAGCGCCTGGAGCAAAAGGTGCGCGACATCCGGGCACGCCCGGAGGTTCAGAACTCCGTCGACAGCGTCACCAAGGCTGCGCACGAGCAGGTGAGCAACGTGAACCGCAAGGTCGCGGAAAAGCTGCCCGCCTAGCTACAGACCGGGTTGAGGAAGCTCAACCCGAAAACGAATTGTTACCCCGTCCCGCCCAGTAGGGGGGACGGTCGCGTCCGGCGCTACTTGCTCGGCTGGGGGATGTGGCAGGAGATCTTGGGGTTCACCCCGGTGTAGTTGAGCGCCCCGGCCAGGATCGTGACGGTGATCGTGCCCGCCTTGGCACAGTTGGTGACCGACCCGCTGAAGTAGTGGCGCTGGGCTGCCGCCCCGGCCCCGATGGCGAACCAGACCAGAAATATGAGCGAGATGATGACGCGCATGGCGACCTCCGTTGGCCGAGCGCATCAGGCTGACGTTCAGTCGGTCGCGCTGGCGGTGTCCTAGACGGTACCCCCGGCGCCGTGCGGACAAACGATCGACGGAACCTCAGCCGCTGGTGCGAGAGGCGACGAAGACCGGGATCTCGCGCTCGGTGCGCTCCTGGTACTCCGCATACGGCGGGTATGCGGCCACGGCCCGCTCCCACCACGCCGCCTTCTCGTCGCCGGTCAGCTGGCGGACCGAGGCGTCGAAGGGCACGGGGCCGTCCTGGATGACGACGGCGGTCGGGTCGGCGACGAGGTTGTGATACCAGACGGGGTGGGTCGGGGCGCCGCCCACCGAGGCGACGAGGGCGTACTGGCCGTCGTGCTCGACCCGCATCAGCGCGGTCTTGCGGACCTTCCCGCTCTTGTTGCCACGGGTGGTCACGATGATGACGGGCAACCCGGTGTCGCGCAATGTGTTGGCCCGCGCACCACCCGAGGCCTCGTACTCGGCGATCTGGTCCCTGACCCACCCGCGCGGGCTGGGTTCGTACTCTCCATCGATGGGCATCCACGCACTATATGAGCGCACGGACGTTCAACCGACGCTCGACCCCGTCCAGGTCCGATTGGTCATGGTTCTCCGGCGTCGGGGCCGCCTGGTCAGCTTCGCCAACGGAACGGTCGGCCAGGACCGGTCCTCGCTGACGCCCGCGGGAGGCCCGAGCGCCCACGCGCGCCGCCAGGGGACGGCCTCGGGGCCGTGCAACGCGCTGGCGGCCTCGTCGGCCGGTTGCCGAGCCGTCCACCAGTCGGTGGCCACCTCCTTGGCCAGGAGCTCCACGGCCCGCTCGATGCGGGCGCCGAAGCGCCGCGCGTTCTCTCCCTCGTCTGCCGTGAGCGGCGCGCCGAACATCACGGTGACCGCGGCCCGCCGGAGCAGGCGCCCCTTGTTCTCGGTGCCCGAGCCGCCGGGATGGTCGTCGTCGTGCTTGGGCAGGATCCGTCTCGTCCCATGCAGGTACACCGGGACCACCGGCTTCCCGGTCCGCAGCGACAGGTAGGCGGCACCGCCCCGGAACTCCTGGGCCCAGCCGTCCGGCGATCGACCGCCCTCGGGGAAGATCACCAAGTTCCAGTTGTCCTCCAGGAGTTCGGCGGCCACGTCGGCCGAGCGCCGGTTGACCCGGGACCGCTCGATCGGGATGGCGGCCAGGGTGAGCGACCACAGGGCGGCCTTCCACCGGCGGTCGAAGAAGTAGTCGGAGGCCGCGCCGACGACGGTGCGGTGCCGGAATCGCAGCGGCAGGGTGGTCAGGAGCAGCGGTGTGTCGAGGTGGCTGGCGTGGTTGGCCACGAAGATGACCGGTGTCTCCACGTGGCGGAGGTACTCGTCGCCCCGGATCGTCGTCGGTGCGACGAAGTGGGCCAGCGGTCGGGTGACGTTGTCGATCACGGCCGCCCGGACCAGGCGGGCCGGGTAGCGGCGGGACCACTCGTGGTCGTAGTCGAGGCCGATCTTGCGCTCGGGGGGCGGCCGGTCGACACCGGTCGGCCAGTTGGGTGCGGCGAGCGGGAAGCGGGCCCGGCCGAGCGAGCGGAACACGCCGGTGACCTTCACTGCACGTCGGCCAGCATGATCGGCGGGGCGTGCAGGTGGGTCAGCGTCGGCGACGGCCCGACGACGTCCTTGGCCATCTCCAGCGCGTCGGCCATGGTCGAGGCGGGGGAGAACCCCATCCGCCGGACCGCGCTCGGGTCGCCGCCGAGGACGATGACGCGGCCGAGGTGCTCCAACGCGTGCGCGCACCAGTACCACATGTAGAAGGGATGGACGCCGTGATAGGCGTGGCCGGTCCGGTAGAGATGGATGTA
>PMOQ01000020.1:10213-13336 GCA_003161255.1 Acidimicrobiaceae bacterium | reverse complement strand
AGAGCACAGAGCACAGAGCACAGGGGACAAGGACAAAGACCATGAAACTCACCGGAGCCCAGGCACTCATCAAGAGCCTCGAGACCCAGGGCGTAGAGGTCATGTTCGGCCTGCCCGGCGGGGCGATCCTGCCCGTCTACGACCCCATCTTGGACTCGTCGATCCGCCACATCCTCGTCCGCCACGAGCAGGGTGCCGGCCACATGGCCGAGGGGTACGCAATGGTCACGGGCCGGGCCGGGGTCGCGATGGTCACGAGTGGCCCCGGTGCGACCAACGTGGTGACGCCGCTGTCGAACGCCTACATGGACTCGACCCCGCTCGTCGTGATCTCCGGCCAGGTTGCGACCTCATCCATCGGCACCGACGCGTTCCAGGAGTGCGACATCACAGGCGTCACCATGGGGATCACCAAGCACAACTGGCTGATCAAGCGGGCCGAGGACATCCCGCGCACCGTCGCGGCGGCCTTCCACGTCGCCACCACCGGCCGACCGGGCCCGGTGCTCATCGACATCCCGAAGGACGTCTCCAACTCGCAGATGGAGTGGTACTGGCCCGAGTCCGAGGCCGATCTCGACCTGCCCGGGTACCACCCGCGGACGACCGGCGACCCGGCATCGATCGCGGCCGCCGCGGAGCTGATGCTCGCCGCGGAGCGCCCGGTGCTCTATGTCGGCGGGGGTGTGCTGAAGGCACGCGGCTCGGCGGCCCTCCTGGAGCTGGCCGAGCGGACCGGTTTCCCAGTGGTCACGACGTTGATGGCCCGCGGCGCGTTCCCCGACTCGCATCCGTTGTGCCTCGGGATGCCGGGCATGCACGGCAACTACACCGCGGTCACCTCGATGCAGCGGGCCGACCTGTTGGTCGCCCTCGGGTCGCGCTTCGACGACCGGGTGACCGGGAAGATCGACGCGTTTGCCCCGGGGGCCAAGGTGATCCACGTCGACATCGACCCGGCCGAGATGGGGAAGGTCCGGGTGCCAGAGGTCGGCATCGTGGGCGACTGCCGGTTGGTGACCGAGGAGCTGTTGGTGGCGCTCGAGGCGGCGGGCCTTGGCCATGACCGGCGAGCCGAAGCCGTCGAGGCCGGATCGACCGGCCGGGCCGGCACCTTGGCGGCCGACCGGCCGTCGCTCGAGGGTTGGTGGGCCCAGGTGCGGGACTGGCAGCGGGAGTTCCCGCTCTACTACGACACCGACGACGAGGCGGCGGTGAAGCCGCAGATGGTGGTCGAGTCGCTGCGCGACCTGTCACCGGTCGACACGATCGTCGTGTCCGGCGTCGGCCAGCACCAGATGTGGGCCTCGCAGTACTGGCGGTTCGACTACCCCGACACCTGGGTCAACTCCGGCGGCGCGGGCACGATGGGCTTCGCGGTGCCGGCCGCGGTCGGCGCCAAGGTCGGCCGTCCCGACAAGACGGTGTGGGCGATCGACGGGGACGGCTGCTTCCAGATGACGGCCCAGGAGCTGGTCACGGCGTCGGCCGAGAAGATCCCGATCAAGATCGCCATCTTGAACAACGCCTACCTCGGCATGGTCCGGCAATGGCAGGAGATGTTCTACGCGGAGCGCTACTCGGAGGTGTACCTGTCGCCCGACCTGCCCGACTACGTGAAGTGGGCCGAGGCGATGGGTTGCGTCGGCATCCGGGTCGAGACGCCCGAGGAGGTGGCCCCCGCCATCGAGAAGGCCAACTCGATCGACGACCGGCCGGTCGTCGTGGACTTCCGCACCGACGCCTTCGAGAAGGTGTTCCCGATGGTGCCGGCGGGCGGGTCCAACGACGCCATCGTGGTGCATCCCGACCAGTCGGGCGCGCCGGTGGCACGGTGACGCTCCCTGCGTCGTTGAGCCGCGACGGGGACGTCCGCCATCACCTGTTGTCGGTCCTCGTCGAGAACAAGGCCGGGGTGCTGGCCCGCGTGGCCGGGCTGTTCAGCCGGCGCGGCTTCAACATCTTCTCGTTGGCCGTGGCGCCGACCGACGACGACCGGTTCAGCCGGATCACCATCGTCGTCGACGTCGAGTCGGCCCCGCTCGAGCAGGTCGTCCAGCAGCTCGACAAGCTGATCAACGTGGTCTCGATCTCACAGCTGGCCCCCGAGGCGGCCGTCGAGCGGGAGCTCCTGTTGGCCACGGTCGCAGTCGACGCCGCTCACCGGGAACAGGTGCGCGCGCAGGTCGAGGCCTTCGGCGGCGAGGTGCTCGACGTCGGTGACGGCGAGCTCACGGTCATGCTCGCCGAGCGTCCCGAGACGGTGGACGAGTTCGAGCGCCTGCTGGCCGACTACCGCATTGTCGAGCTCCAACGGACCGGCCGGGTCGCCCTGCCTAAGTTGGGCCCCTCCGGCGCCGCCTGAGCGACCGGCTCACCCCTCGCGACAACACACGACAGGAGACACAGCGCAATGGCCACCTTGTACTACGAGTCCGACGCCGACCCGTCCCTCCTCCAGGGGCGCAAGGTCGCCATCTTGGGGTACGGATCCCAGGGTCACGCCCACGCACTCAACCTCTCCGAGTCGGGCGTCGACGTCCGGGTCGGCCTGAGGGACGGGTCGTCCTCGCGGGCCAAGGCGGAGGAGGCCGGCCTGAAGGTCACCTCGGTCGCCCAGGCGGCGACCGAGGCCGACGTGATCATGTTCCTGCTGCCCGACACCGAGCAGAAGTCCGTCTACGACGCCGAGGTCGTCTCCCACCTCGAGCCGGGCGACTGCGTCATGTTCGCCCACGGCTTCAACATCCGGTTCGGCCAGATCGTCCCGCCCGACGGCGTCGACGTCGCCATGGTCGCGCCGAAGGGCCCCGGGCACCTGGTGCGGCGCACCTACACCGAGGGCGGCGGCGTGCCCACGCTCATCGCCGTGCACCAGGACGCGACCGGCAACGCCCGTGCGCTCGCGCTGTCCTACGCGCATGCCCTCGGGGCGACCCGGGCGGGCGTGCTGGACACGACCTTTGACGAGGAGACCGAGACCGACCTGTTCGGGGAGCAGGTCGTGCTGTGCGGCGGCCTCACCGCCCTCGTAACGGCCGGGTTCGAGACCCTGGTGGCGGCCGGGTACCAGCCCGAGTCGGCGTACTTCGAGTGTCTGCACGAGCTGAAGCTGATCGTCGA
>PMOQ01000020.1:0-10176 GCA_003161255.1 Acidimicrobiaceae bacterium | reverse complement strand
CCTTCGCCGAGGAGTGGATCGCCGAGAACCGCAACGGCCGCTCCAAGTTCGACGAGCTCCGCAAGCGGGGCCAGGACCACCAGATCGAGAAGGTGGGCGAGGAGCTGCGGGCGATGATGCCCTTCATCGCCCAGGGCCGCCAGCGCGTCCAGGACGTGTCCGGGGGCTGACCAGGCCCGATCCGGTTCCCCGGGCACGCAAGAGAGTGATGTGACGAGGCGGGCCTGCCTGCTCCGGGGGGTCAACGTGGGGGGCCAGAACAAGGTCGCGATGCGCGAGCTGCGCGGACTGTTCGAGAGCCTCGGGTTCACCGAGGTCGAGACCCTCATCCAGAGCGGCAACGTCGTGTTCTCGTCCACCGGTGCGGTCACGGCGGCGACGATCGAAGCCGAGATCCTGCGGGCGTTCGGCCTCGACGTCCCGGTCGTCATGCGAACGAGCACGGCCCTGACCAAGGTGCTGGCCGCCAACCCGTTCGCAGACCGTGAGACGCACCGGCTCCACGTCGCCTTCCTGGGCGCGAAGCCGGACTCGAAGGTCGTCGGCGCCCTGGAGGGTGGCCGGTTCGCGCCCGAGGAGTTCTCGGTTGCCGGAACCGACGTCTATCTCTACCTGCCGAACGGCATGGCCAGGACCAAGCTCCCGTCCTACCTCGAGCGCAGCCTCAAGGTCCCGATGACGATCCGCAACTGGAACACGGCCACGAAGCTGGCGGAGATGGCGCGGAGATAGGACAGGGCCGAGGCAGGTTCGGTATCGAGCCGATTCGGAACCGACGTCGTCTCCGAGCGGGCCAGCAGCCCGCGCCGCGCCGACGGACTCAGGAGGCCAGCGCACCCACCACATAGTTGATGCAGCCGCACAGCGCGGCGATGTCGTCGGGCTCGATGGCCGGGAACATCGCGATCCGGAGCTGGTTGCGGCCGAGCTTGCGATAGGGCTCGGTGTCGAGGATCCCGTTCACCCGGAGCACCGTGGCCACGGCGGCTGCGTCCACCTCGTCGACGAAGTCGATGGTTCCGACGACATGGCTCCGGTCAGAGGTCCGTTCCACGAACGGCCTGGCGAAGTCGGAGGCGTCCGCCCAGGTGTAGAGGATCTCGGCCGAGCGGTCGCAGCGGGCCGTCGTCCAGGCGAGCCCCCCGTTTCCGAGCATCCACTCGAGCTGGTCGACGAACAAGAACAGGGTCGCGAGGGCAGGGGTGTTGTAGGTCTGGTCGGCCCTCGAGTTGTCGATCGCGATCTTGAGGTCGAGAGACGACGGGATCCACCGACCGCTGCCGGCGATCCGCTCGGCCCGCTCGATCGCCGCCGGCGACATGAGGGCGACCCACAGACCGCCGTCGGCGGCGAAGCACTTCTGGGGAGCCAGGTAGTAGACGTCGAACTCGTCGGGGTCGACCGTGAGCCCACCGGCCCCCGACGTCGCGTCGACGGCGACCAGACCGCCGCCGTCGGCCGGTCGTGCCGCCCCCTTCGGGCGTCGGACGGCCATGGACACGCCCGTCGAGGTCTCGTTGTGGGTCAGGGCGTAGAGATCGACCGAGGGGTCCGCGGTCGGCTCGGGATGGGTGCCGGGCGCCGACTCGATGACCTGGGGGTCCTTCAGGTGGGGGGCGGCCTTGGCCGCCGCCGCGAACTTCGACGAGAACTCGCCGAAGACGAGGTGCTGGCTCTGCCTCTCGACGAGCCCGAGCGTCGCGATGTCCCAGAACGCCGTCGTGCCGCCGTTGCCGAGCAGGACCTCGTAGCCGTTCGGGAGCGAGAACAGCTCGGCCAGGCCGGAGCGGAGCCTGGCCACGACCTTCTTCACTCCGGGCTGGCGGTGGCTCGTCCCCAGATAGGTGTCGGCGACGCTGGCCAGGGCCTTGACTTGCTCGGGGCGAACCTTGGAGGGCCCCGACCCGAACCGCCCGTCGGAGGGGAGCAGGTTCGGCGGGATCGATATGTCTGAGGCTTCGGTCACGTATGGAATCATGGCATTCGTGGCCACCGGCTCATCAACGACCACCCATTCCAGGATCTCTCGCCGCGCCGCCGCGGTGTCGGCGTCCGCGACGCTGGCCGTCGACGCCGCCGCGAAGGAGCTCCAGGCGGCCGGCGAGCATGTGATCGGTTTCGGCGCCGGTGAGCCGGACTTCCCGACCCCCCGGGCGATCGTCGAGGCCGCCGAGGCGGCCTGCGCCGACCCGACCTACCACCACTACACGCCGACGGCGGGGCTTCCGGCGCTCCGCTCCGCGATCGCGGAGAAGACCCGGCGGGACTCGGGTTTCGACGTCCAGGCCTCCCAGGTCCTCGTGACCAACGGGGGCAAGCAGGCCGTCTCGAACGCCTTCACGGTCCTGTGCGACCCCGGCGACGAGGTGCTCATCCCGGCCCCGTACTGGACCACCTACCCCGAGTCGGTGATCCTGTCCGGTGGCGTCCCGGTTGCGGTGCCGAGCGACGAGTCGACCGGCTTCCGGGTCTCGGTCGACGACCTCGAGGCCGCCCTCACCCCCCGGACCAAGGTCGTCTTGTTCGTGTCGCCGTCCAACCCGACCGGCGCGGTGTACCCGCGCGACGCCATCGAAGAGATCGGCCGCTGGGCGGTCGAGCGCGGCCTGTGGGTGCTCACCGACGAGATCTACGAACACCTCGTCTACGGCTCAGCGACCCACCACTCGATGCCGGTCGTGGTTCCCGAGCTCGCCGAGACCTGCCTGGTCGTCAACGGGGTCGCCAAGACCTACGCGATGACCGGGTGGCGGGTCGGCTGGATGATCGGTCCGGCCGATGCGGTGAACGCCGCCACCAACCTGCAGTCGCACCAGACGTCCAACGTCGCCAACGTCTCCCAGGCCGCCGCACTGTGCGCCGTGTCCGGGGATCTGAGTGCCGTCGCGATGATGGGTGAGGCGTTCGACCGCCGCCGCAAGACGATCGTCGGCATGCTGAACGACATCGACGGGGTCGAGTGCGTCGCGCCGGAGGGGGCCTTCTACGCCTTCCCCTCGGTGAAGGGGCTGCTCGGGCGCGAGATCCGGGGTCAGCGCCCGACCACGAGCGCCGAGCTGGCCGCGCTCTGTATCGCCGAGGCCAAGGTGGCCGTGGTGCCCGGGGAGGCGTTCGGCGCGCCCGGGTACTTCAGGATGTCGTACGCGTTGGGGGACGAGGATCTCGCCGAGGGGGTAAGGCGATTGGCTTCGCTGTTCGGCGAAGCCAGGTCGTAACAAACCGAGACGAGGAGCACCGAGTGGCCCGGGTATTGGTGACCGAGACGATCGCGGCGAGCGGGCTGGACCTGCTCCGCAACGCCGGCCACGACGTTGACGTGCAGGAGGGGCTCGACCCCGCGGCCCTGCTCGAGGCGATCGTGGGAGCGCACGGGCTCATCATCCGCTCCGCCACCAAGGTCACGGCCGAGGTGATCGAGGCCGGATCGGACCTGGTCGTGGTGGGCCGGGCCGGCGTCGGCCTCGACAACGTGGACGTGGACGCCGCGACCGCCCAGGGCGTCATGGTCGTGAACGCCCCCGAGTCGAACATCCTGTCCGCGGCCGAGCAGGCGATGGCCCTGCTGCTCGCCCAGGCCCGCAACGTCCCCCAGGCCCATGCGGCCCTGGTCGAAGGACGCTGGGAGCGGTCCAAGTGGGAGGGCGTCGAGCTGCACGGCAAGACACTCGGGATCGTCGGGTTGGGTCGCGTCGGGACCCTGGTGGCCCAGCGCGCCCTCGCCTTCGGCATGCGCCTCGTCGCCTACGACCCCTACGTCTCGGCGGAGCGGGCCCGCCACCTCGGCGTCGAGCTGCTGGGCCTCGACGAGCTCATGGCCGAGGCCGACTTCGTCACGGTGCACCTGCCGAAGAACGCCGAGACGATCGGTCTGATCGGGGCCGAGCTGCTGGCGAAGGCCAAGCCCGGGATCCGGATCGTGAACACGGCCCGCGGCGGGATCATCGACGAGGCGGCCCTGGCCGACGCCATTTCCTCAGGGCACGTGGGCGGCGCCGGCATCGACGTCTTCGACAAGGAGCCAACCACCGAGTCGCCGTTGTTCGGCCTGTCGTCCGTCGTCGTCACGCCCCACCTCGGCGCGTCGACGACGGAGGCGCAGGACAAGGCCGGCGTGACCATCGCCGAGCAGGTGCTGTTGGCGCTCTCGGGTGACTTCGTCCCGTTCGCGGTGAACGTGGCCGCCAGCGGCGTCACCGAGCCGGTCCGGCCTTTCATGGGACTGGTCGAGCAGCTCGGCCGGTTCTTCGGCTGTCTGCATGATCGGGTCCCGGACCGCCTGGAGATCGAGGTCCAGGGAACGCTCGCCGCGGAGCGCACCGACATCTTGACCCTGTGCGCGCTGAAGGGACTGTTCGCGACCAGCACCGAGGACCCGGTGTCCTACGTCAACGTCCCCCAGATGGCGGCGCGCCGCGGCCTGGAGGTGCGCGAGACCTCGACATCGGGCTCGAGCGGGTACGTGAACCTGGTGACGCTCCGGTCGGGATCGCACTCGGTCGCCGGAACCTTGACGACGGGCCCGCACAAGGAACCCCGGGTGGTCATGGTGGACGACCACGCGGTCGAGGTGGCGCCAGCGCCCAACATGGTCGTGATCCGCAACGACGACCGGCCGGGGATGATCGGCGTCGTCGGCACCGTCCTCGGCGGGGCCGGCATCTCGATCCACTCGATGGCCCTCGAGCCGACGAAGCAGGGCAACACCGCCCTCATGGTGCTGTCGATCGACGCGCCGATCCCTGACGAGGTCGTGGCGTCGCTGGTCGAGAACTCGGGGATCCTCGGGGTGGATCGCATCAGGATCTGACCGCGTCCGGTCCCGGTGTCGCTCACCGCGCGGGATCGAGGTCAGATCGCGGTGTGGTAGCGGGGCTCCCGCAGCACGAAGGAACCCCGCTCCTCGACCTTGGTCGCCCCGTCGGCCGACCAGCCGTGGGCCTCGTAGTAGGTCCGGGCTCGGGTGTTCGTCTCGAGCACCCACAGGGTGGCGGTCGAGTTGCCCGCTTCCCGAAGTGCGTCGACGGCGGACGCCATGAGCGCGTGGCGGGCTCCGTGGCCCCACCGCTCCGGAAGGACGTAGATCGCCGCCAACTCGCCCGTCCCCGGCGTCGCGTCAGGGCGCCTTGGAGGGATCGGGGGCCCTCGGGACCGGGGGCCACGGCTCGACGACCGGCTTGCCGGCCGACGACCCCCTCCTGAGCAGGGCGAACGCGCCCGCGATCAGCGCGAACACGACCCACTTCTTGCTACGCCGAGTTCGTTCCTTGCCCACGGGCGCTCACCGTAGCGGGGTTCACCGGCGACGGCACCGGCACCCCAAGAGACGCGGGCGAAGGCCATGGGGGATAGATCACCCCGGCGTGCGGGTCCCGCCCGACCGCGCGCGACCGGCGCGAGCGGAGTCGACTCCACCCGAGGGCGCCGAGGAAGCCGAGCATGGGGAGGAGAACCACGAACGCTGCCAGGGCCCACTCCCACGAGTAGAAGGAGGCCGTCTGGCCGACCGCGACGAGCCCGTTCGCCTGGGGCCTTCCGACCAGGGTGATGACGTGACCGGGCGCGACGTGCGAGACCATTGGGCCGACGGTGACGTGGAACCGGGCCGGCAGGAGCCCGTCGTTCACCAGCGTCATGACGACCGAACCGCCCTTTATGACGTGCCACGAGATCACCGAGGCCCGAAGCAACGGCCTCATCACGAGCACCGGCACCACGATCAGCATGGTGATGGACAGCAGGTCGACCTGGCGGCGGAAGCGGTCAGGGATCGCCCGTCTCGCGATGACGATGCAGGCCAACGCCGCGGCTATCCAGGGCAGGGAGCGCCACAGCCATCCGAGGCCGCGCACATTGGCGACCACGTGGCCGATGACGTTGCTCCTCGGAACCGTCCACGGGTCGACCTTCTTCAGCGCATCGCCGGCGGTCTCGAAGGACCCGTCCGGCAGCACCGCCACGACCCGGTGGGTGTAGACGACCGACGTTCCAGGCGGCCGGAACGTGACCACCTCCCCGACCTCGACAGGCCCCACCGCCGGCCGGTCGAAGACCAGTGTCCCGACGCAAAGGTCCGGACACATCGATGGGGTCGCAATCGTGAACAAGGAGCCGCCCGTGAATCGCCAGGCGATCGACCCCAAGACGGCGATAGCGATCAGCACCCCGACCAGCGTGATGAGGATCGATCGCGCCGGTTGTCCGTAATGTTCGATTACGGGCACCGGCATAGGAGGTTCGGCCGGGGTTGGGCCGGCGGCGGTGGGAGCGGCCGGATGGGCGAACGCGGACGCGGGTCTCACATCTGGAGGGCCGACGATGGATAGCTGACCTTGGCCGACCAGCTACTGAGGGCCGTTGTGAACGCAAAATCCGGAAGTAGATGCAGGTCCAAAACGCCCTGGGGAGACGTGCTCCCGAGCACCATTCGAATCAAGATCGTGTACGGGGCCGACGATGCCAGCGGTCCGGTGCTGGTGGTGAACGAGCTCAAGGCCGTCGTCGGCGTGGATGGGCAGGCGCCCGATCCGGCCGGATAGACGCAGGAGGTGGTCGAGCCTTGGGTGGCTTGGATATCGGCGAGCACCCGCTGGCACAGCTGGTTGGTGCCGAGCGCAGGGATCGTGCCGGTGTAGGGGGTGGTCCCGCTGTCTGACAGCAGCCAGTCCTCGGTGGGGGAGAGGCCGGTGACGTCGGAGGCGTAGGCGGCGGCCGATGCGGCATCGTTCAGCGTGGTCCTTTTGGCGGAGCTGAGCACGGTGCCGAACACGGAGGCGCCGTAGATCGACCCGGTCATGTAGGCGTCGGTGGTCACGTTCGGCCAACCGGTGGTCTGGGTCCAGCCGAGATGCCAGAACCCGGTGTAGCTGTTGGCCGAGGTGATCGTGCTGTTGGTCGTCGTGGTCCCGTCGATGTCCAGGCTCAGCCCGGCCGTCGAGAACGAGGCGGCGACAAAATGCCAGGCTCCGTTGTTCACCTTGGCCGCCGACGTGAGCTCGTCCATCGTGGTGCCCTCCTCGACACCGAACGTTAGGAAGCCGGTGGGTTCGACCCACAGCATCCGGTCGGCGCTGGCCGAGGTGGCGTCGGTCTGGTTCGTCGCGAAACCAATGATCGATCCGCCGGTCGTGGAGCTTGTCTTGAACCAAGCCACGAGTGTGAATGTGGACGGGGAGGTGAGCGAGTTGATTGTTCCCACATACGAGGTCGTCGCTCCCGTGTCTGCGATGCCGGTCGAGGTGAATGCGGAGTTGACCGGGGACGTGAAGGCGGCGCCGTAGGTGACCCCTCCGTAGACGAGCCCGGTATCGGCTGAGCTCGACGAGTCGGCCACCTCCGCCACACCACAGGTCAGCAACGCCACTGTCCCCTGTGTTGCAGTCGATCTCCCGACCGAGGTGATCGTGGTGGTGGCACTCAGGACCGTCGACGTTGTGAGCTCACCGCTGGGCAGGGGGGAGCCCGGACAAACGGTGTTGTTGACTCCGACCGTGCCCCCGCTTCCCGAGCCGGTGGAGAAGCAGTTCACGCTGGTCGGCGTCGTGCTCTCGAGCTGCAGGGTGCCCGACGAGTACGAGTTTGCGTTGTTGATCGCGTGAGAGGAGAAGGACGCCCACGCAGCGGTCGCCGGCACGATTGCCAGGACCCACAGGGCCGCGACGGCGAGCGGCCGATTTGGCCGTCGCCGAAGCGGTTCCTGTCTGAGTCGAAGGTCCTCTCCACGGTGGCGGAGCATGCTTGTTGGCGTCCCGTCGAGGGTGTGCTCCGGCCGAACGCCTTCACCCTTTTCCTAGGACTGGTTCCAGGTCATCGTCATGCTGGCGGCCAGGCCCTGATCCGTGTTCGTCGCGCTCGCATCGAGCATGGCCGTAAATGTGTAGGCCTGGGATGAACCGGCGGTGAGCAATATCAACGGAGGCGTCGAGGAGTTCGTGAACGTGGTCCCCGCCACGGCGCCGAGGGTTCCGGTGTTGGTCGGCGTGGCGGGACATGCCGCCGCGGCATTGGCGGGGTAGATGCATTTCGCCGAGGTCCCGATGGAGAAGTCGACCTTCCCGCAGAACCCGGCGGTGTCGCTGCCCACGTACGCGTTGGCGTCGGAGGCCGCCGCCGCCGAGCAGGCACCCATGACCAGGCTCTCGATGCTCGAGTTGATGGTCCCGGCATTGGTCATCGTGATCGCTGTCGTCAGTGGTGTCCCGGCTGGGACCTGATCGAGCGTGCCGACCAATTTGTTGATCGAGCAGTTGGCGCTGTTGGCCGAGGTGACCGTCCCGCCGGAACCGGATCCGGTCGAGTAGCAGTTGATCGACCCGTTACTTTCCTTCAGCTGCATCGTGCCCGCCGAGAATGTGTTGGCGTTGTTCACGACTTGAGCGCTGAAGCCAGCAACGGAGATCGCAGCGGTTGATCCGAGTGCAATCACAGCGAGTGCAGCTGCGGCGAACGCGTGCCACGTGCGCGGCTTTGCTTGTGCATTTCTCATTTTTAGAGGGCTCCCTGGGCCTTGTGGACACGCGAACTCGCGAAACGCGCAACTGTTGTTTACACGTCGCATTTCTCTTACTGGTGGATGCTTGACCGCTCGGTAACTTGCACGTTTGGCGCGCACCCAGTTGTCCACAGTTGTTGCGGCAAAAGCCCCCGATATGTCGCGGAAGGTGGTCGAAATCGCGACTAGCGCACACTCTGTGCACCCGGCCTGTGGATACTCAATCGTCGACCGATGCGTCCAACGCGTGAACTCTCGCGGGTCGCGGGTCCGGCATCTCGCCCCCGCCCGACGGGCTTGGATTGCCCCGGCGCGACACGAGATGACCCGAGCTCGGGTCCGGGACGACACCGGACCGAGCACGTTTGCGACGTCCGTCGGCCGGTGCCTTGACTTCGCTGCAGGTGGCTGGGAGCATTGTCCCGATGACCGGAACCCGCACCACGGTCCTGCTGCTGACCTGAGGCGAACGCCACATAGCGTTCGCCCGCCACCTCCTGTGCCTCCGGCCAGGGGGTTTTTTGTTGCCCAGGTGCGGGCGGAAGACCGATTGACCAGCCGTTTCGAAAGACGACAACCGACAAAGGTGGAGAGGACAGCGAGGAGAAGGCCATGAGCCCAGCGCAGGAGACCCCGGAGACCACCGACCGCAGCACCGGTCGCCTGGCCCTGCCGTGCGACACCTCGCCGATGCCGTTCGGCAAGTACTCCCCCCACATCCCGATCCAGCTGGCCGATCGCACCTGGCCGGATCGGCTCTTCGAGCGGGCTCCCCGGTGGGCCAGCGTGGACCTGCGCGACGGGAACCAGGCCCTGATCGACCCCATGGACCCGGAGCGCAAGCGGCGCCTCTTCGACACCCTGGTCGATATCGGCTTCAAAGAGATCGAGGTCGGCTTCCCGTCCGCCTCTCAGCCGGACTTCGACTTTCAGCGGTCGCTGATCGAAGAGGACCTCGTGCCCGACGACGTCGAGATCCAGGTGCTTGTGCAGTGCCGGGACGAGCTCATCGAGCGGACCTACGAATCGCTGGTTGGGTCCCACCGAGCCATCGTGCACTTCTACAACTCGGTGTCCGAGCTCCAGCGCAGGGTCGTCTTCGGCCTCGACAAGGCCGGGATAATCGACATCGCGACCGGGGCGGCGCGGCTCTGCAAGAAGCTCGAGCCGTCGCTCGGCGGGACCGAGATCCGCTACGAGTACTCGCCCGAGAGCTTCACCGGGACCGAGCCCGACTTCGCGGTCGAGATCTGCGAGGCGGTGATGGATGTGATCGAGCCCACCCCGGAGCGCCCGATCATCCTCAACCTTCCGGCGACCGTCGAGATGTACAGCCCCAACGTCTACGCCGACGTCATCGAGTGGTTCGGCCGCACCATCAAGAACCGCGATGCGGTGGTGTTGAGCCTGCATCCCCACAACGATCGGGGAACGGCCGTGGCCGCAGCCGAGCTGGCCGTGCTGGCCGGGGCCGATCGGGTGGAGGGCACGTTGTTCGGCAACGGGGAGCGGACAGGCAACGTCGACATCGTGACGCTGGCCATGAACCTGTTCTCCCAGGGCATCGATCCCGCACTCGACTTCGGGGACATCGAACGGGTGCGCCGGGTGGCCGAGTACGCCACCCGGATGCCCGTCCACCCGCGCCACCCCTACGCCGGTGACCTGGTCTACACCGCGTTCTCCGG
>PMOQ01000018.1 GCA_003161255.1 Acidimicrobiaceae bacterium | reverse complement strand
AGGGCCTTGGACTCGTCGAGGCCCTCGTAGCACTGCAGCCGGATCAGCCGGCTGCCGGTCAGCTCGGCCACGGACTTGGCCAGCTGTGTCTTGCCGGTCCCGGCCGGCCCCTCGACGAGGACGGGCTTGGCCAGCCGGTCGGCGAGGTAGACGACCCCGGCGATGCCCTCGTCGGCGAGGTAGCCGACATCGGCCAGCCCCTCGCGCACGGCGGGCACCGACTCGAACCGAGGCGGGCCGATGTCTCCGAGACCCAACGGGTCGGTGTTCATGGTCGAACCTGTCCCTCTCCCCGCACGACCCACTTGGTACAGGTGAGCTCGCGGACTCCCATCGGACCGCGGGCGTGCAGCTTCTGCGTAGATATCCCGACCTCGGCGCCGAGGCCGAGCTCCCCACCGTCGACGAACCGGGTCGAGGCGTTGACGAGGACCGCCGCCGCATCGACCTCCCGGACGAAGGTGTCCGCCGCCCCGACGTCCCCGGTCACGATCGCCTCGGAGTGCCCCGAGCCGTAGCGGTCGATGTGGGCGATCGCGGCGGCGATGTCGTCGACGACCGCCACCGACAGGCACGGGCCGAGGAACTCGGTGGCGAAGTCGTCGTCGGTGGCGGGTGTCGTCCCCGGGACGATCCCGCACACCTCGGGGTCGCCGCGCAGCTCGACGCCGTGGAGCGCCCGGGCCACGGCCGGCAGGAACCGCTCTGCGACATCGCGGTGCACGAGCAGGGTCTCGGCGGCGTTGCACACCCCGGGCCGCTGCGTCTTGGCGTTGACCACGATGTCGGTGGCCATCTCGAGGTCGGCCGACCGGTCGACATAGACGTGGCAGTTGCCGTCGCCGTCCAGCACGTAGGGGACGGTGGCGTGCTCGAGCAAGAGCTCGATGAGCTGGCGGCCCGCCCGCGGGATCAGGCAGTCGATCACGCCGCGCAGGCGCATGAACTCGAGGGCCGTCTCGTGGCTGGTGTCCTCGACGAGCAGCACGGCGTCGGCGGCCAGGCCCGCCTTCACCAGGGCCTCCCGCAGGATCGCGACGACGGCCCGGTTGGATTCGAGGGCCGACGACGAGCCGCGAAGAAAAGCGACGTTGCCCGACTTGAGGCAGAGGCCGGCGGCGTCGCTCGTGACGTTGGGCCGGTTCTCGTAGATGATCCCGACGACGCCGAGGGGGACGCGGACCCGCTGGACCCGCAGCCCGTTGGGCCGCACCCACCCGTCGATCACCTCGCCCACCGGGTCGGCCAGCGCGGCGATGCCCCGGAGCCCGGCGGCCATGGATTCGATCCGGCCCTCGTCGAGCACCAGACGGTCGAGAGCGGCGGCCCCGAGGTCGTCGGCCCGGGCCCGGTCGAGGTCGACCCGGTTGGCCTCGAGCAGGGTGGCCGAACCCACCACCAGCAGATCGGCGGCGACCAGGAGCGCCTGGTCCCGCGCGGCCGAAGAAGCGGTCGAGATCGATTTCACGGCGGCCCGGGCGCGGACACCCAAGCGCGCGAGCTCGGTGGCCATCGGGGCAGCATATCGCCGGTCGATCGCTACTCCCCGAGGACCACCATGTCGTCGCGGTGGATGAGCTCGCGTGGCAGGTCGTCGGGCAGCTGGTCCGAACGCCGACCGAGCCACTCGGCCGAACGGGCCGACGGGTACCTCACCAGGCCCTTTGCGACCACCGAGCCCGAGGAGTCGACCACCTCGACGGCGTCGTCGGGATGGAAGGAGCCGGTGGCGGAGCGCACGCCCGCCGCCAGCAGGGACCGTCCGCCCTCGACCAGGGCCGTCCGGGCGCCGTCGTCGACGACGACCGTCCCCGACGAGCCGAGCGCGAAGGCGATCCAGAGCTTGCGGGCCGGCAGGGTACGGGGTCGGGCCCGAAAGACCGTGCCGGCGCCGGGCTCGCCCGCGACCACGCTCGCGAGCACCCCGGGCCGGCCCGCCTCGGCGATGACCGTCTCGACCCCCGACCAGGTCGCGATCTTCGCCGCGGCCAGCTTGGAGGCCATGCCGCCGCTCCCCATCGGGCTGCCGGGGCCGCCCGCCCGCAGCTCCAGCTGGTGGTCGATCTCGACGACCTCTTCGATGAGCGACGCCTCGGCGACCAGCTTCGGATCGGCGGTCAAGAGCCCCGGGGTGTCGGTCAACAGCACCATGCGATCGGCGCCGACCAGGTGCGAGACCAGCGCGGCCAACCGGTCGTTGTCGCCGAAACGGATCTCCTCGTCGGCGACTGCGTCGTTCTCGTTGATGATCGGCACCACGCCGAGATCGAGCAGGTGGTCGAGCGTCTGGCGGGCGTGCAGGTACTGCTGGCGGTGCACGAAGTCGAGCGGGGCCAACAGCACCTGGCCCGCCACGAGACCCTGGGCGGCCAGGCCGTCCATCCACGCGTGGGCGAGGCGGGGTTGGCCGACCGCCGAGACCGCCTGGAGCACGGCCGGATCGTTCGAGCGCGCCCGACCCTCGCCGAGCGCCGACCAGCCGGCTGCGATGGCGCCGGAGCTGACCACCACGACGCGGCGTGACGACGCGCGCATCGCCGCGATCTGCTCGCAGATGGAGCCGATCATGGTCGTGTCGACGCTCCCGTCGGCCGTCGTGACCGACGTGGAGCCGAGCTTCACCACCAGCACCGGCACCGGCGGGCTCACTTCGACCCCTTGCCCCGCCGCGGGCGCGCGCCCTCGTCCTGCGGCGCGCCCGGTTCGAGCGAGCTGTCCGGCCCGTAGCGGTACCAGGTAAAGGAGAGCTCGCCGATGCGAACCTCGTCACCGTCGTGCGCCCCGGCACGCGCCAGCACCCGGTCGACGCCGAGGCGGCGCAGCCGTCCGAGCACCACGTCGAGTGCCTGGTCGTCGGTGAGGTCGGACAGCCCGATGGCGCGCTCAGCGGATCGGCCGACGATCTCGAAGACGCCCGGTTCCAGCCGATGTGCCGTGATCTGCTCGGGGAACGGCCGGTGGATGACGATGGCCGGACGCGCCGACGGCACGATCTCGGCCCGGGCGGCGACGACGAGCTCGGCCAACCGACCGACGAGGGTCTGGACGCCCTCGCCCGTCGCGGCAGAGATGGCGAGGTCGATCGCCACCTCCTCGTCACGGTCCGCGATGAGGTCGGCCTTGGAACCGACGACGAGACGGGGGCGCACCAAGAGATCGGGCTGGTAGCGGCCCAACTCTGCGAGCACCACCTCGAGTTGGGCCGCCGCGGCGACCCCTCCTGTCGCGGCAAGGTCGAGCAGGACGAGGAGCACCCGGGCCCGTTCGATGTGTCGGAGGAACTCGTGTCCGAGCCCCTTGCCCTCGGCGGCCCCCTCGACCAGGCCGGGAATGTCCGCGAGCACGAAGTCCATGCCGGGGTCGGTGCCGGACCCGCCCGGGACGGTCACGACGCCGAGATGCGGCTCGAGGGTCGTGAACGGATAGTCGGCGATCTTGGGCTTGGCCGCCGACACCGATGCGATGAGCGTCGACTTCCCGACATTGGGGAAGCCCACGATGGCGACATCGGCCACCAACTTCAGCTCGAGCTGCAGCCAACGCTCCTCGCCCCGTTCACCCTGCTCGCCGAAGGCGGGGGCGCGACGCCGGTTCGAAAGGAAGCTGGCGTTGCCGCGACCGCCCCGTCCACCCTTCGCGATCAGCCACCGGTCGCCCTCCTGGCCAAGGTCGCACAGCAGGTCGCCCGAATGGTCACGGATCACGGTCCCGACCGGCAGCGGGACCTCGAGGTCCGAACCGGTCCCGCCGGTCTTGCGCTTGGACGCACCGTGGCCCCCGTCGGTCGCCCGGCGATGCGGGTGGTCGCGGAACCCGATCAGCGAGGCCTGGTTGGTCGATGCGACCACCCAGACGTCGCCACCGTGGCCGCCGCTCCCGCCGTCGGGGCCGCCGCGATCGACATGGGCCTCTCGGCGGAATGAGACTGCACCGGCACCGCCGTCCCCCGCCTTGGCGTGGAGCTGGGCCCGGTCGACGAAGCTCGACATGGACGACCGTCAGGAGACGGCGGCGACGAAGAGGCGGCGCGACAGATCCGATCCGAACGCCACCGTCGAGTCACCGACCTCGAGGAGGAGCGTCCCGTCGGGGGCGCGCGACGACACGACCGCGGTGGCGCCGGGGATGAACCCGTGCTCGTCGAGGTAGACGAGCGAACCCATGTCGATCTCCACGGCTTCGGAGATCCGCTCCAATCGGACCTTCGTCCCGGGCTCGATGTCGGCCAGCGGCCGCTGTTGCTCGGTCGAGATGGGCGCGTCGCTGCCCGGGATGGGGTTCCCGTGCGGGCAGGTGCTGGGGTTGCCGAGGATCACGACCAGTCGCTCTTCCACATCGTCTGAGATCGCGTGCTCCCACACCCCGGCCTCGAGGTGCGCCTTGTGCCAGGGCAGTCCGATCACGTCGACCAGGAACCGCTCGGCCAGCCGGTGACGCCGGACGACCTTGGCCGCCAGCACCGCGCCGGGCTTCGTGAGCTCGACGACCCGGCCCTCCCGGCGCACGTAGCCCTCGTCGGCCAGGCGGTCGAGCATTTCTGAGACCGAGGGCGCCGAGCGCCCCATACGTTCGGCGATGCGGACCTGGATGACCGGCGTCCCCTCCTCCTGCAAGGAGTGGATCGTCTCGAGATACTCCTCGAGCGGCGGGTGGTAACGGTCTTCCACGGACACGATCCTAAAGCCCCCTGGGTTTCGGACCCCTGCCCACGATCCCGCCGCTGGGTCGCCGCGGGCATGACGAGCGGCGGCTGCTCAGTCGGTCAGCACGTCGACGAGCTTGCGGCCCCGTCGCTGGCCGAACTTCACCACACCGTCGGCCAACGCGAACAGCGTGTCATCGCCGCCCCGACCGACGTTGGCTCCCGGGTGGACCCGAGTTCCCCGCTGGCGCACGATGATCGAGCCGGCCGGCACCGCGGTCCCGTCGAACACCTTTACCCCGAGGCGTTGGGCCCGCGAGTCGCGTCCGTTGCGGGTTGAACCGCCACCTTTGGTCTTGGACATCTCCGCTCCCTACTTGGCCGTTTTCGCCGCTGCCGCGGCCTTCTTGGCGGGTGCCTTCTCGGCCGCCGGCGCCTTCTTCGCTGCCGGAGCCTTCCTGGCCGCGGCCGCCTTGGTCGGGGCCTTCTCGGCCGCCGAACCCGAAATCGCCACGATCTCGATGGTGCTCAGCCGCTGGCGGTGACCCCACCGGCGGCGCTGGTTGCTCTTCGACTTGTAGGTGCCGGCACGGATCTTCGGGCCGAGCTCCTCACCGAGGACCTTTGCGCTCACGCTGGCCCCGGCCAACTGGTCCGGGGTGGCCCGCACGTCGGTGCCGTCGACCACGAGCAGCGTCTCGAGCTGCACCTGGCCACCGACGGGCGCGTCGATCAGCTCAACGGCCAGGCGCTGGCCCTCGCTGACTCGTTCCTGCTTGCCCCCGGTGCGGACCACGGCGTACATGAGCTGAGGATCCTACCCGAGGCCCGAGGGGCCCTGGTCAGCTCCAGATCACCGGATACAGCGTTTGGGTGTCCGCCACCCCCTGGAGGGACGCGTCGCGGGCCGGCCCGAAGGACAGGTCACCCGAGCCGGCCGCGAGCTCCCGCAGCAGTGCCGAGGCCAGGATCTCGTCGGCCCGGGCCTCGTCGGTGATGCGGCTGGCCAGGATCACCGTCCGGCCGAGAAAGTCGCCGCCGTCTTGGATCGCCTCGCCGGTATGCAGGCCGATGTGCGCGTGGATGGGGTCGTCGACATTGGCCAGCCGATACCGGGCCAGCGACCGTTGGATCTCGATCGCGCAGCGCAACGCCTGGCCGGCCCCCGAGAAGGCCAGCATCGCCTCGTCGGCCTGGCACTTGACCTCATAACCACCATGAGAGGTGGCCTGTCCCCGGACCATCTGGAAGTAGACGGCCAGGAGCTGGTGGCTCTCGACGTCGCCCAGCCGCTCGGTCATCTCGGTGAAACCGGACATGTCGGAGAAAAGGATCGTCACCGTCCCGTCGGGGGCGGTCCGCATGCGGGGGCCGGTCGACGCCGCGTTGCGATTTGGCCCCGTGCGGCCGGACAGTCGATCGAGAATCTCGCTCGCGAGCGCAAGCCCGTCGCGAGCGTCGAGGATCGCGTCTCGGTGACGTTGGGTCCGCTGCTCGGACCGCTCGCGCGCACCGTCGCCCCTGCTCGCGATTGGGCGGTCGTCCTTGCCGGCCAGCTTCTTGTCCAGGTTGGCCAGCGTCTTGTCCAGGTTGGCCAGCTTCGACCGCCCGCTCTCCAGGGCCGGGCTGAGGCCGCCGGGAAGGACCGAACGGGCCCGCTTGGTGCGCACATGGACCCCGCCCATGAGCGAGAACGCTTGGACCCGGATGACCGGCGACCCGGGCAGGATCGGCACGTCGGCCACCCGCATGTCCTTGCCGCCCATCAACGAAAACCCCCCGAGGTGCACGTTGACGCCCTCGGGGACCACGATCTGGATGCCGCCCATGATGGCGATGGCCCTGATAACCACCTCGGACCCCTCGATCTCGGCCCTCCGGAGGTCGAGATCGATGCCACCCATGACAGCGAGCGCCTTGGTCTTCGGCTTCGGGCGCCACCGGCCCTTCCGGGACGATCCCGACAGCACCGCGACGAACCAGCCCGACGCGGGCAACGGGCTCGAGTACACCTCGACGTTGGCGTCGCGCGGCATGTCCGACATGACCGCGTCGATGTCGGCCTGGGTCTTGGCGGCGAGCACGACGCCGACCCGCTGGGAGAACTCCTCGAGGGTGAGACGCCCCTCGCCGCAGTACTTGGCCAGGTCCGCGGCGGCCTTGTCCCGTTCCGCCTCCGATACGCGCAGCCCGGGAGGAGGGTCCGAGCCCGGCGGCGTCTGGCCTTCCATGGGTATCAGCCTGCCCTATCGGCGCGGGGTTCGCCCGTCCAAATCAGGATCCGCTTTGGCGCGGATCGCCCGGCGCTACAGCGCCGACGCGTCGAGCACGATCCCCCGGCCGTTGCACACCTCGCACACGGTCGAGAGCGACTCGATCAGCCCCTCCGAAATCCTCTTGCGGGTCATCTCGACCAGGCCGAGCTCGGAGATGTCGAAGACCTGGGTACGGGTCTTGTCCCGGGCCAGCGCCGAACGCAGGGCGCTGCCCACCTTGTCGCGGTTCTCGCGGATCTCCATGTCGATGAAGTCGATCACGATGATCCCCCCGATGTCCCGCAACCGGAGCTGCC
>PMOQ01000083.1 GCA_003161255.1 Acidimicrobiaceae bacterium | reverse complement strand
GATCTCCGACTCACGACACTAGCGGAAGAGGTCTTCGGCCGGTGGCCTGACGATCTCGTCGGCGACCGAGGCCCGTCGCAGCCACGAGCCCGGCACGCCGCGGACCACCGCTGCGGGCACGTCGCGGTCCTTGCCCATGACGAGCTCGGCCGCCGAGGCGAGCTCGTCGGCCACGCAGACCTCGGTGGCCTGGAGCTCGCGACCGCCCGCGTCCTTCGTCCCCCGGAGGTCGACCACCGCGGCCACCCCGGCACACCCGATGGCGACGTCGGTGACGCCCCGGCGCCATGTCCTACCGAAGGTGTCTGAGACGATCACCCCGACCTCGACGCCGATCCGGCCGCGCAGCCCGTCCACGATCCCGCGCGCCGAGCGGTCCGAGTCGAGCGGAAGCAGCGCGGCCTGCCCAGATGCCACGTTCGAGAGGTCCACCCCGGCGTTCGCGCAGATGAACCCGTGCCTGGTCTCGGTGATCACCAGCTCGCCGCGACGGCGCAGGATGCGGACGGACTCGGACTCGACGAGCGCCGCCTTGGCCGCCGGGTCATCGGTGTCGATGGCGACGAGCCGACCCTCGGCCTTGGACACCACCTTCTGGGTGACCACGACGACGTCGCCGTCGGCCAGCTCGATGCCCTGCGACGACAGCGCTGCCATGAGCAGGTCGACGAGGTCGTCGCCCGGGCGCACCTCACCCATGCCCCGGATCGGGATGAGCGTGATGCCGCCGTCGGCCTCAGACGGCACCGAGCACCGCCTTGGCCAGGTCGGCGGCTCGCGCCGTGTCGGTCATGACCGTCGCCGCGACCACGCAGCGGACGCCGAGCGCCTCGATGGCACCGGCGAGGCTCTCGTCGGCCTCATCGATCACTAGGGTCCCCACCCACGGCGCATAGAGGCGGGCGACGCCGAGGGCGCTGACCTCGTGCCCGAGTTCGCGCAGGAGCCGGTCGGCCGGACCTCGCAGGGCCGTGCCGGCGACGATCGGCGAGACGCCGACCACCCGGTCGCGGCGTTCCTGCAAAGCGTGGAGAATCCCCGGCACGGCAAGGATCGGACCGATCGACACGACCGGGTTGGACGGGCAGCAGACGACCACCTCGGCCGCCGCCATCGCCTCGAGCACGCCGGGCGCGGGCCGGGCCGCCTCCGCGCCCGAGAAGCGCACCGACGAGACGGGGAGCGCGTGGCCGAGCCGGACGAAGTAGTCCTGGAACGCCACCTCGCGCGCTTCTCCCGGCGGCGGCTCGGCCAAGGTGACCCTCGTCCGCACGGGCTGGTCGGACATGGGCACCAGGTGGGCCCGGACACCGCGGGCTGCGGTCAGTTCGGCCGTGACCTCGCTCAGGGTCGCGCCCTCCGACAGTCGTTGGGTCCGGAACAGGTGGGTGGCCAGGTCGCGATCGCCCAGCTGGAACCACGCCGCACCGCCGATCGCCTTCAGGTTCTCGGCGACCGTCCAGGTCTCGTCGACGACCCCCCATCCGGTCGCCTTGTTGTCGAGACCGGCGAGCGCGTAGGTGACACTGTCGATGTCGGGGCTGATGTGCAGACCGTGCAGCTCGAGGTCGTCGCCGGTGTTGACCACCGCGGTGACCTCGGACGGGTCGACGACCGTGACGAGCCCGGCCAACAACTTGGCCGCCCCGACGCCGCCGGCCAACGCCACGATCACCGGCTCAGCCTAGGCGGGTGGTCCGGAGGCACCCCGTGGTCACGGCCGCCGCGGGAGTGCGTAGACCGAGACGGTGGCCCTCTTGGCCTGATCGATTCCCGGTCCCGGTCAGCGCCCGCTAGCAGCACGCTCGATCGGAGACCCGTGTGCAAGGCTCGATGGATGGCCTCGACACCGCCGTCTCGGCAGGGTCCGAGCGGCGGTCAGGCCTTGCGGGTGGCGGTGGATGCCACGCCGTTGATCGGCCACCGGACCGGAGTCGGGGAGTTCTGTCGTGGCGCGCTCGGTGGTTTGGCCGGCCGCACGGATGTCGCCGTGTCGGCCTTCGCGGTGAGCTGGCGCCGCCGCCAGCGGCTGGGCGAGGCGCTTCCGGCCGGGGTCCCGTCCGCCCAGCGGGCCATGCCGGCACGGCCGCTGCAGTGGTCGTGGCGGCGATTTGGCCGCCCCTCTGCCGAATGGTTCGTGGGCGAGCGCGATGTCGTGCACGGCACCAACTTCGTCGTGCCGCCGACCCGGCGGGCCGGCCGAGTGGTGACGGTCCACGACCTGACGGCGGTCCGCTTTCCCGAGATGTGCGACCGCCCGACGCTCGCGTATCCCGAATTGATCCGCCGCGCCGTGCGTGCGGGTGCATTCGTCCACACGCCGTCGATGTTCGTGGCCGCAGAGGTGATCGAGTCCTTCGGGGCCGATCCCGACCGCGTGCGAGCGGTGCACTCTGGTATTCCCGAGCGTGCCGAGGTCGACCGAGAACGGGCCAAGCAAGCGGTGGCCGATCTCCTGCCGGACGGGACCGGCAGGGTCATCGTGAGCCTTGCGACCGCCGAACCCCGCAAGGACCTGCCCGGGCTCGTCGCCGCGTTCGACGAGTTGGCCGTGGACCGGCCGGACGTGACGCTTGTGTTGGCCGGGCCAGTCGGATGGGGCGAGCACGAGCTGTCTCGGGCCATCGGTGCGTCGCCGCATGCCGGACGGATCGTTCGAGCCGGCTGGGTCGACGACACGACAGTCGCCGGACTGATCGACGCGGCGACGGTGCTCGCGTACCCGTCGCGCTATGAGGGATTCGGCTTTCCGCCGCTCGAGGCGATGGCCAAGGGGGTGCCGGTGGTCTCCACGCGGGCCGGTGCGATCCCCGAGGTCTTGGGCAGCGGAGCGGCGTTGGTGCCGGTGGGTGACGTCGCCGCGCTGGCCGGTGCGCTCGCCGAGGTGCTCGACTCGGAGGCCCGCGCACAAGAGCTCTCCATCGCCGGTCGGCAACGGGCCGCGGAGTTCAGCTGGGCCAGATGCGCGGATGGCCTCGCGGCGCTCTATCGCGATGTCGTTGCGGACCGCTCACGCGCCGGCTCGGGGGGCTAGCCGCAGCCATGACCGCTGAGGATCGAGTGGTGGCCGGGGCGGCGACGCAGCCGTCGGTTCTCATCGCGATCGAGCAGCTCCGACGGGCGGTGCCAGGCGGGATCGGGACCTACGCGTACGGGCTGTTGAGCGGCCTGGCCCGGTTCGACGCGTCGAGGTTGGCGATCGGGGAGGAGCCGACCGCCATCACGCTCTTCGCGAGCCGGGTCGCACCCGACCCGCTGGCCCGATGGGGCCGTCCGGTCCGAACCTCGCCTCTCCCGTCCCGGGTGCTGACGAGGGCATGGGACCTCGGGCTGGCCCGCGCGCCGGCGGGGTTCGACGTGGTCCACGCGGTCTCGTTGGCCGCGCCTCCGCTCGCCCGGCGAGGTGGCGGCGCCCTCTCGGTGACGGTGCACGACCTGGCATGGCGGTCCCACCCCGAGGCCACGACCCCTCGCGGTCGCCGATGGCACGAGGGGGCGCTCCTGCGGGCCCTCCGCCGAGCGGACGCGTTCGTTGTTCCCTCGGCCGCCGTTGCGGGCGCCCTCGTCGCGGCGGGTGCGGGTGCCGACACGGTCCACGTCATCGGCCATGGCTCGGACCACCTCCCGCGGCCCGATCTCGCCGCCGCCGAGGCGACATTGCGGGGGTCGGGGGTCGATGGGCCGTACCTGTTGACGGTATCGACGCTCGAGCCGCGCAAGAACCTCCCCCGCTTGCTCGACGCGTACCGCGTCGCGCGGGCAGCGCTCCCCGAGCCCTTGCCTCTCGTCGTCGCGGGACCGGTCGGATGGGGCGACGCCGGGATCGGCGAGACCACCGGGGTGGTCTTGGTCGGTCACGTGGACGACGCGGCACTCTCGGGCCTCTACGCCGGCGCGGCGGGGTTCGCGTACGTGCCGCTCATCGAGGGCTTCGGGCTGCCGCCGGTGGAGGCGATGGCGGCCGGGACGCCGGTGGTGGTCAGCTCGTCGGTGGCGAGCGTCGCCGAATGCGAGGGGGACCCGCCGGCGCTCGTGGTCGACCCCGGCGACACCGACGCCATCGCGGCGGCGCTGGTCGCGGTGGTGAGCGATGGCGAGCTCGCCGACTCGCTCCGGGCCAGGGGTTCGGCGTTCGCCGCGCTTCGAACGTGGGAGGACGTGGCTGTGCGTCACCTGGCCCTGTGGGAGCGCCTGGCGTGATCCCGGGTGCCGGAAGCGACCCGCTCGGGGTCTCGGTGGACGCGACCGCCATCCCGATCGCGGCGGCGGGGGCCGGGCAGTACGCGCTCGAGATCGTCCGGGCGCTGGACCGCAGGGGAGACGTCTCGCTCACGGTGATAACCAGAAAGGCCGACGTTTCCCGCTGGCGCGCCCGGGCGCCCCGGGCATCGGTGGTGCCTCTGGCCCCCGAGGCGAGACCCCTGCGCCTGGCCTGGGAACAGGTCCTCCTCCCGCGCCGGCTCCGCGCATTGCCGGTCTCCGTCCACCATGGGCTCCACTACACGATGCCCGAGCGAACGAGCCTGCCGGTCGTCGTGACCGTCCACGACTGCACCTACTTCGACCACCCCGAGTGGCACCAGCCGGCCAAGGTCCGGTTCTTCCGGCGGGCCATCGAGGTGGCGGCGCGCCGTGCGGCGGCGGTCATCTGCGTCAGTGACGCCACCGCCCAACGATTCACCGAGCTGTGTCGCCCGGCCGCCCCCGTGGTCGTGGCGCCCCACGGGATCGACCGGGAGCGGTTCACCGACGCCGAGCCGACCCCGGGGTCCGACGCCGAGGCACTCGGCGCCCTCGGCATCGACGCCGGCCGGCCGTTGGTGGTGTTCGTGGGCACGATCGAGCCGCGCAAGGGGGTGGCGACGCTCATCGGCGCCTTCGACCGGGTGGCCGGGAATCATCCCGACGCGCTGCTGGTGTTGGCCGGCCAGGACGGGTGGGGCAGCCAGCTCGACGCCCTCGCACCGGCGAAGCACCGAGACCGCGTGGTGGTGACGGGATACGTGCCCGACGCCGCGGTACCCGCCCTCCTCCGTGCCGCCACGGCCGCCGCCTACCCGTCGCTCGACGAGGGGTTCGGCCTGCCGGCGTTCGAGGCGCTGGCGTGCGGCGCCCCGCTGATCACAACGATGGGGACACCGATGGCCGGCGTCGCCGGCGACGCCGCGCTGTTGGTCCCGCCGGGTGACGTCGACGAGTTGGCCGGCGCGATCGACACGCTGTTGCGGGGCGATCCGGGCGTGGGCGAACGGCGCCGGGCCGGGCTCACCCGCGTGGCCGGATTCACCTGGGCCAACAGCGCGGCGCTCCACGCCGACGCCTACCGGCTGGCCGCCCGATCGGGCTGACCGCGCGGGGTCGTTCGCCGGGGAGGCCGACCCCGAGTCGGTAGGGTTCCGCTCGCGGGTTGACACAGGAGCTTCCGATGAGGGCATTCGTGACGGGGGGTGCGGGGTTCGTCGGCCGCCACCTGGCCCATCACCTGGAGGCCGTGGGCGACAGGGTCACGTCGGTCGACCAGGAGGTCGACGTCGCCGATCCGGCCGCGATCGCGGCGGCCGTCGCCGACGCTCGACCCGAGGCGATCTACCACCTGGCCGCACTGAGCCATGTCGGTGAGTCGTGGGAGTTCCCGGGCGAGGTCCTGCGGGTGAACGTCCTCGGCACGGCCGGCGTCCTGTCGGCCGCCCGGGCGTTGCCCGAACCCCCGGTCGTCCTCGTGATCAGCTCGGCCGAGGTCTACGGCGCCGTCACCGAAGACGAGCTGCCGATCGACGAGTCGACGCCACTCCGGCCCCTCAGCCCGTACGCGGCCAGCAAGGCGGCCGCCGAGCAGCTGGCCTTCCAGGCGTCGCACGGGTACGGCCAGCCGGTGATCGTCGTGCGTCCGTTCAACCACGTCGGACCCGGACAGGCGCCGACGTTCGCCGTGTCGGCGCTGGCCAAGCGGATCGTGGAGGCCGAGAAGATCGGGTCGTCGACGGTCGCCGTCGGGACCTTGAGCGCGCGACGGGACTACACCGACGTGCGCGACGTCGTGCGGGCCTACCGGGCGCTCGTCGTCGACGGCGCGGCCGGGGAGACCTACAACGTGTGCTCCGGCCACGACGTCGCGGTGTCCGATGTGGCGGACCGGCTGTGCGCACTCGCGGGGGCCGACGTCGAGCTGGTCACCGACCCGTCGTTGGTCAGGGCGGTCGACCTCCCGGTGCTGCGTGGAAACTGCGAACGGCTGACCCGTGCCACGCGGTGGCACCCGGACATCCCGTTCGACCAGACGCTGGCCGACGTGCTCGCCTATTGGCGGGAGACGGTCACCTGAGCGGGGCCGAGGGGCGCCCGAGAGAAGAGATCGAGGCCGGTTCGCGGACGCTGCGCCGTCACCGCCCATCGGACACGGCGGCGATTCTCGAGGCGGTCAACGAGAGCCTCGCCCACCTCGCCGTGTGGATGAGCTGGGCCCAGGTGCCCGCCACCGACGAGTCGATCGGGACGTTCCTCGCCGGCGCCGTGGCCGACTTCGAGGACGGAACCAACTTCGGGTACGCGATCACCGAGCGCGACGCGACCGGTACGGAGGTGATCGTGGGCGGCTGCGGTCTCCACCCGAGGGTCGGGCCCGGGGGGATCGAGATCGGCTACTGGGTCCACGCAGCCCACCTCAGACGCGGCATCGCGAAAGCGGCGGCGGTGGCCCTCCGGGACCAGGCGTTCGCCATGGGCCTCGATCGGGTGGAGATCCACTGCGACGAGCAGAACACCGCGAGCGCGGCGGTGGCCCGGAGCGCCGGTTTCGATCTGATTGGGAGCGAAACACGGTCGCCCCGAGTCCCGAGCGAGTCCGATGTTGCGTTGATCTGGCGGTCACCGCATCGCGGCGACTGAGCTCAGCTCGCCGAATCTTTCCCGCCGTCTTTGTCACGCTTCGTCGACGGCGTCGCCGTGTCGGCGGCCGCCGAGGCGAGGAACTGGCTGACCTTGGTGTGCAGCTCGTCGATCCGGGCCTGGGCGACCGAGGCGACATGGCGAGCCGGCTCGGGGAGACGGCCGGTCATCGGCTGGAGGGACGACTCGACGGTGCGCAGTGCGTCGCCGACGAGCGAGTCGATCTTGGTGGCCCGGCGCAGGGCCTCGGAGCGGATCCCCGAGTAGCTGCCCGACAGGCTCTCGTTCTTGGCGAGCCGCTTCTGCAGCTCGACCCGGCCCACCTGGAGCTTCTGGAAGCCCAGGACGCCGAGGCCGACGGCCGTGTCGACAGCGCCCTTGGCCAGGTCGGTCAGCTTGCTGAGGTCGTCGTTGCGGTCGGTGGTGGCTGGCATGTCTCTCTCTTTTCGTGGTTTGGGGGTACTCGAACTAGAAACCATCGTATCAACTCTGCATAACAGTTGCAAGCACTATTGCGACGGTCGTGCCTCCCGATGGGCGTAGTTCGGGGGGATTAGCCTCGGCATCCTGATGGATGCCAGTGCTCCGGCGGTGGTGGCGGTGGTCATCACCCGGGATCCCGGACCGTGGCTGGAAGACACCCTCGGCGCCCTGGCCGCCCAGGACTATCCCCAGCTGGCCGTCCTGGTGGTGGCCGCGGGCGGGGAGCGCGACCCGACCTCTCGGGTCGCCCGGGTGTTCCCGGACGCCTTCGTCCGCCGGCTCGATCGGCCGCTCGCCTTCGGGGCCGCCGCCAACGAGGTGCTGGGCGTCGTCGAAGGGGCCGCGTTCTACCTGATCTGCCACGACGACTGCGCGCCCGACGCCAACGCGGTCCGGCTGATGGTCGAGGAGTCGTTCCGGTCCAACGCCGGGATCGTGGCCCCGAAGGTGGTGAGCTGGGACGACCCGCTGGTCCTGCTGCACGTCGGGATGAACGCCGACAAGACCGGGGCGGTCGTCGACCGGGTCCAGAGCCCCGAGATCGACCACGGCCAGCACGACGGCGTGCGGGAGGTCTTCGTGGCCCCGAGCGGCTGCATGCTGATCCGGGCCGACCTGATGGCCGAGCTCGGGGGTTTCGACCCCGGCATCGTGGCCATGGCCGAGGACCTCGACCTGTGCTGGCGGGCCCAGGTGGCCGGCTCCAGGGTCGTCGTCGCCCCCGACGCTCGGGTCCGGCACCTCGAGGTCATCGCGGCGGGGGTCGAGCCGGTCCTCACCGGCACCGACGAGTCGGTGACCCTCCAGGCCCTGCAGCGCCGCCACGAGCTGCGGGCGGTGCTCAAGTGCTACGGGGCCTTCCACCTGTTGCGGGTGGTGCCCCAGGCGGTCGTCCTCGGGATCGGCGAAGCGCTCGTGGCCCTGATCGCGCGCGATCGGGCCCGGGCCCGGGCCGTCGTCAACGCGTGGCGCTGGAACTATTCGAAGCGAGCCGAGCTGCGCCCATTGCGCCGGGTGGTCCAGCGGTCCCGGCAGGTCTCGGACAACCAGATCCGGCGCAACCAGCTGCGGGGGAGCGCGCGGCTTTCCGAGTACGTCTCAAACGTCAGCCACCTCGGCTTCGAGGTCACCCACGCTCGCGTGGGTGCACTGGGCCACCCCGACGAGCCCGAGCTCGCCGAGCCCGAGCTGACCGGCAGCATCGCCGGCGCGTTCTCCGAGGACGACAGCTTCGACGACTGGGACGACCGCGGCCGGTTCGCCCCGCGCGGCCCGCGCCGGTCCCGGGTGCTGGCCTCCCGCCGGTCCCGTCTGATCGCCGGGCTGGTGGTCACCCTGTTGGTCGTGATGGGGGTGCGGGACACATTCGGCGGCTCGCTGCCCGCGGTCGGACAGCTCATGTCGCCGCAGTCATGGTCGGCGACCTGGCACCAGTTCTTCGCGACCTGGCAACCGGCCGGGGTCGGGACCACGGCGCCGGCGTCGCCCGCGTTCGCGGCCCTCGGGGCCCTGGGCACGCTGCTGTTGGGCGGGATGGGCCTGGCGGAAAAGGTGCTGGTGCTCGGTTGCATCCCGCTCGGCGCATGGGGCGTGTCGCGCCTCCTCGCCCCGTTGGGGTCTCCCCGGGCCCGACTGGTCGGCGCGGTCAGCTACCTCGGGCTCCCGCTCGTCTACGACGCCCTCGGCCACGGCCGGCTCGACGGCATGGTCGCGTTCGCGTTGACCCCGTGGGTCCTGGCCGCCTTGATGCGGGCCACCGAGCTCGATCCGTTCGGCACCGAGGGCGGCCGACACGGGCGCCAGCCCCGCCGGGCCCAGCTCCTCGGCTTGGGCGTCATGCTCGCGATCGGGATCGCCTTCGCACCGGCCATAGCCGTGGTCGCACTCGTCTGCGCGTTCGGGGTGTGGCTCGGGTCCTTCCTGGTCGGCGGGTCTCGCTCGGCTCGTGCGGCCGTCCGGGCCGCCATCGGCGGGATCGGCGTCGCGCTCGTGCTCTGCGCCCCGTGGGTGATCGGCACCGCGTTTGCCGGTCCGCACGCCCTCGGCGTCTTCGGCCTCCCGTCGGCCCTCGCGGGCTCGCCCGGTTGGTCCGAGCTCATGCGGTTCGACCTCGGGCCGATCGGTGGGTCGGCGCTCAGCTGGCTGCTGCTCGTGGCGGCCGTGCTCCCCCTCATCATCGGTGCCGGCCCGCGCCTCGCCTGGGCCGGACGGCTGTGGGTGGTCGCCCTCATGAGCTGGGGACTCGCCTGGGCGGTCGCACGCGGCTGGACCGGCTCGTTCACGCCGTCCATCGACGCGCTGCTGGCGCCGGCGGCGGTCGCCGTCGCTGCGTGCATCGGCCTCGGCGTGGCCGCGTTCGAGACCGACCTGTTCGGCCACCGGTTCGGATGGCGCCAGCTGGTGACGTCCATGATGATGGTCGCCGCCCTGGCCGGGATGATCCCGGTGGTCGCCGAGATCTCGAACGGCAGCTTCGGGCTGCCGGCGAGCGGGTTCAACGCCCCGCTGCAGTTCCTGTCGGCCAAGGCGCCGGCCTCGTACCGGGTGCTCTGGTTGGGCGACCCGGCCGCGCTCCCGCTCGGCGGGTGGTCGGCCGGCAGGGGTCTCTCCTACGCGACCACCGAGAGCGGCCCGCCGGACGCGCAGTTCCTCTACGCGCCGGCCGATCCGGGGCCGGCGGCGCAGCTCGCCGACGCGGTGGCGCTGGCCCGCGAGGGCAAGACGGTGCACCTCGGCCGCTTGCTGGCCCCGGCGGCGATCCGCTACGTCGTCGTGATCCAGACCCTGGCCCCGGCCGTCGTGGGGGTGCAGAGCGCGGCGAGCTACCCGGTGCCGGCCGACCTGCTGCCTGCGCTCGACCAGCAGGCCGACCTCGACCAGATCCCGGGCGGCGAGGGGTTCGTCGTCTTCACCAACACGGCCGCCCTACCGGAGCGTGGGATCCGGACCGCGGGTGCGGTGCGGGGCGAGCGCGCCGCGAGCGGCCCGGCGGTGGGGATCGCGCTGCCCGCGGCCGGTGACCTCGCCGGCTGGCGTGATGCATTGCCCGGACCGGCCGGATCCGAGGGTTTCTTCGGTGCGCTGCGGTCGGGCACGGTCTACGCGGCGATGGCCCCGGGCGGCGACTGGCAGCTGTCCGTCGCCGACGCGGCCGCCCACGCCAGCCCGGCCTTCGGCTGGGCGACCCAGTTCGACGTCCGCAGGGGCGGCCACGGCGCACTCCGGTTCGCCGGCCTGCCGTTTGCCGGCATCGGTGGGCTGATCGAGCTGGTGCTCTGGTTCGTCGTGGTGTGGGTGCTGATCGATCGCCGGTTCGCGCTTCGGGCACGCCTGCGGGCCCTCGCGGCGGCGCGGCCGAGCGAGACGACCGTCCGCCCGACCGCCCGAGCCGCCACGACGAGCGAGCCCCGGGTCGGCCGCCACGAGCGGGGGGCGATGCAGCGGTGAGCGGTCCCGAGACGGGCCCGGGCGACACCGGGCAGCACCGACGGGTCGACGCGAGCTCGCGCAGGCTCCGCCCGATCCGGGTGGGGATGCTCGCCGTGATCCTGCTGGCCTCGATCGGCGCCGGGGTGGTCGACCACCTGGTGCACCGGGCGCCGCCGGCCGCCGCGCCGCCGGTGCCGTTTTCGTCGATCACGCCGGCATCGGTCGAGTCGACGGCCTGGTACTGCGACGGCGGGATGTCGGCGGCGAGCTCGAGCGCGACCACCACCATCAACCTCGTCAACACGACGAGCGCGGAGGTGTCGGGGACGATGACGGCCGTCGCCGAGACCGGCCGCACCAAGACCATTGCCATCGGTGTCCCGGCCCGCGCGCAGAGTGTGGAGAGCCCCGGGCTCATCGTCGGGGGGACATTTGTTGCCACCACGGTCAACCTGTCCGGCGGTGGTGTCCTGGTGAGCGAGTCGGTGGCGGGCCCGCTCGGCTGGTCCGAGACCGCGTGCTCGCGCTCGACGTCGCCGGAGTGGTACTTCGCCGCGGGCTCGACGATCGACGGCAACACCCTGGCGTTGTCCCTCTACAACCCCACCAGCACCGACGCCGTCGTCGACCTGACCTTCGTCACACCGAGCGGGGTCTCGGAGCCCCAGCCGTTCGAGGGGATCGTGGTCGCACCGGGCGCGCTCCAGGTCGAGCAGGTTGACGCGTATGTGCAGGACGCAACGTCGGTCTCGAGCGTCGTGCAGGCTCGGACCGGCGCCGTGGTCGCGAGCGAGCTCGAGATCGAGTCGGACAGCGGCGTGCGCGGGGTGTCGGTCCTCCTCGGCATGCCGACGCTGTTTTCGACATGGTCGTTGCCCAACTCGAGGGACCTCGCGGGTGGTGCAACATCAATCACCGTGTTCAACCCGACGGGCGAGACCGAACGGGTGCGGGTCCTCGTCCACCCGCAAGCTTCGCCATCGGCCCGGTTCACGAGCACCATCGGGCCGCGCTCGGCGTGGGTGTTCGACACGAGCGGTCAGACCCGGATACCGCTCGGGCTCCCGTTCCTGGCCACCATCCACGTGGTGCGGGGCCCCGGGGTCGTGGTGGATCGGACGACCGACGGGCCGAGCTCGCTTGGGGCCCCGCAGTTCGGCTCGGTCAGCGGGCTCTCGGTCGGACCGGCGCTGCCGGCCGCGTCCATTGCGGTCGTGCCCGGCCCGGGGGACTCGGCGAACCCGGTCGTGAGCGGAGCGCAGGCGAGCGTTTTGAACGTCGTGAATCCCGGCGCGGTGACGCTCCACGCGACGGTGTCGGCGCTGTCGGGTGGGGGACTGGTCATGCTCGGGCGGATCACCGTGCCGCCCGGAGGTTCGGTGGCCGGCTGCATCACGGCGACGACGTCGTGCGCCCGTTTCTCGCCGCTCACCTTGGACGCCTTGGGGGCGTTGGAGCGGTCACCCCTGGTCGTCTCGTCCGACGGCCCGGTTCTCGTGCTCGAGGATCTCCGACCCGCAGCCGACGACGGCGTGGTGTCGCTCGCCGGGGCGGGCGCACCCGCGCGCTGATCGGGCGACCGCCCGGTCCGAGACCCTCTAGCGGTCGTTCGTGGCGGGGTCCGCCGGTGGCGGTGGACTCCAGTGCGGCGGTGGCCACTGTGGGGCCGGCCAACCCGACGGCGTGCCGTTGGTCGGCCACGCCGGGCCGGGGGAGGGCTCGACGACCGGGGTCGGCGTTGATGTCGCTGCGGGTGCCTGCGCCGGCTCGGGTNNGCCGGCTCGGGTGCCTGCGCCGGGGCTTGCTGGCTCTGCGGCTGGGCTGCGCCGACGGTGGCCGGGGTCGGGGTCGGGGTCTCCACGGGCTTGGTCGCGGCTTCGCTCTTCCCGTTGCCCGACTCGTGGCCATTGAAGCTCTGGGTGGTGGCCTTGCGCCCGCTGGCGTGCACCGGTCGACCGAAGGCCTCGTCGACCAGGCGCTCGACCGTCGCCCCGTCGATCGTCTCCTGATCGAGCAGCGCCTTGGCCACCGCGTCGAGGCCCTTGCGGTGACGGGCCAACACCTCGAGGGCCCGCTCTTCCTCGGCGCGCAGGATGCGCTCGACCTCGTCGTCGATCACCTGACCTGTGTGCTCGGAGTAGTCCCGCGTGTGCATGAGGTCCTCGCCCAGGAACACCTGGCCCTGGGAGCCCCAGGCCATCGGTCCCACCTCTTCGCTCATGCCCCACTCGCGCACCATCCGGCGGGCCAGCTCGGTGTTGCCGACGAGGTCGTTGGCGGCGCCGGTGGACAGGTCGCCGTAGATGATGAGCTCGGCCGCTCGGCCGCCCATCCGCACGCACAGCGCGTCCTCGATGTGCGAGCGCGGATGGATGTGGCGCTCCTCCATCGGCAGCTGCTGGGTGACCCCGAGGGCCATCCCGGTCGGCAGGATCGTCACCTTGTGCACGGGGTCGGCGTCCTCCAGGACGTAGGCCAGCACGGCGTGGCCGCCCTCGTGAAAGGCGACGCGCTCCTTCTCCTCGTCGGAGAGGACCAGGCTCTCGCGGCGCTGGCCCATGAGCACGCGGTCGCGCGCCGACTCGAAGTCGACCATCGCGATGGTGGCGCTGCCACGGCGGACCGCGTGCAGCGCCGCCTCGTTGACCAGGTTGGCCAGGTCGGCGCCGCTCATGCCGGGCGTGCCCCGGGCGACGATCTCGAGGTCGACGTCGGGGCTCATCCGCTTGTCGAGGCAGTGCACCTGGAGGATCGGCAGGCGCTCGTCGAGGTCGGGGAGGGGGACGACGATCTGGCGGTCGAAGCGACCCGGGCGCAGCAGGGCGGGGTCCAAGATGTCGGGCCGGTTGGTCGCGGCGANNCGCTTGCGGCCGATCGAGTCGATCTCGTCCACGAAGACGATCGCGGGGGCCTGCTTGCGGGCCGTCTGGAACAGGTCCCGCACCCGCGAGGCACCGACGCCGACGAACATCTCCATGAAGTCGGACCCGCTGACGGACAGGAACGGCACGCCGGCCTCGCCGGCCACCGCCCGCGCGAGCAGTGTCTTCCCGGTGCCGGGGGGCCCGACCAGCAGGACGCCCTTCGGGATCTTGGCCCCGATCTCCTTGAACCGGGCCGGGGTCTTCAAGAAGTCCACGACCTCGCTGATCTCCTGCTTGACCCCGTTGTACCCGGCCACGTCATTGAAGGTGGTCTGGGGGCGCTCGGAGCTGTACTGGCGCGCCCGCGAGCGCCCGATCGACATGATCCCCGACAT
>PMOQ01000024.1 GCA_003161255.1 Acidimicrobiaceae bacterium | reverse complement strand
TACATCAGGCTCGGCCAACCCGCGCCGACGCTGTCGGGCGGGGAGGCGCAACGGGTCAAGCTCTCGACGGAGCTCTCCCGGCGTCCGACCGGCCACACCCTCTATGTGCTCGACGAGCCGACCACCGGTTTGCACTTCGAGGACACGCGCCGGCTGCTCCATGTGCTCGACCGCCTGGTCGATCAGGGCAACACGGTCGTCGTAATCGAACACAACCTCGACGTCATCAAGACGGCCGACTGGGTCATCGACCTCGGACCCGAGGGTGGCGACCTCGGGGGGCGTGTAGTCGCCGAGGGCACGCCGGAGCAGGTCGCGAAGACCGCCGGGAGCTACACCGGCGACGTGCTGAAGCGGGTGCTGCCCGGCTGAGCGGTCGCTACCTGGCCGCGCTCTTGGCCTTCGCCGCCAGGACGATGAGCTCGGTGCAGGTCTCGAAGGGGATCTCGGTGGTGTCGATCACCAGGTCGTAGAGCGTGAAGTCGTCCTGGCGGACCCGGTAGAAGAGGCGGAGATAGCGGTCCCGGGCCCCGTCGGTGTCCCGTTGCATGACCCGAGCCGCATCGAGGTCGATCTTCTCGATCTCGGCCACCCGCGCGATGCGAGCGTCGATGTCGCCGTCGAGGCGGACCCGCAGGACACCGGGCTGGTTGCCGAGGATCACCATGGCACCGCGACCGAGCACGACCCCTCCGGTGCTGTCGGCGATCTGGTGGAGGATCCGTTCGGTCTCGCTGCGGAACTGGTCGGGGTCTCCGGGGGAACCGAGGTCCTGGGCCGACATCGGGACGGCCATGTTCGCGAAGGCACGGGTGAGCCGGGCCCAGGTGGGAGGAGCCTTCTCGTCCTGGGCCGTCGCGTCCTCGAGGGTGATGGCCAGCCGGCTCGCCACGGTCGTCGGGATGGCCCGGTCGAAGAAGGGAATCCCCAGGTGCTCGGCCACCGCGGGTCCGACCACGTTCCCGCCTGCTCCGAAGCTCGAAGAGATGGTCACGGTCTGGGGCACGGTGGACATTCCATCACGGCGGGATCGGGTGCTGCGTGATTTCCCGGGGCCGAGTCGGCTCACACCACGATCGGTCGCGCGGGTCCACCGGTCGGGGGGTCGGAGCAGGGCCGGACGGCTACCCTTTCGGGGCCGTGGCTCCGGGTGACGAGCAGCTGAGAGAGTCGCGCCGGAAATTCGCGGTCGGATGGGCCGTCGGCACGGTGGTCAGCGGCGTGTGCTTCGGCTGGATGCTCACCGGCGGCACCTGGGACTTCCTCCAGCGCAACCTGTTCTCGAACTTCTACGACGTCCAGGCCCGGGCGCTGTTCCACGGCCACTGGAACGTGCCGGCCGGGCCCCTCTCCATCGAGGGCATCCGGGAGGGCGCGAAGACCTACATGTACTACGGGCCGGTCCCGGCGCTGCTGCGGATGCCCGTCCTGCTCGTCACCCACCGCTTCGACGGCCGCCTCACCCAGTGCTCGATGCTGGTGGCGTTCGTCGTGGCCATGGTCTTCGTGGGGCGCCTCAGCTGGCGCATCCGCGGCCTGATCACGACTGCGCCGGTGTCGCGGGGCGAGACGGTGCTCGTGACCTGCTCGATGGTCGCGGTCGGTGTGGGGTCCCAGTTCCTGTATCTGGCCAGCGACGCCGTGATCTACCACGAGGCCGAGCTGTGGGGGGCCGCTCTCGCGCTGGGCGCCTTGGACTTCGTGCTGGCGTTCTTGATCGAGCCATCCCGACGAACGCTCGCGCTCTCGTGCCTGTTCTCGACGCTCGCGATCTTGACCCGCGGGTCGGTGGGCGCGGGACCTGTGGTGGCCATCGGTGTCGTCGGATGCGCACACGGGCTGGTGACGCTGCGACGCCGGCTCGAGGCCCGGAGGGCGACCGACGCGCCACCCGCCGGGCCGCTGCCGATGCACGGGGTGCCGGCCACCGGGCCCGGCCGTGTGTGGCGGTCGTTGGGCCTGCCCGACATCGAACCCGGCGCGCCTTGGTCGCTCGGGTTGCTGGCCGCGGCGGTGGTGCCGATCGCCTTGTACGTGGCCATCAACGAGGTGAAGTTCCACACGCTGGTCAGCCTGCCGCTCAACAAGCAGGTGTTCACCTCGCTCAACCTCAATCGGCGCATCACCCTCGCCGACAACGGCGGCAGCCTGTTCGGGTTGAAGTTCATCCCGACGGGTCTGTTGCAATACCTGCGGCCCGACGCCCTCCGGATCAGTCGCCTTTTTCCGTTCTTGGCGTTCCCCCCGAAGGCGACCATCCTCGGCAACGTCCACTACGACACCCGGGACTTCTCCTCCAGCATCACCGACACGATGCCGGCGTTCGTCGCCCTGGGTGTGGTCGGGCTCGTCGGCATCTTCCGGCGCCGGCGCGGCGGGGCCCGGGCCTCGCTGGCCGCGCTCCGGTTGCCGGTGGTCGGCGCGGCCGTCGCCACGGTCGGCGTCTTTGCCATCGCCTTCGTGGCCAATAGGTACCTGGCCGACTTCCTGCCGCTCCTGGTCTTGGCCGCCCTGGCCGGGTTCCATCTGCTCAACGCGTCCTGGCGGACGTGGCGCGCGTCCCGTCGCCGGGTGGTCGCCGTCGGCCTCGGCGCGCTGGCGCTGTTCGGGCTGTGGGTCAACGTCGGTTTCGCGCTCGTCTACCAGCGCGAGCTTCGTCCGTCGGCGCCGATCTCCATGCGCGAGGAGTTCGTGTCGTTCCAGCAGCGCCTCGACGAAGACCTGTTCGCCGGCCGTGCGCCCGAGGTGACCCGGGCGGCGGCACTCCCTCGCCTCGGGCCACCGGGCGCGCTGGTCATCGTCGGAGACTGCGCGGCCCTCTACCAGTCCGACGGCAACGAGTGGCAGGCTGTCGAGCGTTCCGAGTCCGCCGGGCACTTCCGGCTCCGGGTCGTATTCCCCGCCGACGGTCCCGCCGGCTACTGGCCGGTTTTGGTCAACGGGACCGAGGGCGCCGGCGACTTCCTGACCGTCCGCCCGCTCGGTGGCGGCCGGGTCGAGTTCTCCTATCTGTTCGAGGGCTTCCACCAGGGATGGATCAACGGGACCGTCGTGCACGTGGTGCCCGGGCGCCCCTACACGCTCGACGCGGTGTTCGACTCGCGGGTGCACCAGGTCAGCGTGCATCTCGGCGCCGACGGGGTCCTGAGCGCCGTCCTCGTCCGTGGGACCCGGCCCATCGCGGTCGGGCGCAACCCGCTCGGGGGGCCGGTGCTGGCCCGGTTCCCGGGCCGGATCGACAAGCTCCCCGTGTCGACGCCCACCTGCTTGGCCCTGCTGCGGCGGCTCGATGCCCGCCGGGCCGATCAGTCGGACGCGGCGGCCCGCGCGGGGTCGGGGACCAGGTCCAACACGTACTGGTAGGCGAACAGGTTCGGCCAGGCCAGCACCAGCACCCGGTCGACCGCCGAGAACCACCGGCCGGCCGAGCCGCCGGCCCCGGTCCGGGCGCCCCGTTTGGCCACCTCCACCGGGATGCCCACGCCGTGGCACCGGACCGTGTCGAAGCCGTGCTTCTTGGCCAGCCGTTCGAAGCTCCGCCGGGTGAAGAAGCGGAGGTGGCCGACGTCGAGGATGCCGCGGCGGTCGTAGTCGAAGCGGCCGACGGCCACCCGAAGGCGCGGATACCAGTGGGCGAAGTTGGGGATGCTCACGACGACCCGGCCCCCGGGGGCGAGCCGCGTCGCGAAGTCCTCCAGCAGCCGTTCGGGCCGGGCCACGTGCTCGAGCACGTCGGCCGCCACGATCAGGTCGAAGGGGCCCCGCAGCGAGTCCGGGAGCCCGCCGTTCAGGTCGGCCCGGACGAACTCGTCGACGTTCTCGTGGATGCCCGGGACCTCCTCGGCGTCGACCCCGGTGACCCGGTGGCCGAGCTTGCGCAACCGGGTCGCGAGCTCGCCGGCCGAGCACCCGACATCGAGCACCGAGATGGGGGCCAGGGCGGCCAGCCGGCCCTCCAGGATCCCGTGCGAGGTCTCCGGCCCGTCCTTCCACTCGTAGGCCTGGCTCGCGAAGGCCGTCTCGCCGTTGCCGAGCCCCATCTTGTGGGCGCGGTAGCGGGCCGCGTCCCGGGTGACGTCGGCGGCGTAGCGGATGCCGTTCACGTAACAGATCTCGTCGCCGTAGTAGGTCGGGATCGGCACCTCGTCGATCCGCTGACCGGCCTCGACCAGCTGGATGATGATCTCGGTGTCGAAGTCGAAGCCGTCCGAGTTGCGCTCGAAGGGGATCTCGGCCAGCGAGGCGACGCGGTAGGCCCGGAAGCCCGAGTGCCATTCCGAGAGCGACGTGCCGACCAGGACGTTCTCCACCTTGGTCAGGATCCGGTTGCCGACGAACTTGTAGCGGGGCATGCCGCCCCGGCGGGCTCCGCCCGACTCGAGCATGCGGGAGCCGAGGACGACGTCGCACTCGTCGCGCTCGAGGGGCCCGATCAGGTCCTCCAGGCGCTCGGGTGCGTACTGGCCGTCGCCGTGCAGCAGGACCACGATGTCGAGCTCGTTGTCGATGGCCCACCGGTAGCCGGCCTTCTGGTTGCCCCCGTAGCCGAGGTTGTGCTCGTGGCGGACCACCGTCATCGGGAGGTCCGGGGCGAGCGACTTGTAGCCCAGCCCGACCAGGTAGGTGGTGTCCTCGCTGTGGTCGTCGAAGACGAGCACCTCGGCGACCCGCGACCGCACGCTGTCGGGGATGCGGTCCAGCACCTGGGCCAGCGTGGAGGCGGCGTTGTACGCAACCACCAAGATGCCGATGCGAGCCGTCCCCATCCGTTGCCCCCGAGCGCCAAACTGTGCGTTACGCAGGGCTAAAGCTTGGCCGCCGGTGCCCCGCCTGTCCATACCGGCCCGGTCCGCCCGGTCCGCCCGGGCGCGCCGCGCCGCACTCAGGTGATGGCCAGCATGCGCTCGAGGGCCACCCGGGCCCACCGGGCGGTGTCCGGGTCGACGGTGATCCGGTTGCGGACCTCGCCCTCGACCAGCCCCTCCAGGATCCAGGCGAGGTGAGGTGCGTCGATCCGGAACATCGTCGAGCACGGGCAGACCAGCGGGTCGAGGCACGAGATCTGCTTGTCCGGGTGGGTGTCGGCCAGCCGCTTCACCAGGTGGATCTCGGTGGCGATGCCGATGACCGAGCCCCGCGGCGCCGTCTCGACGGCCCGGATGATGGCGTCCGTCGAGCCGACCTCGTCGGCCAGTTCGACCACGTCGTGGGCGCATTCGGGGTGGATCAGCACGATCCCGTCGGGGTGCTCGGCCCGAAACGCCGCCACGTGCTCGGGCCGGAATCGTTGGTGGACCGAGCAGTGGCCCTTCCACAACAAGAGGGTGGCCGCCTTCACCTCGGCGTCGTCCAGCCCCCCGAGGGCGAACCGGGGGTTCCAAACCGCCATGTCACCGGCGCCGTAGCCGAGTTGGAAGCCGGTGTTGCGGCCGAGGTGCTGGTCGGGGAAGAAGAGGACCTTGTCGCCGATGGCCTGGCCGGTCCGGTCGGGGTCGAGCGCCCAGGTCAGGACGGCCCGGGCGTTGGACGAGGTGCAGACGGCGCCGCCGTGGGCGCCGACGAACGCCTTCAGGGCGGCCGAGGAGTTCATGTAGGTGATGGGGACGATCCGCTCGACGTCGGTGACCGTGGCCAGGGCGTCCCAGGCCTCCTCGACGGCGTCGATGTCGGCCATGTCGGCCATCGAGCAGCCGGCGTTCAGGTCCGGCAGGAGCACCTGTTGGTGGTCGGCGNNGCCATCTTGGACAGGCCGAACGAGTCGCCTCGGGCGTCGGCCCAGGCCATGACCTCGTCGCGTTGGTAGTGGTGGCCGAGGATGAACAGCCGGTCGCCGAGCGTCGCCTTGGCGGCGCCGATCCACGCGGCCAGTTGGTCCGGCGACGCGTCCGTGTATCGCTCTGGGAGAGCGCCCTGGAGTCGGATCATGATCTACCCCCTCGGTGGGGGAGCTCTGATGTGGCCGGCGGGGACAGCACCGGTCGCCCATCCGCGGGGTTGTCGGCCTCAGAGCTCGTGTGTAGCCGGGATACCGGGCCGGCTTGCCACCCAGTGTAGGCGTGAGCGGGCCCCGGACGCCGCAGGCCGGGGCGCGTCGCACGGCACAGCTGGGCGCGAGAGTGGAGGGAGTGAAGGTCAGGCCACCGACCAGCTCGATCCCCGACGCCCCGGGCTCGTACCAGTTCTTCGACGCCGACGGCCGGGTGCTCTATGTCGGCAAGGCCAAGTCGCTCCGCCACCGCCTGACCAACTACTGGGCCGACCCGGCGGCGCTCGCCCCCCGCACGGCCCAGATGATGGCGCAGGCCGAGCGGGTCGAATGGGTGGTGGTCGGCACCGAGGTCGACGCGCTGATCCTCGAGCACTCCCTCATCCAGGCTCACAAGCCGCGCTTCAACAGCCGGCTGAAGGACGACAAGAGCTACCCGTGGCTCGCCGTCACGGTGAGCGACGAATGGCCGCGCCCGGTGGTCTTCCGGGGCAAGAAGCGCAAGGGGGTCCGGTACTTCGGCCCGTACGGGCATGTCCGCGCGCTCAGAGAGACCCTGGACCTGCTCTTGCGGAGCTTCCCGATCCGGACCTGTTCGGATGCGAAATTCAAGCGGCACGCGCGGCTCGGCCGGCCCTGCCTCCTCTACGACATCGAGCGGTGCTCGGGCCCGTGCGTCGGTGCCGTCGAACCGGGGCGCTACGCCCAGATGGTGGAGGACCTCATGGGGTTCCTCTCCGGCGAGACCACGCCCGTGGTGGCGCGGCTTCGGGCCGAGATGGAGGAGGCGTCGGACGACCTCGAGTTCGAACGCGCGGCGCGCCTCCGGGACCGGTTGGTGGCGGTGCACAAGGCCGCCGAGACCCAGCAGATGGTGTCCGAACAGGCCGAGGACCTCGACCTCATCGGGATCGCCGACGACGACTTCGAGGCGGCCATCCAGGTCTTCCACGTCCGGCGGGGACGGGTCGTCGGACGCAGCGGCTCGGTCGCCGACAAGGTCGAGGACTTCACGCCCGAGCAGTTCATGGGCCGGGTGCTCCAGGAGCTCTACGGCACCCCCGGCGCCGAGGTGCCGAGACGGGTGTTGGTCCCGGTGCTGCCCGACTCGCCCGACGTGGTCACCGCGTGGCTGTCCGGCCTGCGCGGCGGTCCGGTGCGGCTCGGCATCCCCCAGCGGGGCGAGAAGCGTGCGCTGCACGAGACCGTCACCCGGAACGCGGCCGAGGACCTGACCCGGCACCGGCTGCGGCGCTCGGCGGACCACAACGCCCGGTCGAGGGCCCTGACCGAGCTCGAGGCGGCGCTCGGCCTGTCCCGCTCGCCGTTGCGGATCGAATGCTTCGACATGAGTCATCTGCAGGGGACCGACTACGTCGGGTCGATGGTGGTGTTCGAGGACGGGTTGGCCAAGAAGTCCGACTACCGCCGGTTCGTCGTGAAGAGCGTGGGTGGCAACGACGATTACGCGGCGATGGAGGAGGTCCTCACCCGACGCTTCGCCAACCTGTTGACCGAGCGGGCCGAGTCCCGCACCCGCCACGACTCGGCGACCGTGGACGACCTGACCGAGCGGCGCATGGCCGCCCGCAAGCGATTCGCCTACCCGCCCCAGCTGTTGCTGCTCGACGGGGGCAAGGGCCAGCT
>PMOQ01000052.1 GCA_003161255.1 Acidimicrobiaceae bacterium | reverse complement strand
CGAGAGCGGGTCGATGCGCGACGGCTGAATCGGCTCAGTCGAAGATGATCACCGAGCGGGCCACCTCGCCGCCCTGCATCGCCTTGAAGCCGTCGTTGACCTGGTCCAGGGTGATCCGGGCCGAGATGAGCTCGTCGAGCTCGAGGCGCCCCTGCAGGTAGAGGTCGACCAGCCTCGGCATGTCGACCCGGAACCGGTTGGACCCCATCAGCGAACCCTGGAGCTTGCGCTCCGCGATGAGCGACAGCCCCGGGATCTCGATCGTGGCGCCGAAGGGGAGCAGGCCGACGACCGTCGCGGTCCCGCCGGAGCGCAGCATCCCGAACGCCGCCTCGGCGGTCGCCTTCAGGCCGATGGCCTCGAAGGCGTAGTGGACGCCGCCGGAGGTCAACTCGAGCACCGCCTGGACCGGGTCGACGCTCGAGGCGTCGACGACGTCGGTCGCGCCGAACTTCTTGGCCAGCTCCAGCTTCATCGGCACCCGGTCGACCGCGATGATCCGGCCGGCCCCGGCGAGCCGTGCCCCCTGGATGCAGTTGAGCCCGATGCCGCCGCAGCCGATGACCGCGACCGTCTCTCCCGGGCGGACCCCGGCGGTGTGGATGACCGCACCGACGCCGGTGACCACCCCGCAGCCGATCAGGGCGGCCCGGTCGAGCGGGATGTCGTCGACGATCTTCACGAGGGCGTTCTCGTGGACGAGCATGAGCTCCGCGAAACTGGACAGGTTGTACCACTGGTTGATCGGCGTACCGTCTTCGAGTGTCAGCCGGGTCTTCTCGTCGCGGCCCCGCCGCATCTCGGTCGACTGGCACCGGTTGGGGAAGCCGCTCACGCAGTTCTCGCAGTGCCCGCAGAAAACCGAAAGGCAGCTGATCACGTGGTCTCCCGGAACCACGTGGGCGACCTGGTCGCCCACCGCCTCGACCACGCCGGCGGCCTCGTGGCCGAGGCAGGCCGGGAGCCGGGCCGGGATCGATCCGTCGATCGCGTGCAGGTCGCTGTGGCACAGCCCGGCCGCAGCGGTGCGCACGAGCACCTCGCGTGGACCCGGGTTGTCGATGGCGAGCTCGGTGATCTCGAGGTCGCCGGGGCTGGCGTTGAGGACGGCTCCGCGCATGGCCCATTGTCTAGGTCCACCAGGCCCGGGTCGCCAGCCGGCCCACGGGGACCGGCGGACCGCCGGCCGCTAGGACCGACGATCACCGGTGGCGATGCTCGGATCGCTCGCCGTGACCCTGAGGGTGAACGATCGCGGAGGCATTCCTTGGATCCGGCCCGGTCGGCGAGCCGTAGGATTTTCCGCCGTGGCGGCCCTCCCGGACCTCGTGGTGAGGGAGATGCAGTCGGCGGACGTCGGTGCGCGGATCGACTACTTCCACGACGCCACCGACGAACACCTGCGCACGATGGGCGTCGACCGTGGTCTGTTGCCCACCAAGGAGGCCTGGCGGGCCCGGATCGAGGCAGACTTGGCGCGTCCCATTCGCGAGCGAACGGGCTACGCGCTCGTTTGGGAACTCGCCGGGCGCATGGTCGGCTTCAGCGCCACGGATCAGATCGAGTTCGGCAAGCAGGCGTTCATGCACCTCCACATCCTTCGGCCGGAGGAGCGGCACGCCGGTCTCGGGGCCGAGTTCGTCACGCTGTCCGCAGCCGCCTTCTTCCGGGTGCTCGAGATCGAGCGCCTCTTCTGTGAGCCCAACGCGCTCAACGTCGCGCCGAACCGGACCCTGCAGCGGGCGGGATTCCGTTACCTGTTCAGCCATGAGACGATTCCGGGTCCGATCAACTTTCGCCAGGTGACCACCCGGTGGGTGCTCGAACGGCCCGAGTCGCGGTGACGCCGAGGGAGCCAGGGATGACCGGTGGTGACAACGAAGCGGCCGTGGCAGCGGTGCTCGACCTCGTGGCGCAACGCTGCCGGGCCATCTCCGAGCAGGATTGGGACGCCCTGGCCGCGCTGCTGGCCGACGAGCTCACGCACACCCACATCACCGGGGTGACCCAGGACAAGCCCACCTACCTGGAGCACGTGCGGAAGAATCCGAGGTGGACCGAACGGCCGGACCTGAAGGTCCGCGTCTACCGGGGATGCCGTTGTCGTCACCGGGCCCCAGATCAACGTCGTCGGGGCGGACGGAGTGACGACCGAGGTCACGATCGAGAGTCTCCAGGGGTGGGCGCGCAACGCCGGTTCGTGGCGGTTGGTCGCCTCCGCATCATCCGGCCAGCGCCCCCGCTGACGGCGGAGCGGCCGCGGGGACCCGCCACATCCCACCGTTGTAGAGCAGCATGTCGGTGAAGAACCGGTCGGCATGCGACGCCCGCCATGCCAGCATCGACTGAGCGGAAGCCATCACGACGGAAGGGTCGTCGATCTCGCTGCGCCACGTCGGGTCGGACGCCAGGTCGAAGCACCGCCACTCGCCGGTGCCGAACTGGACGTAGGCGAGCGTCTCGGAGCGGAGGACGGCCAGGTTCTGGCCCTCGAGGCGCCGGTCCCACGGCCAGTCGTGGGGGCCGAACAGGATCTTCTCCCAGCGCCAGTCGTACTCCCAGTGGGCGGCGTCCCGCCACCACGGGGGGTCGTCCCCGGTCAAGAACGCGCTGAGCGGCATCCCGTCGCACTGGGCCGGAACCTCGATACCCATGGCTTCGCACAACGTCGGGAAAACGTCGACGTTCTCGGTGAATGCGTCGACCGTCGTGCCGTGCCCCTCGGGGTGTCGGGGGTCCCGGACGATGCCCGGGATGTGGTAGCTCGCTTCGAAGAACCCACCCTTGCCGACGGTTCCCTGGTCGCCCAGCTGCTCGCCGTGATCGGAGGTGAGCACGATGAAGGTGTCGTCCCACATCCCGAGCTCGCCGAGGTGGTCCCACACCCGTCCGAGCTGCTCGTCGACGGCCGAGATCATGCCGTAGTACTGCGCCCGAAGCGCGCGCAGGCCGGCATCGCCCGGCGCCTCGAACTCGGCGAGATGGCCGGCGAAGGGCCACGCCCGCTCCGGAGCTTCGATGGGGGCCGGCATGTCGTCGGGGTGATACGCCGTGGACCAGTGGCCGGCGGCGGCGTATGGGTCGTGCGGACGCAGGTAGCTGGCGTGGGCGAACCACGGCTTGTCTTGGCGATCCAGCCACGCCAGCAACCGGTCGGTCAGGAACGCGGAGGTTCCGTGCTCGGCTGGGCGATCGGGTTCACTCGAGAGCGCGGCCGGCCCGTCGAGCGGGACGTCGTACCCGAGCTCTTGGAGCCACCTCACCCACGGCTCCTGGTTGTCGACGAGATCGAGCCCGCTCTCGAATCCCGGCAGGATCCCTTCGTAGCTGGAGAGGCGCGGGTCGTCCGGGCCGGTGGCCATGCGCGGGTCGATCCCTTGGTCCGAATACCCGAACAGGGTGGGCCGGTAGCCGGCTCGGAGACCGGCGCGCGCGACGTTGTCGAACCGATCGTCGAGTGGTGTTCCGTTTCCAACGACCCGGTTATTGAACTGGTAGGTGCCGGTGTACAGGCACGCCCGTCCCGGGGAGCACGGAGCGGCCTGGCTGTAGTGACGACGCAGGAGCGTGCCCGCCGAGGCCAGGCGGTCGAGGTTCGGAGTACGGACGACCGGGTGTCCCGTCACGGATAGGCAGTCTCCGCGGAACTGGTCGAGCGTGATCAAAAGAACGTTCATCCGGCCCCCCTTTGCTCGTGTGATCCTGCTCGGGTGTTCTGAGTCTTGCCGATTCGAGTCCGACGTCTCAGATCTCGAATTGGGTCAGAGCTGCCCGTCGCGGATCTGCGCCGTCGCGACGGCCGTGGCGACGACGGTTCCCGAGTCATCGACGAGCTCACCGGCCAAGAACGCGATCTGTCTTCCCCGCCTGACCACGCGCCCCCGCCCGACCAGTTGACCCGGGCGGGCCGGCCGGAGGAACTGCACGTGGAGGTCCGTCGTCGGTGAGAACTGGTCGGCGTCCAAGGTGGCCACCAGCGCGGGGCCGAGCGTGTCGTCCAGCATGGCCGCCAACATGCCGCCCTGGATGTTCCCGATCGGGTTCAAGAACCGCTCCGTCGCCGTGAATTCAACCTCGATCGTCCCGGCGTCGGGATCGACTGCGACGAGCTTCCACCCTAGGAGCTCGGCCACCGCCGGCGGCGCCGCCCGGCCCTCGACCATGTCCCAGAAAGGCCCTTCCCTCGCCATGTCCGCTCCCCGATCGCCCGATCCGACGCCGGCCGGGTCCGCGGCCGCGGCGGGGCCCAGGTTTACCCTTTCGGCGTGACTTCGGGTGTCGGACCAGGTCAGGGGTGGTGGCTGGCCGCAGACGGCCGGTTGTACCCGGGGCACCTCCGGTCCGCCGCCCCGCCACCGCCGCTGCCTCGAGAGGACCAGGGCGCCCATCGTCGCCTGGTCGTCACGACCTGGCTCTCGGTGGCGCTCCTCGCGTGCTGCGTGGGGCTGGGCGTCGTGCTCTCGTCCCCGACGACGCCGCCGAACGGGTTGGCGGGCCGATCGGCCAGCCAGGTCATCGCGACGGCGGTTGGGGCGGCGAGGGCGACAGGGTCACTCCATGTCGTTGAGACGGCCCAACTCGGCGCCGTCAAGGTCGGTGCCGTCGGCGACATAGGCCAGACGAGGGGCCGCGTCAGGGTGTCGAGCGGCGCCCAGGGGTTGCTGGGCACCGGCACCGTCCTCTGGTTGCCGAACATCCTCTACGTCCAGGGGAACGCGACGTTCCTGAGCGCCATCTTCGCTGGGTCGACCTCCGCCTCGGCGCTGGCCAACCAGTGGGTCGCGTTTCGTTCCGGCAGCCCCGAGTACTCCGAGTTCTCGACCGACGACGCCTTCTCGAGCATGCTCGATTCTCTACAACCGCATGGACACCTCTCACTCGGACCGGTCCACAGTGTCGACGGAGTCAACGTGGTCGGCGTCGCCGGAGGTCGGACGGTGACTTCGAACGGCGTCCACCTCGGCGCAGCGGTGACCCTCGACGTCTCGACGACGGCCCCCTTTGTCCCCGTTGCGCTGATCGAGCGCATCAGTGTCGGGATCGTCAGTGGGATCGATACCCTCCAGTTCTCGGATTGGGGACACCCGGTTGCGATCGTCGCGCCGGCCAAGTCGGTCCCGAGCACCTCGGTCCCGGGTCTCGCCCCGTCGACCGGCGGCGGCGCGACCGAACTCCAACCGTTCCGCATCGAAGACGCCTGATCGATCTCCGTCCGGCCGTCGGCCCGGTTGGCTCGTGCATGAGGTGTTCTAGCCTGGCCGGATGCCGACGCATGCCGAACTGGCGGACCGCTTTCTCGCGCTACACCGCGAAACAGGACCCCTGCTCATGGCGAACCCCTGGGATGTCGGGTCGGCGAGGCTCCTCGAGTCCCTCGGGTTCGCGGCCCTCGCGACGACGAGCAGTGGTTTTGCCGCCTCGCTCGGCCGGCTCGACGGGTCGGTGACCCGCGACGAGGCCGTCGCACACGGTGGGGCGATCGCATCCGCGGTCGGGGTCCCGGTTTCGGCCGATCTCGAGAACTGTTTCGCCGATGACCCCGCTGGCGTCGCGGCCACCGTGCGCATGGCGCTCGACGCCGGGCTCTCCGGGTGCTCCGTCGAGGACTACACGAGGAAACCGGAGGACCCCATCTACGAGCTCGGCCTCGCTCGTGCACGCGTGGCGGCCGCCGCCGAGGCGGCCCATGGAGGCCCCGTGCACCTGGTGCTCACGGCACGAGCCGAGGGCCACCTCCACGGGCACAACGATCTCGACGCCACCATCGCCCGGCTACAGGCGTATCAAGAGTCGGGGGCCGACGTCCTGTTCGCGCCGGGTATCTGGGACCTCGAGGACACCCGGCGGGTGATCTCGAGCGTGGACCTGCCGGTCAACGTGCTGGTCCGAGCCGGATCCCCGCTCGTCTCCGAGCTGGCCGCAGCGGGCGTGGCTCGGATCTCGGTCGGTGGCGGCTTCGCGTGGGCGGCGCTCGCGGGCCTCGTCGAGGCCGGTCGGGAGCTGCTCGAGTCCGGCACCTACGGGTTCAGCGAGCGGGGCTCGGTCGGATCGGCGGCGGTTCGCAAGGCGTTCGGGTCCGGCTGAAGCCGCAATCCGACCGTCCCGTTGCCTACGGCTGGTTGAGCTTCGGGATGTAGTTGTGCCAGAGGTCGTTGGTCGTGCTGAGGGCACGGGGACTCGACGTGTAGGCGTCGATGACCCAGTTGGACGCCCACGGCGGGAAGTACGTGAGCGTCGCCGGCAGGAGGGTGACGGTCACCGACCGGTGCGGGCCGACGACCACCGGTTGATTGTTCGCTGTGGTCCAGAAGCCGGTGGGGTGACCTGCGCCGATGTCGATCAGGAAGTGCGGGAACTGGGTCGAGCCGGTCCGGTTGGTCACCGTGACCGTGATCGACTTCAGGTGCTGTTGGCCCGAACCGATCGACGCCGAATCGAGGCTGACGGCGAGGGGAGTGGGGAGGGTCAGCGCCAGCACGGCGGTGACGCTCGTCGCCACCCCGAGCGCGCCGACGCACAGGGTGCCGACCCGGAATCGACCCCATG
>PMOQ01000056.1:18666-91068 GCA_003161255.1 Acidimicrobiaceae bacterium | reverse complement strand
AGCGCCGACGAGATCCTCGACACACTGGCTACATATTGCGCGCGGATCTCCGACTCACGACACTAGCTGGCTGCATGCCAAAGTCCTGGGCCAGTAGGCCTGCCACCCGCGGGCGGTAGGGAGTCGGCGCCCGCTACACCTAGCTGTCGCGCTGCGCTGGCAACCCGGCTCGCGCCATCTGCCCTGGTCAGAGCGAGAATCAAACATGGATTCAGCTAAGGCTGACCCTGATGAAGTTCCCACCTTTCGAGCGCCCGTCGTGACGGTTTCGGCTACCGTCCATTCCTGACAGGGTGAGCGTCGGTTCCCGTGACGGTCAGACACACTTGTTGACACACTTGTTCTGATCGGGAGGTCACGATGCGAATCGCCAAGACAGCACTCGGTGTAGCCGTCCTTGGAAGTCTGTTGTTCAGCGGCGCTTCTGCCTTTGGGGCCACCGCTCCAGCCGGGGGCACCATCCAGGTGTGGGGAACACCCGCCAACAACGGGGGTGGAGGGGTCGTGATTACTGGGGCGATCGCTGACTCCGGCAAGTCGGCCAATGCGAACTCGTCCGGCAAGCCGACCAAGAAAGGCACCTACAAGCTGCTGACTTTGAAGAAGGGCTCGATTCTCCTAAACACGACGCAGCTCAGCAAGGACCTGAACAACCCCAACACGCCGCCGACCACATTCAACTCAACGACCTGTTCTGGGTCGTTTGCGGTCACCGACCCGGTGCCGATCTTGAGCGGTACGAAGGCATATGCCGGGATCAGCGGCACGGCGAACATCACGGTCACGTTTGCGATCGTCTTGCCGTTGACGAAGGGGAAGTGCAATACCAACACGAACGCCAACCCGATCGCTCAGTACGGCTCGGTCTCCGGGACAGGCACGGTGAGTTTCGGGTAGAAGCCTCCGGGTTCTGGAAGGCATAGGGCAGGCCCGGACATGGGCTTAAACGTGGATTCGGCTTCTATTGGTCCTGGCGAACGGCGTCATCGTGACGGCGTTCGGCCACGGCATCGTGCCGACCAAGGACGTGCCGGTCGTGACCGACCGGGAAAACACACAAGTGAGCGGCCGGGCTCGGAGAACACAGCGTCGGCGCAGGGGTTCACTCTTGGAAGGCTCCCCGAATGGATCCCCGTCGGCCTGAGAATGACCAGTTCAGAGTCGGAAAGTGGAGACGACGGGACTCGAACCCGCGACTTCCTGCTTGCAAAGCATTCTGGGTTGAGCGCTGTAGCACCCTGGAAAGAAGCAGATCGCAGCCGAGCGTAGGGGCGCAAGTTATGTGCTGTCCGTTTGGAGTCCTTTGAGTGGGGCGACGAGGCCCCCGACTCATCCGCCCAGGGCCGAGTGGATGAGTCTTTAATGATCAACTGCGGGACCCGTCGCGAGCCCCCCAGCGAAGGCTCCCTTCTTGATGGACTCGACTCCTCCAAGTTCCTGCTCATCCGCTAGACCGTCGATTTGGAGGTCGACGAAGACACAACGGACGCTGCCGGTCCACGTCGTGCGGGCACAGAGCGCGGTGCTGGCCAAAGTCCGACGCGCCCACCGGCTCGCTTAGGCACAGACAGGAGCGACCTCATGACCGTCTTATCGAGCGAGATCCCCGGAGTCCTGCTTGGCCAGCGCCTCGGGCCATTCGACGGACGCCTGGATGCCGATCACATCCGGCGCTACGCGGAGGCTACGAGGGACCCGAACCCCGGCCCGCTCGCCGGCACGGCCGTGCCCCCAGTCGCGGTTGTCACTCAGATCTGGGAGGCCCAGCAAGCTGCCTTCAACACGTTGGTGCCCGAGGCAGTGCGCTACTCAATGGCTGGCGGCATCCACGGAGAACACGACGTCGTACTTCATCGCCAAATTATCCCGGGTGAAGAGCTTCAGACTTGGGTTGAAGCACAGGGCTCGCGCCGCGGAGGACGGCACAACCTGATCACGATGCGATATTCCACCTACGACACCGACGGAGCGCCGGTCGCCGACCAATGGTGGACGACGGTGCTACTGAACGCCGTTGGTGCCCCGGTGGGCGAAGGCGCTCCTGACCACAGCTTTCCCGACGACGCCCGAGCGCGGCCAGTCGGCAGCTACCGCATCAGCAGCGATGAAGGCATGCCCCAGCGCTATGCCGAGGTCTCCAGCGACTGGTCCGGGCACCACTTCACCGTCGAGGCGGCCCGCGGCAGCGGTTTCGACCGACGCTTCCTCCACGGTCTGTGCACCATGGGGCTATGTGCTCAGGGAGTGGTCTCGCTCATCGCAGATGGGGATCCGAACCAGATCGGCCGCCTTGCTGTGCGGTTCGCCGCGCCAACGTTCGTCGGCGAGGACCTCGAGCTGCACCTCTTTCGGGTCGACCAGGACACCTTTGCCTTTGACGCGGACTCCTCTAGCGTCCCCGTCATCCGAAACGGGCTGGCCCGGCTCCGAAGTTAGCGAAACGGGCCCGAGACAGCTCAGATCGAGCTCCTGAGTCGGCAGAGTCGGCGGACCAGATGGAGCTCGCGCTGGCCCTCGCCGAATGCATCCACACTTCTACAATTCGGGCCGGCGACATAGCTCGCTTGGTTACCTAACCGAACGAATTCGAAGATATGCACTCGACCACCATCCAGCAGACCACTTTGTCTCAAAGAAGTGGTCCACTGAATGGGGTCCGCCGCAGCAAGTGGAGACGATGGGACTCGAACCCACGACTTCCTGCTTGCAAAGCAGGTGCTCTAGCCAGCTGAGCTACGTCCCCGTGACTGAAACCTTCAGTGCTCACGATACTCAGTCACGCGATCAGCTCGTGGCGTGCTGGCGTAGTTCGCCCAGTTCAACCCACTCGAGCACCGATGCATGGGTGGCCGCCAGAACGACCGGTGGAGCGACCCCGGCGTCGAAGGCCTCCTTCCAGCGTGAGGCGCACAGGCACCACCTGTCGCCGGCCACCAACCCGGGGAAGCCGCCGTCGGGCTGGGGGGTGCTCAGGTCGTTGCCAGTCATTTTCGAGAACGTCAAGAACTCGTCGGTCATCTGCGCACACACGACATGGAGGCCAACGTCGTCAGCGCCGGTGTTGCAACGGCCATCCCGATAAAAGCCCGTCAGCGGGTCTCCGCTGCAGGGCTCGAGTTCCTCACCCAGGATGTTCAGAGCCATTGCCCATTTCACCACGGGTCGACGCGGGGCCCGTTTCAGGGGCCGGCGGTTCGACCGGCAGTGACGTGCCGTTCACCCCGCGACCTGCAACGTCATCACTCAACGGGCCCCCGATCGCCTTGTCGAAACTCTCCATGTCCGTGGGCACCACGACGCGCCGAGCGATGAAGCGCCGTCGGGCCAGCGCACCAACGCCTGCGGCAACGAAACAGGTGACGGCGCCAACCGCCAGTCCGACCCGTGGGTTGGACTCCCGGATCACCCAACCGATGGTCGGCCCCCCGATCGGCGTCGAGCCCAGGAACGCCACCGCCCACAGGGCCATGACCCGGCCTCGCATCGAGGGATCCGAGTTGAGCTGGAGAGTGGAGTTCCCGAGGGCCAGGAACGCCACGCTCCCCCATCCGACCATTGCGAGCGCCACCAGTTCGAGGGGCAGGTTCGGCGCCAATGCCGCCAGGAGCGTCACGATCCCGAACCCCGTCGCGGCGACGACCAACGGCCGGACGCCGGTGGATCCACGGGCCGCGGTAACGAGCCCCCCGACGACCGCACCGATCCCCATGGCTGCGGTCATGAACCCGTAGACCTCCGAGTTCCCATGGAAGGTCTGCCGGGCGAGCACGGGGAGGGAGACCTGGAACTCGTAGGTGAGCATGCCGACCATGCCCATCATGAGCAGGGGGATGGCGAGGCGGCGGTTGTGCCGGACATAGGCCAGGCCCTCGCGCATTTGACCCTTCGCCCGTTGGCTCGGAGGGCTCGGGTCGAGGGCGCCCTTGTTCATCGTGACCAGGGACACGACCACCGCCACGAAGCTTGCCGCGTTGGCCAGGAAGCACGTGCCAACCCCGACGGTGGCGATGAGCACACCCGCGATGGCGGGGCCGACCGCCCGGGCCGCGTTGACGATCACCGAGTTCAAGGTCACGGCGTTGCGGAGGTCGTCGGCACCGACCATCTCGAGGACGAACGCCTGCCGGGCCGGGTTCTCGAAGGTGTTGTTCAGTCCGAGCACGACGGCCAGGACGCACACCTCCCAGAGATGGATGTGGTGGGTCACCGTCAGGATGCCGAGCACGAGCGCCTGGACACCCATGAGCGACTGGAGAACGACCATCAATCGCCGCTTGTCGACGCGGTCGGCTATGACGCCGGCATAGGGGCCGAACAGGAGTATCGGCAGAGTCTGGAGAGCGATGATGAAGCCGAGATCCGTCGACGAGTTGGTGAGGGTCAGGACCAACCAGGCTTGGGCGGTCGTCTGCATCCAGGTCCCGACCAGCGAGATCGTCTGACCGACGAAGTAGCGCCGGTAGTTGGGAACCGAGAGGGCCGAGAAGGTCATGCGGCCCATCCGGCGGATGCGCCCGGGCGGCACTGCGATCGCTTCGCTCACCGCGGTGGCCGATCCCTGAGTTGCTCGGCAAGGCGCTCGAGCACCGGCAGCGCCTCGACAACCAAGTGGCGTTCGGCGTCGCTGAGTTCGCCGAATGCGAGGCTCAGTTGGTCGGTCCGCTCGGTTCGGATTCGCTCGAACAGCCGGCGCCCCGAACCGGTCACCTCGAGCAGCGCCGCCCGACCGTCGACGGGGTGCGGGTGCCGGCGTATGAGCCCGGGCTCCTCGAGCTTGCGGGCGACGCGGGACAGCATCGTCGGGTTCATCCCCTCAACCGCTGCGAGGTCCGATAGCCGGATCGGCCCCCGCTTGGCCACCGTCTCGAGCACGGAGATCTGTGTCGGTGTGAATCCCGCCCCCGCCCGGGTCGGGCGCAGGCGCCGCGCGATCCGGTTCACCGCCGAACGAAGCCGGGCTGCCGCGTCGGTGGTCCCGCTCGGCTTGCCTTCTGTGCTGCTTGGGTCGGCCAAAACACCTCGCAAGGGAACAGTTGCTTGCTCGATGGCAAGTTTAGCGGTGCCGACCCCTCGCGTCGTCGGCGTCGGTTGGGCCCGAACCAGCCAGGTAGCCTGCCCGGCGATGCATGCCCGTGATTTCCTCGGCATGAGCCCGGTTGACGGTCAGAACCTCCATTGGGAGCTCGACGTGGTGCCGGGACTTTCGACGCCGGGTGACTTCTTGTTCGGGGGGTGTGGCCTTGCCGCCGGCATCGTGGCCATGGAGGGCGCATCGGGTCGGCCCACCATCTGGGCGACGGCGCAGTATCTGTCGTTCGCTCCGACCGGCAGTCACCTCGAGCTCGACGTCGTGCTGGCCGCGGTCGGGCGGAGGACCACCCAGGCCAGGGTCGTCGGAAGAGTCGGCCACAGCGAGATCCTCACCGTGAACGCGGCACTGGGTGACCATTCGGGCGACCTCCACCAGGTCTCGGTGCACCCGCCGGAGGTGGACCGGCCCGAGAACTGCCCGGAACGAGGAGTGCCGTTCGGGTCGTACCGAGAGACGATCTTCGACAAGGTGGAGACGCGCCTGGCCAAGGGCAGGACGTTCGAGGAGATGATGACAGGCCAGCTTCTCCACGGTCCGGCCAACTCCGCCCTCTGGGCCCGAGTCCCGGGCCACCTCGACCCCGAGGCTGCCGCGCTTGCCGTGTTCGGTGACTTCGTCGCCGGTGGGGTCTCCCAGGTGATCGGCCGGCCGACACACGGAAGCAGCCTCGACAACACCTTGCGGGTCGTCGAGCTCTCCCCGACCGAATGGGTGCTGTGCGACATCTACATAGACGGGCTGGCCGGAGGGTACGCCCAAGGCCACTCGTACTTGTGGTCCGAGGACGGTCGGCTTTTGGCCACCGCAAGCCAGTCGATGTCGGTCCGGATGATCAGCGAATGACCAGCTAGTCGACCTCGTCGGGCGGATCACTTTCGGGGACATGCCAAAATGCGGGACGGCGGAAGCTGACAAGCGTCTGCCGGAACGGGGCTATAGCTCAGTCGGTTAGAGCGCAGCACTGATAATGCTGAGGTCGCTGGTTCGATTCCAGCTAGCCCCACTCGAGGTCGTCTGGGTCCGGGGGATCCCGGACCCAGAATATCTGTTCCGAGTGATCCCTTACTCAATTCCGAGTTGCGGATTCAGGCGGCGGCGGCACCATGTCGTTGACCAGCAAAAGCTGCCAGCAACCAAGAGGTGCAATGACAAGCCCGGGGGCGGTTGACTGGCGCCGAGTGGGCTGAGATCTGGGACCGGATCGCTTCTGGAGAGTCCTCTTGGCAATCGCACAAGGCCTTCGGTCGACATCCGAGTGCGATCCGGGCCGCCATGACGCTGTCGGACCGAGTCTTTCGCTGCGGGCGCTGTGGGCTGGTCATGGACCGGGATCGCAACGCCGCGGTCAACCTCGCCGCCTGGGCGAACGCCGAGTCGAGCGCTGGCCACCGCCTCGGTGGTGGTGGAACTGGTCCCGCAACCGCCGGGGAAGCCCCGGCGAAGAAGCAGGAACCGGCACTGCTCGATGATCGAGCATGAGCCGGACGCCCGAGAAGGGCGGTGTGCGGTGCCTATCCGCGCACGCTGTTAGTCAGCGATGGAACGCACCAAGCCGACCACGTTTCCCTGTGGATCGCGAAAGCGGGCGATGTCACCCACACCTGGAATCTCAGTTACCGGGAGCACAACTTGCGCGCCGCCTCTGACTGCCTGATCCAGGATTGACTGCGGATCGTGGACTTCGACATAAATGGTCACGAATCCCTGGTCGCTTGGTTCGAGCTGCCCTACACCGCCGCCGATTCCCTCATCAGGAGACGGGAGGAACGCGTAGGAGTGGTACCCGTTCATGGGTACGTCGCGCAGCTCCCATCCGAACAGATCCCGGTAAAACCCAATCAACGATGGACCTTCATGGCCCAGAATTTCAAAATGGACGATTGGATTGTCCATCGTTGAGCTCCTCACAAATATCGGCTGTCCCAGGCGTGACCTTACGGCCAGGTCCAACCGACTCACTACCGTGTTCAACGGCATCGGTCTCATCTAGTCCCTGTGCGCAGTCCCGGTGAGCCGGGTCCAGGGCGTCGTCGGCACGCCGGCGCGGCGGGAATCGCCGTCGGGCTCGAGGTGTTTGAACGTGTGGCCACCCCGTCGGGTGGATGTCAGGAGGTTCGCTATGCCTGCGGTAACAGTCGATGACCTGCTCGTCTTGGACCGGATCGAGGTAGCCGACCCGGCGAATCTAACCGTACGCTCGGTCAAGAGCGTGACGTCCGCACCAACGGGGTTCGAGGGCGAGGGCTTCCCGGTCCGGCGCGCCTTCGCCGGCGTCTCTGTGGCGGATCTCGACCCGTTCGTCCACATGGACCAGATGGGTGAGGTGAACTACGGCCCCGGTGAGCCGAAGGGCACGCCCTGGCACCCCCACCGCGGATTCGAGACCGTGACCTACATGATCGACGGGATCTTCCAGCACCAGGACTCGATCGGCGGCGGCGGCATCATCACCGACGGGACCACCCAATGGATGACTGCCGGCTCGGGCATCTTGCACATCGAGCGGCCACCGGAGTCGCTCGTGGTGAGCGGGGGCCTGTTCCATGGCATCCAGCTGTGGGTGAACCTCCCGGCCGCCTCCAAGTGGACCGATCCCCGCTACCAGGACATCAAGCCTGACGCGACGGCCCTGCTGTCCTCCCCCGACGGCGGGACCCTGGTCCGAGTGATCGCGGGCGACGTGGCCGGCCACCGGGGACCCGGGATGACCCACACCCCGATCGCGCTCGTGCACGCGACCCTGGCTCCCGGTTCGCGCCTCGTGCTCCCCTGGGCGCCCGAGTTCAACGCGCTCGCGTACGCCCTCGCCGGCCGGGGCACGGTCGGCGAGGACCGTCGGCCGTTCTCGATGGGGCAGCTGGCCGTCCACGGCGCCGGGGACGCGATCGTGCTCGAGGCCGACACGACCCAGGATGCCGACGTGCCCGGGCTCGATGTGCTCGTCCTCGGGGGCGCCCCGATCCGCGAACCCGTCGCCGCCTACGGCCCGTTCGTGATGAACACCCGGGCCGAGATCGCCCAGGCGTTCGAGGACTTCCAGGCCGGCCGGTTGGGCACCGTGCCGGCGGACCACATCGGGTCCTAGGCGCCGCCCTCGGCCCGGTGCAGCAGGAAGGTCCCGGTCGCCCGGGTGTACAACTCGCCTTCCGCGGTCCGCACGGTCGCTTCGCCATAGGCGACCTGCTTGGCCATGCGGACCACCTCGCCCCGGAGGCGGTAGGTGGTGCCCTGGCTCGCCGCCCGCATGGTCTCGGTCTTGAGCTCGAGGGTGGCCCGCGCCCGGTCCCCCCGGGGCAGGGCCGCATTGATGGCGAAGTTGATGCACGCGTCGAGGAGCAGCGAGTGTACCCCGGCCTGGACGATGCCGCCGGGATTGCAGGCGAGCTCGGTCGGGGAGAACGACCCCTCCACCCAGCCGAGGTCCTCGCCGTCGACGCCGTAGGACTCGAGCGACCCGCCGACCTGGCCGATGATCGGCATGCCGCCGTCGCCCAGCCATCGGTCCATGTCGCGGGCCGTGCGGGCCTCTGGAGATGTTGACCCGGTGGTCTCGCTCATCCGGGCGACGCTACACGTGGCCCGGACGGGCCCCCAAGGTGGCCGGATAGCATGACGCCGTCCGTGGCCGGGATATAGCGACCGGCCGGAAGGAGAACCCATGACCACCGCCGTCATCGTCGATGCCGTTCGCACCGCCGGGGGGAAGCGCAACGGGAAGCTGCGCAACTGGCACGCCGTCGACCTGGCCTCCGAGCCGTTGAAGGCCCTCCAAGAGCGCAACGGGTTCGACCCTGCGCAGATCGACGACGTCATCACCGGCTGCGTCATGCAGGTCGGGGAGCAATCCCTCAACATCGGGCGCTCGGCGGTCCTTGCGGCGGGTTGGCCCGAGTCGGTCCCGGCGACGACCGTCGACCGCCAGTGCGGGTCGTCCCAGCAGGCGGTCCACTTCGCCGCCCAGGGCGTCATGGCCGGTGCCTACGACATGGTTGTCGCCTCCGGCGTCGAGGCCATGACCCGGGTCCCGATGGGCGCATCGATCGTTCGCGAGGTCGGCTTCCCGTTCGGCCCGCGGGTGAACGCCCGCTACGCCCCGGTCGGCGGCCTCGTCAGCCAGGGCATCGGCGCCGAGATGATCGCCGACCAGTGGAACCTCTCGCGCCAGGACCTCGACGCGTTCGGGGCCCGGAGCCAGCAACGGGCCGGCCGGGCCACCGCCGAGGGGCGGTTCGAGAACGAGATCATCGAGGTCGCGATCCGAGACGACGAGGGGAACGACACCAAGGAGACCATCAAGACCGACGAGGGGATCCGGCCGGACACGACGGCCGAGGTCCTGGCCTCGCTCAAGCCGGCCTTCAAGACCGACGGCAAGATCACGGCCGGCAACTCCTCCCAGATCACCGACGGGGCCTCGGCCGCGCTCATCATGAGCGAGGAGCGGGCCGCATCGCTCGGCTACACCCCCCGGGCCCGGTTCGTCAGCTTCGCGGTCGCAGGTGCCGACCCCGTGACCATGCTGACCGGCCCGATCCCGGCCACCAAGAAGGTCCTCGAGCGGGCCAAGCTGACCATCGAGGACATCGACGCCGTCGAGATCAACGAGGCGTTCGCGTCGGTCGTGCTGGCCTGGGAGAAGGAATTCCACCCCGACATGGAGAAGGTCAACGTGAACGGCGGGGCGATCGCACTCGGGCACCCACTCGGCGCGTCCGGGGCCAAGCTGCTGGCCACGCTGCTGAACGAGCTCGAGCGGACGAGCGGCCGCTACGGCCTGCTCACCATGTGCGAGGGCGGTGGCTTGGCCAACGCCGTCATCATCGAACGCATGGGCTGAGCTCCCCGAGGGGGTCAGTGATAGCGCGTCGCCATCATGAAGGCGACGAAGATGACCACCAGGCCTGCGACCAGGTACCAGATCGTCACCGATCCGGGCAGCACGGTCAGGTAGTTGAGCAGGATCATCAAGACCCCGAAGATCATGAGGAACAGGATCGACGGTCCGAACCAGCGCGCGCTGCGACGGATCTCCTTCGGGACCGGCCTCGTGTAGCGACCGCTCTGCTCCGGCGGCGTGTAGCGGCCCACGCCGCCGGTCGGGGGCGCTGCGGCCTTGGCGGTGGCCCGCCCCTCGGAACGCCCCTTGCGCTGGGCGCGCCCGGGCCCGCTGGTGGTCTTGGGAGCCATGGCTCGACACTAGCGATTGGGGCCCACCCATTACCATGGCGCCCACCATGGGGGCTCGGGTCCTGCTCATCGACAACTACGACTCGTTCGTCTACAACCTCGTCCAGGAGCTCGGAGAGCTCGGCGCCGAGCCGGACGTCTTCCGCAACGACGCCATCGACGTGGACGGCATCCGGGCAGCCGCACCCGACGCCATCGTCATCTCGCCGGGCCCCGGGCGCCCCGAATCGGCCGGCGTGAGCATGGACGTGGTCCGGACCTTCGCCGGCGAGATCCCGATCCTCGGCGTGTGCCTCGGCCACCAGTGCATCGGCGAGGTCTACGGCGGACTGGTCGTCTCGGCACCGACGCTTATGCACGGCAAGACCTCGCAGATCCACCACGATGGCCGCGGGGTCTTCGCCGGGCTGCCCGATCCGTTCGTCGCGACCCGGTACCACTCCCTGGTCATCGAGCCCGCGTCGGTGCCCGACCTGCTCGAGGTCACGGCCAGGACGAGCGACGGGGTCGTGATGGGCCTGCGCCACCGGGAGCTGGCGGTCGAGGGAGTCCAGTTCCACCCCGAATCGATCCTCACGCCGTCGGGGCCAAATTTGCTCGCGAACTTCCTAGGCCAGCTGGTCTCCTGAGCCGCTAGAAGGTCGTCGAGGTCGTGGTCGTGGTCGTGGGCGACGGCGCGCTGCAGACGGTGATAGTCGCTGTCGCCGGCAGGTTTACCTGGGTTCCCGCGGCCGGGCTCTGGTCGGTCACGTTGCCGTTCTGAGACGGGACGCACGTCATCGTGTTGGCCACCTGCACGGTCAGTCCCTGGCCCTGGAGCACGCCGGTGGCGTCCATCTGGCTCTGCCCGATCACGCCCTGGACGACGACCGAGCAGTTCCCGGTCGAGACGGTGAGGCCGACCGACGAGCCCCTGGCCACCTGGGTGCCCGCGGGCGGGTTGGAGCCCGAGACCTGTCCGGAGGGGGTGGAGTTCGAGCACACCGAGTTCTGTGACCCGACGCTGAGCCCGGCGTCGGTGAGCGAGATGGAGGCCTGCGCCGGCGTCTCGTTGACGAGGCTCGGCACCCCGACCTGGTTGGTCGGGTTGGGGAGCGAGATGACCACGATCCTGCCGTTGCGGATCTTCGTGCCGGCCGACGGCGTCTGGGACAAGACGACGTTCTGCTGGCCGCCGCTGCTCACGAATTTCACCTTTGCGTTCAGATGGGCGTTCGAGATCAGCACCTCGGCGGTCTCCAGCTCCTGGCCGACCACCTGTGGGACCTGTGTCTCGGCCTCGCCCGCGCTGACAACCAGGTTCACGACCGCCTTCTTCGAGACATTGGTGCCGGGTGCGGGGTCGGTCCGCACGACGGTGCCGACCGGTGCGGTGTTGGCCGCGTTCGTGGTCGTTCCGATGACCAGGCCCTTGGCCGCCAGGATCGAGGACGCCTGGGCGACCGGCTTGCCCTCCACGTTCGGGAGGGCGAACCCGCCCGCGAAGGTGCTGACGAGCAGGTACGCGACGACCGCCAGCGCGACCAGCAGCACGACCAGCAAGGCGATCCAGCCCTTGCCCCGGCGCTCCTCGGTTGTCTTCGGCTCCCGCGAGCGGCTGATGATGCGGGGGAACGAGCCGGTGCGGGGGGCCGCGTCGACCGCCTGGGTCGCGCCGACGGCTCCGATCACGCCGGTGACCGCGTTGCTCCCGTTGGCCGGCGACGCCACGACGGGCTGGCCGCCCAGGAACCGAAGCAGGTCGGCCCGAAAGTCCTCGGCGTTGTCGTAGCGCTGGTCGGGCGTCTTCGCCATGGCCTTCATGGTCACGGCCTCGAGCTCGACCGGGATCGTCTCGAGCAGGTCGCGGGGCATCGGCGGAATGTCCCGGACGTGCTTGCCCGCCACCGAGACGGGCGTGTCGCCGAGGAACGGGGGCCGGCCGGTCAGCATCTCGAACAGCACGACGCCCAGCGAGTAGATGTCGGTGCGGGCGTCGACCCCGATCCCTTCGGCCTGCTCGGGCGAGAAGTAGGTCGCCGTCCCCATCACGGCACCGGTCTGGGTGAGGCTCTCTTCGGTGTTGATGGCCCGCGCGATCCCGAAGTCGGTGACCTTCACCCCGCCGTCCTCGGTGATGAGGACGTTGCCCGGCTTGATGTCGCGGTGGACCACGCCGTGGCGGTGGGCGGAGGCCAGCGCCGCCGCGACCTGCGCGGCGATCTCGGCGGCCCTGGTCGGGTCGAGCGGGCCGGACTCTCGCAGCACCGCCGAAAGCGCACGGCCGTCGACGAACTCCATGACGATGAAGTACGAGCCCGAGTCCTCGCCCCAGTCGAACACCGGGACGATGTTGGGATGGGAGAGCTTGGCGGCGGCCTGGGCCTCCCGGCGGAACCGCTCCACGAACGCCCGGTCCACCGAGAGCTCTGGGAAGAGGACCTTCAGGGCCACCGGGCGGTCGAGCAGCCGGTCACGGGCCCGGTAGACCTCGGCCATGCCGCCGCGGGCGATCAGATGGGTCAGCTCGTAGCGTTCCGAGAACACGCGGGGCACCTCGACTGGCTGCATGGCGGTCAGAGCCTACGCGTCCGCGCGCGGCGCCAAAGGCGACCGCGAGGGGTCCCGTGGGTAGCTCGGGGGTGGGTCATCCGAGGGCGTCCTCGAGCATCTGTCTTACGACCGGCCCGGCGACCGTGGCCCCCTGGGTGCTCGTCGGCTGGTAGGGGATGACCACCGCGATCGCGACCTTGGGGGCGCTCGCCGGCGCGAAGCCGATCATCCAGTCGTGCACCGAAGTGATCACGTTGTTGACCTCGATCTGGGCGGTGCCGGTCTTCACGGCCACGTCGAGGGAGGAGGGGAAATGGTCACCGGACGCGGTTCCCGACGTCGCCACCGCCTGCATCAGCGGGATGACCTGCGCGGCGGCCTGCGGTGACGTGGCCTGCTTCCAGACGGTGGGCTTGTAGGTCTCGACCACCTGACCCTGCGAGTTGGTGATCTTCTCCAAGAAATGGGGGGTCATGACCGCTCCCCCGTTCGCGATGCCCGCCGCGATCAGGGCGTTCTCGAGCGCGGTCGTCTCCACGTCCTGCTGCCCGAACGCCGAGTAGGCCTGGCCCGGGATGCCGACGCACTCCGGGGAGGCCGGATTGCAGCCCGGACTCATGTCCTCGGCGGTCGGGTACGCGGACGGCTGCACCAAACCGTCCGGGCTGATGTCGAGCGGGGGCCGCGAGTTCAACCCGAACAGGTCGGCCTGCTCGGCCAGCGTGTCGCCACCGAGGAGAAGACCGAGCTTGGCGAAGCCGGGGTCGCAGGACTCCGGCAGCATTATTTGCAGCGTGCCCCCGCACGCGCCGGCCGCTGATGCGGTGTCGGCGTCGTTGCAGATCTCTTGGTTGGTGTCGGGAATGCCCGTCAGGCACGGCTGGACCGGGAGATTGATTGTGGCCAGGTCGGGGCGCAGGTTGTAGATCGCCGCGGTGGTGAGCACCTTGGCCGTGGAGCCGGGCTGCAGCGCGTTGTACGTGGCCATCGGGTAGAAGGGAATGAAGCCCTCGGCGTCGGGCAGGTGGTAAAGGTTGCGAGCGTTGGTCTCGGTCGTCTGGTCAAGCGACACGAGCGGCGCCGGGTCGTACGTCGGGGTCGACGCCATGGCCAAGATCGCGCCGGTGCTCGGATTGAGGATCACGATCGCCCCGTCCTTGTTGGGCCCGGGGAGGCTGTTCAGCGCGTTCATCGCGTCCTGTTGCAGGGTCGGATCGAGGGTCAGCGTGATGTCGTCGGTCGTCGGCGGCGGGGGCGACAGCAGTTGGCTCAACGTCTGCGCGGACGTCTTGTGGAGGCCCAGTTGGGCGCTGTAGTACGAATCGATCCCGGTGTCGCAATAGAACGGCGAGCACGTGCCGATGAGCTGGGAGAACAGTGCCCCGGTCGGATACTGACGTTGCCACTGATAGAAGTCGGACCCCTTGGGTGCCACCCGGACCGAATCGGCGAGCACCTTACCGTTCGCCGCGAAGATCTCACCGCGCTGGTTGTTGAAGTCCGGGACCCGGTTGACCGGGTTGCTCGGGGACGTCGACAATGCCGACGCCTTGCGGAACTGGATGTTGGTCAGCTGCACGACCACAAGGCCGAAGCACAGGATCAGCACCACTCCGAGCCAACGGATCCGGCGAGCCACCTACTCGCTCCCCAGCGGCGCGGCGTCCCGCTGCGCGATGAACTCCTGGTGGAGATTGGCGATGTAGCGCTCGCCCGCACCGAGCGAGGGTTCGTTGACCGTCTGGCGGAGCACCGGCAGCCGGAACGGGAGCACCTCTGTTGTCGTCACCCCGGTCAGGTCCAACAGTTTCGGCTTGAACCCGAGGAAACCCCCCTGCCGGCCCTGGTACACCGCGAGGTGGCCGTGGTCGACAGCGACGTACCAGTTGTCCATCGAGTACCAACGGACGACGGCGATCCCGCCCGCCGGTACCGCGAGGATCAGCAGGAGGAACAGAACGACCCGAACCGTGATGCGTCTCGGGACACCCAGGCGACGTCGGCGTTGGCGCCTTGTCTCCTTCGGCTGGGGGGCGACCTCCTTGGGAGGCGGGTGGTACTCGGGAGGCGCAAGGGTCCGGACCGCCGAGGTGATCGGCGCCGCGACGAACATGTCGCTGGCCGCATTGGCCGGGAGCGTAACGGCGGGCGCCCGAGGTTCCACCGGCGGCGCGGTCGTCGACGGCACCGCCTGAACCGGCCCGGTCTCGGGCTCGGCCGGCGTCGTCTCGGGCAACGCACCGACCGGCGCGCCGGTCGCCGTCACGCGGGACACGACCGATGGTTCGGCGTTCCCGTCCTCGCCGACGAGCACGTCGACCACGACGACCGTGACGTTGTCGCTGCCGCCGTGGGCGTTGGCGCGGTCAACGAGGGCTCGAGCGGCCTTTCGAGGGTCCTTTACCGAGTGGAGGACCTGGCTGATCTGCTCGACGCTGACCTCGTTGGTGAGACCGTCGCTGCACAGGAGCAGCCGGTCCCCGCTTTGCACGTGCAACTCCCATAGGTCGACGTCGACATCCGGCCCGACCCCGAGCGCCCTCGTCAGGATGTGCCGGTGCGGGTGGGTCTCGGCCTCGGCCTCGGTCATCTCGCCGTGCCGTACCCGCTCCTCGGCCAGGCTGTGGTCGGCGGTGACCTGCCGGACCATGCCACCCGACATGAGATAGGCACGGGAGTCCCCGACGTTGGCCAGGCACATCACGTCCCGTCCGTCGGTGCCGACGGTGAGCCCGGCTGCGGTCAGCGTGGTGCCCATCCCCCGGAGCTCATCGACGCGCAGGCTCTGTTCCCAGATCGCCGCGTTGGCGGCCGCGAAGGCTTCCCGAAGCCCGGCGATCGTCGGGGTGCGCTCGTAGGCCCGCTCAAGGGTCTCGACCGCGACCCGTGAGGCCACCTCCCCGCCCAGGTGGCCCCCCATGCCGTCGGCGACGGCGAAAAGGTTGTCCCCGGCCGACGCCCGGTCCTCGTTGCTGTCGCGCGCCCGCCCGATGTCGGTGGCCACTCCCGAACGCAGAACCGTCACCGTCGCACCTCGAAAACGGTCGCGCCGATCTGAAGCAGGTCACCCTTGGCCAGCCGGGACGGTTGGGAGATCCGCTCCGAGTTGACAAAGGTGCCGTTGGTCGATCCGAGGTCCTCGACCCAGATCTGTCCCCCGCTCCGGTACAGGCGCGCGTGGACGGTGGAGCTGTAGGAGTCGTACGTCGTCGGGATCGCGCAGCCGTTCGAGCGCCCGACGGTCACTTCACCGTCGAGCTCGTAGATCGTCCCTTCGTACTGACGGGGTTCGATCACCTCGAGACGCAGCTGTTTGCGAGACCGGGTCTCCCGTGGCCTTCCCCGGACCTCATCGGCTTCCTCCGCCTTTCTCTCCGCTCGGCGCTGGGCGCGGGTCGGGCCGGCCGGGCGGACCTCCACGAACACTGCGCGGATGACCCGGAGGAAGAACAGGAAGATCAGCGCGACAACCAGCCATTGGAGCGGTCGAATGATCGCCGAGTAGTTCGTTCCTACGATGAACACCGGGCGTTCACCGTCACAGCATCTCGAACACGATGGTTGTCGAGCCTACGGTGATGTTGTCGCCGGACTGGAGGTACTGCTCCCTGACCGGCGCTCCGTTGACCTTGGTCCCGTTGGTCGAACCGAGGTCACGCACCACGAACGCCTCGTTGACCCGAAGCACCTCGGCGTGACGACGACTGACGTTGGGATCGCTCAGGGCGACGGTGCATTCGGGCATGCGGCCGATGACGACGGGCGTGGCCTCGATGTGGATGCGGCCGCCGCCGGGGAGGACCAGCTCGGCCGGGACCAAGCCGTCGGGACCTTCGATGACCTCGGCAGCGACGCTGAATCGGCCAGCTCGCAGCCGCGGCCCTTCGAGAATCTGGACATCAATGGGGCCGACGAAGGTGTACTGCTCGTTCCGTGCGTGCTCCCGCGCCGCTTCGGCCAGCTCCCGCACCAACGCGTCCAGGAAGTTGGAAAACCGGTCGACATCAGCCTTGGCCAGGGTGACGGAGAACGAATTGGGCGCGATGAGCCCGCGCACCCCCACCCGGCGATGGAGATCCATTTCCCGCGTCAATCGGCGTCCGATTTCGACGGGCTGCAAGTTGCTTCGGAAGGGTTTGGCCAATGTTCCTTCCACAAGACGCTCGAGTCGGTCCTCGAACTGTTGGAGTCCCATGGTCTCGGACATGTTACCGGCCGCACGCACAAGAACGGCTGCGACATTCCCGCTTTTCCTGGTCGGAGGGTGGAGTGGCCACCCGGCCTTGAGTAGCCTGAGCCGCTCCGGGGCGAGTGGCGGAATAGGCAGACGCGCAGGATTCAGGTTCCTGTGTCCGAAAGGATGTGGGGGTTCAAGTCCCCCCTCGCCCACCAAAATTTTGGGTCATCGGTCAGTTGCAACCCCCGGCGCACCCAACGCCGGCGGCTCCGTTACTGCCCGATCGTTGCCCTCGCCATCGCGGTGGCCCGGGCTCTGTGGGCCGACCTCGAGCGGGTTCGCCGCCGGAGGATCTTCCGAATTTCGTCAGGATCCACCTGACACCCTGTAAGGTGCTCCCTGACACAGGAGGTGCCCTCCATGCCGACCGCCGTCGCCATTGCCAATTGCTCGTTCTGCGGGAAACCCAGCACCGATGTCTCAAAGTTGATCAGCGGTCCGGGGGTCTACATCTGCAATGAGTGCGTCTCGCTTTGCGCCGACATCCTGGCCACCGAGTTCGGGGCGCCCAACCTGGGGCTGCCCTGGGACACCGACATGCCGTTGGACGAGCTCCTGACCCTTCTGCGCAACGTCGCGGCGGCCGGGGCACAGGTGGAACAGAACCTCGCGCAGTGGGTCCGGAAGGCGCGCGGGTGCGGCGCCACCTGGGCGCGCATCGGCGAGGCGCTGGGGATGACGAGGCAGTCCGCGTGGGAGCGTTTCTCCGGTGGAGAGTGAGCCGGTCGAATCGGAGGAGGGCACCGGGCATCGCTACACCCACGGCCACCACGAGAGCGTGCTGCGCTCGCACCGGTGGAGGACCGCGGAGAACTCGGCCGGCTATCTCCTCCCCCACCTGACGGCGGGCGCGTCGCTGCTCGACATCGGCTGCGGGCCCGGCACCATTACCGTGGACCTGGCCCGGCGGGTCGCACCCGGAACGGTCATCGGCATCGACCGCTCCGAGGATGCCGTCGGGTCTGCCCGGCGCCTGATCGACGAGACGACCCCGGTGTCCTTCGAGACCGGCGACCTCTACGCGCTGCGCTTCGACGACCACGCATTCGACGTCGTGCACGCGCACCAGGTCCTCCAGCACCTGGACGACCCGGTGGCGGCGCTGGTGGAGATGGCTCGGGTCTGCCGGCCCGATGGGCTGGTGGCGGCGCGCGACGGTGACTACGAGTCGATGACCTGGTATCCGGACTACCCAGAGCTCGACCGGTGGCTCGACCTGTACCGCCAGACCGCCCGGGCGAACGGGGGTGAGCCCGACGCCGGCCGGCGGCTCCTCGCCTGGGCCCGGGCCGCTCGCCTTGCCGACGTGTCGGCATCGGCCTCCGCGTGGTGCTTCGCCACCCCCGAAGACCGGCGCTGGTGGGCCGACACCTGGGCCGAGCGCATCACGGTCACCACGTTGGCCGAGCGGGTCCGCGAGCTGGGGCTGGCCGACCAGGGAGAGCTGGACGAGATCGGGCGGGCATGGCTGCGATGGGCCGACGAGCCGGACGGCTGGTTCTCGGTGACCCATGGCGAGGTGCTCTGCCGGCCCGGCTGAGCTTTCTCCGAGGACGCTTCAGGTGGGGGCGGTCTCCTCACCCAGCTCCGCCGAGATGGCAACATCGATCGAGTAGTCGACCGGGACCACGATCAGCGACGGCAGGTCGAGCTCGAGGAACCGCCGGAGGCACTCGGCGAAGTGGCCGGCTGACGTGGCCCGGGCCGCCGGCAGGCCGAAGGACTCGGCGAAGGCCACGAAGTCGGGGTTGGTGAAGTCCGTCCCGAAGTGGCGTCCGAACTTGCGGTCCTGCTTCCACACGATCGAGCCGAACTGACCGTTCTCCCAGACGACGTTCACGAAGGGGGCTCGCATCCGCTTGGCCGTCTCGAGCTCCTGGGCGTTCATGAGGAAGCCGCCGTCGCCCGACACCGCCACGACGCGACGGTCCGGGAGGACCAGCTTCGCCCCGATGGCGGCCGGCACGGCGAAGCCCATCCCGGCCAGGCCGTTCGCGATGAGGACGGTGTTGGGCTCGTGGGCCGGGAACATGCGGCCGATCCACAGTTTGTGGAGCCCCACGTCGGACACGAGCACATCGGTCGGCCGCATGGCACGGCGCAACTCGAGGAGGATCCGCGGCGGGCGCATGGGGAAGGCGTCGTCCCCCGCGGCGTCGGCCAGCGTCGTCGACACCACCCCCGCGAGCCGGTTGCCCCGCACCTCGGCGAAGACTCCCGGGCACCGGTCGGCCAGGGTGCGAAGGGTGAAGCCGATGTCACCGACCAGTTCGACATCCGGGATGAAGTGGTCGTCGATCTCGGCGGGCGAGGAGTCGATGCACACGATCCGCTTGTCGCGCTCGGGGTTCCAATACTTCGGCGCGTGCTCGACCAGGTCGTAGCCGACCGCGAGCACGAGGTCGGCGACGTCGAATCCGGCCATCTGGTAGTCGCCGGCCTGGAGGCCGACCGCGCCGAGGGCGTGGGGGTCGTCCGCGTCCAAGAGGCCCTTGCCCATGAAGGTCTCCGCCACCGGCACCCCGGTCCGGGCCGAGAACTCCCGCAGCGCATCCCAGGCCATGCCCCGCACCACCCCGTTGCCGGCGAGAACGACGGCATGGTCCGCCGAGAGCAGCAAGGCGGCGGCCCGTTCGAGGTCCGATTCGGCCGGACGGGGGTGGACCACGCTGGTGCGCGGAAGCGGCGACGCGGACAGCGGCGCCGTGGCGGCCATGACATCCTCGGGGAGCTCGAGGTGCGTCGCCCCCGGCTTCTCGGACTCGGCAACCTTGAACGCCTTGCGGACCGCCTCGGGGATGATGCCCGGTCCCGAGACGCGGGCGTTCCACTTCGTGATGGGGCTCATCAGCCGCACCACGTCGATGTACTGATGAGACTCCTTGTGCATCCGCTCGAGCCCGCTCTGGCCGGTCAGGGCGACGAGCGGCGCTCGGTCCAAGAATGCGTCGGCCACGCCCGTCACGAGGTTCGTCGCGCCTGGGCCGAGCGTGCCGAGACACACCCCGGCCCGGCCGGTCAGGCGCCCCTGAACGTCGGCCATGAAGGCCCCGGCCTGCTCGTGGCGGACCGGAACGAACTCGATCGACGACCGGTCCAGCGCTTCTGAGACATCGAGGGTTTCTTCTCCCGGGATGCCGAAGATCCACCGGACGCCCTCGGCCTCGAGGCAGCGGACGAGCAGGTCCGCCGCCCGTTCGGGCCGGCCTTCGTCGGGTGATGGCGTGTCGCGAGCGTGGGCTGGCACGTTCCCTCCGGTTCCCCGCTCTCGGCGCGGCTGTTCGGACGTTAACAACCGGCCCCTCCGATCGTTCTCAGTTGTGATGACCGAACAAAATGGCTGGTCAACAGGTACGCTGTCGGCGACGTCGACAAGACGAGACAGGGCCTGGGAAAAACGAGGTGACCGGTGATCCTGCACCGTGACGGATCCGTCCGTCGCATGGGGGCCGCGCCCAGACCCGCGTCCGTGCCCGACCTCGCCAGAGTCCTGCGCCAGGCCCGGGCCGCCCGCGGGCTGGAGCTCGACGCGGTCAGCGCCCAGACCGGGATCCCGCTCGACCAGCTCTATGACCTCGAGTCCGGAACGGTTGACCGTCTTCCCGACCGCGTCGCCATGCTGAAGGCCCTCAGCCGATACGCCGGGTTCTTGAACCTCCCCGGCGACCAGTTCGTGATGACGCTGGTCGAACACTGGCCCAACACCTCGAACGTCGGGATGCCGATGATGGTCGTGCACGACGAGCCGACCAACGGCAACCGCTCCACCGAGACCGCGATCGGGACCCTCCCGGCGGCGGCCGACGACCTGTCGACGCGAGCGGTGCCCCTGTCGGTGTCGACCAGCACCGCACCACACACATCGATCGACCTTCCCATCATGGAGGGCCGCCACAACTCCACCGCCCAGGTGCCGATGGTGATGGCCGATACGGGCGTGACCCCGGCGGTCAAGCGGGCCCCGGTCGACGGCTTCGGCATGGTGGTGGTCCGCGCCCTCGTCGTCGTGGTCGTGTTGCTGCTCGCGGTCGGCACCGCGTGGCTGGTCGTCAACCGGGTGCATCCGCAGTGGCTGGCCGATCTGCGCCTCCCCTATACGACCAAGGGCGGCGCGACGTCGGCGGGCGCGCCCAAGGGCACCACCGGTGCGACGGGCAAGGGCACCGCCGTAACGAAACCGACCACGCCTCCCAAGCCGGGCATGGAGCTGGTGTCGGCGTCGGCAAGTCAGGCCAGCTTCAACGTGACCGCCCCGCTGTTCGTTGTCCGAGTCAGCGCGGTCGGGGGTCCGACGTGGGTGTCGGTGAGCGGGCCGCTCAGCACGAACCCGGTCTTCGCGGGGATCCTGCAGAGCGGTCAGTCGCAGCTGGTCGCCGCCAACCACCAGCTCACCGTGCAGATCGGGTCCAGCGCGGCCCGGCTGGCCGTCCAGGTCAACAAGCACGTGATCGGGACCTATGTCCCCCCGGGGGCCCCGTTCACGATGACGTTCACAACCAAGTAGGCCGAGACCCTCAGTCGATCTCGGGAGCCACCGGGGCGACCGCCGCGACCGCCTGCCCGTCGTCGAGGTTCATCACCCTGACCCCGGTCGCGTCGCGGCCCTGGGACGCGATCTCGCGAACCGACGTGCGGATGACGACGCCGCCCGAGGAGACCAGGAGGATGTCCCCCTCGTAGGGGACCATGAACGCTGCCACCACCCGGCCGCGCCGGGCGGTGAGCTTGATCCCCCGGACGCCCTGGCCGCCACGGGCCTGGCTGTTGAAGCGTTCCAGCTTGGTCCGCTTCCCGAAGCCGGCATCGGTGACCATCAAGATGTCGACGTCGTCGGCTGCGACGTCGCACGAGACCACCTCGTCACCGGCCCGGAGCCGGATACCGCGGACGCCGGCGGCGTCGCGGCCCATCGCCCGAACGTCGTTTTCGGAGAAACGGATCGTCATGCCCTGGCGAGTGACCACGAACATGTCGTCGCTGCCGCTCGTCGCGACGACGCGCACGAGGCTGTCCCCGTCGCGCAGGTTGATCGCGATGAAGCCCTCACGACGGGACTTGTCGTACTCGCTGAAGGCGGTCTTCTTCACCTGCCCCTGTGTGGTCGCGAACATCAGGTAGTGGTCGGCGGGGAAGTCGCGTGTCTGGACGATCGCCCGGATCATCTCGCCGGTCTCGAGCGGCAGCAGGTTCACCAGCGCGTTGCCCCTGGCCGTGCGCTCCTTGGTCGGGATCTCGTGGCCGCGCAGCCGATAGACCCGGCCGCGGTCCGAGAAGAGGAGCAGGTACGCGTGCGACGAGGTGTGGACCACGTGGGTGACGAGGTCCTCCTCCTTCAACCGAGCCCCCTGCACGCCCCGGCCGCCGCGGCCCTGGGTCCGGAACGCGGTCGCCGGCACCGCCTTCACGTAGCCGGCCGCCGTCATCGTGACCACGATCTCCTGGTCGGTGATCAGGTCCTCGAGCGCCATCTCGCCCGGGTCGTGGGTGATGATGCTCCGGCGTTCGTCCGCGAACTTGTCCCGCACCTCGCCGAGCTCGGTCTTGATGACCCCCCGCAGCCGGGTGTCGTCGGCCAGGATTGCCTCGAGCTCCGCGATCGTCGCCCGCAGCTTGGCCATCTCCTCCTCGAGCTCGCTGCGGCCGAGCCGGGTGAGCCGGCCGAGCTGCATGTCGAGGATGTGGTTGGCCTGCTCCTCGCTGAAGGAGAACGGCTCGGCCATGAGCGCCACCCTGGCCTCGGGCCGGTCCGCCGACCCGCGGATCGCCGCGATGACGGCGTCGAGCATGTCGATCGCCTTCAAGAGCCCCTCGACGATGTGGGCCCGGGCCCTGGCCTTGCGCAGCTGGTACTCGGTCCTGCGGGTGACGACCTCGATCTGGTGGGCCACGTAGTGGCCGAGCATCTGGGCCAGGTTGAGCGTCCTCGGGACGCCGTCGACGAGCGCGAGCGTGTTCACCCCGAACGTGGTCTGCAACGGGGTGTGCTTGTACAGCTTGTTGAGGACGACGTTGGCGTTGGCGTCCCGCTTCAACCGGACGACCAGCCGTGGCTTGCGGGCCGCCGAGTCGTTCTGAACCTCCGCGATACCGTCGAGGTCGCCGGCCCGAACGAGATCGTGGATCTTCTGCTCGACCACCTCCACCGAGGTCTGGTAGGGCAGCTCGGTGACGACGATGGTGGTCCCCGAGCGACCCTCCTCGATGTCGGCCACCGCGCGCATCCGAATCGAGCCGCGCCCCGTGCGGAACGAGTCGAGGATCCCCTGGCGCCCGAGGATCAGCGCCCCGGTGGGGAAGTCGGGGCCCTTGACGAAGTTCATCAGGTCGTCAGGCGTGGCCTCGGGGTGGTCGATCAGGTGCACCGTGGCGTCGATCACCTCCCCCAGGTTGTGGGGCGGGATGTTGGTGGCCATGCCCACCGCGATGCCCTGGGAGCCGTTGACCAACAGGTTGGGGAAGCGGGCCGGGAGGACGACCGGCTCCTCGGCCGAGTTCGAGTAGTTGGGGACGAAGTCAACGGTCTCTTCGTCGATGCCGGCCATGAGCTCGAGCGCCACTGCCTCGAGCCGGCACTCCGTGTACCGCATGGCCGCCGGGCCCTCGTCGGGCCCGGTGCCGCCGAAGTTCCCGTGGCCGTCGATCAGCGGGAGTCGCATGCTGAACTCCTGGACCATGCGGACCAACGCGTCGTAGATGGCCTGGTCCCCGTGGGGGTGGTACACGCCCATGACCCGCCCGACCACCTCGGCGCACTTCACGTGCGGCCGGTCCGGCCGCAGGCCCTGGTCGAACATCGAGTAGAGGATCCGGCGCTGGGACGGCTTCAGACCGTCACGGACGTCGGGGAGGGCCCGGGAGACGATGACCGACATGGAGTACTCGATGAACGAGCGCTCCATCTCCTCTTGGATCTCGATGGGCTCGATGAACCCGAGGACCGGGACCTCGCCGCCCTCGTCGGGCCCGTGCCCGTTCGTGCTCTGCCCGTCGGTCGAGGTTCTTCGGGTTGTTCGTTTCGGCGGCATGTGGTGAAGGTCCTCAGATGTCGAGGAAGCGAGCGTCCTTTGCGTTGGTCTGGATGAAGTGGCGGCGCTGCTCGACGTCGTCGCCCATCAAGATGGCGCAGACCTCGTCGGCGAGCGCGGCCTGATCGACATTGATCTGGAGCAGCGACCGCTTCGTCGGGTCGATGGTGGTCTCCTTCAACTCACCGAAGTCCATCTCCCCGAGGCCCTTCAACCGTTGGAAGTCGTTTTTGTGGGTCGGGTTCTCGACCAGGAAACGGTCCTTGGCCGTGTCGTCGCGCAGGTAGAGCTTCTCCCTGCCGACGAGCGTCGAGTACAGGGGTGGTTGCGCGACGTAGACGAACCCACCCTCGACGAGCGCCTTCATCTGGCGGAAGAAGAACGTGAGCAGCAGGGTCCGGATGTGGGAGCCGTCGACGTCGGCGTCGGCCAGGAGGATCACCTTGTGGTAGCGGATCTTGGTCACATCGAAGTCGTCGGACAGGCCGGCGCCGACCGCCGCGATCAGCGCCTGGATCTCGACGTTCTTCAGCATCTTGTCGACGCGCGCCCGCTCGACGTTCAAGATCTTCCCCCGGATGGGGAGCACCGCCTGGGTGCGGGGGTCGCGGGCGTCCTTGGCCGAGCCACCGGCCGAGTTGCCCTCGACGATGAACAGCTCGCACTCCCTCGGGTCGCGCGAGGAGCAGTCGACGAGCTTGCCCGGGAGGCCGGCACCGTCGAGGGCCGACTTGCGCCGGGTGAGGTCGCGGGCCTGGCGGGCGGCGACCCGGGCCCGGGCGGCCAGCATGGCCTTTTGCACGGCCTGGTTCGCTTCGCGTGGGTTCTCCTCGAGCCACTCGGCCAACTTCTCGTTGGTGGCCCGTTCGACGAGGGAACGCATCGGGACGTTGCCCAGCTTGGCCTTTGTCTGGCCCTCGAACTGGGGGTCGGTGAGCCGCACCGAGACGATCGCCGTCAACCCCTCCCGGATGTCCTCCCCGAGGAGGTTGTCCTCCTTCTCCTTCAAGGTGTTCTTTGACCGTGCGTAGCGATTCACCACGTTGGTGAGAGCCTTCTTGAAACCCTCCTCGTGCATCCCGCCGTCGGTGGTCGAGATCCCGTTCGCGTACGAGTGCAGGCTCTCGTAGAAGCCGGTGTTCCACTGCAGCGCGATCTCGACCTCCATGTTGTTCTCGGACTGCTCGAACGAGGCCACCTTGCGGAAGAGGGACTCGCGGGCCGCGTTCAGATGTTTCACGAAGTCGATGATCCCGCCGCCGTACTTGAAGGTGGTCCGCTGGCCATCGGCCTCCCGCTCGTCGACGAAACGGATCTCGAGGCCCTTGTTCAAGAACGCCATGATCTGCAGCCGCTCGATCACCGTCTGGGCCCGAAACTCGACCTCCTCGAAGACGGCCGGGTCCGGCCAGAAGGTCACGGTGGTTCCGGTTCGGCCGCGCGGGGCCGGGCCGGTTGCCTTCAGCTTGCCGACCGGCTCCCCACCGTTCTCGAACTCGAGCACGTAGTGCTTGTCGTTGCGGTCGATCTCGAGCAGGAGCCGGGTCGACAGCGCGTTCACGACCGAGACGCCGACGCCGTGCAATCCACCCGAGACCTTGTAGCCCTCGCCCCCGAATTTCCCCCCCGCATGGAGCGTGGTGAGCACGATCTCGGCCGCACTTCGACCGGGGTACTGCGGATGTGCGTCGACCGGGATGCCGCGGCCGTCGTCGATGATCCGGCAGCCGCCGTCGGGCAGCAGGATGACGTCGATCCGGGTGCAGTACCCGGCCATCGCCTCGTCGACGGCGTTGTCGACGACCTCCCAGATCAGGTGGTGCAGGCCGGTCGGGCCGGTCGAGCCGATGTACATACCGGGCCGCAACCGGACCGGCTCGAGGCCCTCCAAAACGGTGATGTCACTGGCGTCATAAGACCCGCTGCCACGCTTAGGCAATACCGCTCTCCACACTCCGACCTACGGGCGCGACCCTCCTCGGAGAACCGAGTCGGCGCGCGTTCGGGACGCAACGAACGAGAGATTTCTCGTCCGGTGACCCCTCAGATTCTACTCGATCGCGGGCGTGCATCGGTGCTCCGCCGAGCCCGGTCGAGGCCGTGGCGGCGGCCACAGATGTCCACGTCAGGACCCCGATCGGGCGGGGCCCAGCGGATGGGCCGGCGTCGATTTTCAGGACCGCCTGACGACGACTTCGAGGCGACCCGGGGCCTTGCCCGTGGCCTCCCCGATCTGGGTGAGGATCGCCGCGCCGAGGGCCCGCACCTGGGTCGCCCAGGCCGGGTGATCGGCCGCAACCACGAGCGATTCTTCGGTGATCCGGATGGGCCGGACGTGCGCCGCGATGGCCGGGCCGACGATCAGTTCCCAGCGACCGAAGACGGCACCGAACTCGCCGGCGCTCTGGGGGGCGATCCGCCGAACCACCTCGTCGAGGGTCTCGCTCACCCGCCGGGGGCCGTCGTCGCTCCGGCCGGGCCCGCCCGCCGCGCTCATGAGCCGAGCGACCGGACGTCGAGCACCAGCGCGACGTCCATGCCGTCCGGAAGCGGCACCGCCGTCGACAACAGTGATTGGCCACGGGGGAGCTCGCGGACGAGCGCCCGGCTCCTATCGGGGTCGAGCTCCGAGAAGACGTCGTCGAGGAGCAGGATCGGCGGACGGCCGAGCCGCTCGGTCAACAGCTGGTGCACACCGAGACGGAGCGCCAGCGCGAGGCAGCGCTGCTCGCCCTGGGACGCCTGGAGCCGGGAATCGCGCCCGGCCAGCTCGACCGCCACGTCGTCGCGGTGCGGTCCCGCCGTCGTCGCGCCCCTCCGCAGATCCTCTCGCCTTCGCTCGGCCAGCGCGACGTCGAAGGGGCCCTCCCACGACTGCTCGTAACGGAGGTGGACGTCAAAGGACCCGGCCGCGTCGGCGAGGGCGGCGTAGGCGACCTGGGCAAGCGGAGACAGCTCGTCGAGCAGTGCCCGACGCGCTGCGACGAGCGAGCTCCCGGCCGTCGCGAGCCGCTCGTCCCATACGTCGAGCGTCGCCTCGATCTCGGCCGACCGGCGTCCGCCGGCCTGGCGAAGGAGGGCGCCGCGCTGGCGGAGCGCCCGGTCGGTGTCCTCGACCGCCGTGGCGGCGCGCCGATCCAAGTTGGCCAGGGCGTCGTCGAGCAGGCTCCGACGGGCAGACGGTCCTCCCTGGACCACCGCCAGGTCGTCCGGGGAGAAGACCGTCACCGGCACGGCGGCGGCCAGGTCCGCCCGCCGGGCTCGTTGGCGATTGACCTGCGCGCGCGACTCCCCCGGACCCCGGGTCAGCTCGGTCTCGACGGTCACCTTGCGCCCTTCGTCGGCCAGCTCTCCACGGACATAGCCGCGCTCGCAACCACCTCGGATCATCGCGTCGCGTGGTGCGCCGCGGAACGATCGTTGCGACCCGAGGAATGCCACTGCCTCGAGAACGGTCGTCTTGCCGCTGCCGTTCGGTCCCGAGAGCACCGTCGTGCCCTCAGTTGACGGTTCGAGGACAACGTCCGCGAAGAGCCTGAAGTCCTTCATAGAGAGTTGGGTCAGAACCAGCCCTGCAGCGGCGCTCGGTTCGTCGGTGGCCGGATCCGGTTGCACCGGAACGGCTCACGACACCCGGACGGGCATCAGCAGGTATCGGTAGTCGTCTCGCTCGGCTGCCCGAACGGTGGCCGGACGACTCGGGTCCGCCGTCTCGATGATCACCTCGTCGTCTGCGACCGCTTCGACGCCGTCGATCAGGTACGAGGGGTTGAACGCAATGACGAGATCCTCGCCGGTGAAGTCGCCGTCGACGGTCTCGCTGGCCTCCCCCACCTCCTGGGAAACCACCGAAAGATCGACGCCGCCCTGCCGCATGGAGAGACGCACCGGGGTCGTGTTGTCCCGCACCAAGAGCCGGACCCGCCGCAACGCACCCAGCAGCGATTCCTTGCCGACGTGGAGTCGGTTCGGGTACTCGCTCGGGATCAGCTGGCGGTAGTCGGGGTAGGAGCCGTCGAGAAGACGGGTCCGTATCTCGACCGGCCCGGCGCGGAAGGTGATCTCATGGCTGCCGGCCGTCACATCCACGCCACCCTCGCCCTCTTCGGAACCGCCGCCCAGGCCCGGGAGCCGCTGGAGCTCGGCCAGCGCGCGTGCCGGGACGAGGATCTCGGGCGCATCGGGAATGGCCTTGGTGTCGCGCAGGTCACGCAGCGCCAGCCGATACGAGTCGGTGGCCACGAGGCGGACCACACCGTCCTCGGTCGTCATGAGCACGCCGGTGAGCAGGGGCCGGGCATCGTCGGTGGATGCCGCCCGAACCACCTGGCGGAGCCCATCGACAAGGGCAGCGCCCAGACGGTGACCCGCTTCGGTCGCGTGGTTCATCGTCGGGAACTCCACGACAGGAAACGTCCGCAGCTCGAAGTGCGAACGTGCCGCCGAGATCTCAACGCGCTCCTCCCCCGCTTCCAGGGTCACCGCGCCGGCTTCGAGGGAGCGAACGATTTCGGTGGCCAGCCGGGCCGGAATCACACAAGAGCCGTCTTCTAGACCGATGACCTCCTGCTCCATACGGATGGTGAGATCGAGGTCGGTTCCCGTCCCGGTCAGCCGGTTTCCCTCACACACCAGTAGCACGCCGGAAAGCACAACCGACGACACGCCGCGTCCACCGACAGCTCGACCCACAGTCGAGAGCACATCGACCAACGCATCTCGTTCAGAGCGGAACTTCACTGATCCGGGTCCTTTCCATGGCCTGGGTCACCGTGCGACAACTTGTATGACGAGAAGAAATTGAAATTGTTAGTAGTGGTAGTAACAGCTGGGGATTGTGGAGAACCCGACAGCCGTGCTGGCCGGACGACGAATTCGGGTGGTGGCGCCCGTGGAGGAAACGGGGACGACCGAGGCGATAAGTGGACGGGCCCTCGAGCACCTGGGGGAAAGTATCGGCTTCTCCACAGAGGAGTGGTCGGGACTCACAGGTTTCAGGGGGTTTGGTCCCCAGCTCACGTGCCCGTCTTGATCTTGAGGAGCAGATCGGTGACCTGCTCGTAGATCTGCCGCCGCTCCTTCATCTGACCGCTGATCTTCTCGACGGCATGAATGACCGTGGTGTGGTCGCGTCCGCCGAAGACTCTCGCGATGGCCGGGTAGCTGTAGTCGGTCAGGTTCCGGGTCAGGTACATGGCCACCTGTCGAGCCGTGACCAACGGGCGTGTCCGGCTGGGCCCGCAGATCGCGTCGACGGTGAACCCGTACCGGCTGGCGGTCGTGTCGAGAATCATTTGGGGGGTGATCCGGCGCGGCTCTGCGGACGACACGATGTCGGCCAACACCCGTTCGGCGAGCGGGAGTGAGATCGGTTCCCGGTTGAGGCTCGCGAACGCGGTCACTCGGATGAGAGCACCTTCCAGTTCTCGGATGTTGTTCTTCACGTGGGTCGCGATGAACTCGAGCACATCGTGGGGAATGTCGTCGTGGTCGGCCTCGGCCTTGGACCGCAGGATGGCAAGGCGCGTCTCGAGGTCAGGCGGGTCGATCTCGGTGATCAATCCGGAGAGAAATCGGCTGCGCAGCCGATCCTCGAGCGTCTCGATCGACTTGGGGGGCCGGTCCGAGGTGAGGACGATCTGCTTCCCGGTGCCGTGCAGGTCGTTGTAGGTATGGAAGAACTCCTCTTGGAGACCCTCCTTGTTCTGCATGAACTGGACGTCGTCGATCAACAGCACGTCGCACTCCCGGTACCGCCGCTTGAACGCGATGGTCGTCGACATGCGCAGTGAGTCGACGAAGTCGTTCATGAACGTCTCGGTGGTCACGTAGAGCACCGTGCGCTTGGGGAAGTTCTCGCGGACGTAATTGCCGATCGCGTGCAGGAGGTGGGTCTTGCCGAGACCCGAATCGCCATAGATGTAGAGCGGGTTGTACGAACGGCCGGGCGTCTCTGCGACGGCCTGCGCGGCGGCGTGAGCCAAGCGGTTCGAGGACGCAGCCACGAAGGTCTCGAAGCTGTACCGGGCATCGAGGCTCACCGAGGCGGTCTCGCGGCGACCACCGACAACCGTCTCGTCGCGGCGCCCGTCCCCCGACACCGCGGTGGGCTCGCTTAGTGCGTGCGTCGCCGGGACTGGCGGCGGCACCTCGTTCAGCACCTGGAGCCGGACCTTGACGGTTTGCCCGGCGATCGAAGCGAGTGTGCCCTCGATCAGCGGGACAAATCGGCTCTCGACCCGCTCCCGCACCGCCGAGTTCGGGACCCCGAGGACGAGCACCCCGTCATGGCCCGTATCTGTGACGGCGACCGGTTCGACACTCGAAAGCCACATTTGCCACGTCGCCTCCGAAACCTGTTCACGAAGAGACGCGGTACAGCGCGTCCACAGCCCATTGCTTTGTTCCACCTGCTCCTCCGGACCCCTCCAGGTCAGACCGTCCACAACGTGGTCCACAGGTGTGGAACACAGGTCGCTACCTGGTCGTTCGAACGTACACCGTTGTGACCGCAGCGACTAGTGGCGATACGCGAATCGCGCCTAGCATTGAAGGACACGATTCCCTCAGCCCGGCCATCGACTCGCCGGGTTGGCAGCGGTATCCCCGGTCGACGGCGCTGCGCCGTCGGGGGACCAGGAAAGGCCTACCGGACGTGAAGCGAACGTACCAACCGAACACCCGGAAGCGGGCCAAGACCCATGGGTTCCGTAAGCGGATGTCGACCAGAGGAGGCAGGGCGACCCTGCGGGCCAGGCGGCTCAAAGGGCGCCGTCGGCTGACCGTCTGAGGATGCCGTGACCTCACGTTCTGTCGGGCGCATCCGCCATCGGAGCAGTTTCGTCGCCCTTCGCCGGCCGGCCGGCCGCGCCGCGGTCGGGCCTCTCCGGGTGAGTTGGGTCCCTCCGATCTTATCCGATCCATTCCCCCAGGTCAGCTACGCAATTGGGCGCCGCTGTGGCAATGCCGTAGAGAGGAACCGCCTGCGGAGACGCCTCCGGGCGGTCGTCGGCCAGACCCAGCTCGCTCCCGGCTGCTACCTGGTCATCGCAGATCCACCCGCGGTCAACCTGGGCTTCAGCGATCTGGCCTCGACGGTAGGCTCAGCCATGAGCTCGGCAGCGGCCAAGGGGACCCGATGATGGGCGACCGAATCTCGGCAAAGCGGGCCGCGCTGTCTGTGATCTCCATCTACCAGGGCCTACGCGTGGGCCATGCCTCCCCGTGCCGGTTCTGGCCCTCGTGCTCGGCCTATGCCGCCGAGGCAATTGACACGTACGGGGCCCTGCATGGAGGTTGGCTGGCGGTCCGACGCCTGGCGCGCTGCCATCCATTTGGGGGCCGGGGCGTGGACCTGGTGCCTATCCGGGTCGACGAGGGCCACCGGCAATGAGCACTCTCTTCGCGGAAAACAGTGTGTTCCACGCCATCGGCGAGCTGTTCCAGCCGCTGTTCCGCCTGATCGGCGAGGTGCTGGCGTTCATCTACGGGTTGATCCCCAACTACGCGATCGCGATTGCCCTGCTCACGGTCATCATCATGCTGCTCCTCACGCCGCTAACGGTGAAGAGCACGAAGTCCATGATCGCGATGCAAAGACTGCAGCCGGAGATCAAGAAGCTCCAAGCCAAATATAAGGGAGCCGAGAACCGCCAGAAGCTCAACGAAGAGATGATGGCGCTGTACAAGGTACAGGGAATCAATCCCGCTGGTGGTTGTCTCCCGCTGTTCTTGCAAATGCCCTTCCTGATCATTCTCTATGACACGATCAAGGGGCTGACGACGACTGTGCTTGTCAAGGGCAAGCCCACGGTCTCACCCAGGTATATCCCGAAGCCGGCGGCCCACGCCACCACCTATTCGCTGGTCGAGAAGATGTACCACAACCTGATCAGCAGCGGCGGCAAGATGGTCTCGTTCGGGGTCAACTTGGCTGACAAGCCTTTTGCCCATGGCCTGAGTGCCGGCCAACGAGCGCCCTATTTCGTCCTCGTTGGCTTGGCAGTTGGGTTGCAATACTTCCAGATGCGGCAGATGAACAGCCGGAACCCGCAGTCTGCCGCGAATAAGCAGATGCAGACGATACAGAAGGTAACGCCAATTCTGTTCGCCTACATTTACTTCTTGATTCCCGCTGCCGTAGTGATCTATATGATCGTCTCCACTCTGATCAGGATCCTGACGCAAGAGATCATGTTCCGGACCGGGATGGTCCAGCCCGTCGGAGCGGAACGCACCATCGGTGGGGCAAAGAGGGCGGCCATCGCCGCCCCCCCCCCGGCGTTGGTCGAAGACACGGGCTCCGCCACTCCGCCCAAGGCGACACCGAAGGCCCCCGGGGCGGGGTCGAAGCCGAAGCCGAAGCCCGCTGCCGCACAGAACGGCAAGGGGAACTCGAACACGAACGGATCTGGTAGTACCAATGGTGCGACCCCTTCCCAACAACGTGCGCGAGGAAAGAGACCGCGAAAGGCACGCTAATCAGTGGAGTGGGTTGAGATCTCGGGCAGAACGCTCGATGAGGCAAAAGAAATCGCGCTTGAACAGCTTGGTGTCGCCGAAGCCGATGCGGAGCTCATCGTGCTATCCGAACCGAAGGTGGGTTTGTTCGGACGCACGCGGGGTGAGGCCCGGGTCCGGGCCCGAGTGCAACCCGTTGGGGCCAGGCCGAAGCGCCAGCGGCGACCCCGCAAGACCGGCTCCGGTTCGGACAGGAGCCCGCAGCGCAACGGTGATCGCCAGAGACCCTCAAGTAACGGCCAGCCGGGAGACCGACCGGCCAGGGGCCGATCGGAAGAGAAGGCCGCAGAGAGCTCGCCCACCGCAAGTTCGGCCCGCCGCAATCGGTCGAGGTCGCGTGGCGGAGGTGGCCAGTCCCCCAACGGACGCTCGACGGCATCCACGCCAAGGGCGCCCCGACCGGAACGCAGCGATCAAGTTCGACAGGACAAGGAGGCCGAGATGGCCGAAGGTGTGACGCTAGAGGAGCAGGCCGAAGCGGCCAAGGACTTCATGGAGGGTTTGCTTGAGGTCTATGGCTACGAGGCGTCGGTTTCGACCCGCGTGCTTGACGAGGACACCGTCGAGGTTGCGGCGAACGGCGACGAGCTCGGACTGCTGGTGGGCCCGAGAGGCTCCACCTTGGCTGCGTTGCAGGACGTGACCAGGACGGTGGTGCAGCATCGCTTCCCGACCAGGACGGACCGCATCGTGGTGGACGTGGCCGGCTACCGGCAACGACGGGTGGCGGCGCTGCAGCGGTTCACCCGCCAAGTCTGTGACGAGGTCCTTGCATCGGGCGATGAGCGGGTGCTGGAACCCATGTCGCCGGCCGACCGCAAGGTAGTTCACGACACCGTTAACGAGATCGAGGGTTTGGTGACTCGGTCCGAGGGCGAAGACTCGGCCCGCCACGTGGTGATCGCCCCGGAGAGCTAGAGGGTTGAGGGGCGGGTCCCGGTTGGGTTGTGGCCGCGCCGGAGGTGGTACGTGAGGTTCTTGCCGAGGCGCAGGGTCAGGGATTCATCGGCCCCGGTCCGTTGGGTCGGCATGTCGCGCAAGCGCTCCGCTTTTCGGAGGTAATCGCCCACGTCCGCGGGAGGGCGCTCGATCGGGAAGATCACCTCGTGGATCTGGGTGCGGGGGGTGGCCTGCCGGGGCTGGTGCTGGCGTCTGTCCGGACCGAGCTCAGGGTCAGCTTGGTTGAGGGTTCTACCCGACGCGCTGCATTCCTGGAGGAGGCGGTGGATCGGTGTGGCTTGGGAGCCAGGGTCGATGTGGTCGGGACGCGCGCTGAGGTGGCCGGCCGTGACCCTGAGTTGCGGGGTCGCTGCACCGTGGTGACGGCCCGGTCATTCGGGACCCCCAGTGAGACCGCAGAGTGTGCTGCGCCGTTTCTCCGGGTCGGGGGCATCCTCGTGGTGTCGGAACCCCCGGAGCCCCGTGGCAACGCTGGATGGCCCGTGACGGGCTTGGCGCTGTTGGGCCTCGAGTCCACCTCGTCGACCCCCGTCGACCCCCGCTTTGCGTTGCTCAAGCAGGCGTCGCCGTGCCCGGACCGGTACCCCCGCCGGGTCGGGGTGCCGAGGAAACGACCCCTCTTCTAGAGGGTGCTCGCGAGGCTCCGTTCGGCCCGTAGGGTGGCCGGGTGGCCGCAACGTGCCGGACCGGATGTTTCACGTGAAACGTTCCGGCCCTTGGCGCGGTCACCACGGCACATGTTTCACGTGAAGCAGTTCCCGGAATCGCCCGAATAGGCTTGACCCCACGCACACAGGAGACGAGGATTAGGGCCGTGATCGTGTTGCTAGAGACGGCCTGATGCGCTTTCGGCGACGCGACCGAGACGAACGGCCGGAGGAACCGGACCTCCAGGTCGAAGAGCGTTTCTTCGACGAATCTGATCCAGAGCTAGAGATCAATGCCTCGCCGGAGCTCGGACCGGAACCGGACCTCGAGAAGGACCACGACCCACAACCCGGTCCGCCCGCAACGGCGGCTGCCGCTGAACCTGAAACGGACACCTCCGGGCCACCGGCGCTGAGTGCCGACGTGATGGAGGCCGAATCCGCCGAATCGCCGGTCGACTTCATACTCGAACCGCCAACCCAAGAGAGCGCCCCCGAGGGGGAAAGCCCCAGCTCAACCCGGGTGGACTCCCCCACCGCAGCCCTCTACCAGAACGAGACGGAGGCGGAAACCCCGCTGGTCCCGCTGCCAACGGATCCGGCCCGTCGTTCCCGGGAAGACGGGTCGGAGAGCGAAACTGGTGCCACGGCCGTGGCCGTGGCCGTGCCGGAGCTTGAGCCTGTACACGAGGCCCAACCCGAAGGCGCACCGCGGGACAATTTCGCCGAGAGGGCACAAATGGCCATGAGCCGGCTCGGCGAGCTTCCGACCTCCAATGGCGTCCATAAGACCCGTTCGCTTCCTCGCGTGATGGCAATCGCGAACCAAAAGGGAGGCGTGGGCAAGACCACGACCACGGTCAACCTCGGGGCGGCCCTGTCGGAGCTCGACTATCGGGTGCTCGTGGTGGACCTCGACCCTCAAGGAAACGCGACGAGCGGGTTGGGCATCGACACCCGAAACTTCGAATCCTCGATGTACGACGTGATCATGCGAGACGCTCCGATCGAAGACTGCATCGAACCAACCAGCGTCCAGAACCTCTTCGTGACCCCGGCCACGATCGACCTGGCCGGTGTCGAGATCGAGCTGGTGAGCGCGTTCAGCCGAGAACTCAAGCTGAAGCGAGCCATCGACACCGTCGTCGACGACTTCGACTTCGTCCTCATCGACTGCCCGCCCTCGCTGGGGCTCCTGACGATAAATGGCTTGGCCGCGGCGTCAGAGGTTCTCGTGCCGATCCAGTGCGAGTACTACGCACTTGAGGGTTTGAGCCAGCTCATCCGAAACGTCCAGCTCGTGGCCTCGAACCTCAACAAGGGCCTCGAGATCAGCGCGATCGTCCTGACCATGTTCGACGCACGGACACGCCTTGCCATCGATGTGGCCAACGAGGTGCGGAGCCACTTCAAAGAAGTGGTCTGCCGCAGCATCATCCCGCGAACGGTCCGGCTCTCCGAAGCGCCGTCCTTCGGTCAGCCCATCACGGTGTTCGATCCCAGTTCGAGAGGCGCGGTGGCCTACCGAGAACTGGCCAAGGAGGTAAGCGATGGCGCGCCGAAGCGGTCTGGGTAAGGGCCTCGGGGCCCTCATCCCAACCGAACTGCCCGGGCAAACGACCTCGGCCCTGCGAGAGGTCCCTATCGGGAACATTCGACCGAACACGCGTCAGCCTCGGTCCTACTTCGACGAGGAAGCCATGTCGGCGCTGGCCGCCTCCATCCGGGAGCTGGGCGTGCTGCAGCCGGTCTTGGTGAAGGAGCTGCCGGGGGAGAGCGACGCGTACGAGCTGATAGCGGGGGAGCGCCGGTGGCGGGCCGCCCGGCGGGCTGGCCTGCAGACCATCCCGGTGCTGGCGCAGAGCGACACCGACGACGCCCAAAGTCTCGAGCAGGCCTTGGTCGAGAACCTGCACCGCGAAGACCTCAACCCCTTGGAAGAGGCCGCCGCCTACCAGCAGCTCATCGACGACTTCTCGTTCACTCACGAACAAGTGTCGAAGCGGGTGGGCAAGAGCCGTGCCGCGGTTACCAACACGCTCCGCCTTCTGCAGTTGCCGGCCGGTGTCCAGCGTGCCCTGGCCGACACCACGATCAGCGCCGGGCATGCCCGAGCACTCCTTGGCACCCCGGACCGGGCGCTCCAAGAGGCACTCGTCCGCCGGGTCATCGCCGAGGGCCTCACGGTCCGCGCCGTTGAGGACGAGATCCGCCAGTCCCAAGAAGCGCTCTCACCAGCGCCAACGCCTGGTAGTACCAATGGTACGACCCGAAAAGCGAGCGGTCCGCGCCGTCTCCCGGAACCAGGACTGCTCGAGTTGGAAGAGCTGCTGGCGGCGTTCCTCAACACAAGGGTCAAGGTGGACCTGAGAAATCGGAAGGGCCGGCTGGTCGTGGAGTTCGCGACACTCGAGGATCTGGAGCGGATCTACCGGACCATGGTGGGCTCCGCGAGCCAGTAAATCGTCACCCAGGTCTCAGGTTCGTCACAACCTTCAACCAGTTCTTCAGCTTCTTCCACAACCTGTGCATGACGTTGTGGATTGTTCCGTTCGTCGTTTGGTTCAGGGTTTGTTCAGCGTTCCGTCGCCCTGGACGGAAACTGTCACGCTTCCGTCACTCCCAGAGCGAGCGCGCCCATGCCCCGATCGCCGCCGCCAATGCGTCGGTGAGCGCCCGGCCCTGCTCGACGACGACGGCGGCCGGCCCGAGCTCGACGATGACCGCTGGCATCCTGGTCTCGCGGAGCAGGGGCACCGACATGCCGCGGATTCCGCCGTCTTCGATGCCAAGCGAGCTGGGCACGAGCTCTTGGACGAGCTCGGCGAGCCGGCGCCCGCCCGGTGACTCGGTTCGGTAGCCGGCGTAATAGGCGGTGGTGCATCCGACGGCGTCCGGATCGAGCCGGATCCCGATCAGCACATCGGCCTCGCCCGCATTCGCCTCGCGGGCTTGGATCGAATCATCGGGATGGTGCATCGCCGTGACGCGAGCGCCCGAGGCGAGGAGGTTCCGCCGGAGGGCCGACAGTGTCGCGGCAAGGCCTCCGGGTTCGCCGATTGCCACGTGACGACCGACCAGGGTCGGCGGGGACTGCCGCAGCTGCTCGCGCGCCCGCACGTTCGAGACGAGCTCTGTGCGGCGATGGCGCGCCTGCATTCGGAGCAGCTCGCCAACCGTGAGTGGACCGACGACGCCGTCGACCTGGACGCCGATGTTGCGTTGGAAGTCGAGTACGCCGGTTGCCGTGTGGTCGCCGAAGATGCCGTCGACGCGGCCACTGTCGAACCCGAGCGCGCCGAGACGCTGCTGGAGCTCCGCGACGTCGTCTCCCCGGAGCATGGGAGAGGCCCGGAACAGTGCCCGTTCGCCCAGCCGAAAACCGGCCTCTACCAGGGTATTCCAGGTCTGGGGGCCACAGGCCCCATCGACCCGGAGGCCGCGCCGATGTTGGAACGCCTCGACGGCCGCGCGGGTCGCGGGGCCGAAAATCCCCGGCGGATCCTCTTCGGTGGTGAGGCCGAGTTCTCCCAGTCTGTTGCGGAGATCGTCCACTGCGTCACCGCTCGTGCCCTCCGCGAGGAGTAGGACCTCGTCTGCCCCTACAGGTACGCCGAGATCTCCTGGAGGAGTTGGGCCTTCGGCTTCGCCCCGACCAGACGCGCCTTGGGCTCGCCGTCCTTGAACAGGAGCAGCGTCGGGATGCTCATCACGTCGTAGCGCCTCGTGACGTCGAGATTGTCGTCGACGTTCAACTTGACGATCGAGATCTTCTCGCCCTGCTCCTCGGCGATCTCTTCCAGGATCGGGGCGATCACCTTGCACGGCCCACACCACTCCGCCCAGAAGTCCACCAAGACCGGTACTTCCGAGGCCTTGACATGCTCGTCAAACGTAGCGTCGTCGAGCTGCACGATCTTCCCGCTCATTCGAACCTCCTCTTGGGCCCATTCGGCCACCGTTTTGACGGAACCGGCCGAACCGGCACCCGATCCTCACAACGCCCGCGCTGGCTCGCTTGTTCCCCGGCCGCTCAGGACCCGCGGGCCTCCAGGTAGCGCTCGGCGTCGATGGCGGCCATGCATCCCGATCCGGCGGCCGTGACGGCCTGGCGGTAGAAGTGGTCCTGGACGTCGCCGCAGGCGAAGACGCCCTCCACGCTCGTGATGGATCCCCCGAAGGTCTTGACGTAGCCCATGTCGTCGAGCTCGAGCTGGCCCTTCACGACGGCGGTGTTGGGCTCGTGGCCGATGGCGACGAACAACCCGGTGACCGGGAGGTCGGCCTCTTCCCCGGAGACCGTATCGGCGACCCTCAGGCTCTCCACCTTGGTGTCACCGTTGACCTCGAGCACCCTCGAGTTCCATCGGACGTTGATGGTCGGGTGCGCGAGGGCGCGGTCCTGCATGATCTTGGACGCCCGGAGCTGGTCACGGCGGTGGACGAGGGTGACCGAGCTGGCGAAGCGGGTGAGGAAGAGCGCCTCCTCGAGGGCCGAGTCCCCGCCGCCCACGACCGCGATGTCCTGGCCCCGGAAGAAGAACCCGTCGCAGGTGGCGCAGGTCGAGACGCCATGGGCGAGCAGGCGTTCCTCGCCGGGGACGTTCAGCCTCAGGGACTGCGCCCCGGTGGCCACGATGAGCGCCTCGACCTCGTAGGTCGGGTCGCCCGAGTCGGATCCGACCCAGACCGAGAACGGGGGACCGGAGAGGTCGAGGCGGCTGACCTTGGCCGTGTGGAGCTCGGCGCCGAACCGTTCGGCCTGAGCCCGCATCGAGGCCATGAGCTCGGGCCCCATCACCCCGTCGGGGAAACCCGGATAGTTCTCGACGTCGGTGGTCAGCATCAGCTGGCCACCCGGCTGGTCGCTCGTGGAGGAGGGCTCACCCTCGAGGACCACGGGCTGGAGTTGGGCGCGGGCGCTGTAGACGGCGGCGGTGAGGCCGGCCGGGCCGGAACCGGCGATGAGGACCTTGCGGCGTTCGGTCATCGGCGCGCGATCAGCTGTCGGTCGTGTTCCGTCGGCCCCGGAGGGACCACAGATAGAAGCCGGCGGCGCAGAAGATGGCACCGAAGAGGGCGTCGGAGGCCCACACCCGGCCGCCGAACGCGTAGACGTCGAGGAGACGGATGAGAGCGACGGGGAGGAGAATCAACGCGACGAGGGAGACGAACGCGATCAGGGTGCCGAAGACGACGGCCCGGCCGCCGATGAGGGCCGGCCGCACGACCCTGTCGTGGACGACGTCGACCACCGTGTCGACCGCATCGATGGCCCTGTTCGACCACTCCTCGGACGTGGAGGTGGGCGCGGCGCGGTCCTGTTCGGAATCGGCTGCCATGGCCGAAGGTTAGTCGGCGGCCCTCGGCGCGCCGTCGCTGGTCAGGGCCTCAGGCGGGCAGTTCGTAGCAGACGCCGATCGTGCCGGGCCCGGTGTGCGTGCCGACGACCGGCCCGAGCTCGACGGTCAGGAGCCCCTGGTGTACCTCGATCCCGTCGAGGAGGCCGAGGAACTTGTCCAGGTCGGGCGCAGCCCCGTCGCAGACGGCCAGCCGCTCGAGGGGCGCCGCCGCACGAACCTTCCCGGCCAGGTACTCGAGACACCTCGACCGGGTCCGTTGCTTCGACTCCTCGGCCACGATGCCGTTCGACACCTGGATGACCGGCTTGATGGACAGCATCGAGCCGAGCATGGCCCGGGCGGCCCCGATCCGTCCGCCCCGCTGGAGGTGCTCCAACGTGTCGATGGCGCCGAAGACACGGGTACGCAGTGCGACCTCGGCAGCCAGGTCGGAGATGGCCGCCGCGTCGGCCCCCGACGATGCTGCCTCTGCGGCGGCCAGCGCGACCAGACCCTGGCCCATGGTGACGGTCCGGGTGTCGACGACCCGCACGTCGATGCCGTGCGCGGCGCCGGCGGCGGTCACCGCGGATTGGTGGGTCCCGGACGAGAGCTCGGCCGAGATGGTGACGCAGACGACGGCGTCATACCCGTCGTCGCGGGCGGCCTCAAAGACGCTCTGGAACGCGCCGGGCGGGGGGGCGGACGTCTCGGGGAGGGTCGGGCTCGAGGCGCAGCGCTTCCAGAACTCCTCCGCATTGAGGTCCCGACGGTCGACCAGCTCCTCGTCGCCGAAGCGGATGCTGAGCGGGACGATGACGATCCCATTGTCAGTGGCGAGCTGGTCGGTCAGGTCGCAGGCGCTGTCGGTGACGATCCGTACCCGGGCCATGGGCACCTCTCTCGTTTAGGCAGGCGATGAGTCTGCCACCAACGACTCACCACGGTCGTGGCGGAGGCCTGCGGTCCCGGCGTTGGGCCCGCCGCTCATGGTTGGCCATGAAGACCGCGGTGCCGAGGTAGGCCGCCGCCCCGACGGCGACCGAAGCCACCACCCGCACGAGGAGGCCGACGCCGTGGGAGGCCCCGGAGAGGTTGGACACGACGAGCACCGCGATGCCCATCACAATCGTCGAGAGCGCCGAACCGCGCAGCGGAGACCACGCGCGTCGACCGCCCAGGTTCCCGAGCCAGCCCCGCAACACGGCAATACCGAGCACCGCGGCGATCGAGTACGCGACCGAGACGGAGACGGCCAGTCCCCGGACGCTCATCGAGTGCACGAGGGCGAGCGCAAGGACCACGTTGATCCCGTTCTCGACCAGGTACAGCCAGAACGCGACCCTGGTGCGCTGCATCGCCTGCAGGGCCCGGACCACGAACAAGAAGCTGCAGAATCCGGGGAGCCCGGCCGCCAGGATCGCCAACGCGGCGCCGGCGTCGGCGGTCTCGCCGGGCTTTGCGACCCCGTGCCCGAGCAGGAGGGCGATGGCCGGCTTGGCCAGGAGGAGCATGCCGACCGCAGCCGGGAGGATGATCGAGAGCACGGCGCGCAGGCCGCCGGTGAAACGTCGCCGGAACGCCGCGACGTCGTCCAACGCCCAATAGCGCGACAGGTCCGGCGTCACGGCGCTCATCACCGAGACTGCGACCACCGCGTATGGCATCTGCATGAACGCGTACGCGTACGTGTACGAGGACACCGTGCCATCGCCCTTCGCACCCACGGCCAACGCTAGGACGACGTACAGGGCGATCTGGTTCGCCAACACGAACCCGAACGTCCACAGACCCAACTTCAAGACGGTGCGGACGGCCTCGTGGCCCGGTTCCCAGTGGAACCTCACCCTCCCGAGACCGGCCCGGGCGAAGCTCGGCGCGAGCAGGAGGGCTTGGAGTGCCACCCCGGCGGTGGTCCCGAGGCCCAGGAGCTCCAGCTGGTGGCCGTGAAGCAGCGTGCCGTGCAGCGAGGGGTTCGGTGCGACGTGGTGGAACCACAACAAGACGGCGATGCAGACGAGGTTGTTGGCCACCGGCACCCAGGTCGGTGCCCCAAACCGGTGCCGTGCGTTCAAGAGCGCGGTGACCAGGCTGATCACGCCGTAGAAGAAGACCTGCGGCACGAACCAACGCAGGAGGTCCGTCGCCACCGCCCGCTCGGACGTGAGGGTGGCCGGGGAGATGCCCGAGTTGTGGCCGAATGCGGTGAACGCGTCGATGACGAGCGGCGCCAGGAGCCAGAACACGATTGTCGCGACCGCGAGGACGGCCAGGGCCAGGGTGACGACGGCGGAGATGGCCCGCCACGCCTCCTTGTTCGAGCGCGTGGCGAGGCGGTCGATGAACACTGGGATGAACGTCGCCGACAACACCCCGCCCAAGACGATGTCGTAGAGCATGTTGGGACTGGTGTTGGCGAGGTTGTAGGCGTCGGCCAGATGGTGGAACCCGAGCGCGTACGCGAGCACGAGGATTCGGCCGACCCCGGTGAGGCGCGAGACGGCGGTGCCGAGTGCCATGCCCAAGGTGGCCCGCTGCAGTCCCCGTCCGCCCTCGGACCCCGCTGCGGACCCTCCGGTCTCCTCGACCGCCTCGCTCATGCAGGCGCACCTCGGGTGGACCGGGCTCGACGCAGGCGACGGCTCTTGCGCCAGGTCCGGACCCACCAGGCGACCAGGACGAGAGCCGCCACGAGCGTCAGAACGATGCCGACGATCGAGGTTGCCGTCGACCGCACCGTCAACCTGCCATGGGCGATGATCAACGAGCCGTCGGGCGAGGTGAGGGTGAACGCGAGCGGCAGGTCACCCGACGTCAGCGCCTTTACCTCGACCTGGGTCGTGTTGGTGGGGTGGTCGATGGACACCCGGCGGGTGGATCCGGCTGGGAACTCGAGCTTGGCGCTCGACAGGGTGAGCTTGGCCTGGAGGTGGTAGCTCGCTGAAGAGACGATCGTGATGGGGATGGACGCCGTTCGTGCCGTCAGGGTCACGGTGCTCGTGAGCACCTGGATCCCGGACAGCTCGGCGGCGAGATGGCGCTGGAAGGTGGCGACACCGGCGCGCTGGGCCGCCGGTTTCAGCTCGCTCGACTCGGATGCCAACAACAGGTCCTCCAGTTGGGCCACCAAGGCCGCGTCTCCCTGAACAGCCTTCGTGAAGCCGTCGATGTCGATGCGTGCGGCGACGATCGCGACGGCCTGGCCGTTGGTGAACTGCTGCCCCGACCCGGCCGCGGCCAGCCGACGGGTGGTTGCGGCCTGGTTGCCGCCAACGGGCACCAGACCACTGAAGTACTGGGTCAGGGTCGCCGTCGTGACGATCGGATTCCCGTTGAGTCCAGTCAGCAACGCGCTGACGAACGCGGGATCGGGGTCCCAGTCCGATGGGGGTACGGCAATTACGCCGCGGGTCGGGTCGCTCGCGCCCGGCAGCTCGTAGTGGATCTGCGCGAGATCGGCCAGGAGCTGGTTGGCCGCGAGCACCGGGTCGCCCGGGTCGTCGGTGAAGTAGCTCGACAGCTGGGCGTCGATCACTGCGGCCTTCCCAACCTGACCCTTTCCCGCCAGGAGGGTGAACGGCTGCGACCACGTCGCATCGTCGAGCTCGGTTGCGGGTTCGAGAGCTGCCTCGGGGAGAACCAGGTCGGACGCCTTGGCGATGTGGAGTCCGCCGACGATCGACGGGTTCACCGGTCCGGTGGCGACCCAGGTGGTCTTCGACGGCTGATCGACGTCCGGGAGCCCCCCGAGCAGCTGCTCCATGATCCTCTGGCCACCCTGCATCTGGCCCTGTATCTCGGCGCCGACCCCCGCCGAAGCGATCGAGGCGAGGTTGACCGGTACATACGGCTGGGCGATGAGCTCATGGGTGGCGCTGCCGCCGACGGCGAGGCTGCTGATGGCGCCGAGCGCAGCCCGCGCGTCCGTCGAGGTGCTGACGGCGAGCTGTTGCACCGTCGCCGGGCTGGCCGCGATGGAGACCTTGACGCCGGCGTCTTGGACAAGCGCGCGTCCGAGAAAGGAGAGGTCCCTTGCCCGGGAAGCGCTGAGGGGTATGAACGGGTCGGAGAGGTTGCCCCGAGTGCGGATGTCCTCGGGCGCCCCGAACGGGACCACCCACGAGAAGACCAGCGGGTTCGTGCTCCGCTCCTCGGCATAGATCAGATAGGTCGTGAGGTGGGCGACGACGGAACCGCTCGGCCCGAGCAACTGAACCACCACCGGGTACACCCCCGAGCACCGACCGCTGCCGACCACGCATGCGTGGCGGGCGCTGAGGTCGATCGAACCGGAGTCCGAAGCCTCCGGCGTGTCGGGCACGATCGTCGTCGTGGATTGCAACCCGCCACGTCGGCCGGCCTTCATGCCGGCGACCGGTGTCGGTGCCAGAGCCTGGAGCACGTCGGTCGGTGGGCTGGTGAGCGTCTGCTCGAACGCCGATCGGGTACCCAGCTTTTGGTAGAAGGTGAGGCCCAGTTCGGCGTCCTTCGGTACCGAACCGTTGACCTCGACTTGGATCGTGAACGGTGCCGGATCACCGGGCGCGACCGGTGTCACCGACGGGGTCTGCGAGAGCAATGTGAGGGTGGGGGAGCCCACGGATGCGACGGCCGGGCCCGGGCTCGGCGCGACCGCGAGGGCAGATCCACCGATCGCGACCGCGACCGCAATCGCGGAACGGACACGGCGCAACAACACCGAGCAACGCTAACCGGTCGCGGGCGTCGGACCGGGGTCCACTACCGTGGCCTGGTGTCGCCGACCGTCCCGGAGCGGTTTCGGCATCTGGTCGATGCCACCACCGAGTTAGGGGAGCGCTTCGATCGCGCCGATAAGCGGCTCTACCTGGTCGGGGGGTCGGTCCGAGACGCGTTCATCGCGCCAGCCGGTGACCAAGCACGGGGCCCGGCGGACAAGGATCCCGACTTCGATCTGACCACCGACGCCCGGCCTGAAGAGATCGAAGAGATCGTCACCGGGTGGGCCGACGTGATCTGGACCCAAGGGGCGAAGTTCGGGACCATCGGTTGCCAGGCCAAGGGCCGCCACTACGAGATCACGACCCACCGTGCGGAGGTCTATCGGCCGGACTCGCGCAAGCCCGAGGTGACGTTCGGCAAGGACATCGAACAGGACCTGTCCCGTCGAGACTTCACGGTCAACGCGATGGCGTTGCGCCTGCCCGACTTCGCGTTGAGCGACCCGTTCGGTGGCCTCGCCGACCTCGCCGCCGGCGTCCTGCGCACCCCGCTCGGGCCCGACGTGTCCTTCGAGGACGATCCGCTCCGCATGCTCCGCGCGGCCCGCTTCATGGCCGGGTACGGCCTCCGGCCGGAGCCCGACCTCGTCGAAGCGGTGAAGGTCGGGCATCACAGGCTCGCGATCGTCTCGGCCGAACGGATTCGAGGGGAGCTGGACCGCCTGGTGATGGTCGCCACCCCTTCGATCGGGTTGTGGTTCGTCGTCGAGACCGGGCTGGCCGACGAGTTCTTGCCCGAGCTCCCCGCACTCGCCCTCGAACAGGACCCGATCCACCGGCACAAGGACGTCCTGGCCCACACCCTGGCTGTCGTCGATCGGACCTCGCCAGATCGGGTGCTCCGCCTGGCCGCGCTCTTCCACGACATCGGCAAGCCTCGGACGCGTGCGTTTGCGCCCGGCGGGGTGGTCACGTTCCACCACCACGAGGTGGTCGGGGCGCGCATGACGCGTGATCGGATGGAAGCCCTGCGCTACCCCAACGACGAGGTGGCCACCATCACCCGCCTCGTCGAACTGCACCTGCGCTTCCACACGTATCAACTCGGGTGGACTGACCGAGCGGTGCGGCGCTACGTCCGCGACGCCGGTCCGCTCCTCGACCGGCTGAACGAGCTCACTCGGTGCGACTGCACGACCCGCAACGCAGCCAAGGCTCGATCGCTCGGACGACGCATGGATGAGCTGGAGGAGCGGATCGCCGACCTGCGCGAGCGCGAGGAGTTGGACGCGATGCGGCCGGACCTCGACGGGAACAAGGTGATGGAGCTGTGCGGGTTGCCGCCCGGTCCTGCAGTCGGGCGCGCGCTCGACTTCCTATTGGAGCTGCGCATCGAGGAGGGCCCGCTCGGCGAGGAGGAGGCCACCCGCCGACTGCGCGATTGGTGGTCGACGCAGTCCGAGAACTGAGGTCGCCGCCGTTCAGTCCGGTGGCCAGACTCCCGCGTCGCCGCCGGCGGCGAAGTCGTCCACCATCTCTCGTGCCACCTCGTCCCGGTATTGCACCGGGGGGGACTTCATGAGGTAGGCCGACGGGCCGAGGAGCGGTCCACCGATCTTGCGGTCGAGGGCCAGCTTGGCGCAGCGGATGGCATCGATGATGACACCGGCCGAGTTGGGGGAGTCCCAAACCTCCAGCTTGAGCTCCAGGTTGAGGGGCACGTCACCGAAGTTCCGACCCTCCATGCGGATGTAGGCCCACTTGCGGTCGGCCAGCCACGGGACGTGGTCCGAAGGGCCGATGTGGACGTCGTCGGCTGGGAGCGGGGCGTGCTCGATCTGGCTGGTCACGGCCTGGGTCTTCGAGATCTTCTTGGACTCGAGCCGGTCCCGCTCCAACATGTTCTTGAAGTCCATGTTGCCGCCGACGTTCAGCTGGTAGGTGCGGTCCAGCACGAGGCCCCGGTCCTCGAAGAGTCGGGTCAGGATGCGGTGCACGATCGTCGAACCCACCTGACTCTTGATGTCGTCGCCGATGATCGGCACGCCGGCATCACGGAAGCGACGGGCCGAGTCCGGGTCAGAAGCAATGAAGACGGGGATCGCGTTGACGAACGCCACTCCCGCGGCGAGCGCGGCGTCGGCGTAGTAGCGCTGCGCTTGTTCGGAGCCGACGGGAAGGTAGGACACGAGCACGTCGGCCCGGGCGGCGCGCAGCGCCTGGGTGACGTCGACGGGCTGGGCCGGCGACTCATCGACGATCTCCCGGTAATAGTGGCCCAGGCCGTCAAAGGTCGGCCCCCGCTGGACGGTCACACCGAGAAAGCCGACCTCGGCGAACCGGATCGTGTTGTTCTGGCCAGCCAGGATGGCCTTGGACAGATCGGTCCCGACCTTCGTCGCATCGACGTCGAATGCCGCAACCGGCTCGAGGTCGCGAACGTGGTAGCCGCCGAGAACGACGTGCATGAGGCCGGGCACGTTGTCATTCGGGTCGGCGTCCTTGTAAAAGGCGATGCCCTGGATGAGCGAACTGGCACAGTTGCCGACGCCGGCGATCGCCACACGGATGCTGGTCATGTCGTCTCCCTCAAGCTGACCGGCGAGTCCTTCGCCGGTTCGGCACTGCCGAGGCGTCTGCGTTGGCGCGTTCGGCACTTATCAAACGGTCGACCCAGGCGATGTCCTGTTCGACACCTTCGGCGGTGTGCTCGGCGACCGAGCGTGCATAGACGTCCAGTTCGGGGTCGTCCGCCGTGACGACCTCGGTCAGGTGCTGCACGAGCTGGGCCCGGCGGCGCTCGAGGAGCGCGAGCCGGGCTTCGGGCGGCATGTGGCGGGCGAACGCCAGCCGCAGCGAGAAACTCCGGGCGTCATCGGCCGTAGAGTCCGAAAGCAGGGTCAAGAAGAACTCGCGCCCTGCCGTCGTGATCCGGTACACCTTTTTGGACCGGCGTCCACGGGTCCCGGCCCGTCGACGGGCCCGCATGGCCGCCCACTCACCGCTCAGGGAACCCGTCGGGGGAGCGAGGGAAACGGGCGAGCCACCTTCGACCGTCTCGACCGAACCGTTGGTCTCCAACCTGGACAGTGCCGGGTAGATGGATCCGAACGAGACGTTCGCGAGCAGGCCGAACTGGGTCCGAAGCCGCTTTCGCAGCTCGTACCCATGCTGAGGCCCTTCCTCGAGCAATCCCAGTAGTGCCAGATCCAGCATCGCGGACAACTATATCGAATCGATATAGCGACGCAACCGAAATTGTGCCACTGACCTATTGGGTACACCCAGATAGAGGCCTTGGGCTGGCGCAGGCGCGCCCGTGAGGAGAACCGCTGAGCGCCAAGACCACTCCGCTAGCCGCCCGCAGCCACCTCGACCGCCAGCCCGAGGTCGTTGGCCGAGAACCGATCGACGCCGGCGCCAAGCGCTCCGCGCATCTCCCCCTCATCGGCGGCGTCGTTGGCGTGGACGACGAAGCCCTCGGCGTGCAGCGCAGCCACGATCCTCGGGGTGACGTCGGCGGCGAAGACATGGACCACGTCGAAGCCCCCGAGGGAGGCCACCGAGACGGCCTGGCGAAGGAGGATCGACTCGGGCATCCACGGCTCACGCCGACGGGTGAAGAGTCCGAGCCGGGCTTCGGGATGCGCCCGCTTGAGCGCGACGAGCATCGGCAGGTTGAATGAGGTGAACTCGGTGCGTCCCAGCGCGCCGCGCGCGACCACCGTCTCCACTGCGGCCTCGAGGAACGTCGCGCCGAACCCCTTCAGCTCGAGCTCGAGCTCGATCCCCTCGATCGCGAGCACCTCGTCGAGAAGCGGGACCCGCTCGCCCGAATAGGCGGGGTCGAACCACGAGCCGGCGTCCAGCGCCCGCACGTAGGCGAGCGGTCGCTCGACGACCAGCCCGGTCCCCGACGTGGTGCGGTCCAGCGTGAAGTCGTGATGCACGACCAGCGCCCCGTCGGATGTCGCGTGCACGTCGAACTCGATGGCCCCCGCCCCGGCCGTCTTGGCCCACTCGAAGGCGGTCATGGTGTTCTCGGGCCGGGCGGCGGAGGCGCCCCGATGGGCCACCACGGTGGGAGACACGGCGGCCATCGTGTCATCCGACCTTGATCAAGGTCGCGCCAGGCACAGTTCTCAGCCAAAAGCCCTGCATTTGGCATGGATCGGCCGCCGAGAGATTGGACGGCAGGACAACGCCGGGGGATTCCGGACACGGCCGGAAATCGAGTGCCGAAAAGCGCGTTCCAGCCGTGCGGGGTCCGGAAAAGTCGGAGGGCTAGCCTGTCTTCCGATGACGATGACGCCGCGGCCAGGAGCGCCCAAGGCGAGTGACGCTGGGGCGCGCGAAGCGCGCGTTGAGTACCGCCTGATGCGCAACGCCATCGTGCGTGACGTGCAGAAGGGACGGCTCGGACGAGAAGACGTCTGTGACGCCCACCCCGAACTGCTCCGAGCGGCGCGCAACGTCGGCAAGCCGAGCGGGGAGACTTGCCCGATCTGCGAAGCCACCGGCACCGTCGAGGTTACCTACGTGTTCGGCACTCGACTTCCGCCCGGCGGTCGATGCCCCGGGTCGGCGACCGAGCTCAACCGTCTCCGCCGTCGGAGCGAGCCCGTGCTCTGTTACGACGTTGAGGTCTGCCCTGACTGTGCGTGGCATCACCTCACCCGGAAGTACCCGGCTGGCGGAAAGAGAGAAGGCCAGAGGACCGGACGGGCGTTGTGAGCCCGATCCCTTCGGTTCGCACACTTCGGTCACGAAAGCGCCGCGACGGCGCCGAGCCGATCGTGATGGTGACGGCCTACGACCACCCGACGGCGGTGATCGCGTCGGCTGCCGGGGTCGACATCATCCTCGTGGGCGACACGGTGGCCGACAACGTTCTCGGGTACGAGGACACGCTGGGCGTCACGATCGACGACATGGAGCGGCACGTGGCTGCGGTGGCCAGAGCCAAGCCCGACTGTCTAATTGTGGGCGACATGCCGTGGATGAGCTACCACGTCAACGCGGAGGAGTCCGTTCGCAACGCAGCCCGACTGATCCGAGCCGGAGCGCAGTGCGTGAAGCTCGAAGGTGGACGCAAGCGGGTGCCGACGATCGAGGCGATCATCAACGCAGAGATCCCGGTGATGGGCCACATCGGGCTCACCCCGCAATCGGTCCACGCCATGGGCGGTATGCGGGTCCAGGGTCGCAATGTCGACGGAGCCAGCGTCCTGCTCGAGGACGCGTCCGCCATCACGGCCGCCGGCTGTTTCGCCATGGTCATCGAAGGGGTTCCGGACGCTGTCGGAACCGCCGTGACTGCGTCGGTCGACGTGCCCACCATCGGGATCGGCGCCGGACCCGGCTGTGACGGACAGGTGCTGGTGTTCCACGACGTACTGGGCCTTGGCACGCGCAGGACGGCCAAGTTCGTCCGTCAGTACGCCAATCTGGCCGAGGACGCGACCAAAGCTCTGGCCGAGTTCGCCGCAGACGTTCGCACCGGCGCCTTTCCGGGGCCTGGGGAGAGCTACGAGTCCTCACATGAGCTCCGCCAGGCCCTCGACCCGAGGTCCGAAACGACCTGAAGGAAGCGCCGGTGAGAAGCCGACGCCGCTTGAAGTAGCATCGCTGAGCCGATCGACGATCCACCCCGGTGGAGCGTGCACGATCACCCTGCCCCGCACCGCGCGGGGCCCGGGCGCCAACTGGGCCCGGTCCAGAGGGAGGTGGGCCCGCATGCGGCCTTATGAAGTCATGGTCATTTTCGACGCCGCCGCCGATCCGTCGGCCATCCAGGCCGTCGTTGACCGCACCCTTGAGACGATCCGGTCCTCCGGGGGCAATCCCGGTACCGTCGACCGTTGGGGACGCCGACCGTTCGCGTACGAGGTCAACCACAAGCGCGAGGGTTACTACGTCCTGATAGAGCTGACGGGGGAGACCCAGACCGTCGACGACCTCGGACGACTTCTCACCCTGGCCGACGAGGTCATCCGCCACAAGGTCATTCGGCTGCCGGACAAGGTGGCCGGCCGATCCAAGGGCGCGGCAGCTCCCGAGGCCGTTTCAGCGGACCCGGCCGGTTGAGCCCGGTCGGACCGCATACAAGGAGGTAACCATGCCCACGGACAACGCAGTCGTGTTGGTCGGAAACGTGACCCGGGATCCAGAACTCAGATTTACCAACACCGGACAGGCGACGGCGTCCTTCGGACTTGCCGTCAACCGACGCTGGCAGAACCGACAGACCCAGGAGTGGGAGGAAGCGACGAGCTTCTTCGACGTCGTCTGCTGGCGAGAGATGGCGGAAAACGTGAGCGAGTCGCTCGTCCGCGGTTCACGCGTGATGGTGGCCGGCCGGCTCGAGCAGCGGAGTTGGGAGACCCAGGAAGGGGACAAGCGCTCCAAGGTCGAGGTCGTCGCCGACGAGATCGGCCCGTCCTTGCGCTGGGCCACGGCTCAGGTGACGAAGAACGACCGCCGCGGTCCGAGTGATGGCGGCGGCAGGAGCGGCGGTCGCCCACCGGCCGCCGCGCCAGCGACCCAGGAACCCCAGAGCGGCGGGTACGGACACGACGAGGAGCCCTTCTAAATGGCGCGAGGCAATCTGCGCAACACCACGCGGCGAGCATCGAAGGATGTCGGCCGCAGAGTCAAGAAGAAGCCGTGCGCGCTGTGTCGCGACAACATCGTCTGGGTTGACTACAAGGACGTGTCGTTGCTCCGCAAGTACATGAGCGACCGCGGCAAGATCCGGTCGCGGCGAGTGACCGGGAACTGCGCACAGCATCAGCGCGGCATAGCGATGGCGATCAAGACGGCTCGAGAGCTGGTGCTGCTTCCGTACACGCAACGGACGGTCACGGAACGGCCGGGCGGACGGCGAGGTTCGGGTCGTGATGGCGGTCGTGATGGCCGGGGGCCCGGTGAGCGACGGGGGCCGCGGAGTGACTCCGAAGACGGTCCTTCCCGAGCGCCCGAGTCGACCGACTCCCCGACAACGGATGGTGCTGAGTCCGAAGGTGGGGAAGTGGCAGCGTCCGAAGGTGGCGATGTGGCAGCAGATGCTCCGGACAGCGTTGCCGAGGTGGCCATCGCCGATGTGACCGCCGAGGAGTCCTGATGCGGGTGCTTCTGCGGGGTGACGTCGAAGGCGTGGGCCAACGCGGCGACATCGTCGATGTCGCCGACGGCTACGCGCGTAACTTTCTCTTTCCGACCGGTCAAGCTCTGAAGGCGACCGACGGGATCGCGGGACAGGCCGGATCGATGCGTCGCGCCAGGGATCTCCGGAGCGCGCGCGACGAGGAAGCGGCAAAGACCCAGGCCGACGCGCTCAGCGGTATCACGATCACCATCGCGGCACGAGCGGGTTCGACGGGTCGACTCTTTGGGTCGGTGACCGCTGTGGAGATCGCAGAAGCGGTTGCCGCGCAGAAGGGTATCGAACTCGATCGCGAGTCGATCGCGTTGGCGGAACCGATCAAGTCAGTCGGTCTCGTCGAGGTGCCTGTGCGGCTCTTCGGTGATCTGTCGGTGAACGTCTCGGTCGAGGTCACAGCCTCGGACTGAGGCTGTTCCGGGCCGCGTCGGTCCCCGCTGTCACATCGAGGGCTCACCCTGGTGGCATGGTGAGCGCCCATTCCCGGCCGGGTCGTCCGCTCGTCAGCCCTGGGTCCTCCCCAGAGGGCCGCGCGATCTCCACCGTGTGTCCACAGGATCGGCCACAGGTGCGACCTGGGCTTTCGTGCGCGGAATCCCCAGGTTCTACGTCTTCCGCTTCACAGGCGTTTCGGTCAGGGTTGTGAGCACGATGGTGCAGGTACTCGACGACAGCCGACCCCGCCCCATCCGCGGCTCGGTCGGGATGGCCCGAATCCCGCCCAACAACCTCGAGGCCGAGGAGTCCTTGCTCGGCGCCATGCTCCTATCGGGGGATGCCACCGCCGCGGCCATCGAGATCTGCGGAGCTGAGGATTTCTACAAGCCCGCCCACGGACACATCTTCGGCGCAATCATGGCCCTCTTCGAACGCGGCGAACCGATCGACGCGGTCACGGTCAGGGACGAGCTGACCCGATCGGGCCTCATCGATTCGGTCGGGGACCCCGCTGTTCTGGTTTCCCTGCAAGCCAACACCCCCTCGATCGCCAACGCGATGCACTACGCGCGGATCGTCGAAGAGCATGCGCTGCTCCGCCGGATGATCGGGGTGGCGGGCGAGATCGCCGACATCGGCTACAGCGTGCCCGAGGACGTCGAGGGTGCGATCGACCAGATGGAGGCAAAGATCTTCAACGTCGCCCAGCGGAGGACGACGGAGTCGATCAAGTCGCTCCACGACGTCTTGATGCCGAGCCTGGACCGCATCGAAGAGCTCTCGCATGGCCGCGACACCGTCACCGGGATCACGACAGGGTACGCCGACCTCGACAAGATCCTGGCGGGACTGCAGCCGTCCAGCCTCACCATCGTCGGAGCCCGGCCCGCCACGGGAAAAACCAGCCTGGCCCTTGGAATCCTGGCCCACGTGGGCGTGGTCCTCAAGCGGCCGAGCCTCCTGTTCTCCCTCGAAATGGGCCACCTGGAGTTGTGTCAGCGCCTGTTGGCCTCGGAGGCGCGTGTCGATGGACAGCGTGTCCGGACCGGCCGGCTCCAAGAGGACGACTGGAGGAAGCTCGGCGTCGCTGTGAGTCGACTCGACAGCGCACCAATCTTCATCGACGACAATCCGACCGTGTCCGTCATGGACATCCGCGCCCGCGCCCGTCGGCTGCGGAAGACCGAAGGCGACCTCGGCGTGGTGGTGGTCGATTATCTCCAACTCATGACCGGTCGGGCAAGGGCGGAGAACCGCCAGGTGGAGGTGGCCGAGATCAGCCGGAGCCTCAAGATCCTGGCCCGTGAGCTCGAGACGCCGGTGATCGCGCTGTCCCAGCTTTCTCGCGGTCTCGAGGCGCGCCAGGACAAGCGGCCGATGCTGTCGGACCTCCGGGAGTCGGGCTCGCTCGAACAGGACGCCGACGTGGTGCTGTTCATCTATCGGGAAGAGCAGTACGACCGGGACATCCCGATCGAACGTCGTGGTGACGCGGAGATCATCGTGGCCAAGCACCGCAATGGCCCCACGGGGTCCGCCCACCTGGCGTTTGTGAGCCACTACGCACGCTTCCAGGACGCCGCCCGGGTCTAGAGCTCAAGCGTGGCTGAACCTTTAGGTGTTACCCACGCCGGGCAACGACTCGCGCCGGGGGTGGTCGGCGATCACGACCCGACAAGCCGTGAGCGGGCGGGCGGAATGGGGCGTGTCGGGCGGAATGATCGCGACGTCGCCCGGGCCGAGCGTCCGCTCCTCGCCGCGGACCGCGATCGCGATTTGGCCGTCAATGACGTTCCAGACCTCTTCTTCTGGGTGGTGGTGTTCGTGCAGCGCCGGCGAACCCTCGGCGATCTCGTAGTGCGAGAAGGTCATGTTCTCGGCGTGGAAGAACCGGGCGTTCCAGCCGGGGAGAGGCTCGGCGGACAACATGTCCTCGGGACCGAGAAACGGCACGATCTCAGCCTACGCGGGCGATCCCGTTCGGCGCCGGCCCGGCTACGGCTCGGCGAGGCCGTCTTCGGTGATCGGCCCGATCGAGAACGGGTCCGGCTCCTCGGGCTCTCCGGGGATGTCCGACGCACGATGGTGTCGGAAACCGGGCATCGCGAGGGCCAGCGCCACCGCGCCGACGACACACAGGGCCCCACCGGACACGACCGAGAACTGGGTACCGGCGAGCGTGGCCACGCCTCCGGATTCGAGGTCGCCGAGCCGTGGGCCGCCCTGGACGACCGCGAGCTGGATGGACACGATCCGACTTCGAAAGGCTTCGGGGACGACCGTCTGCAAGATGGTGTTCCGCAGCACCGCCGAGATCACGTCGGCCCAACCGGCCACCGCCAACAACACCATGGACACCCCGAGGACGTGGGAGAAGCCGAATGCGGTGATGGCCAGGCCCCAGATGATCACCGCCACGATCACCGCGTGCCCTCGCCGGTCGATGCCGTCGACCCAGCCGGTCGTCAACGCCCCGATCAAGGCGCCGGCTCCCGGCGCTGCGAACAGATAGCCGACTGTCGTCGGCCCGCCGTGCAGCACGGTGAGGCCGATCGCAGGGAACAGGGCACGGGGCATGCCGAACACCATGGCGTTGATGTCGATCAGGTAGGCACCCTGCATGGCCGGTCGACCACGCAGATACCGGATGCCGTCGACGATCGACTTGAGGCCGGGACGAGCGGCGCCCTCGGCGGGCGGGATCGGTTTCATCATCCTCGTGGCCACGATGACGGAGAGAAAGGTGAGGGCGTCGATCCCGTAGACCCAGGCCAAGCCGGTGCGGCCGATCAAGAGGCCGGCAATGGCCGGCCCGACGATCGCACCGACCTGGAACAGCACCTGGAGGAACGAAAGCGCGGCGACCAGGTTCGCCTTTCCGACCAGGAACGGGACAATCGAGTTCCGGGCCGGGTTGGAAAAGCCGGTCAAGCCCGCTGCTGCCGCGCTGATCACGTAGAGCGCCCAGAGAGCGGGGTGGGCGGCCACCGCGTTCAGCGCCAATACGCCACTCGAGACCATCAGCGCGACGCTCGAAATCACGAGGAGAGTGCGCCGATCGATGGCGTCGCCCACCGAGCCGCCGATCAACGACCCCACCACCAGCGGGATGAGCTGGGCCAGGCTGATCGCACCGACCTGGAACGACGAGTGCGTCTGGGCGTACACCTGGAAGGGGATGGCGACGACCGTGAGCTGCGAGCCGATGGTCGAGACGAGCTGGCCGAAGAACAGCAGCCGGAAGTCGCGGCTCTCGCGCAACGGCGCGGGGTCGACCAGGATCCGGCGGGCCATCGGGGCAGCCTACGGGGGCACCCGGCGGGTGCCGTGAACGTCGCTAGTGCGTGTCAGTGTTCCGGACAGGGCCGCGCGCCGGGTACCGGGTTGCGTACGGCGGTACCGCCGTGCCGTCGGGGAGATCGGGCTCGGCGATGCCCGTCCCCGCGACGAGATCGAATGGAATCTGTCCGGCCCAAATGGGCAGGGCGAGGTCCTCGTCCTCGTCCACCGGCCCACCGGTGCGCACCTTCGCCGAACCCTCGTCGATGGCAAAGCGGACGATGAGCGTGGAACGGAGCTCGAGCTGCGACGGCATCCTCGCATCGGCGCTGCGCCCGGCGGCCATGTGTTCGAGGAGAGCGGCACTCGCGGCCAGCTTCTCCGCGTCGTCCTCAACCACGGTGCCGGTGCCGTAGAGCATCACGCAGCGGTAGTTCATCGAATGGTGAAAGGCGGCCCGGGCGAGCACGAGGGCATCGAGGAGGGTCACCGTGACGCATGCCTCGGCCCCGTCGGCGATCAGCCGGAGCGTGCGGTTGGCCGGCGAGCCGTGCAGATAGAGCTGCTCGTCGACGCGCGCGTATGTCATCGGGGTCACCACAGTCGTTCCCCCGTCGTTCACCCCGACGTGGGCGAGAAGTCCTTCGTCCAGGATCGCCTGAGCGACCGTCCGGTCATGGCTGCCGCGCTCACGTCTCCTCCGCAGGCCGGTGCGGTCGGTGGTGGAGAGCTCGCCGGCGTCCTCAGGCCGCGCTTGCACGGGCCCGCAAAACTTCGAGTGCCTTGTCGGCATGCGACGCCATCGACACCTCGGAGTGGATCACCTTCAGCACGCGGAGGTCGGTGTCGATCACGAAGGTCGTCCGGCGATTACCGCGGGCGGCGATGCGCCTGCGGACGTCGAACTGCTCGGCCACCGATCCGCTCGTATCCGAGAGCAACGGATAGCCGAACGAGTGCATATCCGAGAACTTCTTCTGCTTTTCGACGGGGTCTGCGCTGATGCCGATCGGCTGTGCCCCCAACGCCTGGAATTCACCGTGCAGGTCCCGGAAATGGCAGCTCTCGCGAGTGCAGCCATAGGTCATGGCGCCCGGGTAGAAGAAGAGCACCACCGGTCCGGACTCGAGCAGGTCGGTCAGGCGCCTCGGTGTGCCGGTCTCGTCGGGCAATTCGAAATCGGCTACGAGATCTCCGGTGCGCACGGCGTCGAGCGTAACCCGGCTTCCCGGCCCCGACGAGCGGCTTGGCGTTCAGCCCTCGAAGCGGAAGCCGACGCCCCGCACGGTGACGAGGTGCCGCGGGTTCGCCGGATCACGCTCGATCTTGCGCCGGAGCCGCTTCATGTGGGTGTCCAGCGTGCGCGTGTCCGCCAGGTCCTGGTCCCACCAGAGCCGGTCGATGCACCGGTCGCGGGTGACGACCTGCCCGGCGTGGGACATGAGGAGGGCCAGGAGATCGAATTCCTTGCGGGACAGCTCGACCAGATTGCCGTCGACGGTCACCTCACGGCGGCCGTTGTCGAGCCGGACCGGTCCGGCGTGAAGGACCTCGTCGTTGGCCACCGAGGTCGACGCGACGCCGCGACGAAGGACGGCCCGCATCCGGGCGACCAGCTCGCGGAGCCTGAAGGGCTTGGCGACGTAGTCCGAGGCACCGAGCTCCAGCCCGAGGACGATGTCAACCTCCGAGTCCTTTGCCGTCACCATGATGATGGGGACGGGCGCCAGGGCTCGCATCCGTTGGCACAGCTCCACCCCTGACTGGTCCGGCAGCATGACGTCGACCAGCACTAGGTCCGGGTGGATTCGATGGAACAGCCGCAGCGCTTCGTGGCCGTCGGCGGCGCACTCGACGGCGAAGCCCTCCTGGGACAGTCCCGACGCTAGAGCCTGGCGGTACGACTCCTCGTCATCGACGACCAAGACGAGCGGACGCGAGTCACGCAGGTTGGCACCATCGCGGGGTTCGGCCACCACGCTCACCGGGGGATGGCGCCCGGAATGGGAACCCAAGAAAGGGGCGACGAACGAGGAGGGGGGGCGTTCCCCGTCGTCGCCTCGGGGCCTGGGCGCCGAGGCGCCTGGGCATGCGGCTCGGCGCGTCCGACCGACGGTGAGTCGTCAGCGCAGCTCGGAGCCATCGCCGGTACCGTAAGAGGGGCAGATGAACGGCTCGCGAATCGTCCGCAAACCCGAGGTGATCCCGAGATGAAATGTTGGGAATCGGTGCGTGCGTGGTGACCGGCACGAGCCCCGGCGGGCCGTCGATGAGCGAAGCCTCGGGCTTCAGCGGATACGGGGACGGGGTGAACCGCCGGCACCAGGTCCAGATGTCCGACTCCGAGGCCGCCGCCCTACTCGACGACGGCCGGACCATGACCATGTGCACCTTCAACCACGACGGCACCATCCATGCCGTGGCCATGTGGTACGGGTTCCTCGAGGGTGACCTGGCCGTCCACACCAAAGCGAAGTCCCAGAAGGCGGTCAACCTGCGCCGCGACCCGCGGATCACGTGTCTCGTCGAGGCAGGCGTCAACTACGACGAGTTGCGCGGCGCCGAACTGGTCGGGTGGGCGGAGCTGATCGAGGACCCGTCGAGGCTCTGGGACCTGGGCGTGAGCGTGTTCGATCGCCACGTGGCGGCGTATGACGCGGAGGCACACCGTGCCGAGGTCGAGGTCATGTTGCGCAACCGGGTGGCGGTCAAGATCCACGTCGAGCGGACGGTTACGTGGGACCACCGAAAGCTCCGGTAGTCACGGGGGGCTAATTGCATCCGGTGCGGCCGTAACCCATACTTCACATCGTCGGCATGAGCTCCGCCGGGGCGGGGTGATTGCGACTTGGGGGCCCGACACATGCTCAGGTTATGGCTGGCGCGGTATGTGTCGGATATGCGTGTGAATGCCGCCCTCGTTCTTTGTGGAGGGTCATGACCAACTCAGAGATCGGTGGACTCGTCGTCAACGAGATCACTGTGTCGTTCGGGGGCCTGACCGCCCTCGATGGCGTCTCTTTGTCGGTGCACGCGGGTGAGGTCGTCGGCGTGATCGGCCCCAATGGCGCCGGGAAGACCACGCTCTTCAACATCGTGTGCGGCTTTGTACGGCCCGACTCGGGGACGATCACCTTCAATGGAAAGCAGCTTCGCCGGCACCAACCCCATGACCTGGCGAAGGCCGGTATCTCTCGCACACTGCAAGGCGTCGGACTCTGGGGGGGCTTGACGGTTGTCGACAATGTGATGGCCGGCGCCCAGTCGACCGCGCGCGCCGACTTCGCTTCGGCGCTGTTCGGACTCTGGCGCTCGAGCCGGGAGGAAACCCGGATCCGCCAGCGCGCGCTCGATCTTCTCGGCGAGTTCCGGATTGCGGAATATGCCAATCGCTACCCGTTGAGCCTTCCGTATGCGATCCAGAAGCGAACGGCGCTGGCCCGGGCTCTGATGTGTGACCCCAATCTGATCCTTCTGGACGAGCCTGCGAGCGGTCTATCGGAGGCCGAGCTCCAAGAGCTCGGGAAGTTGATCGTCGGCCTCAGGGACAAGATGGGCGTGCTGTTGGTCGAACACCACATGGACCTGGTCATGTCCATCTGCGATCGCCTGGTGGTGCTCAACTTTGGCCGGGTCATCGCCTCGGGTTCTCCGGCCGACGTGCAGGCGAACCCCGAAGTCACGACCGCCTATCTCGGCCAGGACGTTTCGACCGTTGACTCGCCGGTGGCCAATGCCGGTTCTTGAGATCGAAGACCTGTCGGTCTCCTACGGTGCGGTCCACGCGCTGACCGACGTGTCCTTCAGCGCGGCCGAGGGCGAGGTAACCGCGGTGCTCGGGGCCAACGGGGCCGGCAAGACGACGCTGTTGCGAGCCATCACCGGTCTCGTGCGCCCGCGCAAGGGGACCGTCCGTTACGACGGTGAGCAGCTCGAAAAGATGTCGGTCGAAAAGATCGTCCGTCACGGCGTGGCTCACGTGCCCGAGGGTCGCTCGGTCATCGAGGAGATGACAGTCGACGAAAACCTCCGGCTCGGCTCCCTCTTTCGCTTCTCGCGGCGCCAGCGGGGCCCGGTCATCGAAGAGATCTACGCGCTGTTCCCGCCGCTCGCAGAGCGCCGCCGCCAGCATGCCAACACCCTCTCGGGTGGCGAGCGGCAGATGCTGGCGATCGGGCGAGCCCTGGTGTCCCGGCCGAAGGTGCTCCTCTTGGACGAGCCGTCGCTCGGTTTGGCACCGATTGTCACGGCCCGCCTCATGGCCGTCCTGCGCGACCTGACCCAGGCCTCCAACCTCATCGTCGTGCTGGTCGAGCAGAACGCACGAAGCAGCCTGTCGATCGCCCAGAAGGCCGTCGTCATCAATCTCGGTCGGGTCGTGGTGTGCGAGGACGCGGCCAAGGTTGCCGGCGACAGCGAACTCCGTCACCACTACCTCGGGTACTAGGAGCCGCGGACGATCATGCAGTTCTTCCTCAACATCACCCTGGGTGGGATCGCCACCGGGATGATCGTGGCAGCGGTGGCTCTCGGCCTGGTGCTGATCTTCCGGGCCACCAACATCGTCAACTTCGCCCAGGGGGCGATGGCGATGATGACCACGTACATCGCCTACGCGGTCCTCCATCAGGGTTCGGGCTACTGGTTGGCCTTTGTCGCGGCCTTGGCCACGGGACTCCTGTTCGGGGCGCTCACCCAGGTCGTTCTCATCCGGCCGCTCCAGGGCAAGTCGCCCCTGAACGCGATCATCGTCACGTTCGGGTTCCTCATCTTCTTGGAGGGCGTTGCCGGGGCCATCTGGGGCTCCCAAACCCGGACCTATCCCGCACCGTTCTCCGAGGCCGGTCAGAAGATCGGAAACACCCAGATCGCGTTCTCGCCGTTCGACGTCTTCGTGGTCCTGGCCGTGCTGGCTCTGATGATCCTCATGTTGGTGCTGTTCCGCGGCACCGACCTCGGCCTCAGGATGCGGGCGGTGGCGTTCGCACCGGAGACGGCCCGCCTCCTCGGGGTACGGGTCCGGCCGCTCCTCACGCTCGGCTGGGCGCTGTCGGCGGCCGCAGGGGTCCTGGCCGCCCTGCTCGTCGTGCCGACGTCGTCGCTCACCCCCAACTTCATGGACGTGATCCTGATCTACGGCTTCACCGCGGCGGTGGTCGGTGGCCTCGACAGCCCGGTCGGGGCGCTGGTCGGTGGCCTGGCGACCGGACTGTCGCTCGCCTACGTCGGCGGGTACCTGGGCGGATCGCTCGAGCCGATGGCGGCGCTGGCCCTTGTCATTGTGTCTCTCATGATCCGACCCGAGGGCCTCTTCGCCCGGCCGGCCCCGAGGCGGGTCTGATGGGTGAGCTCCAGAAGAGGGCGCAAGGGCTGGCGGCGAAGCCGTGGTTCCGGATGCCCCGCCAACCAATGTTGCGGCACCTCACCTACGCCGCGGTGGCCGTCGTCTTCTTGTACTTTCTCACCCAGAAGCTGAGCGCCTTCAACGACTACGAGGTCGGACAGATCGCGTTCTACGCGGTCGCGTTGGCCGGTCTGACCTTGCTCACCGGCATCAACGGGCAGATCTCGCTCGGGCACGGCGGGTTCATGGCTGTCGGGGGATTCACCCTGGCCCTCCTGGTGGAGCACACGACCTGGAACGTCGTTCCCGAGCTCGCCATTGCGATCGCGACGAGCGCGCTGGTGGGAGCGGTCATCGGAATCCCCGCGACCCGGCTCCGAGGGCCCTACCTGGCCGGCATGACCTTGATGGTCGCGTTGGGGCTCCCGTACCTGACCAACCAGTACAACAGTTTCTTCGGTGGTGACCAAGGCCTGACGACGCCCCAGCCGACCGGTCCGGCCAGCATCAACCCCGAGCAATGGTTGGCCTGGATCCAGCTCGCCTGCGCTCTGATCGTGCTCATCCTGCTCGGCAACCTGCTCCGGAGCCGCTTCGGGCGGTCATTCCGGGCCGTGCGGGACGACGAGATTGCCGCCTCCCTGGCCGGCATCCACGTGGCCCGCACCAAGGTCATCGCCTTCATGGTCAGCGCCGGCTGCGCCGGGCTGGCCGGGGCCCTGCTGGCGCTGTCGGCGGGGGGCGTGAACTCGGCCGAGTTTCCACTGTCGATCTCGATCTACCTGCTCGCGGGGATGGTCATCGGCGGAACGGGCAGCCTGATGGGGGTGTGGTGGGGGGCGATCCTCATCGTGTATCTCCCGACGTCGTGGGCCCCCGCCCTGGCCAGCCATTTCCACGTGAACTCCCAGGTGAGTGCCAACCTGGCCGTCATCATCTTCGGGCTCGTGCTGGTCGTCGGGATGCTGGTGGCGCCTGGGGGGATACAGGGTGCCCTCCGGTGGGTCGCGGCCCGGGTGGGCGCGTACTTTTCCCCTGACGGGGTCCCTAATATGAAGCTATCGTTACAGGAAGCTCCAACTGACCGCGCGGTACATGACGGTGAATCTGTGACGCAGGTAGGAGAGCCAGGGGTGCAAGTGCACCCAACCAACGACTAGGGGGTATCGATGAAGCGATTTTCGTTGCATTCGGCCCGCCGGCGTGCGCGTCTCTACGCCACCGGCGTCGTCGCATGCGCGGTGGTGGGAACGATGGCGCTGACCGCGTCCGGGCCGGCCAATGCGGCGAGCGTTTCTACGCCCGGGGTCACGGCGACATCCATCACGCTGGGGGCGACCGAGCCTCTGACCGGTGTTGCCGCCAACTACAACGACATCGCTCCGGCGATGCAGGCTGTGTTCGCGTGGGCGAACGCGCACGGTGGCGTGAACGGTCGTCAGATCAACTTCAAGTTCGTTGACGACCAGTACACCCCGTCGATCACGTCCACGATGACCCACCAGCTGGTCCTCCAGGACAACATCTTCGCCGACATCGGTTCCCTCGGGACCCCGACCCAGCTCCAGGTGCAGCCGTACCTGAACGGCCTGAAGGTGCCTCAGCTCTTCATCCTTTCGGGGTGCAACTGCTGGAGCAGCTCCAAGTACCCGTATTCCAGCGGCTACCAGCCCCCGTACACGGTCGACGGCAAGATCCTCGGCAACTACGTGGCCAAGAACTTCTCGGGTCAGAAGGTCGGCTACTTCACCCAGGATGACGAGTTCGGGTTCGACACCATCAAGGGCCTGAACATGGAGATCAAGGGCAGCTCGGTCGTCAACAAGCAGACCTACGTCGCCTCGACCGCCGCCTACGTTGCCGGCCTTCAGAGCCAGGTGGCGGCGTTGCAGGCATCGGGTGCCAAGGTCGTCGTGATGGCCGCCATCCCGCCATTCGTCGGACTCTTCGCCACCACGGCCGCGACGCTGGGCTACACGCCCCAGCTCGTGATCGACGGCGTTGCCGGTGACCCCTCCGCCATCGGTGCTCCTGCTGCCCTGACGACCCCGGCCCCGAACGGCCAGGCGCTCCTCAACGGTGCGATCACCGACGGCTATGGCGCGTTTGAGAACCAAACCTCCAACGCGTGGGTGCAGGTGGCGACCAAGCTCCTCACCAAGTACGACTCGGAGGTCGCGAAGAACGGCATCACCGGCGACGAGCTGGTCGGGTTCAACCTCGGCTACACCGTGTACCAGGCGCTGAAGGCGGCAGGCAAGAACCTGACCCGCCAAGGGCTGCTGAACGCGATCGCGGCTGACGGCAAGAACTTCGTCAACTCCGGCTTCGTGCCCTACTCGTACTCGTCGTCCGTTCACTTCGGTTACGAGGGCGAGCAGCTGTACAAGATGTCGACCACGGCCACGCCGATCACGCTCCCGACCGGGACGTTCATGGGTGTCAGCCCGGTCGGTCCCGTCTACTACACGAGCCCTGGCGCAGGTCCGGTCAAGGTCTGGCACGGCGCCCAAGACAAGGTTCCGGCCAGCCTTTCGAGCACCGCCTGAGCCAATTGAAAACGGAGCCACCCGAGCTTTGAGGTGGCGAGAGTGACGGAGATGCCGCCGGCCTGTGCCGGCGGCATCTCCTCGTCTCGGCCTACTTCCAGCGGAAGTGGACGAACACCCGCCCGAAGTTGTGGGAGTCCTTCTCGACCCGGTGGTACTTGGCCTTGATCTCCTTTTGGTCGAGGAACCGAAGGACCCGCTTCTTCAGCTGTCCCGATCCCTTCCCTGGGATGATCTCGACCAGCGTCGCCCGCTTGGCCACGGCCTCGTCGATGATCCCATTGAGGGCCCGATCGATGTCGTGCCCACGGTTGTAGACGTCGTGGAGATCGAGCTTGAGCTTCACCGTCGCACGTCCTCGGCCACCCGCGAAGTATGGCCCTTTCGAGCCGTCCCGGGCCGCGAACAAGACGCCGCGGGGGAATCACGACCGGCGTTCGGTCCCGGGTCCGTAAGGAGAGCGGGCGACGAGAATCGAACTCGCGTTCTCAGCTTGGGAAGCTGATGTTCTGCCTCTGAACTACGCCCGCCGGTGTCGGTCACACTATCGTTTGGCCGACGCCGTATTGGGGGAGAAAGCCGGTCACGTCGCGTCGGCCGAGCGCCCGATGATCTCGAAGATTGGCTCCTTATAGATGCTGGTAAGGATCGTTATCGGACTCGGTGCCTCCGCCTTGGCGTTCGCCATCGCGGGCCGGCGGATGTGGAAAATCTCCAGGCTCATCCGCTCGGGGCAGCCCGCTCCGGAGCGCCTGCGCGGTCTGCGCATGCGGGCCGAGGCAGAGGTCGTCGAGGTCGGCGGGCAGAAGAAACTCTTGCGATGGACCGTGCCGGGACTGGCCCACGCATTCACGTTCTGGGGCTTCACCGTCTTGTTCTTCACCATCATCGAGGCCTACGGCGACCTTTTCAAGAAGACCTTCGCGATCTGGGGCTTCGGCCACAACCCGGTGCTCGGGTTCATCGAAGACTTCTTCATCGTGGCGGTCCTCGTTGCCCTTTCGGTCTTCGCGGTGATCCGGCTCCGTCAGGCGCCCGCCCGCCGTGAGCGGGACTCCCGCTTCTACGGGTCCCACACCGGCGCGGCCTGGCTGACGCTCGGGTTGATCGCGCTGGTGATGATCACGTTGCTCCTCTATCGGGGGGCGCAATCCAACACCGGCGACTTCCCCTACACCTGGTGGGCGTTCGCCTCACACGTGGTCGGCAAGGCGCTCCACCCCTTGGGCACGGGCGTCAACAGCGTGCTCGAGACCGTCTTCGTGATCCTGAACATCTGCGTGATCGTCGGGTTCTTGGTGTTCGTCTCGTTCTCCAAGCACCTCCACATCTTCTTGGCGCCGTTGAATGTCGCCGCGTCCCGCCGGCCCCGTGCGCTCGGCGCCCTCGACAAGACGCCCGACATGGACATGGAGAACGTGACCGAGGACACCGTCTTCGGGGTCGGCCAGATCGAGCACTTCACCTGGAAGCAGATGCTCGACTTCTCGACGTGCACCGAGTGCGGGCGTTGTCAGTCGGTGTGCCCGGCCTGGGCGACGGGCAAGCCGCTCTCGCCGAAGCTCGTGATCATGGGCCTCCGGGACAACATGTTCTCGCAGGCGTCGAGACTGCTGGCCAAGAACGGTGACTCACCGGAGGGTCAAACCGAGACCCTTGTCCCGAACACCATCGACCCGGACGTGCTCTGGTCGTGCGTGACCTGCGGTGCGTGCGTCGAGGAGTGCCCAGTCGACATCGAGCACGTCGACGCGATCGTCGACATGCGCCGTTACGAGGTACTGATGGAGTCCCGCTTCCCTTCCGAGGGCGGCCTCATGCTTCGCAACATCGAGAACCAAGGGGACCCGTGGGGCCTCGGTCAGGCCAAGCGCACCGACTGGACCCAATCACTCGACTTCGAGGTGCCCGTCGTCGGAGACACGATCCCCGACGACATCGAGTACCTCTACTGGGTCGGGTGCGCGGGGGCACTCGACGAACGGGCCCGCAAGGGGGTGCAGGCCACCGCGAGGTTGCTGCACCGGGTCGGGGTGACCTTCGCCATCTTGGGGCCGAAGGAATCGTGCACCGGCGACCCGGCGCGTCGTTTCGGCAACGAGTACCTCTACCAAGAACAGGGCAAGGCGAACGTCGAGGTCCTGAATGGCATCGGCGCGAAGAAGGTCATCGCCACCTGTCCGCACTGCTTCAATACGTTGAAGAACGAGTATCCGGGCCTCGGCGGGAACTTCGAGGTGATCCACCACTCCCAGCTGCTCGAGCACCTCGTCGCCTCCGGGAAGCTCACCCCGGGCCCCGGATACGAGGGCACCGTCACCTACCACGATCCCTGCTACCTCGGTCGGCACAACCGCGTCTTCGACGAGCCCCGCTCGGTGATCGATGCCATCCCGGGCGTGCGCCAGGTCGAGATGAAGCGCTGCCGGGAGAAGAGCTTCTGCTGCGGGGCCGGCGGGGCCCGCATGTGGCTCGAGGAGACGATCGGGACCCGGATCAACATGGAGCGGACCAACGAGGCCCTCTCGACCGGGGCCGACGTGGTCTCCACCGCCTGCCCGTACTGCATGATCATGCTCGACGACGCCGTGCGCGCCAATAACAAGGAGGAGGAGGTCCGCGTCCTCGACCTCTCCCAGCTGGTCGAGGAGTCCCTCTCGACCCCCGCATCGCCGTAGAGGGGCACGACCGCGATCGTCAAACGGTGCGGCGAAGCCGATGACTAGGTGATCAGCTCGGCAGCAGGCCGTAGGCGGAGACCGGGTGGAAGTTGAGCACCACCCGCCGCTCGGCGACCATGGCCGCCCGGTACTCGTCCCATTTCGGGTGGTCCTCGCCGCGAATCTGCCGATAGATGTCGACGAGCTCCTCGACCACCTCGTCATTCGGGTCTGCAGCCGGGGGGCTGACTTGCACCGTCCCGTCGAGCACCGAGTACTGCCAGAAGGAGTCACCGACCACGTAGAGCTCGGCCCTGTGGTCCCGGCGGAGGTTCTTCGTCTTGGCCCGGTCCTCGGTCACCGATATCCGGGTCGAGCCGTCGGGCTCCATCAGATACGAGATGTTCGAGATCTGCGGTCGCCCGTCCCGTCGGATCGTGACGAGGACGCCCTGGTGACGGGCCCGGGCGAATTCAACCGCCTGATCGAGCTCCATCGGGATCTCGGGACTAGGGGAAGGCCAGCGCGTCGGCCTCGCGCAGTCGGGCGGCCATCGCCCCGAGAAGCTTGCGAGCGAGCGTGGGCACGGTGTCGAGCAGACCCAGGAAGTGGCGCTGCTCGAGCACGAGCAGGACCATGTCGGTCTCGGCGACGACCGTGGCCGAACGGGGCTGCCGGTCGAGCAGGGCCAGCTCGCCGAAGTACGCACCGGGGCCGAGGGTGGCGGCCTTGCGGCCCTTGCGCCGGACCGCGGCCGTTCCCGACACGATGATGAAGAACTCGTGGCCGGCCACGCCTTCCTCGCAGAGGACCTCGCCGGCTTCCGCGACGACCTCGTCGAGCGCCTGGCGCACCGTTCGGAGGTCCTTGGACGAGCAGGGCGCGAACAGCCAGATCTTGGACAGGTCAACTTCTCGTGCACTCGTGCGTGGCATGCGCACAGGGTAGCCGTCGACGGAGCCTCCGACCAGGGCCGACTCCTCGAGCGGACGCCGCTTGCTCGTCAAGTTTCACACGGAAGTAACGCGCCCGGCGCGTGCCTGTGTCGAGGGTCTGGCTTCATGGTCCGCCGACCGTGCGCGCTACCCTTCCGCGATGGCCTCGAGCGACAGCTACGGCTCCGACGACCCTTCGATCAAACCGGGCCTGGTCGATCGGTTACGAAGCACGTTCTTAAAGCCGGTTGAGCCCGGTGCCGTAGAGGAAGCGCCCGTCACGCCGCGCTCTGTCGAAGAGCTCGAAGAGGACATCCGGGTCGCCGACGACACGGAACGGCTCCTCGGGCTGGTCGCGGCGCCTATGGCCGCGGCCTTGGGCATTCTCATCATCAACCTCCTCATCTCCCACGACCCCGGGCCCTACTTGAAGGGCGGCCTGGTCAACCCCCAGCACGTGAGCGTGTCGCTGTATCACAGCCTCACCTTGGTGCTCTTGGGGCTGGCCGTCTTGATGCTGGTGATGGGGTGGCTCCGCAAGCGGCTCTTCCTCGGGATCGTGATGTCCCTCTACGGCTTGGCGGTCTTCAACCTCCACTACTGGGGCTTCGGCATCCCGTTCATCCTGGGTGGGGCCTGGCTGCTCGTCCGGGCCTACCGAGTCCAGCGCGAGCTGCGGGTGGCGACGGGCGACCTGCCCTCGCGTCGGGCCGGAGGTGGGGCCGCGGTGGCTCGACCGAGGGCCAACAAGCGCTACACGCCGCCGACCTGACCGGCGAGGGCCACCGCCGGCGCTAGCCCCGGGTCTGTCCGCGAGGTCCTCGCGAGCTCGACGACGAATCCGCGAGCGCCCGGGAGCGGGAGTGGAGCTTGCGCATCAGGGCCCCTCCCGCGAGGAGGGCCAGGATGACGAGCAGGACCGCCGGGACGATGAACACCCTCCACGAGGCGCGCTCCCCGGCCAAGGTGCTGACCGTTGAGACCAGCGGGGGGTTGCCGGGGACGGCCACGGCGCGGACCGCCGCGCCCGGGGCTCGCAAGACGTTCCCGGGGATGGACTCGCTGTAGCTACGGCCACCGATGCTGAGCGTGCCACTGCACGCGTAGCCGGCATCGTTGCTCCCGCTGCCCCCGAGCAGGCCCTGGCAATGCGACACGGTCAAGGTGACCGGGACGCCGTGGTCCTTCAGCCTTGTGATGTTGGAGTTCTTCTGCGCGCCGGCCACGGACAGCACGACGACGAGGACCGCGAGGGTCGCGATGCAGATCCCGAAGGCGACCCGGGCGACGCGTCGTCCGTCGACCGAGACACCGGCCCCCCGCAGTGTGGACACCGGCCCGTCGGCCACACCGTCCCCCATGGCGGGCAACTCAGACTCCTGTGCTCCGGTCACGATCGGGCGATCGTAGCCAGAGCAGGGGGTGCCCCCCGGGTGCCCGCAGCGCGCCTCGGGGCGTCCCTGTCCCCCGTGGGGCTTGTTCACGCGCTGGTAACACGGGCGTGACCGTTCGGAAACGCCGGCGCTGCATCCTGTCGGCGGCAGGGCGAACCGCCTGCCGTGGTTGTGGCGCACTCGGTTCTCGGGGCGCCAGGTTCCACGGCTCGCGTACGAGAGGAGACCTGAGCAGTGCACTTGTTAGCCGCTGCAGTTCCGGTTCCGTATCCCAGTTACATAAATACCGGCGACAACACGTGGCAGATCGTTGCCGCGACGTTCGTCGGTCTGATGAGCCTCCCCGCCCTGGCGGTGCTCTATGCATCGATCGTCCAGAAGAAGTGGGCGGTCAACGTGCTGGCCATGCAGTTCGCAGGCTTCTCGCTGGTGCTGGTCGCCTGGGTGCTGTGGTCCTACAAGATGGGCTTCGGATCGACCTCTTTGGGAGGTGGTGTCCACAACGGGGTCCAGACCCAACTCTCCGGAGTTGGGTGGGTGAAGCACTTCTTCGAGAACTTCGTCGGTAAACCGGGGCAGATCACAAACGCCTCGAATGAGACGAGTCAGGCGGTCTCGGCGGCCAACACCACCATTCCGTTCCACTTCCCGGTGACGTCGCTGGCGTTCTTCCAGTTCGTGTTCGCCGCGATCACCCCGCTCCTGTTCATGGGCAGCGTGCTCGGCCGGATCAAGTTCAGCGCCTGGTGCCTGCTCGTCCCGCTGTGGTCGACCTTCGTCTACGCGATCGACGCGTTCTTGCTCTGGGGCGGCGGGTACTTCGCTCAGGAAGGGTCACTCGACTTCTCCGGTGGGTTCGTCATCCATATGTCTGCCGGTGTATCGGGGTTCGTCGCCGCATGGGTTCTTGGGCCCCGGCTGTTACGAGATCGCCAGCACGCCATACCGAACAACCTGGTCATGGCGGCGGTCGGTGCCGGGATCCTCTGGCTCGGATGGAACGGGTTCAACGGCGGTGACCCCTACTACGCAGGCGCCTCGGCCTCGGCTGCGGTGGTCAACACCAACCTGGCCACCGCCTGCGGCGTGCTCGTCTGGATGGGGATGGACGCCTGGTTCTCCAAGGTGAAGAAGCCCACCTTCCTCGGCGGCGTGAACGGCATGATCTGCGGACTGGTCGGCATCACACCGTGTGCCGGGTGGGTGAACGGCTGGGGGGCGATCGCCGTTGGCTCTATCTGCTGCGCGGTCGTCTGGGTGTGCTGGAACTTCCTGTCCAAGGTCCGGCCCTTCTCCAAGGTGGACGATGCGCTCGGGGTCATCTACACGCACGGCATCGCCGGCTTCTTCGGCGGCATGCTGCTCGGCATCTTCGGGGACCCGAACATGCTCGAGTACGGATGTGGCCACCTGAACACGGCCGGCCAGGTGGTCAACACCAGCGCCCTCACGTACGCCACCTCCACGAAGACCTGTGTGCCCTTCTCCGTGAACGGCCTGATGTACACCGGGTCGGCCCACCAGTTGTGGGAACAGTTCCGAGCCGCGTTGTTCGTGATCTTCTGGTCGGCGCTCGTCACCTTCATCTTGATGAAGCTGATCGGACTCGTGCTCCGTGGCGCCCGCTACAAGGACGAGATCCTGGAAATCGGCGACCTCGCCATCCACGACGAGGAGGCCTTCCCCGAGGAGACCTTCGCCGAGCGGGTCGGGGCGATGGCGATGGCCGGGGACCCGGACACCTCGTCGTTACCATCGAGCAAACCCGATGCTGCGCCCCCACCGACAGCAGCCTCCCCGCCGCTGGACGCGGGAAGCTGACCGGACCACTACGAGCCGAAGGAGATACCCAACATGAAACTGGTCGTAGCGGTTCTCAAGCCGTTCAAGCTCGACGACGTGAAGGAGGCCCTGAAGGACCTCGGGGTCCAGGGCATGACGCTGACCGAGTCCCAGGGGTTCGGGCGTCAACGGGGCCACACCGAGGTCTACCGGGGCGCCGAGTACGAGGTCGACTTCGTGCCGAAGATCCGGCTCGAGGTCCTCGTCGACGACGCCCAGGCCGAGGACGTGGTCGACACCATCGTGCGGACGGCCGCCACCGGCAAGATCGGTGATGGCAAGGTGTGGGTCGTCCCGGTCGACACGGTGGTGCGGGTGCGCACCGGGGAGCGGGGTTCGGACGCCCTGTAGGAGGTCGGCCTAGAGGTGGCTCTGGCGGCGGACGGCCTCCGCCGCCGCCAGGGCTGCCTCGGGGTCGCCGAGGTACCCGGCGCTCTCGACGGCGAGCCCGTCGTCGAGCCGGTACCGGAACGGGATCCCCGTCGGGATCTCGAGGTCCGAGATGTCGGCGTCGCCGATCTGCTCGATGTGCTTTCGCAGCGCCCGCAGGCTGTTGCCGTGGGCGACCACCAGCACCGCCCCGCCACGGGGACCCTCGGCCAGCAGGTCGGGAACGATCGCGTCCTCCCAGTACGGGACCACCCGCCGCACGACGTCGGCCAGGCACTCGGTCGCGGGAAGGTCGTCAGCCGGGACATCCCGGTAGCGGGGGTCGTGTGCCGCTCGGCCAGGATCGTCGTCGGGGAGGGGTGGGGGCGGCACGTCGTAGCTGCGCCGCCACAGATGGACCTGGTCCTCTCCGTGCCTGGCCGCCGTCTCCTTCTTGTCGAGGCCCTGGAGGGCGCCGTAGTGGCGTTCGTTCAGCCGCCAGTGGCGCTTGACGGGCAGCCAGCTCCGCCCGGCCACTCGCAGGGCCAGCTCGGCGGTGGTGATCGCCCGGACCAGGACCGATGTGTGCAGAACCTGGAGGTCCAGGCCGGGTTCGTCGGCCATCGCCCGCCCGGCCGCCCTCGCCTCGGTCTCGCCGACGGGGCTGAGCTCCACGTCGACCCACCCCGTGAACAGGTTCTCGGCGTTCCACACCGACTGCCCATGGCGGATGAGCACAAGATCGGGCACCGTCGCGAGCGTAGCGTCGCCATCGCTTCGACCCGGGTTTGGCCCCGCTCGGCCCTCTCACCTCGGGAAACATGGACAGATTGGCCAGAGCCTTCCCAAAACAGCAGAAAACTTGCTAATCATGCACTCAAGTTTGATATGGTGGTGTCCAACGCCGGGCGGCGGCGCCCGGACGAGTCGCACAGATCACGGACAGAAACAGAGAGGTAGAAGAAATGGCCAAGGCGGTAGGGATCGACCTCGGGACGACGAACTCGGTCGTCAGCGTGCTGGAAGCCGGCGAGCCGGTTGTCATTCCCAACGCAGAAGGCGGACGGACGACCCCCTCGGTGGTCGGATTCGCCAAGAACGGTGAGGTGCTCGTTGGCGAGGTGGCAAAGCGCCAGGCGATCACCAACCCCGACCGGACGATCCGTTCGGTCAAGCGTCACATGGGAACGGGCTGGACCGTCGATGTCGACGGGAAGGCATACACGGCCCAGGAGATCTCGGCCCGCATTCTCGGCAAGCTGAAGCGCGACGCCGAGGCGTACCTGGGCGACACCGTGAGCCAGGCGGTCGTCACCGTCCCGGCCTACTTCGACGACGCCCAGCGGACCGCCACCAAGGAAGCCGGGCAGATCGCGGGCCTCGAGGTGCTGCGCATCATCAACGAGCCCACNNGCCTACGGCCTCGACAAGGAGGACAAGGACCAGACGGTCCTCGTTTTCGACCTCGGCGGTGGGACCTTCGACGTATCGGTCCTGGAGATCGGCGAGGGCGTGTTCGAAGTGAAGTCGACCTCGGGGAACACCCATCTCGGTGGGGACGACTGGGACCAGAAGGTCATCGACTGGTTGGTCAAGTCGTTCAAGGACACCGAGGGCGTCGACCTGGCGGCCGACAAGATGGCCGCGCAGCGGCTGAAGGAAGGCGCCGAGAAGGCCAAGGTCGAGCTCTCCTCCGTGCAGGAGACCCAGATCAACCTCCCGTTCATCACAGCGACATCGGACGGGCCGAAGCACCTCGACCTGAAGCTGACCCGGTCGAAGTTCAACGAGCTCACGAGCGATCTCGTGGAGCAGTGCCGCGGGCCGTTCGAGGCCGCGATCAAAGACGCCGGGCTCAAGACCTCCGACATCGACCACGTGGTCATGGTCGGCGGGTCGACGCGCATGCCGGCAATCCAAGAGCTCGTGCACTCCCTTACGGGCAAGGAGCCCCACAAGGGAGTGAACCCCGACGAGGTCGTGGCGATCGGCGCGGCCGTCCAGGCCGGCGTGCTGAAGGGTGAGGTGAAGGACGTCCTCTTGTTGGACGTGACCCCGCTCAGTCTCGGCATCGAGACCAAGGGTGGCGTCATGCACCGGCTCATCGAGCGCAACACGACGATCCCGACGAAGCGGTCGGAGATCTTCACGACCGCCGAGGACAGCCAGCCCTCGGTCGAGATCCACG
>PMOQ01000056.1:0-18661 GCA_003161255.1 Acidimicrobiaceae bacterium | reverse complement strand
ACGCCAACGGGATCGTGCACGTGGCCGCCCGCGACAAGGCGACGGGCAAGGAGCAGTCGATGACGATCACCGGCCAGTCCTCGCTCGGCAAGGACGACATCGAGCGCATGGTGCGCGATGCCGAGTCCCACCAAGAGGACGACCGCCGGCGCCGCGAGGAGGCCGAGGTTCGCAACACGGCCGACACCCTCGTGTACCAGACCGAGAAGCTCCTGCGCGAGCAGGGCGACAAGATCGACGGCTCCGAGAAGGAGACCGTGTCGAGTGCTCTGCAAGGGGTGAAGGAGGCGCTGTCGGGCTCCGACGTCGAGGCCATCAAGACGGCCACCGAGTCGCTCATGACGGCGAGCCAGGGCTTCTCCCAGCGCCTGTACGAGCAGGCGTCCCAGGCCAACGCAGGCGACGGCGCGGCCTCGGGGTCCGAACAGGCCGATGCCGCAGACGACGAGGTCGTGGACGCCGAGATCGTCGACGAGAAATGACCACCCGGCCCGAGCCCGACTTCTCGGGGGCCCCGTTGCGACGGGGACCCGAGGGGATCGGGGAGAACGGAGACGCCGACGCGGCCGGTCCGTCGGGGCCCGATGAGCAGGTCGACCCGGCCGCAGTGGTGGGCGAGATCCTGACCGATGTCGTCGCTCTCACCGCGGAGCGGGACGAGTACCTGCACGCGCTGCAGCGGGCCCAGGCCGACTTCGCCAACTACCGCAAGCGGGTGTTGCGCCAGCAAGAGGAGCAGGGCGGTCGGGCCGCGCTCGACCTCGTGGACAAGCTCCTGCCGGTCCTCGACACACTCGACCTGGCCGTCGCCCATCTGGACAAGGGCGATGCCGAGGAGGAGCCGACGATTGAGGCTCAGACACTCCGCCAGGCCAGGACCCTGTTGATCGAAACGCTGGCCAAGGAGGGTCTCGAGCGGGTCGACGCCGAGGGGGTTGCGTTCGACCCGTCCGTGCACGACGCGGTGGCCCACGCCCCGAAGGGCGAGGAAGAAGACGAGCCGGGCGCGCAGATCGAAGAGGTGCTCCGGTCCGGCTACCGCTGGCGCGGGCGGACGCTCCGTCCGGCCATGGTCCGGGTCAGGGGCTGAGTTGCCCGTTCAGCGCGAGTGGTTCGAGAAGGACTACTACCAGGTGCTCGGTGTGCCCTCGACGGCCACCGACAAGGACATCGCGCGCTCGTACCGCAAGCTGGCCAAGCAGTACCACCCCGATGCCAACCCGGGGTCCGAGGACCGCTTCAAGGAGATCTCGGCGGCGCACGACGTGCTCGGCGACCCCGCCACGCGCAAGGAGTACGACGAGGCCCGCCGCCTCGGACCCATGGCCGGCGGCTTCGGCGCACCCGGATCCGGCGGGACGTTCCGCATGGAGGACATGGGCGATCTCGGGGACCTCTTCGGTGGTCTGTTCGGTGGCCGGAATCGCCGCCGGAACCAGGGCCCCCAGCGAGGCGCGGACATCGAGGCCGAACTGCACCTGTCCTTCAACGATGCCGTCCGCGGCGTGACCACGTCGGTAAATGTCCCCCAGGACACCCGCTGTCGAACCTGCAACGGCTCGGGGGCCGCGCCGGGGACGTCCACACATGTATGCGACCGCTGTAACGGGCGAGGCACCACCGACGACAACCAAGGACTGTTCTCCCTTTCGACCGTATGCCCGAAGTGCAACGGCCGCGGCACGCTGGTCGACACCCCGTGCGCGACGTGCCACGGAACGGGCATGGAACGCCGTAACCGGCAGGTGAAGGTCCGCATCCCGGCCGGTGTCGACGACCGGCAGAGGATCCGTGTCAAGGGCCGTGGCGCGCCCGGCCAAGGGATGGCTCCGCCGGGCGATCTCTATGTCACGGTCCATGTGGGAACACACGAGAGGTTCGGCCGTCGTGGGCGCAACCTGACACTCACCGTGCCGATCACGTTCCCCGAGGCCGCCCTCGGCACCGTGATCACCGTGCCGACCCTGGACGAGCCCGTGAAGGTCCGGGTCGCCCCCGGCACCGCCCCGGGCACGGTGCTCCGGGTCCGCAACCGGGGGATCCCGGCCGGGAAGAACGGTTCCAAGCCCGGTGACCTGATGGTCAAGGTCGACGTCTTGGTACCGGCGAAGCTGACCGACGAACAGCGTGCTGTGGTGGAATCACTGGCCCAGGTCACCGATGCCGCCCCGCGTGAGCACCTCGAGGGGGTGTGATGAGCCGCGCACCGAACGCTGGCGGGCGAATCGGGGACCAGCCTCACGATCGGCGAGCTGTCTATGTCATCTCGGTAGCAGCGGAACTCGCCGGTGTCCACCCGCAGACCCTGCGAATCTACGAACGCAAGGGCCTGGTTGATCCCACACGAACGCCGGGGGGTTCGCGTCGGTTCAGCGAAATGGACCTGGCCCGGTTGCGACGGATCCAGGAGCTCACGTCGGCGCGAGTGAACCTCGAAGGGGTTCGGCGGGTGCTCGAACTCGAGGCCGAGGTTCTTCGACTGCACGCGCAGCTGGACAAGGTCCGCCAGGAGGCCAAGGAAACCCTGGAAAGCGCCCACCGCCATTACCGGCGAGAGCTGGTGCCCCTGAACCAATCGCCCGTCGCCTATCGGGCCAACCGACACCGGCCGTCGGGGTAGCCCCACGGACACCACGAACACGAAGAGAGGAAGACTGGAGTGCCTCTGGACCCCCAGCGGTGGACTGAGAAGACGAAGGAGGCCTTCTCCACAGCGACCCGACAGGCCGCCGACTCGGGCCATCCCGAGGTAACGCCTGCCCATCTGCTCGCGGCAATTCTGGCCGACCCCGACACGATCGCCCGGCCCGTCCTGACCAAGGTCGGGGCGTCGCCCGACATCGTCGTGGCCCGTCTCGCCGACGCCCTGGGCCGCCTCCCCAAGGTGTCGGGTGGAGGGGAGCCGGTTCTCGGGATGGCGGCGCGAGATGGCCTGGAATCGGCCGACCGACTCCGGACGGACCTCGGCGACGACTTTCTCTCCGTCGAGCACGTGCTCCTCGCGTTCGCCGACGAGCTCGGGGTCGACCGGGATCAGTTACTCAGCGCGCTTCGTGATGTGCGGGGAAGTCACCGGGTGACGTCCGCCACCCCGGAAGGCACCTTTCAAGCGCTCGAGCGCTTCGGCCGGGACCTCACCGAAGCCGCTCGACGGGGCCGGCTGGATCCGGTGATCGGGCGGGATGAAGAGATCCGCCGGGTGATTCAAGTGTTGTCCCGCCGAACGAAGAACAATCCGGTGCTCATCGGTGAACCGGGGGTCGGCAAGACGGCGATCGTGGAGGGTTTGGCCAACCGAATTGTCGAAGGAGACGTCCCCGCCAGCCTGAAGAACAAGCGCGTCATTGCGCTCGATCTCGGGTCAATGGTGGCCGGGGCCAAGTATCGGGGCGAATTCGAAGAGCGCATGAAGGCGGTGCTCAAGGAGATCGCCGACTCGGCCGGCGAGGTGATCACCTTCATCGACGAACTGCACACGCTCGTCGGTGCGGGCGCGGCCGAGGGATCCATGGACGCGGGAAACATGGTCAAGCCCCTGCTGGCCCGCGGTGAGCTGCGCCTGATCGGTGCGACGACGCTCGACGAGTACCGNNACCGCAAGTACATCGAGAAGGACTCGGCGCTCGAGCGCCGGTTCCAGCAGGTGTTTGTCGGCCAGCCCTCGGTGGCGGACACCATTGCCATCCTCCGAGGCCTGAAGGAGCGCTACGAATCCCATCACCGGGTGCGGATACAGGACGCCGCGCTCGTTGCAGCCGCGGTGCTGTCGGATCGCTACATCACCGGTCGATTCCTCCCCGACAAGGCCATCGACCTGATTGACGAGGCCGCCAGTCGGCTGCGGATCGAGATCGATTCGATGCCCACCGAGCTCGACGTCGTCACGCGCCGGATCAGGCAGTTGGAGATCGAGCGGGTCGCGCTGGCCAAGGAGCAAGACCAGGCTTCCGCTGAACGGCTGGCCAATCTCGAGGCCGAGTTGGCGGAGCTCCGCGAGCGGGCCAATTCGATGACGGCGCACTGGCAGGCCGAGAAGGCGGCCATCGAGGCGATCGGCGATCTGAACGATGAACAGGAGCATGCGCGCGGGCGGGCAGATCGCCTCGAGCGCGATGGTGATCTGGCCGGTGCGTCGGCCATCCGCTACGGCGAGATGCCGGAGTTCACGCGCCGCATCGAGGACGCCAAAGAGGAGTTGGCCAACCTCCAAAAGAGCCAGCGATTCTTGAAGGAGGAGGTGGACGCCGAAGACGTCGCCGAGGTCGTGAGCCGCTGGACAGGGGTACCTGTCACCCGGCTGCTCGAGGGCGAGATCGAAAAGCTCCTCCGAATGGAAGACTCGTTGCACAGGCGAGTGGTCGGTCAGGACGAAGCCGTCCAAGCTGTTGCCAACGCGGTCCGGCGAAGCAGGGCCGGGCTGTCCGACCCGAACCGCCCCATCGGGTCGTTCCTGTTTCTCGGGCCGACAGGCGTCGGCAAGACCGAACTCGCCCGCGCGCTCGCGGAATTCTTGTTTGATGACGATCGTGCGGTCGTCCGTATCGACATGAGCGAGTACATGGAAAAGCACACGGTGTCGCGGCTCATGGGCGCTCCCCCCGGTTACGTGGGCTACGAAGAGGGAGGCCAACTCACCGAGGCGGTGCGGCGGCGGCCCTATGCCGTCGTGCTGCTTGACGAGATCGAGAAGGCCCATCCGGACGTGTTCAACATCCTTTTGGCGCTCCTCGAGGACGGACGGCTGACCGATGGCCAGGGGCGCACGGTCGACTTCACGAACACCGTGTTGATCATGACGTCAAACCTGGCCGGTGACCCGGCGGACTTCTTCAAGCCCGAATTCGTCAATCGGATCGACGAGATCGTGCGGTTCCACCCGCTGCGGGAAGAGGACCTCGAGGTCATCGTCGGGATCCAGCTCGGCCGCCTCCGGACCCGGCTCGCCGCCCGTCGGCTGTCGCTCTCGATCACGCCGCCCGCTCGGGCATGGTTGGCCCGCACCGGATATGACCCCGATTTCGGCGCACGTCCGCTGCGTCGCCTCATCCAAAAGGAGATCGAGGACCCCCTAGCTCTGGCACTGCTCGGGGGGCGCTTCCAGGAGGGTGGCACGATCACCGTCGACCTCCAGGGCGACGGGCTCACCTTCCGCTGAGCGATCGGGCCGGGCCGGGGCCGAAGGGTCCTACAGAGACGGCGGCGGCGGGAGGGCCTCGGTGCCGTGGGTGCCGTCGTCGACCACGTCATCGGTCCAGTCATGGCCGGTGAAGAACCGGTAGTGGTGCCGGCCCGACGGGTCGGGGTACCATCCGGCGGGCGGCCCGGCCGGTTGGGGCGGCTGGGTGGGCGACCACATCGCCACGCCGGAGGCGTAGTTGTGGCCCGGGGGGCGTGGGGGGTCGAAGTTCGGACTGGGCCTCGTGGTTAGGCAGGCCAGGTAGGCCAGGCATGCCCCGATGATGCCGAGGAAGAACCCGATAACCAACCACAGGTTGGGGTGGATGCCCCACGGGTTCCGGCCGCTCCGCCGGCGGAACGCGGCCGTCCGGACGTAGGCAAGCGCCGCGAACAAGATGGTCACCACGACGAAGAGGACGGTGACCACGGGTCCGTTGGTGTTCACGATCTCGGCCGGCGATGGCACCGGGCCATCGTAGGTCCGACCCAACCTTCGGAGCCCCCAGCTCGGGATACAGTGGGACGTAATCCGCTGCCATTGACGGAGGGTGCGCGGTGCCTGCAACCGTGGTCGTCGGAACCCAGTGGGGCGACGAGGGGAAGGGCAAACTCACCGACCTCCTGGCGGCCGAGATGGACTTTGTCGTCCGGTACCAGGGCGGCCACAACGCCGGCCACCGGATCGTCGTGAACGGCGAGGCCTTCGCCCTCCAACTGGTGCCATCGGGCGTCCTCTACGAGCACATCACCCCGGTGATCGGCAACGGCGTCGTCGTCGACCCGGCCGTGCTCCTGGCCGAGATGGACGTCCTGAACGCGAAGGGGGTGGACACGACCCGGCTCGTCGTCAGCGGCGACGCCCACCTGATCATGCCGTACCACCGTGAGCTCGACCGGGTGACGGAGCGCTTCTTGGGCAAGAACGCCCTCGGCACCACCCGGCGGGGCATCGGCCCGGCCTACGCCGACAAGGCCGCCCGGGTGGGCCTGCGGGTCCAAGACCTCCTCGACCCGAAGATCTTCCGGGAGAAGCTCGACGTCGCGATCAAAGAGAAGAACGCGGTCCTGGCCAAGGTGTACAACCGACTGCCGTCGTCCGCCGACGCGATCGCCGCGTCCTACCTCGGCGAGTACGCGCCGCGCATCATCCCGATGGTGGCGGACACCGTCGGGCTGCTGCACGACGCGCTGGCACGGGGCGAGAACATCCTCCTCGAGGGCGCGCAGGCCACGTTCCTCGACCTCGACCACGGCACGTACCCGTTCGTCACCTCGTCGAACCCGGTGGCCGGCGGAGCGTGCACCGGCTCCGGGCTCGGACCGAGGGACATCGACAGGGTGATCGGGATCGCGAAGGCCTACGTCACCCGGGTCGGAGCGGGCCCGTTCCCGACCGAGCTGGCCAACGACACCGGCGACCTGCTCGTCGAGCGGGGCCACGAGTTCGGCACCAACACCGGGCGCCGGCGCCGCTGCGGCTGGTTCGATGCGGTCATGCTCCGCCAGGCCGTGCGGCTGAACTCGCTCACCGAGATCGCCCTGACCAAGCTCGACGTGCTCGATACCTTCGAGACCGTGAAGGTGTGTGTGGGCTATGAGGCCGACGGGGTGCGCTACGACCACATGCCGTACCACCAGTCGGTCCTGCACCGCGTGACACCGATCTTCGAGGAGATGCCGGGCTGGCTGACCGACCTCTCGCAGATGACCTCGGTCGACGACATGCCACCGGCGGCGCTCGACTACGTCGAGATGCTCACCGAGCAGATCGGCGTTCCGGTGAAGATGGTGGGGGTCGGCCCCGAGCGCGAGCAGTTCGTCTCGTTCGCCGCCCGTTGAGCCTGGCGCCCCGATGACCGTCTGCGTCGTGGGAAGCGGCGGCAGGGAGCACGCCCTGGCCCGCCTGCTGGCCCGGAGCTCGGACGTCGTTGTCACGCCCGGGAACCCCGGCATGCCGGCCGAGGTTTCCGGTCACCGGATCTCTGTCAGCCCGGCGCCCCCCGAGGAGGTCGAGGCCGAGCTCACCGTCATCGGGCCGGAGGCGCCCCTGGTCGACGGGCTGGCCGACCGGCTACGGGCCCGCGGGCTGGCGGTGGTCGGCCCGGGTGCCGACGGCGCCCGGCTGGAAGGGTCCAAGGCATTCATGAAGGACGCGTTGGCCGAGGCCGGGGTGGCGACGGCCCGTTACGGCGTGTTCGACGAGGTCGACCGTGCCATCTCGTTCCTCGGCTCGCTGCCCGGGCCGTTTGTCGTGAAGACCGATGGTCTCGCGGCCGGCAAGGGGGTCCTCGTGGCCGAGACCCGCGAGGAGGCCGAGGCGGACGTGATCGCGAAGCTGTCCGGCCGTGCGTTCGGTGACGCGGGCCGCCGGGTGGTGATCGAGGAGGGGCTGATCGGCTTCGAGTGCTCGATCCAGGCCCTGTGCGACGGGGCCCGGGTGTTCCCTCTCGCGGCCGCTCGCGACTTCAAGCGGGTCTTCGACGGGGACCAAGGGCCCAACACCGGCGGCATGGGCAGCTACTCGCCGCCCCCCGAGGTGGACGACGATCTGGTCGACAGGGTGATGGACGAGGCGGTGGCCCCGATCGTGGCCACCCTCAGGCGGCGGGGCATCGACTACCGGGGAGTGCTCTACGCCGGGATCATGGTCACCCCCGCCGGCCCGGTGGTGCTCGAGTACAACGTCCGGTTCGGCGACCCGGAGGCACAGGTGGTCCTGCCCCGATTGGCCGACGACCCGCTGGACCTCCTGATGGCGGTGGCGTCCGGTCGGCTCACCGAGTCCCCGAGGTTCTCGTCCGACGCGGCGGTGTGTGTTGTGGCGGCCGCGGCCGGCTATCCCGAGGCGCCGGTGGCCGGCGACCGGATCCTCGGCCTCGACGCCGACGGTCAGCTCGTCGAGCCGGTCGACGGCGTCACCGTGCTGCATGCCGGAACGGCCCGAGGCGCCGATGGCGCGTTCCGGGTCCAAGGTGGCCGGGTGCTCGGCCTGACCGCACTCGCCCCCACGCTGCCGACCGCCCGCGAGCGCGCCTACGAGGCCGCCAACCGGGTCACCTGGCCGGGCCGCCACCTGCGGGGCGACATCGGGCTCGAGCCGACCGCGGTGGTCCGATGATCCCGCGATACGAACCGGCCGATGCGGCCACGCTGTTCAGTGACGAGTCCCGAATGGCCCGGTGGCTCGAGGTCGAGCTCCTCACGGTCGAGGCCTTGGCCAGGGCGGGCGTCGTTCCACGGTCGGCTGCGCTCGCGGTGCGTGAGCGCGCGCCAAAGGTCGATGGCGGATTTGTCGAGGCGGTCGCGGAGCGGGAGCGGGCCACCGACCACGACATGGCCGCGTTCGTCGACGTGGTCCAGGAGCGAATCGGTCAACCCGAGGCATCCTGGGTCCACTTCGGGCTCACCTCCTCTGACGTCGTCGACACCGCCCAGAGCGTTGCGCTCACCCAGGCCGCAGACCTCCTGATCGAGGCGGCCGACGGGCTCATCGCGGCGCTGATCGCGCGGGCGAGGGAACTGCGGAGCGTGCCGATCGCCGGGCGGACCCACGGGATGCAGGCCGAGCCGACCACGTTCGGGGCCAAGTTCGCGCTGTGGGCCCTCCAGGTCGACCGCGATCGCCAGCGGCTGGTGTCGGCCCGCCGGCGGGTTGCGGTTGGCAAACTCTCGGGCGCCGTCGGGACCTATTCGAACATCGAACCCGAGATCGAGACCGCCGTGTGCCGGGCCCTCGGCCTAGAACCGGTCCCGGCGACCCAGGTGATCGCGCGGGACCGGCACGCCGAGTACCTGTACGCGTGCACGGCCGCCGGTTCCACGGTCGAGCTCATCGCGACCGAGATCCGTCACCTGGCCCGGACCGAGGTGGGCGAGGTGGAGGAACCGTTCGGGGCGGAGCAGAAGGGCTCCTCGGCGATGCCCCACAAGCGCAACCCCGTCTTGTCGGAGCGTCTGTGCGGGCTGGCCCGGGTGCTGCGCGGCTACCTGGTCGCGGGGCTCGAAGACGTCGCGCTGTGGCATGAGCGCGACATCTCGCACAGCTCAGTCGAACGGATCGTGCTCCCCGACGCCACCGCCCTCACCCTGTATCTGCTGCGCAAGGCGACCGGTCTGGTGTCCGGGCTCGTGGTGCACGCGGACCGGGCGCTCGACAACCTGACCAATCGCTCGCTCGGCCTCGTCTTCAGCCAGTCCGTGCTGCTGGCGCTGGTGGCCGCCGGCTCCTCGCGCGACGACGCCTACCGGATCGTCCAGCGCGACGCTCGGGCGGCCTGGGAGTCGAACCGCCAGTTCCGAGAGGTGCTGACCGAGGACGAGGAGGTGACGCTCACGCGAGCCCAGCTCGACGATGCGTTCAACCTCGACCACCTGCTGCGCCACGCCGGCCGTGCCGTCGAGGCGCTGGACGGGATCGAACCACCGGGGTCCTGAGCGGGGCGCCGGGGATGATGCCTCCCACTCAAGATCAAAACAAGAAAGGGAGAAACCAAAATGACAGCAAAGGCCCTCCTGCGTTCCGGAAAGGTCCGCGACCTCTACGACGCCGGCACCGACACGTTGCTGATGGTGGCGTCGGACCGCGTCAGCGCGTTCGACGTGGTCTTCGCCGAGCCGATCCCACAAAAGGGCCGCGTGCTGACCGCAATGACCGCGTTCTGGTGTGACGAGGTCGCCGACCTCGTCGAGAACGCGATGGTGACCTCCGACCCGTCCGAGATCGCCAGCGCGGTGCAAGGGGTGGAGCAGCTGGGCGACCTGTCGGGCCGGGCCACGCTCGTTCGCCGGGCCGACATGGTGCCGCTCGAGTGCATCGTCCGCGGCTACCTGGCCGGGCAGGCCGCCGAGGAGTACGCCCGATCGGGCACCGTCCACACCATGGCGATGCCGGCCGGGTTGCGGCTTGCCGACCCGTTGCCCGAACCGATGTTCACACCGTCGACGAAGGCCGAAGTGGGCCACGACGAGAACATCGACTTCGCCGCGGCGGCCTCCATCGTCGGGCTGGAGACCGCGACCGAGGTGCAAGCGGTGTGCCTGGCCCTGTACGAACGGGCGGCCCGCCGGGCCGCCGAGGTGGGGTTCATCCTCGCCGACACGAAATTCGAGTTCGGTCGCATCGACGGACGTCTGGTCCTCTGCGACGAGGTGGTGACACCGGACTCGTCCCGGCTGTGGCCGGCCGCCGAGGTCGTCCCCGGTTCGACGCCGCCGGCGTTCGACAAGCAGCCCCTCAGGGATTGGGCGAGCGCCCAAGCTTGGGACCGGACGCCGCCGGCCCCGGCATTGCCGCCCGAGGTGGTCGCGGCGACGTCGGCGCGCTACATCGCCGCCTACGAGCGGGTGACGGGCCGCTCGCTCGCCGACTGGTACGGTCCGGCCTGAGTGCAAGCGACGCCGGACGTGACGGTCAGATGAGGTTTGCCGCGCACGTCGAGGTCCGGCTCCGCCCCGGCATCGCCGACCCGGAGAGCGCCACGATCGAGCGGGCGCTCCCCGCACTGGGCTTCGACGACGTCCACGAACTGGCAACGGGGCGATCGTTCCGCTTCGAGGTGGAGGCCGAAAGCGCCGAGTCGGCCCGGGTTCGGGCCGAGGAGCTGGCTGGCCGGCTCCTGGCCAACCCGGTCATGGAGGACGCAACGGTGTCGGTCTCCGAACCGGTGCGCGGCTGATGGCGCCGCGCGTCGGGGTCGTCGTCTTCCCGGGTACCAACTGCGAACACGACGTCGCCTCGGCATTGACGCTCGTCGGAGCGGAACCAACGTTTCTCTGGCATCGCGACCGGAGTGTCGGAGACGCAGACGCCGTGGTGGTACCGGGCGGTTTCGCACACGGCGACTACCTGCGCGCCGGAGCCCTCGCCCGCTTCTCGCCCATCATGGATGCGGTGAGCACCTTCGCCGCCGCCGGCGGGAGCGTGGTCGGGATCTGCAACGGCTTCCAGGTCCTGACCGAGGCGGGCCTCCTCCCGGGCGCGCTGCAGAAGAACAACACGCTCCGCTTCATGTGCGCGCCGGTGGTCGTGACCGTGGCGTCGGACCGCTCCGCGCTGACGGGCGGGATCCCGGTCGGGACGGAGCTCACGCTCTCGGTCAACAACTTCGACGGCAGCTATGTGTGCGACGCCGGCGTCCTCGACGCGCTGCGCGCCGAGGACCGGGTCGTTCTTCGCTACGTCGACAACCCCAATGGCTCGATCGACGACATCGCGGGCATCTGCAACCAGGGTCGCAACGTGGTCGGGCTCATGCCGCACCCCGAGCGCGCCAGTTCGGAACTGATCGGTTCCGCGGACGGCCTGGTGCTGCTGCGTTCCCTGCTCTCGGTCGCCGTCGCCTGACGCTCGCCGCGACTCGGGCGTCTAGCCCCTGGTCCGGGCGACGCCGGCCTTCTGGAGGACGGCCGCACTGACCCCGGCGGTCCGCCAGGTGCCGTAGCTGATGCCCTTGCGGTCTCCGTAAGCGCTGGCGACCTTTACAAACTGCTTCTCGAGCTCCGCGATGTCCTCGGTGTCGGCGTTGCGGTCGAGCTCCTCTGAAAGGTCCTTCTTCTGCTGAATGAGGTGCAGCCGCGTCAACGGGTCGGCGGTGGCCAGTTCCGCGTCAATGCCCTCCAGCCGCTTTGAGATCGAAGCCGGCGTGCGCCTGCGCCCACGGCGAGGCCGAGATGACTCGATTGCCTCGAGGTACCGGCGGACCGCGAGGCCCTCCTCGCGCCCCTTGGCCAGGGCGGCCTTGTGCTCGTCGGTCATCGCATGGCTGTTTGTCTTGCTCGTCGGCATGGCGCCATTCTCGCGGATTCGGTCGAGATAGTCCAAGTCATTTCCGAATTGCATGTGCCCCTTCTTGTGCTCACTCGATCACCTGAGAGTCGGCTGTGCCCGGCTCGCAAGGCGATTCTTCCGGACTTCCTTTGCGTCATTGATGGCTGTTCTAAGCCGATGAACAGGGAAAGTCATAGAAAGTTACCGGTCGGTAGGCCATCCAAGACTCGTAGTGATGCGTCCACTGGATTGACGATCGACGGGGTGGGATACGTCGGGGATTGTGCAGGGAACGGTCGCACCGTCGGCCGGTTTTGTCCGAATCTTCTGGATTTCTGTTCGGCGGAACCGCGGCGCACCGGCCGCCGGCAGCCCGTTGAACAGCCGGCTCTCGGTACGTCGTCGAGGAGCCGTCCTCACACCCGATGTGACGTGGTCCCGGTAACGTGGCCCCGTGGCCGGGGCGGAGGGCGACGTCGAGCCGCTGCACCGCGCCCTCGGGTTGACCGATGAGGAATTCGAGGAGGTCACTCGGGTTCTCGGTCGACAGCCCAACCGCCTCGAGCTGGCCCTCTACTCGGTCATGTGGAGCGAGCACTGCTCGTACAAGTCCTCACGCGTGCACCTGAGCCGCCTGCCGACGGAGGGTAAGGGCGTCCTGGTCGGCCCGGGTGAGAACGCGGGAGTGATCGACGCCGGGGACGGCATCGCCGTCGCCATCCGCATCGAGAGCCACAACCACCCCTCGGCCATCGAGCCGCACCAGGGGGCGGCAACGGGGGTCGGCGGCATCCTGCGGGACATCTTCACGATGGGGGCGCGGCCCTTGGCGCTGATGGACCCGCTGTTCTTCGGGAACCTCGACGACGCGCGACAGCGATGGTTGTTCGAGGGGGTCGTGTCGGGCATCTCGTCGTACGGCAACGCGGTCGGCGTGCCGACCGTCGGCGGTGAGCTGACGTTCGACGCGGCCTATGAGGAGAACCCGTTGGTCAACGTGCTGTGCATGGGTGCGTTGCCGGTGGAGCGACTCGTCCTCGGGGCAGCCACCGGACCGGGGAACCTGGCCGTGCTCCTCGGGTCGGCGACCGGGCGCGACGGGATCGGTGGGGTCAGCATCCTGGCCTCGGCGGGTTTCGACGGGTCTCAGTCGTCGGACACCACCGATCAGACCAAGCGTCCGAGTGTCCAGGTCGGTGATCCCTACGAGGAGAAGCGGCTGATCGAGGCGTGCCTCGAGCTGCTTGATGCCGGCCTGGTCGTCGGCATCCAGGACCTTGGTGGCGCCGGGTTGGCCTGTGCGACGAGCGAGACCGCGGCCCGTGGACGGGTCGGCATGGACGTCGATGTGTCTGCGGTGCCGCGCCGCGAATCGGGGATGGAGCCCTGGGAGGTCATGACGAGCGAGAGCCAGGAACGGATGCTCGCGATCGTGACGCCCGGGGATTGGCCGTCGGTCGCGGAGGTCTGCGGGCGCTGGGAGGTCCGGGCCACCGTGATCGGGCGCGTGAGCGAGCCCGATCACGAGGGCGGCCAACCGGTCGGGCGGCTCCGGATCCGCGAGAACGAGGGAGGGGCGATCCTCGCCGACGTGCCGGCGGCCTCCCTGGCCGACGACGGCCCCCGCTACCTGAGGCCGCTCGCGCCGCCGGCCGACCTCGAGTCCCGGCGGGCCGACGGGCCCGAGCGTCTGGCCCCCCCGGGCGACTGCGGGGACGACCTGCTGGCCCTCTTGGCCGATCCGTCGTGGGTCTATCGCCAGTACGACCACCAGCTGTTCCTCAACACGGTCGAGGGTCCCGGTGCCGACGCGGCATTGCTCCGTCTGGCCGGTCCGGGCCTGCCCCCGTCGCAGCGCGGCGTCGCTCTCACCACCGACGGGAACCCGCGCTGGTGCGCGGTCGATCCCCGGGAGGGCACGGCCATGCTGGTCGCGGAGGCCACCGCCAACCTGGCCTGCGTCGGGGCGAGGGCCGTGGCGATCGTGAACTGCTGCAACTTCGGCAACCCCGAGCACCCCGAGGTCATGTGGCAGCTGTCAGAGGCGATCGACGGCATGTCCGAGGCGTGCCGTGCGTTCGACCTCCCGGTGATCGGTGGGAACGTCAGCCTCTACAACGAGAGTGGGGGAGCCGACATCCCGCCGACCCCGGTGATCGGGGGCCTGGGGTTGGTCGAACGCCTTGCATGCAGGCCGCCCGGTGTCGGGTGGGTGGACGGCGCGACCGTCGTGCTTCTCCACCCTGGAGAACCGACCGCGCCGCCGGTTCTCGGCGGGAGCCGGTGGGCGGCCGAGGTACGCGGCCACCGGTCGGGGCGCCTTCCCTCACTGGACCTGGCGGCCCACCGGCTGGTGGTGGCGCTCGTCCGCGATTTGGTCGCCGAGGGGGTGGGCGGCGGAAGCGGCCTGCTGTCGGGAGTCCACGACGTCTCGGCGGGAGGGCTCGGCGTCGCCCTGGCCGAGATGGCCGTGGCGTCCGGGGTCGGTATCCGGGTCGAGGGTGTGCGAGACCACGCCGAGCTGTTCTCGGAGCCGCCGTCGCGTTTCGTGGTGGCAACACATCGGTCGGACGAGGTCCTCGTCCGGGCCCGTGCGGCCGGGGTCGGGGCCACCGTCCTCGGGATCGCGACGGGCGACGAGCTGGCCATCGGCGCCCTGGTCGACCTGCCGGTGGCCCGCCTTCGGGCCGACTGGTCGGCGGCGATCCCCGACGCCCTCGGCGGGCGCCGGTGATCCGAGCCTCAGGGGCGCCGTGCGGCCAGCTGCTCGAGCACCTCGTCGGGGACCCTCAGGTCACCGCGCCCCGTGCCGACGGCCAGGCCGGGCTTGACCGTCCCGTGGTAGTCGGACCCGCCGGTGGCCACCAGGTCGTGGCGGGCGGCCAGCTCCGCCAGCGCACGTCGTTGCTCGGGCCGGTAGTTGGCGTAGTGAGCCTCGATCCCGCTGAACCCGGCACCGGCGAGCTCACCGACGGCTCGGTCCAGCTCGTCGGGGGGCAGCTCGAGGGTGAACGGGTGGGCGAGCACGCACACGCCCCCCGACGCTCTGGCCGCCTTTGCGATCTCGGCGGGGGAGACCCGGGCCTTCGGAACGAACCCCGGGCGCCCGTGGGCCAGATAGCGGTCGAAGGCGTCGGGGATCGACTCGGCGACCCCCTTGCTGACGAGAATCGCCGCGAAGTGTGGGCGCCCGACGCTGTCCTCGGTCGAGGCCGCAGCGACGGCCTCCTCGTAGGTGATGGGAATGCCGAGGCTGACCAAGAGGTCGGCGAGTCGGTGGTTGCGACGGATCCGGTCCTCGCGGAGCCGAGCCAGCTCGTCGTGGAGCGCGCCCTCCTCGCCGTCGAGGAAATACACGAGGACGTGGGTGCTCGCCCCGGCGAATGCGCAGGAGACCTCGCAACCCCCGACGAACTGGACCCCCACTTGGTCGGCCCGTTCCCTGGCTCTGGCCAGCCCGGCCAGGGTGTCGTGATCGGTGAGAGCGACCGCCGAGCAGCCGGCCGAGGCGGCCAGCTCCGGGATGACCTCGGGCGGATCGGTGCCGTCGGAGACGGACGAGTGGACATGCAGATCGATCACGGTCGGCACGACCATACTTTGGGTCTGGCCCACCAAAGATGGTCGGCCCATAACGTCCTCCAGGTGAGAGGGGCTGTGCGAGACTCGAGGTGTCTCCACCGGCTCAGCCAAGCGGTGCGCCCGGTGACGGCCGGCGCGGGGGAGCGACGAGGGTCAGAGGGCCGACGATGAAGGAAGCCTGCGGGGTTTTCGGGGTCTACGCGCCCGGCCGATCGGTGGCCCAACTGACCTTCGACGGCATCTACGCCCTCCAGCACCGCGGCCAGGAGTCGGCCGGGATGGCCGTCAGCGACGGCGAGACGATCACGGTCGTGAAGGACATGGGCCTCGTCGCGACCGTCTTCGACGAGCGCACGCTGTCGGGTCTGAACGGCCACCTGGCCATCGGCCATACCCGGTACTCGACGCACGGGACCTCCGATTGGAACAATGCCCAGCCCGCCTACCGCCCGGTCGGCCGGGCCGGCTTCGCGCTCGGGCACAACGGCAACCTGACGGAGACGGACACCCTCATCGAGCAGTCGGGGATGCTCCCGGGGATGACGGCATCGGACAGCGACGTCGTCGCGGGCCTCCTTGCCGGCGCGTTCCCGACCTCGGCCGGCGACCCGGCCGACGGCGAGTTGGCCGGGGCCATCGAAGAGGTGGTCCCCCGCCTCGCCGGAGCGTTCTCCTTCGTCCTCATGGACGCGTCCCACCTCTATGGCGTCCGTGACCCCCACGGGTTCAGGCCGCTCTGCCTCGGCCGCCTGGGGCCGTCGGCGCAACCGGAGGGTTGGGTCCTGGCATCGGAATCTCCGGCCCTCGACGTCATCGGGGCCACCTTCGTGCGCGAGCTGCGGCCAGGCGAGATGGTCACGATCGGACCGAACGGGGTCCAGTCCCGTCAGCTGTTCGGCGACGACCAGGTCGCCGACCGCCTGTGCATCTTCGAGTTCGTCTACTTCGCCCGCCCCGATACCAAGTTGCACGGGCGCGAGGTCCACGGTGCGCGTCGCCGGATGGGGGAGCTGCTGGCCCGCCAGGCACCGGTCGAGGCGGACATGGTGATGGGGGTGCCCGACTCTGGAGTACCGGCGGCCGAGGGATACGCCCGCGCGGCCAACATCCCGTACGGGCAGGGGCTGGTGAAGAACCGGTATATCGGCAGGACCTTCATCGACCCCGACCATCAGTCACGGGTCAACACCGTGCGGCGAAAGCTGAACACGCTGCACGAGAACATCGACGGCAAGCGGCTCATCGTGGTCGACGACTCCATCGTCCGGAGCACGACGATCCGGGCCGTCGTCGACATGCTCCGGGACGCCGGAGCGGCCGAGGTGCATCTTCGGATCTCGTCGCCGCCGTTCCGGTGGCCATGCTTCTACGGGATCGACACGCCGAGGCGCGAGGAGTTGCTCGCGGCGAACATGGACAGCGCCGAGATCGCGCACTATCTCGGCGCGGACTCGCTCGCCTACATCACGCTTGAGAACCTGAAGGAAGCCATCGGGGCGGGCGACGTCGGGTTCTGCGACGCCTGCCTGACCGGCAAGTACCCGGTGAAGGTGCCGGTGAGCTTCACCGATCACTTGCCCGACCAGGACCCCGAGGGTTCCGCCCCGACAACCGACGGCGACGGTTCGGACGGCGCGCGCCGGGCCGACCTTCTCCAGGCCGCGCTGCCCGGGGTCTGACCGCTCGTGGCCTGCGCACCGTCCGAGCGACCGGGTGCCGGGGCGACGTATGCGGCCGCCGGCGTCGACCTGGCCGCAGCGGAAGCGGCGGTCGACCGCATCGCCGCATCGGTGTCGTCGACCGATCGACCGGGCGTGCTCGGATCGATCGGCGGTTTCGGAGGCCTGTTCGCGCTGGACACCGACCGTTACAAGCACCCGGTGCTCGTGTCGTCGACCGACGGTGTCGGGACGAAGCTGCTCGTCGCGCAGGCCCTGGACCGGTGGGACACCATCGGCATCGACCTGGTCGCCATGTGCGTGGACGACCTCGTGTGCGTCGGCGCGGAACCACTGTTCTTCCTCGACTACGTGGCCACGGGCCGGCTCGACCCCGACCGCCTCGTCGAGGTGGTCGGAGGGATCGCCGCCGGGTGCCGCAGCGTCGGGTGCGCCCTCATCGGGGGCGAGACGGCGGAGCATCCCGGCGCGATGGCCGACGGCGATCTCGACGTCGCCGGGTTCGCGGTGGGTGTGGTCGAGAGGGGGGAGGAGCTCGGAGCGGCCCGGGTCCGGGAGGGCGATGCGCTGATCGGCCTGCTCTCGCCGGGCTTGCGGTCGAACGGCTACAGCCTGGCCCGCCACGTTCTCTTGGAGCTCGCCGACCGCCGGCTCGACGGACCGGCCTGGCCCGGTGCCGAGCGTTCGCTCGGCGACGAGTTGCTCGAACCGTCCGTGCTGTACTCGCCCGCGGTCCGGAAGGCGATCGAAACCGCCCCCGGGGCGGTCCACGCGTGTGCCCACGTGACGGGCGGAGGGTTGGCCGCGAACCTGTCCCGCGTCCTCCCGCCCGACTCCGACGCCCGGATCGACCGCACCTCGTGGGAGGTGCCGAGGATCTTCACGGAGATCGCCCGCCTCGGCCACATCGACGACGCCGAGATGGCGAGGGTGTTCAACCTCGGGGTCGGCATGGTCCTGATCGTCGACGAGACGTCGGTCGGCGGCGTCCGGGCAGCGGTTGCAAGCACCGGGGTCCACTCGGTGGAGATCGGTTGCGTGGGCCCGGGTTCTGGGTTGGTGATCGATCGGTGACCGCCGGCTCTGGTGGCACGGCAACACTGCACGCGCTCCGCGAGCACCTGCTCGCCCATTCGGTCCGTCGCGGCACCTTCGTGCTCAAGAACGGCAAGACCAGCGACTGGTTCATCGACTCGAAGCAGACCGTGTGCCGGCCCGAGGCGATGCTCCTGGTGGCCGACGCGGTCCTTGACCTGATCCCGGACGAAGCGACGGCCATCGGTGGCCTGACCATGGGTGCCGATCCGGTGGCCTTCGTGACGGCAGCCGTCGCGGCGTCTCGTGGGCGTCCGCTCCGGGCGTTCAGCGTCCGCAAGGAGCCGAAGGACCACGGCGGCGGCGGCAGGATCGCAGGAGCGCTCGATCCGGGTGACAAGGTGGTGGTGACCGAGGACAC
>PMOQ01000015.1:39200-136428 GCA_003161255.1 Acidimicrobiaceae bacterium | reverse complement strand
AGGGTGACGCCGTCGCCGAGGAGACAGAGGGAGTCACACACGCCGGTGTCTCAGGCGGCGCCCTCGTCGGCCTGCCAGCCCGAGAGGTCGGCCAGGCGGGGATCGTTGGAGAAGATCTCGTCCATCGGTGCCACCAGCCCCAGACGCTTCTGGATCCTCTCGACGTCGAGGACCTGGTCCCAGAGGATGAGGGTGGCGACGACCCCTTTGCCCCCGGCCCGGGCCGTGCGGCCCGAACGGTGGAGGTAGGCCTTGTGGTCCTCGGGCGGGTCGTAGTGGAGCACGATGTCGACCGCGTCGATGTGCAACCCCCGCGCAGCCACATCGGTCGCGACCAGCACCCGGAGCTTGCCGGTGGTGAAGTCCTTCAACGCGCGCTCGCGGTTGGCCTGGCGGAGGTCGCCGTGGATCGCTGCGCTGCGGATGCCCTCGCGCTCCAGTTGCTCGACCAGGCGGTCGGCCCCCCGCTTGGTGCGAACGAAGCACAGTGTCTTGTCGTAGGCCCTGCAGATGGCGGCGGCGACCTTCACCTTGTCCATCTGGTGGACCTGGAGGAAGCGGTGATGCATCGCTGCCACGGTCTGGGTGCTCGAAGCGACCTCGTGGTACACCGGGTCGTTCATGTATCGGGTGACCAGGCGGTCGACGGCGCCATCGAGCGTCGCCGAGAACAGGAGGGTCTGGTGAGGCCGCTCCAGGCGGCGGAGCACCCACTCGACCTGGGGCATGAAGCCCATGTCGGCCATCCGGTCGGCTTCGTCGAGCACGAGCACCTCGACGTCGGCCACGGTCAGCTCGCCACGATCGCCGAGGTCGATGAGTCGTCCGGGCGTCGCGATGATGACCTCGACCCCCTTGCGCAAGAGGGCCACCTGGCGCTCGATATCGGCGCCGCCGTAGACGGCGGCGACTCGCAGCCCGACCGCTGAGGCGAGGGTCTCGAGCACGTCGTGCACCTGGAGCGCGAGCTCCCTCGTCGGCAAGAGGACCAATGCGTGGGGCCGCGCCGGGCCGCCGGGTGCGAGGGGGGCGTCGCCGCGCGCCGCGACGGTGCGCTGGAGAAGGGGAAGGCCGAAGGCCAGGGTCTTGCCCGACCCGGTCTTGGCTTTGCCGCAGACGTCCCGGCCGAGCAGGCCGTCGGCAACCGTCAGGGCCTGGATGGGAAATGCGCTGATGATCCCCTGGTCGGCGAGCGCCTTCACCAGGTCGACGTTCACGCCTAGCGAGTCGAAGGTCCGGGCCGTTTCGTATCGGTCGTCGTCCGAGTCCATGTCTGGACTCGCACCTCGACTGCTCGCATCGGGCAGGAGGCTCTCGAGAGTCATGCTCCGCTTTCTCTACTTCTCGTCATGCGGGCCCTCGGAAGGCCCATGGTCTCTACGGCGCGGGGGTCGAGTGCAAAGGAACCGCAGTCCGCGGGTGCGCCAGTTCCGATCGAAGACTGGATCGGAGCACTCCCAGCCAGGGTACCAGGGGCACCGGCAGACCCAGGCGCATGGCGTCCGCGCCGATCGTTACGCTTCGTCCCGTGGACCACCACGTCGCCCAGGTCAACATCGGTCGGCTGGTCGCTCCGGCGGATTCCGAACAGCTGGCCGGGTTCTTCGCAGCGCTCGATCGGGTGAACGCGGCAGCCGACGGGGCGCCCGGTTTTGTGTGGCGGTTGCAGACCGAGGAAGGCAACGCCACCTCGGTCGTGGCCTTCGAGTGGGACCAGAGCGACAGTCACGGCGTGCTCGTCAACATGAGCGTGTGGGAGTCGATCGAACAGCTCGCCGCGTTTGTTTACGGCGACCTCCACCGTGCCGTGTTGCGTGGTCGACGCGCCTGGTTCCAGGCCGTCGCCGAGGCAACGACCTGTCTGTGGTGGGTCCCGGCCGGCCACCGCCCCTCGACCGACGAGGCCGAGGACCGTCTGCTTCTTCTGCGCGACCACGGCTCGACCCCGGCCGCCTTCACCTTCCGGCACTCGTTTGGTCCGCCCGGCAACGACGGGGCTTCGGGGCTCCGACCGGGTCACCCCGACTGGTTCTGCCGGACCTGAGCACCCCGAGATTGCCGCTCCGCCGGCGGGGCACGGCAAGCTAGAAGCATGGCCGACATCCTGGACTCGCCCAGCGCGGTCGCACCGAGGACCAAGCCGGCTCTTGTGCTGGCGATAGTGGTCGTCGGGGTGGTGATGGCCGCCGTCGACACGACGATCGTGGTCCTGGCCCTGCCGTCGATGGAACGCTCCCTGCACATCGCATTGTCGGGGGTCATCTGGGTGATCGTCGGCTACCTGTTGGTGATCACGCTCACCGCGACCCAGGTCGGCCGACTGGGTGACATGTTCGGCCGGGTGCGCATGTACGAGGCCGGTTTCCTCGTCTTCATCATCGGCTCGGCCCTGTGTGCCGTGGCCGCCAACGGGGCCATGATCATCGGCTTTCGGGTGCTCCAGGGACTCGGCGGCGCGTTCATCACCGCCAACAGCGGTGCCGTGCTTGCGGACAACTTCCCCGCCGAGCGGCGCGGTCGCGCGTTCGGATTCCAGGCGGTCGGATGGAACGTCGGCTCGATCCTGGGCATCCTGCTCGGCGGCGTCATCATCACCTACGTGTCGTGGCGCTGGATCTTCTGGATCAACGTGCCGACCGGCATCGGCGCGTTGGCCGTCGCGATCCCGTACCTGCACGACCGCGGGCAACGGGAGCGCCAACGGATCGACTGGGCCGGAATGATCACCCTCGGCATCGGCCTCTTCTTCATCCTGTGGGCGATGGTGAAGCTGGCCACCGTTTCTTTCAGCGGTGAGGTCCAAGCCGCGCTGGCCATCGGGATCGTGTTCGTCATCATCTTCGCCTTCGTCGAGCGCTACGTGAGCGAACCGATGGTGAATCTGTCGTTGTTCCGGATTCCGACCATGCCGTCGACGCTTCTGGCCGCGACGTTCCAGTCGGTCGGCAACTTCGCGGTGCTGTTCCTCGTGATCATGTACCTGCAAGGGGTCCGTGGCCTGTCACCGCTTCACGCGTCGCTCCTGCTCGTTCCGGGCTATTTGATCGGCGGCGCCTTCGCCCCCTATGGCGGCCGGCTGGCCGATCGGATCGGGCCGGTGTGGCCGGCCACGGTCGGACTGCTGGTCCAGATCGTCTCGCTCGCGATCTACGCGCAACTCGGCGTGAAGACCCCGTACGAACTCGTCATCGTCGCGTCGACGGTAAGCGGCATCGGTTCTGCGGGGTTCTTCCCGGCCAATACCACGGCCGTCATGTCCGTGGTCCCCGGCAACGCGTTCGGGACCGCCAACGGTCTGCTCCGCACCTTCTCCAACGTCGGGATGGTCTTCTCGTTCGCGGTGGCCATCCTCGTGGCCGCGCGTTCGATCTCCAAGAAGCTGGCGTTCCAGATCTTCGTCGGCACCACGTCGCTACCGCGCCACCTCACCGCAGTGTTCAACAGCGGGCTGCACTCGGCGTTCTACGCGGCGATGGGGTTCATGGCCATCGCGGCATTCCTCTCATCCCTGCGGCTGAAACACCGGCGACGGTCCACCGTGCAAACCGAGACTTTGGCGACCGGAACGGAGCACGCCCGGGCCAGTTAGTTCGAGCCCAACTACCGTCTTTGCATGCCCGAGCTGGTCGAGGTCGAGCTCTCCCGGCGCCTGGCCGAGCGGCTCGTGGGACGCCAAGTCGCGTCGGTCCAGCTTCACGACCTCCACGCTTGCGCGACGGATCCCGGTCGCTTCGCGTCGTTGGAGGGCGCCACTTTCACTGTGGCCAGGCGGCGCGGCAAGCGGCTGCTCCTCGACACGGACTCGGCGACGCTCGGCATGCACTTCGGAATGACGGGTCGACTCGTCATCGACGGCCAGCCCGCACTCGAGCGGCTCCTGTACTCACCGGCCGTACTGCAGCCCCGCTGGCTCAGGTTCGCACTCGCGATGACCGACGGAGGCGCCGTCGAGTTCCACGACCCGAGACGCCTGGGCCGTGTCTCGATCGACCCGGACGAGGCCGCGCTCGGTCCCGACGCCGCGTCGGTGACGCTGGCCGAGCTGCGCTCGGCACTGCTCGCGCGATCCAGGGGGATCGCCCTCAAGGCACGGCTCCTCGACCAGTCCCGCCTCGCCGGGGTTGGCAATCTGATCGCCGACGAGGTGCTCTGGCGGGCCGCCCTCTCGCCCGAGCGGCCCGCCGCCTCGTTGGACGATGACGAGCTCAGGCGCCTGCATCACGAGATCCGCAGAACGACCTCGATGCTGCTCAGGCGGGGTGGCTCCCATGCCGGGGACCTCATGGCGGCCCGGGTGCCCGGAGGTCTGTGCCCCAGGGACGGGTACCCGCTGGCGAGGTCGGTCATCGGGGGACGAACGTCATTCTGGTGTCAAGCGCACCAGACATGATCGGACACCAGTCGACGGTCCCCCAAACCTGCGGAGGTGAGCTTGGGATGGGTTCGAAGCCCGCCTCCTAGGTGATCTCTAGTTGCCATCATCCTCGGCGGCTGTGACCGGTGGGGTTGTCAAGCGGAAACGGCGCCATAAATATATACTTTATCCGGAGAATCGCTCTTACAAGTCACTATTATATAGATTCTTGCTTCAAGATAGTGCGGGGACTCGCCAAACAGATACTATTAGAGCTGTTAATGGAGGTTCCGGAGGTTAATAGTCATGAATATGTCCTCCTACCGACGGCACCGTTCCACCTCGGAGTGGCTGATCGAACTGGGAGCCAGCATTCGCCTGAGACGGATTCAGGCTGAAATGACCCAAGACGACCTAGCTCGTCTGGCCGGAATCTCGGGAGGGGCCCTCAAACACCTCGAAACCGGTTCCGGTGCGAATCTGGCCTCGCTGGTCAAAGTTGTCCGGGCCCTGGGCTGCGAGGATTGGCTTGCGTCGCTCACGCCACCACTGAGCCCCGCGGTAAGCCCCCTTCAGCTGCTGCGAGAACAGCAACGAACCGGACAGGGGCGTCGCCGAGTCCGCAAACAGCGCACCTAGTGCCGTACTACCGGGTCGCTGTCATCGAGGTGCTCGTCTGGGACGTCAGTGTGGGAGCCGTGAGTCTTGATCCGACCACCGGGTACTACGTCTTCGAGTACCAGGACTCGTGGATCAGGCGCTGCGTCGAACTCTCTCCCCTTCGGATGCCAACGCGTCGCGCGCCTTACCAATTCCCTGATCTGCCCGAACGGACCTTCTACCGCCTGCCAGCCATGCTGGCCGACTCGTTGCCCGATCGATTTGGCAACGCGTTGGTCACGGCGAAACTCGCCGATGAAGGCATCCCAGAAACTGAGATCACATCGCTCGATCGACTCGCGTACGCGTCCGACCGAGCCATGGGGGCACTCGAATACGTTCCACCCGCCGAGGATCGAGGACACGAGGCAACCGCCGTCCAACTGGCGGACCTCGTGGTTGCTGCTCGCAAAGCCATGCGAGGGGAATTCACGGGCGACGAAGAGACTCTCAGAGCTCTCCAGGAACTGATCCAGGTTGGTACGTCCGCTGGCGGAGCACGCCCAAAGGCGGTGGTGTGTTTCAACCCCACCACCGGCCAGATTCGATCAGGCCAGTTTGAGGCTCCCGAGGGTTTCGAACATTGGCTTCTCAAGCTCGATGGAGTGGAGGAGGGCCAGTTCGGTAGTACGGCCGGGTACGGGCGAATCGAGTACGCCTACTCGATCATGGCCCAACGTTGTGGCATTGCCATGATGCCGTGCCGAGTACAGCAAGAAGGGGACCGAGCTCACTTTATGACGAGACGGTTTGATCGCCCTTCTGATAGTTCGAAGGTCCACGTCCAATCGTTGTGCGCCCTCGATCACCTTGACTTCAATCTGGCCGGGACTCACTCATACGCTCAGTATTTTGATGTCATTGATCGACTTGCCCTCGGACCCGACGCACTGGAACAAGCGTTTCGGCGAGTTGCTTTCAATGTGGCCGCCGTCAATCGGGACGATCACACGAAGAACCTGTCATTCTGCTGCGATCAAACCGGATCCTGGTCGCTAGCTCCTGCGTACGACATCAACTATGCGTATAACCCAAGCGGCGACTGGACCCACCGTCACCAAATGTCGGTGAACGGGAAATTCGAGGGCATCAGTCGCAACGATCTCTTGGAACTCGCAGACAGGTTCCTTGTGCCTTCGCCGAAAAGAGTGCTCGACGAGGTACTAGACGGAGTTCGCAATTGGCCCGCTCACGCGGAGGAGGCTCAGGTGTCCGGCCGCGATATTGACCGGGTGCAAGAAAACATGACTGCATTCCGGCCCGGCTGAACTACTACTGGGACTTTGCCTCCTCGAGGACCTTGGCCGCGTGGCCGTCGGCCCGGACGTTGTACCAGGCCCTCACGATGACGCCCTTCTCATCGACGAGGAACGTGGAGCGGATCACGCCCATGCTCTTCTTCCCGTAGAGGGTCTTCTCACCCCAGGCGCCGTAGGTCTCCATCGTCGTGTGGGCCGGGTCCGAGAGCAGCGGGAACTTCAGGCCGTACTTCTTGCGGAATTTCTGGTGCTTGACTGCGCCGTCCGGCGAGATGCCCAGGACCGCGATGCCGGCGCGGTTGAAGGTGGTCAGGTTCTCGTTGAACTGGCACGCCTCCTTCGTGCACCCCGGCGTGTCGTCGGCCGGGTAGAAGTACACGACGACCTGCTTCCCTTTCAGGTCCTTCAGCGCCACCTTCTTCTCGTCCTGGTCAAGAAGCGAGAACGCCGGCGCCTTGACTCCGGCCTCCAACCTGGGCATCTGTCGTCTCCTCCCGTGCCTCGTCGGTCCGGCTGAGACACCGGCCCGTTCGGCGGCCACACTAGGGCGATGGCAGGCACGCGGGTCCACCTCATCGACGGCACCTACGAGCTTTTCCGGCACTTCTTCGGCGCCCCGCCGCACGCCGCCGACGACGGCAAGGAGGTCGGGGCGGTGCGCGGGGTGCTGCTCTCGGTCCTCATGCTGCTCGGCGAGGGCGCGACCCACCTCGGTGTCGCCACCGACCACGTCATCGAGTCGTTCCGGAACGAGATGTGGCCCGGCTACAAGACGGGTGAGGGCATCGACCCGGTCCTCCGGGCCCAGTTCGACCTCTTGGAAGAGTCGCTCGAGGCGATGGGAGTGGTGGTGTGGGCCAGCGTCGAGCTCGAGGCCGACGACGCCCTGGCCTCGGCCGCCGCGGTCGCGGCCGACGACCCCGAGGTCGCCCAGGTGGTGATCTGCACGCCCGACAAGGACCTCGCGCAGTGCGTCGTCGGTAACCGGATCGTCCAGCTCGATCGCCGGCGCGACGTGGTGGCTGACGAGGGCGGGGTCATCGAGAAGTACGGGGTGTCCCCGACCTCGATCCCGGACTGGCTGGCCCTCGTCGGAGACTCGGCCGACGGGTTCCCCGGCCTGTCGGGCTGGGGGAAGGTGTCGGCGTCGACCGTGCTCGCGCACTACGTCCATTTGGAGGCCATCCCGGACAGCGCCGATGAGTGGGCCCCGGCGCCGCGCAAGGTCCGGGGCGCCGCCGGCCTGGCCAAGCGGCTGGCCGAGCAGCGGGACCTGGCCATGCTGTTCCGGGACATCGCGACGCTGCGGGTGGACCGGTCCCTGCTGGGCGCCGTCGAAGATCTGCGCTGGGAGGGCCCGAGGCCCGAATTCACCGAGGTCTGCGAATACCTGCGCGACCCGTCGCTGGCCAAGCGGGCCCACACCCTGGCCGACGCAGGCTGAGACCGAGCCGACGCAGGCTGAGACCGAGGGGTTCACTGCCGGGGCCTGAGGCCCCTGAGTAGGGTAACGCCGTGCCTCCCGAAAAACTCCACTGGGCCCACCTGTACGAGGAAGTGGTCACCTCCGGCCTGTGCACCGGCTGTGCCGCCTGCATCGTCGTCTGTCCCTACGACGTCTTGGAATACGACGACCAGGGCGGGCGGTACAAGCCGTTCCACATCGCGGCCGATGGCGGGACCGACGACTGCACCCATGGGGTCAAGGGCTGCACGTTGTGCACCCGCGCCTGCCCGCGCTTTCGGAACTGGGAGCCCGAGATCGACAACTACCTCTTCGGCCGCGAGCGGACCGACGAGGAGGTCGCCGGGATCTCGTCGGACATCGTGCTCGCGCGCGCGACCGACCCCGAGTCGCTCGACGTCGGCCAGGACGGCGGATTCGTCTCGGCGCTCTTGATCTGGGCGCTGGAGCACGACGTGATCGATGCGGCGCTCGTCTCGGACCTGGAAGGTGACGGCACCAGCTGGCGCGCCATCCCCGCCGTCGCCCGCAACCGCGAGGAGGTCCTCGCGACCGCCGGATCCCGGTACACCTACTGCGCCAACCCGATGGCCTATGGCGACGCGATCGCCGGCGGCGCGGAGAGGATCGCCCTCATCGGCATGGGCTGCCAGACATCGGCCACCGCGGTGATGTCGGCGCGCAAGGCGGGCAAGGTGGCCCGTCGGTTCAACCTGTCCGTCGGGTTGCTCTGCTCCAAGACCTTCGACGACGCGATCTTCTCCGAGCTCTTCGAGGCCCGCTACGGCCTGCCCCGCGCCGAGATCAAGAAGATGAACATCAAGGGTGTCTTCCAGCTCTGGATGCACGACGGCTCGTACCACGAGGTTCCCCTCAAGGAGGCCCACGCCTGGACCCGCGAGGGTTGCAAGGCCTGCCCGGACTTCGCAGCCGAGCACGCCGACATCTCGACGGGGGGGATCGGCGCGTTCAACGACTGGACGCTCACGATCATCCGGACCGAGCGCGGCCGGGAGGTCTTCGACGCCATGGTGAAGGACGGCGCGGTCGAGCTGCGCTCGATCGAGGAGGATCCCGGCGCCCTGGCCCTGCTCCGCCGCTTGAGCACGGTCAGCCGCAAACGCTGGCCGGCCACCGCGGTGGCCATGCCCGGCAGGATCCCGGTCAAGTCTTCGTAGCGGGCGGCTCCCCGCCGAGCGCCCGGGCCCGGTCGAACACGGCGTCGAACATCTCGGTCGTCAGGGTCTTGGTGAAGGTGTTGCGCTGGCTCGGGTGGTACGAGGAGATCAGGGTGCGGCCGTTCCCGAGCTCGAGCTCAGCCAGGTGCGCGAAACGCGGACGCGGGTGGAGCCCGAACGCGTTGGCGAGGGCGCGCAAGGCGAACTGCCCCAGCGCCACGTACACGCGCGCCCGGGTCAGGAGCTCCAACTCGGCGGCCAGGTAGGGCGCGCATGCGTCGCGCTCGTCGGTGGTGGGCTTGTTGTCGGGGGGCGCGCACCGGACCGCTGCGGTGACGAACACCCCGTCGAGCGAGAGCCCGTCGTCGCGCCGGGTGCTGGTGGGCTGGCTCGCGTAGCCGGCCCGGTACAGCGCGCCATAGAGCCAGTCGCCCGAGCGGTCTCCGGTGAACATCCGCCCGGTGCGGTTGCCGCCGTGAGCGGCCGGGGCCAGGCCGACGACGACGAGATGTGCCGCCGGGTCTCCCCAACCGGGCACCGGGCGGGCCCAGTAGGTCTCGTCGGCGAACGAGCGGCGACGCTCCGTGCCGACCAACTCCCGCCAGTCGACGAGGCGCGGGCAGCGCCGGCAGCCCTCGATCTCGCGCTCGACCTGGGCCAAACGCTCCACCGACGAGTCGAGAGGAACCACCGTCGGAGCCTACGATGAGGGGCCGTGTCCCCTCCCCCGCGCACCCAGGCGAGCGCACCGAGGCGCGCCCGGGGCGTCGCCAAGGCGGCCCGGTCCCGCGCCCGGGCCAAGGCCGCGCCGAAGCCGACCGTTGTGTTCCTGGTGCGGCACGGGCTGACCCCGACCACGGGCAAGGTCATGCCCGGACGCGCCCCCGGCCTGCACCTGGCCGTTACCGGCCGGGCCCAGGCGGAGCGGGTGGCCGAGCGGATCGGCGCCCTGTCCCCCGCCCCGAGCGCGATCTACGCGTCGCCGCTCGAGCGGACCCAGGAGACCGCGGCCCCGATCGCGAAGGCGCTCGGTCTGCGGGTCCGGGCCAACAAGGGGCTCCTCGACTGCGCGGTCGGCAGCTGGGAGGGCAAATCGTTGAGGACGCTCGCGAAGGCCCCGGAGTGGCGCACCGTCGTGCACTGGCCGACCGGCTTCCGCTTCCCGGGGGGCGAGTCCCTCGCCGAGATGTCGCTGCGGGCGATGAACACGATGCACTCGCTCGTGGCCGAGCACCGGGGCGAGCGGATCGTCTGCGTCTCCCACGCCGACCCGATCAAGATGATCGTCGGGGCAGCGGCCGGCGTGCCTCTCGACATGTTCCAGCGCATCGTCATCTCGCCCTGCTCGGTATCGGCGGTCATGTTCGGCATCGGCGGACCGATCGTCCTCTGCGTCAACTCCACCGGCTCGCTCTCGGACCTCGTGCCCTCGTGAGCGAGCACGATCTCGACGCTCCGGACGACTTCACCGTCGGCACGGTCGGCCCCGTCGGCGAGCGCGTCTTCATGCTGCAGTGCCGCCAGGGTGCGGACCAGCTCACCTTGAAGATCGAGAAGCAGCAGGTGGCGGTGCTGGCCAGCTACCTCGCCCGCATCGTGCGGGAGGTGGGTCGGCCGGGCGCGCTGCCCGAGAACGTGGCCTTCAACGAGGACGAGGACCTGGCGTGGGTCATCGGCACCATCGGCGTCTCCTTCGACGAGGGCACGCAACGGATCGTGGTGGTGGCCGAGGAGCTGGTCACGGACGACGAGGATTCCTCCGTCGCCCGGTTCTCGCTCACCTTGGAGCAGGCCGGTGCGTTCGCAATCGTGGCCACGGGCCTCGTCGAGGCCGGGCGGCCGCCGTGCCCCCTGTGCGGGCTCCCCCTCGACCCGTCCGGCCACAACTGCCCGCGAACCAACGGCCACCGCCCGCCGAGCGCGTGAACGAGGAGCAGGCCGCTCCCGATCCCGAGCTGGCGTGCCGGGTGATGGCTCGTGGAGAGGTCACCGTCCACGGCCGGATCGCCGGGAGCTCCAACGTCACGCTGTTCGCCACCTGCGAGCTCGACGGCACCGAACTCGCCGCCGTCTACAAGCCCGCCCGGGGTGAGCGGCCGCTCTGGGACTTCCCGACCGGGCTCCACCGGCGCGAGGTGGCCGCGTACGTGCTTTCCGAGGCCCTCGGCTGGGACCTCGTCCCCCCGACCATCGAGCGCCTAGACGCGCCGCTCGGGGTCGGCTCGCTCCAGTTGTTCGTCGACGAGGACGGCGAGTCGCACTACTTCACGCTGCGCGACGAGTCCCGGTGGACCGAATCCCTGCACCGCATGGCGGTGTTCGACGTCGTGGCCAACAACGCGGATCGCAAGAGCGGTCACGTGCTGCTGGCCGACGACCGGCTCTGGGCGATCGACAACGGGCTGTCGTTCCACTGCCAGCCCAAGCTGCGCACCGTGATCTGGGACTTCGCCGGTGACGCGTTGAGCGACGAGGAGACTGCGGCGTTGGAGCGACTGATCGAGAACCCCCTGCCGGAGCGATTGGCGGAGTTGCTCGATCCCGACGAGTGCGCGGCGGTGGTGCGTCGGACGACCCGGCTGCTGAAGGAGGGCTGCCTGCCCGCGCCGGCCGACGACGACTGGCGCCCCTACCCGTGGCCCCTCGTCTGAGCGCCGAGACGGCATCGAAGTGAGCTTCAAGCTCGTCACCCAAGACGAGAGCGGATCTGTGGTTGTTGCTGGTGGCCCCTGGAAGGGCGAAGCGTGGCCTGAGGGCATCCTCGACGGTCCGGAAGGCTTCATCGGCGCTGTTCGAAGCCGGGTCATCGACCCACACGTCCGGATCGAGATGAAGAGGATGATGCCGATCTGGGTGCCTGGACGGCCCCGGAGACCAAAGGATCTCTCGGATATCGCCAAGATTGAGGAGGAGCCGGGTCGGCGCAAGGGCGAGACACCCCGAGCCGAACGGGACGCCCTACTGCACGAGAGTGGTGTCTAGATCAGATCTCACGCCCTCGTCAGTGCGTAGTCACAGGCCCCACGGGCTACCGACGGGTGAGGACCATCTGGGTGCAGCGGAATAGAGCCATAGTCCGCCCGGTGGACTCATTGCTGACCACGGCATCCCAGACGTGAGTCTGCCGGCCGAGATGAGCAGGCGTGCACCGACACACGACTCGCTCGCCAACCCGGGCGGACGACAGAAAATTGCTCTTGAGCTCGATCGTCGTAAAGGTCTCTGTGTCGTCGATATTCGCTCCGCAACCAATCGCTGCGCATGTGTCCGCCAGGGCAACGACAGCGGGCGCGAAGAGGTAGCCAGTCCCGGCAATGAGGTTTTGCGTTACATCGATATGGCCAATGACGAGTTCGGGTGCTGCGTGGTCGAATACACACCCAAGCTGTCCGGGCACTAGTGGTGCGAAGAACTGCGTCATGGCCTCGGCATGGGACACCCCATCGGATGCTGGCTCACTCCCTGACACCGTCGGTAGGGCTCAGCGGCGGCGGCGGAGTCCGCCAACGACCGAAGGCATCATCACCGCCAACACCAAGACGGCGACCCCGACAATGACCGCGACCAGGCCGTGCTTGTTCCGATGCGCGCTCGAACCGGTGATGTGCCCGGGGAAGAACGATGGGAGCGAGCCGGCCTTGACCGTGAAGTACACGATGCCGACGGCGATGAGAGCGAGTCCGATGAGGACGAGGAGTGCAGTGAGCAGCCGAGTCATGGGGCTCCTGATGTCGATATGGTGCCGCAACCATACAGACTGGAAGCGGCCTGAGGATAGGCACACCCGGTGGGCCGTCTGCCCGCAATAGGCGCGGCTCATTAGCCAGCGGCGACGAGCTTTAGGGGAACATCCAGAGCACGCCTTAGCCGTTCTTGCGCCTCCGCGGTCCAGCGTCTGACTTCAGCACTAACAGCCTCGGAAACGGCTGCTGCAAGCTCCCTCGGAACCTGTGCAGGAACGTCACCGTGTGAGGCGCCAGAGCCCGGAGGGCCCCCGAAGCGGTGCTGTGTTGTGCAGCGCCACTTCGATGACGCGGGATCCCAGGTGTATCTGCAGCGACCCCACCCGGGTCCCGGCCGCGACCGGCACGGTGAGCTTGGCGAGTCGCGCGGTCACCGAGACTCTGAGGCCGGGCCAGGCGGGGACCGTCACCGCCTGGGAGACCATGACCCGCGTCGATGCACCCCAGGGTGCGGAGAGCTGCCCGACGACGCGGCCCGCCCGGAGGATCGGGGCGGCACTGAGGTCCGAGAGCGCAGCGTTCATCAGCGCGTCACCCGCATCGACTGCCGCCGTGTCGGGGCCATTCGGACCGGACTGGCCGAGCACCGCGCCGTAGAGGGTGACCGTCTGTCCACTCACCATCTTCTGCGCCGCAAACAGGTAACAGCCGTTGGCGGTCTTGTCCGACCCGGCCTCGATACCGACAACGGCGTTCTCACCGAGAACGAAGTTCGGGTTGTACTGAAGACCGGCCTCGGGCAGGTTGACCTCACCGAGCGACACGATCTGCTTGAACACCGGGATCCGCATGGCGGCCTCAGCGAGACGGATGAGGTCGCTCGGGGTGCTGATAATGGCGTCGTCCGCACCGCCGGGCTCCGTGATACGGATATGCCGGAGACCGAGGGACAAGGCGTTGAGATCCATCTTCGTCACGAAGGCCGACGTGCTCTCCGCGTCCCAGTCGGCGAGGAGGGTGGCCATGTCGTTAGCCGAATCGATGAGGAGGCCCTCGAGCGCCTCGAGCTCAGTCAGGGACTCGCCGGAAGAAACCGGGACCTCGGGTTCGCCTGCCGCGCTGCCGGCTTGGTACGCCGCCAGCGTTTGGGGGGTCACCGCGATGGTGGGTCCGGTGTCCCCGCCGGTCGACAGGGGGTGGTCCTTCAAGATCACGTAGGCCGTCAGCACCCCGGAGAGCACGCCGATCGGTACCGGCCGGGTGTCGCGGTCCTGCCCCAAGCTGCCGAGACCCGGCACGCTCAGCGCGGCCTCGCCAGTGGAGGGCCAGGGCAATTTGGGTGCGGTCCCTGGGATGCGAATCCCCGTGGCCAGTCGCAGCGTGGGCTGTGACAGCGGTCGGAACCACTGCACCATCGCCCCCGCGACGACGGCCACGACCACCACGACCACCAGACCGACGGCGAGGCGTCGCTTCAACCATGCCGCGCGGTCGGCGGCCATGATCCTTGCCACCTCCTCGGACGGCGCCGGTAGTTGGCGCCCCAGTTCGGCAAGGCGCGCCTTCGTCTCCCGGCCGAGCCCGTGGGTGTGAACCGGTCGACGCTCACCGGGCGGCCCGCTACCTACCATCGATCGCGGACTCTATGGCCGCGGACTGCCTGGCGGAGCGCGGGGGCCGTCGCGTGTCTGTCGGTGCATCTGAGCAGCGATGTGGCAGCGAGAGACGGCTGTGCCAACCTGGCCAAGGCCAACATCGACTCTCGGTGGACCGCCCCTTTCGTCTGCGGCCGCGGCGTACGGTCATCTCCTGCTCCTGGGTCCAGCGATGGCCGGGTACTTCAGCACTCCGAGCGAGATGCCGGGCGCTCTCATCGAGCCGCTGTTCATCACCGATCCCTACGAGGGTCACGCTCGGAGTTCGGGCTCCGCGACGACTTGCACCTCGAGGTGGTGGAGCCCGATGCCGGCCCGAGCCCGCCAGCGATGAGCGCACGTCAACCCGAGGTAATCGCAGCCCCCGCGGGCGCCAGCATGACCCAGGTCTGTCCCCGTAGAAGGCCGATGTGCGAGCCATCGGAGGCCTGGTAGGTCGTGATCGACGAGGGGCTCGGCTTCAACCAGGTCGCGTGGACGAGCTTGCCGCCAGAGAGGACGACGGCCGGTCCCGAGCCCACAATGTTGGCGTCAGGCACCGGGTTGCCGGCAGGATCGATGTAGCCGGTGTTCTGGTACGGGACCATCTCCACGATCACGTTGGTGGAGACGATGGGCGGTCCGGGTGTGAGCGACCCGCCTTGCGCGACGCGTTGGGGAGCACCGTTCGTCGACCGCAGCCACTGTGTGGTCGATGGGTCATAGGACCAGGTGACGACAGCCGTCGCGCTCATGGCCACGGTCACCTTGGAGACACTCTCTTCTCCGGGTTCAGAGAAGGCCTGGTGCGCACCGACATAATCGAAGAGTGGCGGCGGTGGGCCGGCATCCGGTGGCGTGCGTTCGCGCAGAACGGCTGTCGACGTGTAGAGGTTGTCCGGCGCCGCACGCAGACTCGAGCGGTAGTACGCGCTTCCGTCGGCGACGGCGCCAACATCGGTGACGCCGGCTGAATCGATCAGGCTGACAAAGGGTGCGATGCCGCCGGAGTAAGCGAACAGACCCCCGATGGGACGGACGATGTCGGCATCGGTCTCCCGCACCGAACGGACCGGGCCCACCACGTCGGCATCTTGGGACTGGAACACGGCCAGGTAGCGGGTGATGCCGCCCTCCACGACCTCCTCATAGACCACGTCGGCCTGGTCGATCCCACTTTGAGGCCATGCTGCGGCGTCATTGTCGATCTTCACGATGACCGCCGGTCGCGTTGCCATCGACGAACTGAGCGCGGGAAGCCCGGTGAGTGGTGCCAGCGTAGGCGCAGGGGTGGTGGTGGTGGTCGCAGCCGCACCGATCGCCGCCGCACCGATCGCCGCCACATGATCGCTCTCAAATTGGGCGTATGCAGCGGCTCCTCCGATGGGAATCGCCAGGATCGCGACGCCAAGAAGCACCCGGCCAAGCAGACGCCGGCGGCGTTGCCGCACCTTCGCCCGCCGCCTAGCGGCGCGCGCCCCGACCACTCGGTCGCCCAAGCCAACTGGCGTCCTCATGGCCCGTCGTTTGTTGTCCGTCCACGACCTTTCAAACCGTGGCGGGCCTTGGCGGGCGGCGGCCCTCCCGTCCAGTTTGGCGACAGGCACGATCATCCATGTGTCGGGAGGAGAGCCCGCCGCCACCGATCCCGAGTACTCCCTCGGGGACCGTGTCCGGCCACAATCAAAATGGTAATCAACCGGGCTGTCTATCCACTGACATGGCAATCGATCGACCTACCGGACCGATCTCCGGCAACCCGGGCCAATGTCCAATCAGAATCTTCTGGTACTCGTAGGGCTCAAGCAGGGCCGGGACCCGAGTTGCAATCTCTGAACCGAGTCAGTTCGAGATCGGCGGCTGATAGTGGGCGGATTCAAGGGTGATCGCAGCCCTTGAATCCGCCACCGCTCAGGGAACGTCGATGTGGAGGTCGCCGCGGATGTGCGCCTCCACCACCGCCGAGAGCACCTGGGCCCCGCCGGGCGAGATGTGCGTGCCGTCGGGCTCGCGCACGTTGACCTCGTCGCCGCCCACCACGAGATAGGGGGTGAACTGTCCGGTCGGCGTGCCCAGCACGGTCCAGCTGGACAGGAAGTCGACCCCCTCCTGGGCGGCCTCGGTCTGGACGATCCCGTCGATCCGGGACATCGCCGCCGAGAGCCCGGGGTTCTGCATCGGCGGCATCCCCACCCAGATGACCTGGGCACCCCGGCTCTTCGCCTGGGCCATGAACTCGATGACCCGGCTCGCGTAGGTGTCGTCCCACGTCACGGTGCCGAACGGGACGTCGGGCGGGCCCGGGAAGTCCTGGGCGTCGTTGGCCCCCATCATGATGACGATGAGCTGTGGCGTGTACTTGGGCAGGTCGACGGACAGCTCGTCGGGCCAGTTGTAATAGTCGGGCCTGGTCAACCCCGTCGACACCTGGCCGTCCAAGGTGGCCTGGACGACCCCGGTGTCGACGAGGTCGTTCACCAGCACCCCGCCGAGGTCGATCCCGAGCGAGTCGCCCACCACGAGCACCCGCAGCGGGTTCTTGACCGTCGGGTCGCGGTTAAGCGTCACCATCGGCACCGTGGTCGTGGTCACCGTCGACTTGGTGCCAGGTTTGGTGGCCGGCGTGGTTATGAAGGGCAACGTGGCGAGCCCGTTGCCGGGGCGGTTGCCGTTGCGCCCGATGACGTGGTCGGAGAACGAGACCACATGCGACAGGCCCAGGTCGCGGCTGAACGTGGCCAGCGGGCCGAGGACGTCGAGCGAGACCGTCCGGCGCAGGCCCACCGGCGAGACCTGGGCGTTGTGCTGCAGCGTCGGCGCGTCGAGGGCCGTCCAGATGGCGAAGGCGGCCAACCCCACCCCGAGGACCCTGGTCCAACCGGCCCGCTTCGGCTCGCGCCCCTGCGGTTGCTTCGGACCCACGGTCGGCTTGGCCGGGTTGACCACGCGCCGCCACAGACGCCGGACACCCTCGACGGGGCCGGGCCGCCGCTCCACCTCGTAGGAGCCCTCTTCCCAGGTCATCGGCCGCACCGGCCCGTTCGATGTCCCATCAGAAGCGGTAGTAGATGAACGGGGCCACGCCGGTCGGGCCGAGGGTGGTGATGGCGAGGAGGACGACCCCGAGCAGGCCCGCCTGGACGAACGCCCGCTGCTCGGAGAAGAACCGCTGCGCGTGCTCGAACATGTTGGCCGGGACGAACTGGACCTCGATCACGCCGATGATGGTGATGATGAGGAGCGGCGTGATGAGCGGGGACGCGTTTCCCCAGCCGGTGAACAGGCGGCCGAGCATCGCGGTGGCGTTGGAGAACGACGACGCATTGAAGAAGACCCACCCGAGGCACACGAACTGGAACGTCCAGAAGCGCTGCCAGGTTGACCGCAGCGCCCCCTCGGCCAGGGCCGGCAGACCCCGCGAGACGCGGGACTTGCGACGGAGGTGCCCAACGGCCTGCCCGGTCCCGTGCAGCGCACCCCAGATGACGAACGTCCAGTTGGCGCCGTGCCAGAGCCCGCCGAGCACCATCGTCAACATGATGTTGCGGACCACCAGGAGGTCGGACCCCCGGTTGCCGCCGAGCGGGATGTAGAGGTAGTCGCGCAACCACCGCGACAGGGTGATGTGCCAGCGCCGCCAGAAGTCCTGCAGGTTCCGGGCCGTGTAGGGGGCGTCGAAGTTCACCGGGAACCTCACGCCGAGCAGGAGGGCGAGCCCGATCGCGATGTCGGTGTAGCCGCTGAAGTCGCAGTAGATCTGCACCGCGTAGCCCCAGGCGGCGAAGATGACCTCGGGGGCCGAGTGCGCGCCCGGCGCCGAGAACACCGGCTGCACGATGGCGGTCGAAACGTACGACGAGATGACGACCTTCTTGAAGAGGCCGGCCATGATCATCCAGACCGCCCGGGAGAAGTCCACCTCGGCCGGGTCGCGGCGGCGCCGTATCTGCGGCAGGAGCTCCTCGCCCCGGACGATGGGTCCGGCGATCAGGTGGGGGAAGAAGCAGAGATACACGGCCAGGTCGACCGGGCGTGCGGTATCGATGCGACCGCGGTACACGTCGACGACGTAGCTGATCGCCATGAACGTGAAGAAGGAGATGGCGACCGGCAGCGTCGGCTGGACGAGCGGGAAGATCCGGCCGGCGCCCATGCCGTGCAGCACGTTGTCGACGTTGACGGCGAAGAACCCGTAGTACTTGAAGTAGCCGAGGATGCCCAGCAGCGCGATGACCGAGGCGACGAGGGAGGCCTTGGCCGCCCGGGGTGACGAGCCCCGGCGCGCCGCCCCAAGAGCGCCGAAGTGCGAGACCACCGTCGCCGCGAGCAGGAGGAAGACGAAACGCCAGTCCCACCACCCGTAGAAGAAGTAGCTGAGCGCAATTATTGCCAGCTTCCAGAAGATGGGGTACGGATTGAACAGCCAGCTCGCCACGAAGGCGACTGCAAAGAAGATGGCGAAGTCGATGGTCGGGAAGAGCATGGGCCACGCCGGCGGCGCTCGTTCGAGCGTACAGGGCCAACCTCGACCGAAGGCCGTGAACCCGGCGCCTTCGTCGCACCCGTCGCGACCGGTGCAGGTCGCCGTTCGGCCGGCCGGGACAGCGGCCGGCCGGGGCCTATCGGTTCTTCAGGGCCTCGATCAGGGCCGGGAGGACGTCGTGGACGTTCCCGACTATCCCGAGGTCGGCGACCGAGAAGATCGGGGCGTCCTGGTCCTTGTTGATGGCGACGATGTTCTTGGAGCCCTTCATCCCGACCAGGTGCTGGGTCGCCCCCGAGATCCCGCAGGCGACGTAGAGGTTCGGCTTGACCGTCTTGCCGGTCTGCCCGACCTGGCGGGCGTAGGGCACCCAACCCGCGTCGACGATGGCGCGGGAGGCGCCCGCGGCACCGTGCAGCAGCCTGGCCAGCTCCTCGATCATCTCGTACTTGTCGGCGGACCCGAGCCCGCGGCCGCCCGAGACGATCACGGCGGCCTCGTCGAGCTTCGGGCCGGTGCGCTCCTCGACGTGGCGCGCGGTGACCTTGGCCGTCCCGGTCGCACCCGCGGCGGGCGCCGGCGCCGACACGACCTCGGCCGCTCCGCCTCCGCCGGGCTCGGCGGTGAAGGACTTGGCCCGGACCACGAAGATCTGCGGTCCCTCGCCGGTGAAGTGGGCCGTCGCGGCCACGGTGCCACCGAACAGCGTGTGCTCGCTCGACAGCCCGCCGTTCTCGCTCAACCCGACAACGTTGGTGAGGACGGGCCGGTCGAGCTTGGCCGACAGGCGGCCGGCCACGTCGCGGCCGTCGTAGCTCGCCGGGACGAGGAGGGCGTCGGGCGTGTCGCCGCCCTCGATCAATGCTGCGATCGCGCCAGCGACCGGGACCCCGGGGAGCGTCTCGCCGACGGCGCCGACGTCGTAGACCTTGGTGGCGCCGTACTCGCCCAGCGCGGCGGCGTGCGAGGCGGTGTCGGGGCCCCAGGCGATCGCGGCGACGTTGGTCGCGATCGAGCGGGCCTTGCTGAGCAGCTCCTGGGTGATCGAGCTCGGGCCGGATTCGGTGATCTCGGCAACAACCCAGACGGTGTCGACCGGCATCAGATGACCTTCAGCTCTTCGAGGAACGTCACGATGCGCGCGGCGCCGTTGCCGTCGTCGACGACGATCTCGCCGCCGGCCCGGGCTTCGACCTTCGAGACGTCGGTGATCTCCTGGCGGGCCCCGGTCGCGCCGACCTGGCCGGCCTCGAGGCCAATGTCGGCGACCGTCACCACGTCGACCGGCTTGGACTTGGCCGCCATGATCCCCTTGAAGGAGGGGTAGCGGGGCTCGACGACGCCGGCGGTCACACTGACGACGGCCGGCAGCGGGCTCTCGACCTCGTCGTAGCCGGCCTCGGTCTGGCGTTCGACCCGAACCGTCGACCCGTCGATGGCGATCTTCTTCGCGAAGGTGATGGACGGGAGGCCCAACAGCTCGGCGATCTGGGCCGGGATCGTGCCGGTGTAGCCGTCGGTCGACTCGGTGGCCGTGAGCACGAGGTCCGGTTCGGCCCGCTTGATCGCCGCAGCAAGCACCTTGGCCGTGCCGAGGGCATCGGAGCCGGCCAGCGAGTCGTCACTGATGAGGATGGCCCGCGCCGCGCCCATGGCCAGGGCCGTGCGCAGGCCGGACGTCTCGCCGCCGGGGGCCATCGACACGAGGATCACCTCGTCCCCCTCGCCGCTCGCGAGCTGGAGTCCCATCTCGACCCCGTAGGCATCGGAGTCGTCCAGGATCAGCTTGCCGGTCCGGTCGAGGTTGTGGGTGGTCGGGTCCAGGGCCGACGGAGCCGCCGGGTCAGGGATCTGTTTTACGCATACGACAACGTTCATGATCGCTCATTGTTCATTACCTAGAGTGGGGGCCGCCATTCGCCTCCGGGCCGTTTGCTTGCTCCCGGCGGGCCACGAGGGCCAATGCGGCGCTCAGACGATCGGTGATCAGGGCGTCCACGCCGGCATCCAGCATCGCCTCGATGTGGGCGTCGGCGTTGGGGGTCCAGACGTTCACGGCCAGGCCACCGGCGTGGCAGGCCGAGACGAAATCGCGGCTCACGGCCACGAAGAAGGGGTGAAGGGCCTGGTAGCGGCGATCGAGGGCGGTCGCCGTGGCCTCGGGCAGGTTCGCCGTCACCTCCAGCAGCCACCCGACCTGCAGGGCCGGCTCGGCGGCCCGGACGGCCTCGATCGTCGGGGTGTCGAACGAGGAGACGATCACGCCGTCCAGCCGCCCGTGCTCGACCAGCTCGGCGGCGACCTCCCGGGAGAGCGACCCCGTCGGGTCATACCCGGGGTCGCCCGGCTTGTTCTTGATCTCCACGTTCATCTGCATCCCAGCGCAGGCCTCGATCGTCGCGGAGAACAGCGGCACCTGAACCGGGAGGTCGGCGACCGCGGTCTCGTTGATCAACCCGATCCCCTCGACCAGGGCATCGTGATGGATCACGAGGGCGCCATCGGCGCTCCTCCGGACGTCGAACTCCACGCCGTCGGCCCCCCGGCGGTGGGCCTCGAGGAAGGCCTCGATGGTGTTCTCGGGGTGGCCGTCGGTGCAGCCACGGTGGGCGAAGACCGCGGTCATGGGGGCCTTCCGACGCGCATTGGCCACGGCCTACCACACCGCGCACGCTGGTCGTTCGGGCGCCCGCAACGTTGCGAAAACCCTCTTGTCATCGTTCGTTCACACCGATAACCTTCACTTGCTTCCAATTCCCCCTCGCGGGCGTTGAGGCCGCCGGGACTTGTGAAAAGAATCACAAACGGGTGGAGGACCTGGTCATGGCGCTGATGTGGAACCGCACCGTTGAATGGGACGCGGAGGACTGGCGACGGTTCGCGGCATGCCGCGACACCGTGCCGGACCTCTTCTTCCCGATCGGGACGACGGGCCCGGCTGTCGATCAGATCGACGCGGCCAAACGGGTGTGCACCGCGTGCACCGTGCAAGAGCCCTGCTTGGACTTCGCCCTCGCGACGAACCAGGAGTCGGGCGTCTGGGGCGGCACCTCCGAGGAGGAGCGGCGCAAGCTCCGCAAGGCGTGGTTGGCCGCCCGGCGCCGGGCCGGCTGACCCACCGCCCCACCGCCTATCGGCGCGGGCCCGTCGGCACCTCGATCCGCACCAGGGTGCCGCCGCCGTCCACCTTGGGCACCCTGCGCATCTCGATCGACCCGTCGAGCTGACTGACGACGAGGTCGCGCACGATCGACAGCCCGAGGCTGTTGGTGCGCTCGATGTCGAATCCCTTGGGCAGCCCGATCCCGTCGTCGCGCACCTCGATCGCCAGGCCATCGGAGTCGTGGGCCAGCATCACGCCCACCTTCCCCACCTGGTTCTTCACGCCATCGGTCTTGCGCTTAGTCGGTCGCCCGGTCCGCAGCGGGCGCCGGTCCACCACGAACGCGTGCTGGACGGCGTTTTGGAGCAGCTCGGCCAGGGTCACCGCGAGCGGCGTGGCGACGTCGGCGGGCAGGTCCCCGAGATCCCCCTCCACCCCGATCTCGACCTTGGACGGGCCGACCACCGAGTCGTTGGCCATCTGCACCAGGGACACGACGATCTCGTCGAATGAGACCTGGTCGCCGGGGTCCCGGGACAGGATCTCGTGCACCAGCGCGATCGACCGGACACGGCGCTCGGCCTCGTGCAGCGCCTCTCGGCCCGCCTTCGCCGGCACCCGCCGGGCCTGCAGGCGCAGGAGCGAGGAGATCGTCTGGAGGTTGTTCTTGACCCGGTGGTGGACCTCGCGGATGGCGGCGTCCTTGGACAACAGGAGCCGGTCCAGGCGTCGCACGTCGGTGACGTCGCGGAGCAGGATCACGGCGCCGGTGACCGACCCGTGGGTCACGAGGGGGATGCAGTGCACGAGCACCATGACGTCGGGTCGGCGCTCGACCTCCTCGACGACCGGCCGGGCCGTGGTGAGGGCCCACTCGACGGCCGACTCCTCGACGCCCAGGTCCACGAACCGGCGACCCTCGGGCAGCGAGTACACCCCCATCCGGTGGAACGCGTTCATCGCGTTCGGCGACGCGAACTCGACGCGGCCCTCGTCGTCGACGACGACCACCCCGTCGCCAACACGGGGTGCCTCCTCGGTCCCGACGTCGGCCTCCGGGAACGGGAACGCGGACTCCGCGACCATGGCGGCCAGCCGGTCGAACGCGTCGAGGTAGGTGCGCTCGTAGCTGCTCGTCGCCGGCCGGACCTCTTCGCGACCGATCCGGACGAGCACGCCGATCACCTTTTCCCCGAACCGGACCGGAATGGCCTCCGAGGCGATGGGGCCGGCCGGAGAGATCCCCTCGATGTCCCCGCGCACGAGCTCGCCCCGGCGCAACGCCTGCGAGACGATCGACCAGTCGTCCTCCGAGGGTGACTGGCCGACCAGGTCCTGATTGAGCCGGGTCGGGCGGTTGTTCGGCCGGATCTGGCCGAGCACGACCATCTGGAACCCCCCGGGCCCGCCCTCGAGCCCCGACACCGGGACCACGAGCACCAGGTCGGAGAAGGACAGGTCGGCCAGGAGCGACCACGAGCCGAGCAGTCGCTGGAGGTGCAGGAGCTCGTCGGGTTCGAGCACCGCGTGGAGCTGGGCCAACTCCGCCGGGGTGGCCACGGCTAGCGCCCTTCCATGGGCGCAGGGGCCGGACCGACCGGCACCACGCGGGGCTTGCGGGAATCGAAGCCGACCAGCTCATCGACGCCGGCCGACGACAACAGCGCGCGCAGGTCGTCGGCGCGGTCGGCCACCCGGTCGAGGTTGTGGGCATCCGACGCAGTGGTCAGCCCGACGCCGCGCGCGACCAGGCGGTCGAGGAGCCCCCGGGCCGGGTACTGCTCGTTGCACGGTTTCACCCACCCGGCAGAGGAGATCTCGGCGGCCATCCCGCTCGACGCGGCGGCCTCGGCGAGCCGGTCCCACCACTCCTCGGGCCGCTCCGGCGCGTGCCCGGCCACCTTGATCAGGTCGGGATGGGCGAGCACGTCGCACGCGCCGCTCGCGGCAAGCTCGTCGATCGCGTCGGCATAGGCGTCCCAGCACGCGTCGACCTGCCGCGTCGACCACTCCCCCACGCTCAAGGGGTCGAAGTCGTCGAACCGCCACGCGTCGATCCAGTGCACGGAGCCCAACAGGACGTCGAACGGGTAGCCGTCCAACAGCCGGCCGACCGCGTCCATCCGGTCCCGATAGAAGTCGACCTCGAGCCCGACGACGACGGGCAGCCCGGCCTCCTTCGCCGCGACCGCCGTCTCCACGTACACGTCGAGGTCGTTGCGCGCGTGGTGGTCCCAGTACCCGCGCATCGACGCCCGCAGCGCCGGGTCGGCGTCGTCGAAGAGCCCCGCGACGATCGGCTCGGACTGCACGAAGCGGAAGAAGTGCTCGGTGAGGGCGATCTCGACGACCCCGGCCGCATTGGCCCGGTCGCAGTAGTCGGCGATCTGCTCGAGCCGGAGCGAGACGTCGGCCTGATCGTGGGACCAGAGATGGAGGTGGTAATCGAGCACGGCGTCCGGCTCGATCAGGTCTCTTCGACCGACGAGCTCACGGATGCATCGTAGAACCGCCGGGGCCGGGGACCGGGATGCGGCATTGGCTCACTTTCCCGGCAGCTTGGTGTAGCTCAACAGCGAGAGTGCCTCAGAGCTGGGCGCCCACGTCGCCGGTTGGTAATCCGGCTTCGGATTTCAGCGGGGTCTGGTGGTCTGACCACGTCCGTGCTCGCGATAGTTACCTCGCCCCGAACAACACTTCCGGGCGAGCCTGTGGAACGAAATTGCTGCGTGTTATGGGACGCTCACAGGTGCTTTGCCGAATATGTTCGGTCTGGGGCGCATACCCCATCACCTCGTGGCAGTCCTTGGCTGCAATGTCCAAAAACATCTCGTCGGAATATTTCTTGCTCCAGGCGGTGGAAGCTGACCGATTTTCGAACTTTCTAGGGACCTGCGGACACTATTAGGTGTGCCCGCACTCTCCGAAGCTTCCGACGGCGACCTCCTGACGATGGCAGGGAGCGAACCGGAGGCCTTCGGCGAGCTGTTTAAGCGGCATTCGCGTTCCGTCTATGCCTACTGCGCTCGGCGGACTGGCAACCTCGATCTCGCCGAGGATCTGACCAGCGTCGTATTCATGGAGGCGTTCCGACGGCGTCGCAAGCTGCGGCTCTCGAACACGAGCGCATTGCCCTGGCTAATCGGTATGGCCAACAACGTCGTTCGAAACGCTGATCGCTCGCTCCGACGTTATCGATCGGCGCTCGATCGCATTCCGGTCCCGGCAAGCGGCGCGAGTTCCGAAGAGGACACGATCTCACGCCTCGAGGCACAAGAGGCACTTGCCCGTTCGCTCAAAGCGATCTCGGCGCTTACTCAAGGAGAAAAGGAGGTCGTCCTCCTCGTCGTGTGGAGCGAGCTCACCTACTCAGACGCGGCAACGGCGCTCGATATCCCGGTTGGCACCGTCCGCTCTCGTCTGGCCAGTGCCCGTGCCAAGTTCAAGGACTCTGCCCCCGTCACCTCGACGACCATCACTCAATAAGAAAGGAAGCACCAATGAACGACCTCGAAACTCCACCTGTCCCTACCCTGAGTGATTTCCGACTGTCGACTCGACAGGAACACCTCGTGCAGGAGATCGCGGGCCGCCGCCGAAACCGACGGAGAGGAGGCCTGGCGCTAGCCAGCGGTGTCCTCGTCGCGGGCGGCGTCACATCGGTCTTGCTCGTCCTTGCCGGTCCGGGCACCGCGGACGCGTTTGCAGCCTGGACGCCATCGCCGACCACGCCAGCGCCCGGCCAGGTATCGAGCGCCGAGGCGGCCTGCGAGGCCGGGGTGACCGCATCGCCATCGGACAAAATGTCACCGGGATTGCCCGGCGGAGCGACCCAGGTGTGGCTCGTCGACACCCGCGGACCCTTCACGCTGGTTTTGTTCGGGGCAAACACCTCTACAACCCTCTTGTGCGTTAGCGGCCCGTCGATCAATTCCAGCGCGCAGGCCAACTCGCAAATGATGGAGATCGGTAGCCCGCAGCCGGCGTTGCCCGAGGCTAGCCAGATTGCCGTCAACCGGCTCCTAGCCGAATCTGCCGACGGTCAGGCCTACACGATCGCCGAAGGTTTGGTCGGCTCGGGCGTGACGGCCGCGACGTTGGTGCTGAGCGATGGCTCGGACGTCGCCACCACTACCGGCAACGGCCTCTTCCTGGCCTGGTGGCCCGGTAGTGCTGTCGTCACGTCCGCGACATTGACCACCGCTGCAGGAATGACAACCCAGCCGATCAGCCTTCCGATGCTAGGTACCGGCGGTTCCGGCAACAGCGTCAAGCGAAACGTAGGCACCGGCCAGTGACAGGCGAGTCGTTCTCTTGTCAGCCGCGCGAACGACGGATATGAAGTACAACACCTGTCCCCCAACACGCGCCAGCACCGGAACTGATGGTGCCCCCTATCGCCGGTTGCTTCTCAGCGCTACCTAACTTAAATCGGCCGTATCCGAGGACGCAACCATGACGCCACTTGGTTCTCATCCCGCCTTCCTTCCGCCACGGCCAGGACGACTTCTTCGGCTTCGTCCACAGACGGATAGGCGCCCCACTCCCATGAGTTCATCTCTATGAACACCCGCAGCGTCACCCACGCTGCTCGCTTGTTGCCATCGAGGACCGGATGATTCTTCGCGAGGCGTACCAAGAGGACGGCAGCCTTATCGCAGAAGTCGGGATAGAACTCCTGATCGCCGAAGCTTGCCGAAGGAGCATGCAAAGCGGAGTCGGCTAGCCCCAGCTTGGTGCTGGCCGAGAGTGTCCTCACATCCATGCCAGTTACCGTCGCGGCAATCGCTAGGTAGTCGGCGAGATCCGGGTAGCTGACCTCACCTCGCAAGGCGTTCGAGCAGCTCTCGGTCCTCTTCGATGATCTTGGCAAGGCGGGCTTTGAACTTCGGGTTCTTGCGTCGACGCTCGACCGCCTCGATCAGGGCCTGCTTCACGGTCTCGTTGAGGCTCTGCCCTTCGACCCGTGCAAGGGCCTCGGCATTGGCGGCTACGTCGTCGGGCAGGCGGACAGTGAGGTTCTTTGGCATGGTGTCATGGTATCACGCCACCACGACTGAGGAGGAATCCAATGTGAGATGTTCTGAGATAGCCCATCTGGCCGAACCCAGCCGACGGTTAGCCTCCCGCCACAAAAGCCACCACGACATAGGCGGCGTGTCGGTCGAAGTTCTCACGCCGCCGGGCTCAATGGATCAGGTCGCCTGGCAGCCGGAATCTGAGACTTGATCGGCACTGGACTGAACTCTGATACGCGACACCCGGTCGCTGCGATCCCTCCACCTTGGGCGTAGCGGACGTGCCCCCGTACGCCGAGAGGGTGGGACGGTTCAGCACCCATGGACAGCAGCTGGCGGATCAGACGATTGAGTCGACCACTGCCTCAGACCTTTGATCCAGAATGGATTGCACTGTTTCGTTCGCGGTTTGTGTAGATGTATCGAGCCACAGGCCAAACCGGGGGGTAGTTGCTAGCAACGTATCGAGTTCGTGTGGATCTGTCTCTCCGGAGCGGTAAGCGACCTTGCCACGTTCTCGTTGTCTGAGCCGATCACGCTCAAGGACAACAGCCACGCTCGGACGCAGAACGACGAGATGTCGTGGCCGTACCGGCACCGCTTGGAGCCAGGTCGAGACGTCTTCGCCGAAGATGTTGTCCTGGACGACCGTGGCGAATCCTGCCTGGCCATACTCAGTCGCCGCCATTGCGGATAGGCGATAGCGGAGATCGAGAAGCCTCCTGGCCTCATGCTGGTCCTCATCCCACGGATGCGTCCAGCCACTTACTGCCCACCTGTAGAACTGACCTCCCCGAACGTGAACACCCCGGTCGAACTGGCGAGCAAGCAGGTCCGCCACAGTGGACTTCCCCGCCGCCTGTACTCCCACCACCAGCCAGACTCCGTCTGCCATTCGACCATTCTCGCAAACAGGGCGCTGTGGAACGGTGTGCCCGCCGGTTCAGCTGGGCACTTCCGGTCCACCTGGCATCGAGCGCCGACGTTCGCGAACGGCGCACCCCGCCGAAATCCCAAGCCGGTGGTCCTTACCCCGGTCGCTGCGGGCACCGTGGATTCAAGTCCCACTCCCTCGGCGCTCGTTCAGAGCGCGTGCACGATCCACACGTTGGGCTCCCAGTAGGACCCGACGTTCGCTTGGCGATCGATGCTGAGCGTGGAGAGGCCCTCGGGGAAGACATACTCGCCCGACTCGGGGAAGGCCATGCCGGTCCAGGCCTCCCAATCAGCGACGCTGCCGGTAATCCGCATCGACCGGGCGATCGGCGCGGCGATCGTGGCTCCCATGCGGGTGTGCACCCTGATCCACGGATCGAAGGGCTCACCGTCAGATCTGACCCAGGTGATGTAGCGCTCGATGGGAGTCAGGGGATAGCGGTGCTTCCAGTTCGGACGCACCGGGGCGATGAGCCACGGCAGGCCGGCCGATCGGGCGATGCTCGCCATCTGCTCCAAGATGACCGCCGCCAACCGCCGGTCGCGATTGCGGACGGGTATCTCCGCAGCCATCGCGCACAGCGCCGTTGCAGTGCCGTTGCTCGCCTTGAGCGCGAAGCCCGCCTGGAGGCTCGCGTCTATCCCAGGGGCCAGGCCTTCGGAGGTGCCATCCCAAGCGACGGGGATGGTGTGGCCCTCGGCCAGCACCTCGTCTGTCTCGTCGTCGTAGAGGACGAACTGGTAGTCGGCGAACTCTTCGTAGAGCCGGTTCCAGAACTGATTGGCCACATCACCGTGGAGGTTGTACTCGGGCCATATGTCGGTGTCGCCGAAGCGCTGGTAGCGATCGAAGCCCTCCGAGTAACGCACGGCGACCACAGCCACGACAGGCATCCTTGCAGGCCACACTCGCCCGGAACCTTCTTGCTGAACCCCTTGGTGAGGTGGGTGAACCGGCGCATCCCCACGTGAGGGTCTGGGGCCCTGCGCAGCGGGTCGAGATCCGATCGGGGTGGCCCCCAAAGACTCCAACCGAGCCACCACCCGGGATGCCTACCCCCAGATCGTCTCTCCGAGCGAGAGGAGTCCGGCCAGGTTGGAGACGTCGTTCTCGAAGGCCGGCGCGCTGGCCAGGACGTCGGGGGTCGGCGCCAACTCGTCGCGCTGCTCGGCCTCCCGACGGGCCACGAGGCCGAAGTTGATGAAGCTCTCCGCGACCTCGCGGAGCAGCGGCACGGTCAGGGCCGGGTCGGTCGGCAGCCGGCCCGCGATCTCCTCGGCCCGCTCCCCGAGCGCCCGGGCGACCGCCCCGGCCTGCGGGTCACGCAGGTAGTCCGGCAGGGTCCGGTTGAGGACCACCGCCCCGAGGTGGAGGTGGCGCTTCACGAGCTCACCGGCGAAGAGCTCGGCCTCCCCGAGTGGGGAGCTCTCGAGCGTGCTGACGACGAGGAAGGTCGTCCGGCGGTCGGAAAGCAGCCGCACCACACCGTCGGCCCGCTCGACGAAGCCGGTGTGCATCGACTGGAACAGGATGAAGAACTCGGCGATGTCGGCGAGGAACTGCGTGCCCAGCACGCGGTCGGCGACTTGGTAGAACGGGCGCGAGGCGAAGTTCACGAGCCGCGACCGATACGGCACGATCAGCCAGCGCAAGAGCCGGCTCGAGAAGAACTCGGCCATCCTCTTCGGGGCGTCGAGGAAGTCGAGCGCATGGCGGCTCGGCGGCGTGTCCACGACGATCAGGTCGTAGTCGCCCGTCGCGTGGATCTCGAAGAGCCGCTCGACGGCGATGTAGTCGTGGCTCTGGACGAACCGGCCGGCGAGGTTGCGATAGAGCGGGTTGGCGAGGATCTGTTCCTTCGTGCGCCGGTCGGGCGCGTGCCGCTCGATGAGCGCGTCCCAGCTGGCCTGGGTGTCGAGCATCGCCGCCCACAGCTCTCCCCTCGGCGTGACCCCGGCCTCCCGGAACAGCTCGTCGGGGATCCGGTGCTCGGTGTTGCCGATGCCCTGCAACCCCAGCGCGTCGGCGAGCCGCTTGGCCGGGTCGACGGTCAGAACGAGGACCCGACCGCCGTGGTGGCAGGCCGCCATCGCCGCCACCGCCGCCGCCACCGTCGTCTTGCCCACACCACCGGGACCGCAGGTGACCGCGATCTCCTTCGAGGCGAGCAGGCGGTCGAGCGAACCGCCGTGGGCGTCTGACCGGGTTGTCACAGGCCCAGCTCGTCGGCGAGGGACGAGGCGACCTGCCGGGTGCTGCGTAGCCCCCCCACCCTCGTGAAGATGTAGGGAACCAGGAGCACCGGCACACGTGGGTCGAGGCGCTCCTGGAGAACCCGCAGATGCACCGCCCTCGAGCGACGCATGGTCACGGCGAGGCGCGCCGCCTCGAGCACCGGGCCGACGTCACCACCGACGGCGTCGCTGATCGTGCTCGAGAGCTCCGGCTCGCGCAGCCGCTCGAACACCGCCTCCTCCGGGGTGCTGAAGAGCTCGGGGAGGACCCGGTTGACGACGACCGCGGCGAGCTGGGCCGTGGTCTCATCCGCGATCCTCGCCGCCAGCTCGAGGGTCTCGCTGACCGGCATCTCCTCCGGCGTCGTCACGGCGACGACGCCGGTCTGCCCGGGGTCCGACAGGATGTCGAGCATCCAGTCGGTCTGGGTCCGGATCTGCCCCACCTTGACCAGGTCGTTCATCGCCTGGGGCGCGCCGAGCTGGCTGACCACGTGGCCGGACGCCGGCGCGTCGACGACCACCAGGTCGAAGTGGCCCTCGCTGACCTCCCAGCAGAGCTTTCCGACGGTCAGGATCTCGCGCACACCGGGGGCCGCCGTGGCGACGAAGTCGAACACCTTGGCCAGCGGCCCGATCCGTCCGGCGAGCGGGATCCGAAGCTGGATCTTCAGGTACTCGCGCAGCGATGCCTCGGTGTCCATCGACATCACCGAGATCGAGGGCGCGACCTGGGTGGGCTCGAAACCGCTCGGACCCGCCTCGAACATCGCCGCCAGTCCCCCGGTGGCGTCGATGTCGCAGGCGAGCACCCGCTTGCCCCGCTGCGCGGCCAGCTGGGCCAGCGCCGCCGTCACCGTCGTCTTGCCCGTCCCACCCTTGCCCGTGACGAACAGGAGCTTTCGCGCGAGCAGCTCGGGACCGAGCGCGCCGACCGCCTCGCTCGCCGAGGCGGGTTCGCTCAGCGGCTGATCAGGGGGCGCCGAACCCCACCCTGCGCTCGTTGGACGGAGCCCCCACCTCGACGTACGCGACCTGGGCGGTCGGTATGGCGATGCGACGGCCCCGACGGTCGGTCAGCCACAGGACGCCGCCCCGCTCGAGCGACGCCTCGATGTCCTTCAACACGGTGTCCCGGTCGGCCCCCTCACCCAGGTCAACCTCGAGCTCCTTGGGGGTCTGGACGATCCCGATTCGCACTTCCACCTGCGAACTCCTCTCTCGGTTGGTCTCGCGGGTGGTCGTCCCGCCGTCGTGCCCGGCCTCAAGCCGGGCCGACGTCTCCCGTCGACGTTACCGCCCTCGGGCACACTGATAGCCATGGACAGTGCATTCGATCGCCCACAACACGAGACCGAACGCACGGCGCGGTGGGCCTCGACCATGTCGGGGTTCCAGCCCGGACCGGGCGAAACCGGCGCGGGCGACGGGAGCGGCCACGACGCCGGCGGCCTCCGGGTGGCCCATGCCGACTCCAGAGCCCATCTCGGCGTGCCCGCAGCGAACGCTCCGACCCCGGGTGGCCGTTCCTCCGGCGTGTTTGGACGGGAGTGGCGAGAGCACTCGGAGGACGCGACCCTGGTCGGCGGTGCCACCCGGGCGATCGGGGCCGGCGACCGGGCGAGGCCCGAGGAGCCCGACGAGTGGCGGACCTGCTTCGAGCGGGACCGCGACCGCATCCTCCACTCCGCCGCGTTCCGCCGGCTGGCCGGCAAGACCCAGGTGTTCATCTTCCCCGACGACCACCTCCGGACCCGGCTCACCCACGCCCTCGAGGTGGCCCAGGTGGCGGGCAGCGTGGCCCGCGCGTGCGGGTTGAACGTTGCGCTGACCGAAGCGATCGCGCTCGGGCACGACTGCGGCCACGGACCGGGCGGCCACGCGAGCGAGGACGCGCTCGCCCCCTTCCTCGCCGAGGGCTTTGACCATGCGCGCTGGGGCGCCGAGGTGTCGCTGGCCTCGTTGAACCTGTGCGCGCCGACCCTCGACGGCGTCGCCAACCACAGCTGGTCCCGGCCGGCCCCGGCGACCTGCGAGGGGGAGGTGGTCAGCTGGGCCGACCGGATCGCGTACGTCTGCCACGACTGGGAGGACGCGGTCCGGACCGGCATCGTGAGCCCGGAGCTGTTGACCGGGCCGATCGCCGAGCACTGCGGGACCACCCGCGGCGAGCAGCTCGGCACCTTCATCGAGGCGCTGGTGCAGACGATGGTCACCTCGGGCCGGGTGGCCATGGACGACGCGACGGCAGAGACGCTGGCCCGCTTCCGGGAACTCAACTACGAGCACATCTACCTGCGTGACGCGTCGGTCGGTCAGGGCCGGGCCGTGGTCGCGGTCCTCCGCGCGCTGGTCGAGCACTTCGCCGACCGACCGAACGCGATCCCCTCGGTCAGAGACGCCGGGGGCCACACGGGCGGCGGGGACGGTGCGCTGCGCGCCGCGGTCGGATACGTCGCCGGCATGACCGACCGTTTCGCGTGCCGGCAGGCCGTGGCGCTGCTCGGCTGGGACCCGGCGAAACTCCCGAAAGCCATCGAGGCCTAGCGTCAGCAGGCGTTCGGCGTGGTCATGGTGGTGCCGTGGTCAGCCGCCCTGTTCGAACAGGAGCGACAGGCGCTGGTCCAGGGCGGCCCTCGCCATGTCCTGGTGGTTCAGGACGTAGAGCCGGCCCGACCGCACGGCGTCGAAGACCGCGTCGGCCACCTCGGATGCCGGGATCCCGGCATCGACGGCCGGGGCCAAGATCTCGGGGTCCGGCTGTGCGGCCCTCAGATGAGCGGGCATGTTGCGGCCGGACTGGGCGATGCGGGTCTTCACGAATCCCGGACAGATCACCGAGACGCCGACCTTGCTGCCGGACGCCTGCAGCTCCTCGTAGAGGGACTCGCTCAGCCCGACCACCGCGAACTTGGTGGTGCAGTAGACACCGAGCACTGCGTTGCCCCGGAGGCCGGCCAACGACGCCGTGTTCACGACATGGCCCTCGCCCTGCTCGACCAGGGTCGGCAGGAAGACGTTGCAGCCGTTGATGACGCCGAAGAGGTTCACCCCGACCACCCAGCGCCAGATGTCGATCGAGCTGTCGACGATGGATCGGCCGACGACGCCGGCGTTGTTGCAGACGATGTGGACCGAACCGAACGCCTCGAGGGTCTTGTCGCGCAGGTTCACCACCGCGTCGTGGACGGCGACGTCGGTCGGCACACCGATGACCTCGGTGCCGGCCGAACGGAACGCCTCGACCGCCCGGACGAGCTCGGGCTCCTCGATGTCGGCGAGGACGAGCCGCATGCCCGCATCGGCGAACCGGTGGGCCATGGCCAGGCCGATCCCGCTGGCACCGCCGGTGATCACGGCGACCCGACCGGAGAACTCCTTCATGCGACCCTCCTCGGCACCCCGGCTAGCTGAGCGACAACTCGCGACGGTAGACGCGCGCCGGTCCGATTGCTACGAGGTGCTTGGCCACGGCCGAGAAGGCCAGTGAGGCCTCGCAGTCGGGGTCGGCCACCGTGATCGGTCGGCCGGTGTCACCGCCCTCGCGCAGCTCGGGGACGAGGGGGATCTGGCCGATCAGCGGCACGCCCAGGTCTCCGGCCAGCTGGGCACCCCCGCCGCGACCGAAGAGCTCGTAGCGCGTCCCGTCGTCCCCGGTGAACCAGCTCATGTTCTCGATGACACCCCGGACGGACAGCTTGAGCTTGCGTGCCGCGAAGGCGGAGCGCTGCGCGACCCGCTGCGCGGCCGCCTGCGGGGTGGTCACGACGATGACCTCGGCGCGCGGCATCACCTGGGCGAGCGAGAGCGTGACGTCCCCGGTGCCGGGGGGCATGTCGACCAGCATGAAGTCGGGCTCCCCCCAGTAGGCGTCGCCCATGAACTGCTCGATCGCCTTGTGCAGCATCGGTCCCCGCCAGATGACCGGCTGGTCCTCGGGGACGAAGTAGCCCATGGAGAGGCACCGGACCCCGTGAACCACCGTCGGGACGACGGTGTCGCCGATGATCACCGGTTCCCGGTCGCCGCCCAGCATCTTGGGCACCGAGAACCCGTAGACGTCCGCGTCGAGAATCGCTGCCGTGTGGCCCGCGCGCACGAGGGAGATGGCCAGGTTGACCGCGACCGAGGACTTCCCGACGCCGCCCTTGCCCGAGGAAACGCCGATGATCCGGGTCTTCGAGCCGGGCTGGAGGAATGCGGGTGTCGGGGTGTCGTGGCCATGGCCGCCGTGGTCGTGTCCCCCGCCGTCATCGGTGTCGCCCTGCATCCGCCGTCGCAAGGCGATCCGCAGGGCGTTGCGTTCGTCCTCGTCCATGGTCACCGCGACGACGCCGGCCTCCCGGACACCATCGGCGGCCAACGCGGCGGATTCGACCGCTGCGACGAGCTCGCCCAGGCCCGGCCAGTCGTCGGCCGGCACGGCCACCTCGATCTCGGCGCGGTGCCGGCGCGTCACGACCGCACGGATCATGCCGGTCTCGCCGAGCGGGAGCCCGATGACCGGGTCGACGACCGCGGCCACCGACTCTTCGAGCCGTCCGCGATCCGATGCCATTGGCCTGCCTTTCCAGTGACCGGGTCTCGTTCGGCCAGACGAACTGGGTGCCTGCGACCGCCTGTGCCCGACGCACCCTCGTGCGTCGGCCTCGGCCGTTCTCGCTGCCCACAGGTACACTACCGATCGTGCGTTCGGGCTCGAACCCCGAGTCCGGGGCCCCGCCCGCGGACGTCGGCGGAACCGAGGGCGTCGAGCAAACCACCGCCGACGCCAGGTTCGCCTCGGTCGTCGCGGCGGTCACCGGTGCTTTCGGCGACCCGACCCGACGGGAGATCTTCCTCTTCGTCCGCTCCCCCCCCGCCTCGAGCACCGCCGAGGTCGCCTCGGCGTTCTCGCTCCATCCGAACGTGGCCCGGCACCACCTCAGCCGACTGGTCGCCGGCGGCTACCTGAGCGTGACCATGAGCCGGGACGGCCAGGCCGTCGGTCGACCGGCACAGCGATTCTCGCCCGTCGACGACGATCCGGTGGGCGGCCTCGTCGACAAGCGCGACGACCTGCTCGTCCTCCTCCTGCGTGAGGCGTTGGAGCTTCTCGGACCCGACGACGCCGAGAAGATGGCGGCCAAGGTGGGCGAGGACTACGGGCGCATGCTCGCGACCCGGATGTCACCCGACGAGGGGCAACGCTCGGTGCGAGCGGCGATGCGGACGATCGCGGTGACCCTCACCGCGCACGGCTTCGCGGCCCACGTCGAGAATCACGGCAGCACCACCGCGGTGGTGGCCGAGCAGTGCCCGTTCGGGGACGCCGCCTCCACACCGCCGATGTTCTGCGCCGTCGATCGGGGCATGGTCAAGGGACTCCTCGCCGGACTCTGTGGCGACTCGAAGCAGGGCCCACTGCCGATCGTGCTGTCCTCGCGCGCCCGCGGCGACGACACCTGCGCCGCCACGGCCTGAGGATCGGTGGCCCGCCACTACCTGGACCACGCGTCGACGTCACCGCTTCGTCCCGAGGCCCGCGCGGCCATGGTGGCCGCGATGGACGCAAGCGGAGACCCCGGACGGGTCCACGAGGACGGGCGGGTGGTCCGGGTGCTCATCGAGGACGCCCGGGAGCGGGTCGCCCACCTGGTCGGGGTGAGGCCCCGGCAGGTCGTGTTCACCTCCGGCGGGACCGAGGCCGTCAACGCGGCCGTCTTCGGGGTTGCTCTGATGGCGCCCGGTCGGCCGATCGCATGTGCCGGCGTCGAGCATTCGGCCGTGCGCGACGCGTCGTCACGGGCCGCGCCGATCGTCGAGCTGGCGGTCGAGCGGACCGGGCGGATCGACCCCGGGTCCGTCTCGGCAGCCCTCGGGGCTCGCGGGCCGGAACGCCTCGCGCTCGTGCACTGCCAGTGGGCCAACCACGAGGTGGCCACCATCCAACCGGCCGCCGAGATCGTCTCGCTGTGCCGTGAGGCCGGCGTGCCGGTGCATGTCGACGCGTGCGCGGCGGTGGGCTGGGTGCCGACCGACCTGGGCGCGCTGGGCGCGGACCTCGTATCGATCAGCGCGCACAAGTGCGGCGGCCCGGCCGGGGTCGGCGCCCTCGTCATCGCGCCGGGCAACCGCTATGACCCGCTGATGGTCGGCGGCCAGCAGGAACGGGCCCGGCGGGCCGGGTTTGAGAACGCCCCCGCCATCGCGGGGTTCGGCGCGGTCGCCGAGCTCCTTGCCCAGGGCGATCGGATCGAGGGGGAGGCTCGCGCGAATCGGGTCCGCGTGGCGCAGCTGCTCGACATCGCTCTGGCGGTCGAGGGAGTGTCGATCGTGGGCAACCCGGACCCCGATGGTCGGCTCCCCCACCTGGTGTGTCTCGGTGTCGACGGCGTCGAGGCCGAGCCGGTCGTGATCGGGCTCGACCGGGCCGGCATCTCCGTGCACTCGGGCTCGGCGTGCTCGTCGGAGTCCCTCGAGCCCTCACCGGTCCTGGCATCGATGGGTGTCGACCCGGAGAGGTCGTTGCGGCTGTCGGTCGGGTGGTCGACGACCGACGACGACATCGGATCGTTCGCCGCCGCCTTTGCGCGCGTGGTCACGGGACTGCGGGCGCTCCGCAACGACGGCGGGCGCTAACAAGAAGGCGCCGGCCGCCGCGGATCGGGTCGGCCGCTCCTAGCCGACCGACGCCGGCACGGGCTGGCCCACCTCGCCGAAGGCCTGCCGGATGAGCGGGGCGGCCGTCGCGATCTGGGCCTTCGGGGGGCGCTCGGACAGGAACGTCTTGTACTCGGCCACCGCCGCCGGGGCGTCGTGGTCCCCCTTCAGGTCGATCGTGCCCATGAAGAGGTGGGCTGCGTAGTCCGACGGCTCCACCACGATCGACCGCGCGACGAACGCCTTCCCCGCTCGTTGGAGCTTGGCGTCACCGCCCGAGAAGCCGGCCTCCCATTCGAGCCATCCGGTCTCGGCAAGCGCCTGGGGCTGGGTCGGGTCCTCCGCCAGCACGCTCCGGTAGACGGTGAGGGCCTGGTCCAGTGATGTGGACGTGCCCTCCTCGACCAGGATCGACGCCTCGGCCAGCTGGGTCTGGACCTCCTTGGCCAGGTTCTGCGGGGCGCTCCCGGTCTCGGGTTGGCCGGGCAACCGCGGCGAGGCCAGGTGGATGACGAGCAGGGTCGCGCCCGCGGTGAGGGCGACGATCGCTATCACGGCCAACAGCGGCCGGCGGCGTCTCGTCGGACGCTGCGCGTCGTCGGGATCCCGGTGGTCGCTCCGCCCGGTCGCCGCGTCGGCCTCCGACTCCTCGGCGTCGAGCCCCCGGAGCTCGTCATCGACGGCCGACAGGCGGCCCTCGTCCCGGGCCAGCAGGGCCTCGTAGTCGCGGGCCTCGAGGTCGCCGGCCGCGTACTCGGATCGGAGATCGGCGAGCGAGCGGACGAGGAAGTCGCGTTGGTCCTCCAACCGCCACCGCCGGTCGTCGCCCGAGCGCGGGTCGGCGTCCGTCCCGGCCGCGGTCACCGTGCCGCGTCGAGGGCTCACGATCCGGCCCGCAGTCTGCCCAGGGCGCGTTGGCGCCGCCAGAACAGCACGCCGATCGCGCCGATCGCGAGCGTCGCCCCCACCGATGGCAGGATCCAGACGAGCGCGCCCAGCCCCGTGGCGGGCGGCGACAGGAGGATCGACGGGCCGTAGCGGTCGACGAAGGACTGCTCGATCTGCGCGTCGGTCGAGCCCGCGGCGAGCATCGAGGTGATCTGGCGCCGGGCCTGGATCGCAGATGAAGCCTCGGACTGCGCCACCGAGATGTCCTCGCACTGCGGGCACCTGATCCGGCTCTCGAGCGAGGCCGCCCGGACGGCCCCGCTCGGCGCGGACGAGCGACCGACACCGCTGCCGATCGAGAGCGCCGCGGCTGCGACCACGACGAGCGCCACCGCCGAGACGATGCCCAAGCCCCGCCGGCTCGTGCGCCCGGTGATCGCCGGATCGGCCACCGGTTCCCGATCAGGCACGCCTGGCCGCCGCCAGCGTCGAGGTGAGCTGCCCGTACTGCACCGGGCCGGCGAACGCCGCCACCACCGTGCCGGCCGGGTCGATGAAGAAGGTCATCGGCGGGGACCCGACCCCGAAGGCGCTTGCGAGCTGGCCGGCCCGGTCCGGGATGGCCGGCCAGGTGATCGCGAACTGCGAGACGAACTGGCGCGCCGCGGCGGTCGAGTCGTCGATGTCGACCGACACCATGTCGACCCCGGTGCCGGCCTCCTTCTGCTCGAAGGCGAAGTGGACCAGGTTCGGCTCCTCGGCCTGGCACGGCGGGCACCAGCTGGCGAAGAAGTTCACGACGACGAAGTGGCCGCGGTCGGCCGTGAGCGAGATCCGCTGGCCGCCGAAGTCCCGGGCGGACAGGGCGGGGGCCCGGTGCCCGATCAGCGGGCTCGGGACCGCGGTCGCCTGGGACGATGGCCGCGTCGCGGCGACGATGGCGACCACGACGAGGACCACCGTGACGCCGCCGGCCACCCAGCGAGCGGTGTGACGTCGACGGGTCGGCGCCCCCGGCTCGCTCATCGCCCCGCGGTCACGACGGGCTCGGCGGATACCTCGCGATCGCCCGCGTCGCCGTTGCCGTGGCCGATCGGGACCGCTTGGGATGCGTGCGACGGCACGTCCTCCGGTTCGTCGAGCGGCGCGGCGCCGGACACCGGATCGGTCGCCCGCCGGCGCCTTCCCGGCGAGAGCGCCAGCAGGCCGCCCAGCCCGATCATGAGGCCGCCCGTCCAGATCCAGGCGGTGAGCGGCTCGATGACGACGCCGATGGCGACCGACCCGCCGGGAAGACCCGGGAATTCCTGGGCGGCTGTGGCCGAGCCGGAGCCGCCGATCTCGTCGAGGGTGAGGTAGACGTCGCCGGTGAAGCCCGAGTCGATGGCCGGTGTCCCGACCGCCTCGGAGTTGGCGCCGGCGAACTGGGTGACGGCCGGGCGGAAGACCCCCCCGCCGTCCACCCGGATCTTGGCCTCGGTCGCCGTGCGCGAGGGCGAGTCGACCTTCGCCAAGCCCTCGTAGACGAACGTGTGCCCGTCGAATCTGACGAGCTGGCCCCGGGCCAGCGCGAGCTCGCTCCGTTGCACGAACGAGGTGGCCGCGGTGATGCCGACGGCGATCACGACCACCCCGAGGTGGACGATCATCCCGCCGTTGGCCCGCCCGAGGATCCCGCGCAGGATGCCCCGGCCGTGCCGGCGGCTGGTCACGACCGCCAGCACGATGGATCGGACGGCCGACGCGCCGGCGAAGGCCCCCAGCCCGAACGCCAGCAGGGGGACCAAGCCGCGGATCCCGCCGGCGACGCAGCCGACGATGACCAGGACGGCCGCCCATGCGGCCGGCGAAAGCCGGCGCCACAGCACCCCTGCGTTGACGGTCCGCCAGGACAGGGCCGGGGCCAGCGCCATGAGGACCAGCAGGGCCAGGCCGACCGGCACCGCGACGGTGTTGAAGTACGGGGCGCCGACCGTGACCTGTTGGTTCTTGATGGCCTGATAGAGGAGCGGGAAGAGCGTGCCCAGCAGGACGACGAACGCGAAGCCGACGAAGAGCAGGTTGTTGATGAGGAACGCGCCCTCTCGGCCGAGCGGCGCGTCGATCCCGCCCGGCGAGCGGATGCGGTCGCCCCGCCATGCGATCAGCCCGAATCCCACCACCACGACGAGGAGGAAAAAGCCGATCAGGATCGGCCCGAGGGTGGAGTCGCTGAAGGCGTGCACCGACTGGATGACGCCCGACCGGGTGAGGAACGTCCCGAGGATGGTGAGCGAGAACGTCGCCACCGACAACGACAGGTTCCACACCCGCAGCAGTCCCCGCCGTTCCTGCACGAGCACCGAGTGCAGGTAGGCCGTCCCGCACAGCCACGGGAGCAGGGCCGCGTTCTCGACGGGGTCCCAGCCCCAGAACCCGCCCCATCCGAGCACCTGGTAGGACCACCACGCCCCGAGCACGATGCCGACCGAGAGGAACGTCCACGCGAGCAACGTCCAGCGACGGGTCTCGACCTGCCAGCGGTCCCCGACCCGGCCGGTGGCCAGCATTCCGATCGCGAACGCGAACGGCACCGTGAAGCCGACGAACCCGAGGTAGAGGAGCGGCGGGTGGATCGCGACGAGCGGGTTGTCCTGGAGCAGCGCGTTCGGACCGGCCCCCTGGGCCGGTGCCGCGCCGACCACGTGCAAGAAGGGGTTCGACGGACCCACCATCAGCCCGGTGAAGAAGGCCGCCACAACGAACATGACGAGCGTCGCCCACGCCACCACCGGGTCGGCGGTCGCGGCCCGGAATCGCCAGACCACGGCGCACACGAAAACCGAGAGGATGAACCCCCACAAGAGGATCGACCCGGCGAGCGCCGACCACAGGCCGGTGATCGAGTAGAGGAGCGGCGTTGCCCGGCTGTTGTTGTCGGCGACGAACGCGATCGAAAAGTCATGGGTGACGAGCGCGTGCTCCATCGCTACGACCGCGAGGACCATGCCACCCAGGAGCACCGGGGCGAGCAGCCGACCGTCGAACCGGGAGTCGGGCGCCTTCCCGCGCTGTGCCCTGACGATCGAGACGGCCATGGTCAGCGCACCGACGACCGCCGCGACGAAGGCCAGCCAGACCCCGACCGATCCGACGGCCGCGTTCATGTGGATCTTCGGCCGGTCATCGGACCGAGCCGTTGGGCGCCTTCACCCGACCGGGGTGAGCGGCGATGTAGTCGGCCGAGTGCTTCACCATGATCTGGTTGGACAAGAAGAGCTCGGAGCCCACCCCGGCGAAGTGCCCGACCACGACGACCGGGATGTCCTGCTGGAACAATTCGGGTGGCGAGCCCACGTTGTGCACCGCCACCTGGTCGACGCCCTCCGAGACGGTGAAGTTGGTCCCGACGGCGGTGCGGCGGATGGTGCCCGGCACCACCACCCCCTCCAACCGGAACGTGGACGTCCCGAGTGTCGCCCGGTGGGCCAGCGCCTGGTCGACCGTGTCGAAGTAGTCGAGCGAGCTTCCGAGCCCCTCGACCAGCAGGAACACCAGCGCGCCGACCAGCACTGCGGCCACGAACCACAGCCGTCGTCTGGTGCGCCGCCTGGTCGGCGACCCCTGGGGAGGAAGGGGTCGCTCGATCGTCGACGCGTCGGTCACGGCCCGCTCGCGGAGCCGGTCTCCGTCGGCCCTTGGATTGGTCCGGGCGGGGGCGACAGCTCGACGGCGCGCTCGAGGCTGCGGCGGCGGAGGAACAGGCCGACCGCGTAGAGGAACAGCACCCCCAGGCCGATCGAATAGCCGGCGTCGACGTAGCTCACTGGCCCACCCTGGTCGGCGGGCGCACCGGCGAGCCGGTGGTGCCGTTGCCGTGCCCGTTCCCGCCGGCCGAGGGCGATTCGAGCTCGCCCTCGGCCCAACGTTCGGCGAGGGACACCTCCAGGCGTTCCGCCCCCGTGCGGTCGGCCAGGACCTCGATCTGGTAGCGCACCCCCACCATCCAGACGAACACGAGCGTCAGCGCGATGAACCCGAGCAGGAGCGTCCAGGCCATCGACCCGTGGATGGTCGGGCTGAGGTTGGCGTTGAGCACCGTCGCACCCTGGTGGAGGGTCTGCCACCAGATCACCGAGAAGTGGACGATCGGCACGTCGACGAACGCGACGAGCGCGGCGACGGCACAACGCCGCGCCCGCACCTCGGGATCGGCCGGCACGCGGCGCAGGGCGAGGTAGCCGAGGAACAGCACCAACAGAAGGGCCGTCGAGGTGAGGCGGGCGTCCCAGGTCCACCAGACCCCCCAGGTCGGCCGACCCCAGATCATCCCGGTGGCAAGGGTGAGCGCGTTGAACACGACACCGACCTCGACCGACGAGGCGGCGAGGCGGTCCCAGAACATCGAGCGGGTGCGCCGCCAGAGATACAGGAGGCTCGCGAGGGCGGACAGCCCGAAGGCGAGATACAGCGCCACCCATGCGATGGGCGGGTGCAGGTAGACCAGTCGGACCAGGTTCTTTTGGACCGCGTCGGGCGGGGTCACCCAGAGGCCGAGCCAGACCGTCGCCGCCGTCGAGACCAGCGCGAGCGCGCCGACGACGCGTAGCCACCGCGGTCGACGGACGACCGCGGCGGTCTTCTCCGAGATGCTCATGCGGTCTCCAAGAGGGGCCCGTAGAGGACGATCCCGACGACCAGGTACACCGCCGCGAACGGGCCGAGGATCCGGAGCCACGACTCCCCACTCGACACCGGCCCGGTGAGCGCACCGGACCAGGCCCTCGACGCGGCCAAGAGCACCGGCGCCAGCACCGGCAGGACGAGCAGGGGCAGGAGCGTCTCGCGCACCCGGAGCCCGGCCGAGAGCGCGCCGTAGAGCGTGCCGGCCGTGGCCAGTCCGATCGTTGCCAGGAACGACGCCACGATGGCCAACCACGCGGTGTGGACGTGCACGCCGAAGAGCAGCGTCATGGCCGCCCACAGCACGACCTGGAGGACCGCCAGCTCGGCCGCGACCGCGGCCGCCTTGCCGAGGAACACCCCGGCCGGGTCGATGCCCGAGACCCGAAGCCCATCTCGCGTCCCCTCGCCCGACTCGATGGCGAAGCTCCGCTGGGTCGCGAGCACCGTCGAGAAGAGCACTGCCAACCAGAACAGCCCGGGTGCGGCGGCGGCCAGGGTGTGTCTCGCCGGACCGAGGGCGAACGCATAGAGCACCAACGACAGGACTGCGACGGGGAGCACCTGCCACAGCGCGACGCGGGACCGGAGCTCGATCCGGAGGTCCTTGCCTGCGACGAGGAGCGCGTCACGCCACATGACTGCCGCCCTCGCCCACCGCGGCAAGCTTGGCCCGGCGGCCGCCCGAAGTGACGTCGGCCACCCGGCCGCCCGACATGGTCACCCGGCGGTCCGACATCGCCGCCGCGATCTCGGACTCGTGCGACGAAAACATCACCGAGGCGCCGGATCGCACCGCCTCGGTGACCAGGTCGGAGAGGAGGTCCCGCGCCCCCGCGTCGAGTCCCGCATGGGGCTCGTCGAGCAGCCACAGCTCCGGGGCCCGGGCGACGAGCACCGACAGTGCGACCCGGCGGCGCTGGCCCGCCGACAGCCCGCCGGCGACGGTCTTGGCGAGGCGGCCCGTGATCCCGACCCGCGCGAGGGCCGGGGCGGCCCCATCGGCACCGAGCCCGGCCGCCCGCAGCGCGAACCGGACGTTCTCGGCCGCGGTCAGCTCGTCGTACAGGCTGGGCGCATGGCCGAGGAGCCCGACCCGTCGCCGCACCGCCGGCGGGTCGGCCCGCAGGTCGACGCCGAGCACGGTGGCCTCGCCCGAGCTCACCGGCACCAGGCCGGCGCACACCCGCAGCAGGGTGGTCTTCCCGGCACCGTTGGCGCCGACGACCGACACGACCTCCCCCGCAGCGACCGAGAGGTCGACCCCCGAAAGGGCGGGGAAACGGCCGGTGAGCGCCACCGCGCCCCGGAGAAGTACGACGGGATCCATGGGGATTGGCGCCATGCTACGAGCGGATCGGCCGGCGGGGCCAAGCGCGCCCGAAGGGGGCGGAGGCGTCAGCTGGTCGTCAGCCTGCCGAGGCCGATGTGGCGCATGACCTGCTGCATCTCGCTGGCCAGCCATCCGAGCTGATTGGTCACGAGGAGGACGCCGAAGGCCACCAGGATCGCCCCACCGACCAGGTGCACCACCCGCAGGCCCCGGCGGGCCCGGGCGTACAAGGCGGTCAGCCTCCCGAAGGCGAGGCCGGTCAGGACGAACGGCACCCCGAGCCCGAGCGAATAGGCGAACAGGAGCAGGACCCCGCCGCCGAGGGTGGCCTTCGAGGCGGCCAGTGCGGTGACCGCCCCGAGCACCGGTCCGATGCACGGCGTCCACGCGAACCCGAACGCCATCCCCATGATCGGTGCCGCGTAGGCCCCCAGCGCTCCCGGGTGGACGTGCACCCGCCGCTCGGCCATGAAACCTCCGGCGAACGAGCGCGTCGCGGGCCCCACGCGGGCCCAGACCGCCGCCGGCAGGGAACCCGCCAGCAGGACTGCCCCGAGGACGATGACCACCCCGCCCGCGGCGACGGTCAGATCCCGCTTGTGGCCGCCGAGCAGGTGCCCGACGCCCGACGCCGCCGCCCCGAGGGCGACGAAGACCACGGTGAAGCCGGCCACGAACAGGGCGATGTCCCGGACCAACCGGCCGAGCGGCACCCCGGCCGACCCGGGGGCTCGTTCGAGCTCGGCCGCGGAGAACCCCGAAACCATGGACACGTAGCCGGGGACGAGCGGCAACACGCAGGGCGAGAGGAACGAGATGATCCCGGCGCCGAACGCGACCAGGACGCCAAGGGGGCTCGCGGTAACAGCGGCCGTCATCGGCACCCCCCGACCGGTGTGCTCAGCGCAGCTGGTTCCGGACCAACTCGATGTCGGCCTCCACCATCATCTCGACGAGCGAGGGGAAATCGACCTCACGCTTCCACCCGAGCTCCGCCGTGATCCGGGACGGGTCGCCGACCAGCAGATCGACCTCGGCGGGACGCATGAACTGCTCGTCGACGACGACGTGGTCCTCCCAGTTGAGGCCGGCGACGCCGAACGCGTTCTCACACAGCTCCCTGACCGAGTGGGTCTCGCCCGACGCCACCACGTAGTCGGTCGGCGTGTCCTGCTGGACCATCATCCACATCGCCCGCACGTAGTCGGCCGCGTATCCCCAGTCGCGCTGGGGGTCGAGGTCGCCCATGCGGAGTTCGGTCGTGAGCCCGGCCTTGATCCTCGCCACCCCGTGCGAGATCTTGCGCGGCGCGAACTCGAGCCCGCGGCGTGGTGACTCGTGGTTGAACAAGATCCCCGACGTCGCGTGCAGCCCATAGCTCTCCCGGTAGTTCACCGTGATCCAGTGGCCGTAAACCTTGGCTACCCCGTACGGGCTCCGTGGGTAAAACGGGGTGCTCTCGCGCTGGGGGACCTCTTGGACCTTCCCGAACATCTCTGACGAGCTGGCTTGGTAGAACCGGATCGAGGGGTCGATGATCCGGATCGCGTCGAGCATGCGCGTCACCGCAAGGGCTGTCGTGTCGCCGGTGAGGACCGGCTGGCTCCACGAGGCCTGGACGAACGACTGGGCGGCCAGGTTGTACACCTCGTCGGGCCGGAACTCGCTCAGCATCGTGATCAACGACGCCTGGTCGAGGAGGTCTCCGCTGACGATCGTGATCTTGTCCTGGATGTGGGCGATCCGCTCGAAGCTCACCGTGCTCGACCGGCGCACCATCCCGACCACGTCGTAGTCCTGCTCAAGGAGAAGTTCGGCCAGGTAGGACCCGTCTTGGCCCGTCACGCCCGTGATGAGGGCCCGCTTCTTTGGCATCGGGGGCCACGGTAGCCCACCCCCGCGGCCCGGCCGGCTGGCCAAACCAGGCACCCACGGCGACACGCGTCGACGCCCTACAGTGCGCGCTCGTGCCCGTCGCCGCCGTGGTCTCGTTCCGCCTGTCCGGCACCGATGGCGTCTCCATCGAATCGGCCAAGTGGTGCGCCGCCCTCGGTGACCTCGGGTTCGATGTCGTCAGCGTGGCCGGTGAGGGGTCGGTGGACCACCTGGTGGCCGGCCTCGCGATCACGCCCGAGGTGGCACCGGACCCAGAAATGATCGAGCGAGCGCTCGACGGGGCCGACGTCGTGATCGTCGAGAACCTGTGCTCGCTCCCCCTCAACCCAAGAGCATCGAGGGTGGTCGCCGGCGCCTGCGCGGGCCGGCCGACGATCCTGCACCACCACGACCTGTCATGGCAGCGCCCAAACCTCGGCACCGAACCGCCCCCGGACGACCCGGGTTGGCGTCACGTCACGATCAACGAGCTCAGCCGATACGAGCTCGGCGAGCGCGGCATCAACGCCACGACGATCTACAACCGCTTCGACACCTCCGCGACGGCGGGTGACCGTGAACGAACGCGCTCGGCGCTTCGGGTCGAACCGAACGAGCGGCTCTTCCTCCAACCGACCCGGGCCCTGCCCCGCAAGAACGTCTCCGGCGGCCTGGCGATCTCGGGGCGGCTCGGCGCGACCTACTGGCTGCTCGGGCCGGCCGAGGACGGGTACGGCCCGGAACTCGACCGCCTCATCGACGGCGCGACCCATCGCGTCCTGCGCGGGTCAGCGGGCGGCGGTGCGCCCATCTCGGCCGCGGACGCGTACGCGGCCTGCGACCTGGTGCTGATGCCGTCGACCTGGGAGGGCTTCGGCAATCCGACCGTCGAGTCGGCGGTGCACCGTCGACCCCTGTGCATCGGCCCGTACCCGGTCGCCCGGGAGCTGGCCGCCTTCGGCTTCGAATGGTTCCCGTTGGAGGACCCGGACCGGCTCGAGCGTTGGTTGGAGGCACCCGACACCTCCCTGCTCGACCACAACTGGTCGGTCGCGGACGCGCATTTCTCGCTCCGAGAGCTGCCCGGGCGCTTGGCCGAGATCCTCTCCACACTGCCGGTCGCCTTCTGAGGGCCATCCGCTACTGGGGTTGACGGCGGGTCGAGAAAGTGTCGTTCGAGGCCCGGCGCCCGGTAGCCTGGTATTGCCATGATCGGTGTCGCAGGGACCGCCACGAAGACTTCCGGCCCGCGAACCCGGTCGCGCAGGCTCGGTGCGACGCAGCGGCGCGAGCAGTTGGTGGCGACGGCCCAACGGCTGTTCGCCGAACGCGGCTACCGGGCCACGACCATGGAGGACATCGCGAACGCGGCCGGGGTCACGAAGCCCCTGCTGTACCAGCACTTCGCATCGAAGCGGGCCCTGTATCTCGAGCTCGTTCACCAGACGTCGGCGGAGTTGCTCGAGGCGCTCGGCACCGCGCACAAGCGGGCCCACGGACCCCGCGAGAAGGTCGAGAACGGCTTCGGGGCGTACTTCGAGCTGATCGTGACCCACGAGAACGCGTTCCGGCTCCTCTTCGGGCGCCAAGCCCCCGACGACCCAGAGCTCTTCAGTGCGGTGCGCCAGGTCGAAACCGCGGTGATCGACGTCATCGAGGCGAGCATGCCGCGAGAGCTGCCGCCCGATCACCGCAGACTCCTGGCCTATGCCGTCATCGGCATGGCCGAGGGTGGTACCAGGTTCTGGGTGGAGCAGACCCGCCGGGAGGCGGTCGGCAATCCTCCCGACACGACGGTGGACGATGACGAGGGCACCGTGCCCGACGACGTCCACCTGATGACCAAACGGGTCTCGAGGCTCGCCTGGGCGGGGCTGCGGGGGATCGACCTGGGGTGAGTCAGAGGCTCCGGGTCAGTTGCTCGATCAGAAGCCACAGCTCGTTCGCGCAGGCCACGTAGACCTCCACGTCGCCACCGGCCGGATCGGCGACGTCCTCGCTCGGATCGAGCGGGAGGTCGGAGAGCCCGAGCGCTTCGATCCGATGCTCGAGCGTCGCCTCTCCGGGTGCCAGGTCGAGGCACAGTCGTCGCAGGGTGGCACAGCGGCCGGCCACCTCTGGATGGTGCCGACGGACGAACCGCACGTGGTCGGCCTCCATCGCGACCACCAGGTCCGCCCATGCGAGTTGGTCGGGGCTGAGCTGCTTGCTCCGGTGACCCGACACCGAGAGGTCGGCGATGGCAGGGACCGACGCCAGTGCCGCCCGGGTCCGCATGCCCATGGGTTGTCCCTCGACGACGTGGGTCCCGGCGCTCACCACCTCGAGTGGGACGCCGAGCTCCGGGCCCCAGTACTCCAGCATGAACGCCGCCATCACCGAGCGGGCAGCGTTGCCGGTGCAGAGCGTGACGATGCGGGCCGGCTCGATGGTCATGCTCGTTCCCGAGGCGCGAGCGGCGTAGCCGGGGTCAAGCCGATCAGTCGAGGTGGAGCCCGGAGATCGCCCGAGCGATGACCAAGCGCTGGATCTCCGAGGTCCCCTCGAAGATCGTGAAGATCTTGGCGTCGCGGAACCAGCGCTCGACCGGCGAATCGCGGACGTAACCGGCCCCACCGAGGATCTGCACGGCCCGTTCGGTGATCCAGACCGCGGTCTCCCCCGCGAACAGCTTGGACTGCGAGCCCTCGGCCGCCGCGTACGGCTGGCGATTGCGACCCATCCACGCGGCCCGCCACACCAACAGGCGCGCCGCGTCGAGGCGCGTCCGCATGTCGGCCAGCGTGAAGGAGATTGCCTGGTTCTCGATGATGGCCCTGCCGAACTGCTTGCGCTCCTTGGCGTAGTCGAGCGCGTACTCGTAGGCGGCCCGGGCCACACCCAACGCCTCCGCGGCGACATAGGGCCGGGAGGTCTCGAATGTGCCCATGGCGGTCTGGGAGGCCGAGTGGCCGCCCTCGCGCGCCCGCGCGAGCTTCTCGTCCAGCTTGGCCTTGCCACCCAGCAGACACGATCCCGGCACCCGGCAGTCGTCGAGGATGACCTCGGCGGTGTGCGAGGCCCGGATCCCGAGCTTCTGGAACTTGCGGCCCTGGGAGATCCCGCGGGTTCCCTCCGGCACGATGAAGCCGGCATGCCCGCGTGCCGTCAGCTCGGGGTCGACCTGGGCCACGATCACGTGGGTGTTGGCCAGGCCGCCATTCGTGATCCAGGTCTTGGTGCCGTTGAGCACCCACTCGTCGGCGGCCTCGTCGTAGACGGCCCGCGTCTTGAGCGACGACACGTCCGAGCCGGCATCGGCCTCGGATACCCCGAATGCGGCCATCTTCAGGTCGCCCGGGGTGCCGTAGCACTGGGGCAGCCACTCGCCCTGCTGCTCGGGTGTTCCGCTCTGGAAGATCGCCGACACCGCGAGGGCGGTGCCGAGGATCGACAGGGCGATGCCCGCGTCGCCCCAGCACAGCTCCTCGGACACCATGGCCAACTGGAGTCCGGTCTGGTCGAGCGCCGTGTTGGCGATGAAATCGAGGCTGTACAGGCCGACCTTGGCCGCCTCTTCGATGATCGGCCACGGCGTCTCTTCGCGTTCGTCCCACTCGTGAGCGGCGGGGCGAATGACCCGTTCGGCGAACTCGTGGGCCCATTGGGCCACCGCGAGTTGGTCCTCGCCCGGCTGCAGCGAAAACCCTGTTGCTCCGGTCACCCCGTACCCCCTTCTCGCGCGCTGAGAAACGGCCGCGCGCGGGCAAGAACTTCACGGGGAAATTACCAAACGGTAATTACAGCTTCAGGGATGCCATCTAGGCGCCCTCTAGCCGACTGGGCGCACGTCCTTCGCCATGAGACCCTTCGGGCCCTCCTCGACGTCGAACTCCACCGGCTGCCCCTCTTCGAGGACGCGGTAACCGCTCATCTGGATGGCGCTGTGGTGCACGAACACGTCCGCACCGCCGTCCGGCTGAGAGATGAAGCCGTAGCCCTTCTCGGAGTTGAACCACTTGACTGTTCCGGATGCCACTGTGGCAATCCTCCCTGTTGCTTGAGGCGTTGCCGAGGCAACACCGCCTGCTTCACCGCTGGGCGCTCACGACATATTTCGCACCCGCCCCGGAGGGAATTTCCGACCCACCGTTGCGCGGGGACGCTAGCAGCAGGGAGCCGTTGTAAGGGTGACGAACTATCGGGCCCGGCGAACCAAGTCCGGCCGGCAACTCAGCGGCGGAGCGTCGTCCCGCTCGGGCCGTCCTCGACCACGAACCCACGTTCGGCCAACTCGGCCCGGAGCTCGTCGGCGCGGGACCAGTCCCCCGAGGCGCGTGCTGCGTCACGCTCGGTGACCAGCCGGGAGGTGTCGTCGTCCAGTTCCACCGAGTCGTGGCCCCCGAGGGCGACGCCGAGGACGGCGCTTAGCAGGCCGACCGTCTCGGCGAGCGCACGGGCAGCCTCGGTGTCGCCGGCGTCCCCGAGCGCATTGGCCCGGCCGGCAGCGTCGAATAACCCGGCCAACGCACCCGGGGTGTCGAGGTCGTCGTCCATGTGGGCACGGAACGCCTCCACCTCAGCGGCCACCAGGTTGGGTGCGTGGCCGGCATCGGCCGGGACCGGGATGGTGGCGAGGCCGGGCCGGGGGCGGACAGAGAACCGGTCGGCCAACCGGTCCAGGCGATCGAGCGCCAGCGAGGCGTCCGCAATCGCCTGGGGCGTCACCTGCATCTGGGACCGGTACTGGGAGCGGAGGACGAGCAGTCGGTAGGCCCGCGCATCTGTTCCATTCAAGAGGTCGGCGATCGTGACGAAGTTGGCCAGCGACTTCGACATCTTCTCGGTCCCGGTCATCACCCACCCGTTGTGGACCCAGTGGCGCGCGAACGCCCGGCCCTCCGCGACCGCTTGGGCCCGTTCGTTCTCGTGGTGGGGAAAGATCAGGTCGACGCCCCCCCCGTGCAGGTCGAACCCATCGCCCAGCAGGTCGAGCGACATGACGACGCACTCGGTGTGCCACCCGGGCCGACCCGGCCCGAACGGCGAGTCCCACGCGGGCTCGCCGGGCTTGGCGGTCTTCCACAGCGCGAAGTCGAGCGGCGAACGCTTCTCGGGGTCGACCTCCACCCGGGCCCCCGCGCGCAGGGAATCGAGCGACTGGCGGGCCAAGAGCCCGTAGCCGTCCACCTTCTCGACATCGAGATAGACCCCCGTCGAGGTCGGGTAGGCGACCCCTCGCTCGACGAGATCGGCCACCAGCGCCACCATGGCCTCGACGTACGCCGTGGCGTGGGGAGCGTCGTGCGGGCGCAGGACCCCGAGGGCCTCGGTCGCCTCCCACCAGGCAGCCTCGAACTCCCCGGCCACCTCCGGTTCGGTGCGACCCTCGGAGGCGGCGCGATCGATGATCCGGTCGTCGATGTCGGTCACGTTCGAGACATGGTGGACCTCGAGGCCCGAGAAGGCGAGGTACCGGCGGATGACGTCGAAGACGAGCGCCTGGCGGCCGTGCCCGATGTGGGGGAGGTCGTAGACCGTCAGGCCGCAGACGTACATGGAAGCGTGGCCGGGATCGCGCAGCTCCAGCGGCCGCACGACCCCGGTTGCGGTGTCGTGGAGGCGCAGCACCCAGGTACGGTAACCCGATCATGAGCACACCCGTCCCCAGCTCGGAGGGCCCGCGCTCGGTCCCCGACCGGCCGTCCTTGGAGGGCTTGGAAGCCAAGTGGGACGCGGCGTGGGAGTCCGCTCAGACCTACCGATTCGACCGGACGAAGGAGCGCTCGCAGGTCTACGCGATCGACACGCCGCCACCGACGGTGAGCGGCTCGCTGCACCTCGGCACGGTCTTCGGGTACGTCCAGTTCGACGCCATCGCCCGCTTCCGGCGCATGCGCGGCATGGAGGTGTTCTTCCCGGTCGGTTGGGACGACAACGGGCTGCCCACCGAGCGCCGGGTCCAGAACCACTATGGCGTGCGGTGCGACCCGAGCCTCCCGTACGAGGCCGGCGCCAGGATCGAACCCGAACCCGACGGCCGGCGACCACTGTCCCGGCGTAACTTCATCGAGCTCTGCCAGCAGCTGACCGCCGAGGACGAGCGGACGTTCGAGCAGGTGTTCAGGGACGTCGGCCTCTCGGTGGCCTGGGAGCTCACCTACACGACCATCGAAGACCGCTCGCGGCGGGTGGCGCAGCGGGGATTCCTGCGCAACCTGGCCCGGGGCGAGGCCTATGCCAGCGAGGCCCCCACCATGTGGGACGTCGACTTCCAGACCGCGGTCGCGCAGGCGGAGATGGAGGACCGATCGACGCCGGGTGCGTACCACCAGGTGTCGTTCCACCAAGAGGGCGGCGCGGGCATCCAGATCGACACGACGCGCCCGGAACTGCTCCCGGCGTGTGTGGCCGTCGTCGTGCACCCCGACGACGCTCGCTGGCGCAGCCTGGTCGGCACGGAGGTCACGACGCCGCTCTTCGGGGTCCGCGTCCCGGTGGTCGCACACGCATTGGCCGATCCCGAGAAGGGCACCGGCGCGGCCATGATCTGCACGTTCGGCGACAGCACCGACGTGGTGTGGTGGCGCGAGCTCGACCTCCCACTCCGTTCGGTGGTCCAACGCGATGGGAGGCTGCAGGCCGAGCGCCCGGAGTGGCTGACCACCGACGCCGCAATCGCCGCATGGGAGTCGCTCGGCGGGAAGACGACCAAGGCCGCACGCGGCGAGATCGCCCGCTTGCTCGCCGAGTCCGGCGACCTGCTCGGTGCGCCTCGCCCCATCCAGCACGAGGTCCGCTACTACGAGCGCGGCGAGCGACCCCTCGAGATCGTGACGAGCCGGCAGTGGTACATCCGCAACGGCGCCCGGGATCCCGACCGCCGCCAGGCCCTCCTCGACGCCGGACGCAGCCTCGAGTGGCATCCCGATTTCATGCGCGTCCGGTATGAACACTGGGTCGGGGGCATCAACGGCGACTGGCTCATCAGCCGCCAGCGCTACTTCGGGGTCCCGTTCCCGGTCTGGTACCCGGTGGACGCGAACGGAGACATCGACCACGACCATCCGATCCCGTCCGACGAGGCTTCGCTGCCGATCGATCCCCAGTCAGAAGTGCCGCCCGGGTTCATCGAGTCCCAGCGCGGCCAACCCGGCGGGTTCGTGGGCGACCCCGACATCATGGACACGTGGGCGACCTCGTCGCTGTCGCCCCAGATCGCCGGTGGGTGGGAGGACGACCCCGAGCTCTTCGCCCACACCTTCCCGATGGACCTGCGACCCCAGGGCCCCGAGATCATCCGGACGTGGCTGTTCTCGACGATCCTCCGGAGCCAGCTCGAGCACCGGTCACTGCCGTGGTCCACCGTGAGCATCAACGGATGGATCCTCGATCCCGACCGAAAGAAGATGTCGAAGTCGAAGGGCAACGTCGTCACGCCCGAGGCGTTGGTGGCCGAGCACGGCGCCGACGGCCTCCGCTACTGGGCCTGCAGCGGCGCGCCGGGCACCGACACCGCCATCGATGCCGCGCAGATGCGAGTCGGTCGGCGCTTGTCCATCAAGGTTCTCAACGCGTCCAAATTCGTGCTCGGCATGGCCGCCGTGGGCGGGCAGATCACCGAGCCCCTGGACCTGGCCATGCTCGCCCGCCTCGCCTCCGTGGTCACCGGCGCCACCGGCGCGTTCGAGTCGTACCAGTACCACCAGGCCCTGGAGCGGACCGAGACGTTCTTCTGGTCGTTCTGCGACGACTACCTGGAACTCGTGAAGTCACGCGCCTACGGCCAGGAAGACACCCCCGATGCCGCGACCGAGTCGGCTCGGGCCGCCCTGGCGCTCGCCCTGTCCGTCCAGCTGCGACTCCTGGCCCCGTTCCTCCCGTTCGTCACAGAGGAGGTCTGGAGCTGGTGGCAGGACGGCTCGATCCATCGGGCCACCTGGCCCTCGGCCTCGGAACTGCCGCTCGACGGCGCCGACCCGGCCATGCTCGATGCCGTCGCAGAAGCGCTGGCTGAGGTCCGGAAGACGAAGACGGCCGAGAAACGCTCACTCCGGGCACCGGTCTCCCGTCTGGAGGTCACCGACAGCCCCGAGCGCCTCGACTGGATCCGTGCCGCCCAGGGGGACCTGCGGGCCGCCGGGAACGTGACCGGCTTGGAACTAGTCGCGGGGACCGAGCCGGGCATCGTGGTGGAACTGGCGCCCGAAGAGGCCTGACGGGCATGCCCGAGCCCGAAACGGTGTTGTGCAAGTAGGACGGCCATCGAGAGAAGGAGGCCGACATGGGAGTCATCGAACTCGGCCACGTGGTGCTCTACGTCGAGAACGCCGAGCGCTCGGCGCGCTTTTACCGGGACGTGCTCGGCTGGCACCAGATCATCCCCGATGAGGGGACGGCGGTCGGCGGCATGGCCGCCTTCTCGGGCGGGCGAACGCATCACGAGCTGCTCCTCATCGAGGTGGGCGCGGGCGCAGCTCCGATCCCGGCCGGCCGGCGCGTCGGCATGTACCACTTCGGGCTGCGGGTGGGAGACACCGACGCCGAGTTGAAGGCGGCGCTCGACCGCGTCGTCGCGGCAGGGGCCACCGTGCTCGGTGCGTCGGACCACACGGTGACCCACAGCCTCTACATCGCCGACCCCGACGGCAACGAGGTCGAGCTGTACGTGGACGTGCCGGGCGTGGACTGGAAGCACGATCCGACGCTCGTCGCTTCGGGCGTCAAGCCGCTCAACATCTGACGCTTCAGACCCGACGGGTCCCAACCGCACAGATCGCGTTCACGACTCGGCGACCACGTCGCCGGGGGACTTGTCCGGCCTGAACCCCCGCCAGGCCGGCTGGCGGAGCCTCCCCTGCGCCGTCCATTCGCTGAATCGGACCTCACCGACGAGGGTCGGCCGCACCCAGGTCGCCCCGACAACCTGTGCCCGCGGCAGCTCGCCGTCGAATGGGCTCGTCTTTCTCGCGAGCCTGGCGAATCGTGTCGACATGTCCAACAGGTCGGCGTCCGAGAAGCCGGTGCCGACCTTGCCGACAAACCGGAGCCCGCGTTCGCCCGGGATCCCGACGACGAGCGCGCCCACGCCGCCCGAACGGCTCCCCTTCCCTGGCGTATACCCACCCACCACGACCTCTTGGGTGCGAAAACCGCGGACCTTGACCCAGTCGTCCGTCCGGCGACCGGGGAGATAGGCGCTGTTCGTGCGCTTGCAGACAACGCCTTCGAGTCCCGACGACAGTGCGGCCCCGAGCACCGTCTCCGGCGCCTCGCGGTAGGTGGCCGGGGTCGCCCAGTGGTCGGACCCGAGCTCCAACGATTCGAGCAGCGCTCGCCGATCCCCGTACTGGAGCTCGACGGTTGAGTGCCCGTCGAGGTGCAGGACGTCGAACACCAGGTAGCTGACCGGGACCTTGCGGGCCAAGCGGCGGGCCGCCGCCGCATCTCGCACGTGCATGCGCTGCTGGAGCAGCCCGAAGTTGGGCCGGTTCGAGTCATCGAACGCCACGATCTCCCCGTCGAGGATCGCCGGGCGCGAACCGAGCGCCCGACCGAGCGGGGCCAACTCGGGATACGACGCGGTGATATCGAGGTCGTTGCGCGAGTTGATGCGCACCCGACCACCGTCCACGTAGGCGACCGCTCGGACCCCGTCCCACTTGAACTCGCTCGTCCAACCGCGGGAGGTCTTCGGGATCTCCCCGGCCCGACACAACATCGGACGAACGAGGTCCGGTAGCGGCTCCCACCCCTCGGGGGAGGGGTCCATGCGGTGGATCATCCAGTTCTTGCCGTCGGTCTTGAACAGGACGTAGCGACCGGTTACCCGGGCGCCGTGCAGCACCACCATGACCTCGCGCTCGGACCACTTCTCGGTCTCATAGGTTCCCGAGTCCCAGATCGAGACGGTTCCCCCGCCGTACTCCCCGGCCGGGATCTCCCCGGCGAACCCGCCGTATTCGAGCGGATGGTCCTCGACGGCAACAGCGAGGTGATTGCGGCGGGGATTGAGCGGCACCCCCCTCGGCACTGCCCATGAGACGAGCACCCCGTCGCGCTCCAGACGGAAGTCCCAGTGCAAGGCGCGGGCGTGGTGCTCCTGGACGACGAAGGTCGGATTGGCCTTCGTCGTCTTCCGCTTGTTCCCCGACCCCATGGGCTCGGGCGTCCGTTCCGAGTCTCGTTTCGACCGATAGGTGTCAAGCTTCGATGGGCACACGGATCTGTCGCCTCCGACAAGCCGGGTCACATTCCGGGTCCCCATATTCGCAGCCCGACCGAACCCCACGTTCGAATCGGCCGGCATCGGGCTCCGGAACGCGCCTGGCCCTTCCTCCGATACGTTCGGTCCGTGCCCGCAAACCGCTGGCTCGGCGTCCTGGCCCACCGAGACTTCCGCCTCTACTTCATCGGCCGTCTGACCTCGTTCATCGGGACCGGGATGATCCCGGTCGCGCTGTCCTTTGCCGTACTCGGTCGCGGTGGCTCGACCTCCGATGTCGGCTTCGTGCTCGCCGCCGACGTGTTCCCGCTCGCGCTGTTCTTGTTGGTGGCCGGCGTGCTCGCCGACCGGATCAACCGGCGCGCCGTCATGCTCGGTGCCGACCTGCTCCGCTTCGGGGCCCAGGGTGGGCTCGCCTACTGGCTGCTCACCGGCCGGCCGCCCCTGTGGGGATTCATCGTCCTCGAGTTCACCGTCGGCATCGGCACCGCATTCTTCACGCCGGCGATGACGGGGCTCATCCCCCAGGTGACGACGCCCGAGACCCTGCACCAGGCCAACGCGCTGAACGGCGCCGCCCAGTGGGGCGGGACCCTCGTCGGCCCGGCCATCGCCGGAATCCTCGTCGCCACCGTCGGGAGCGGGTGGGCGGTGGCCGGGGACGCGCTCTCCTACGCGGTCGGCGCGGCCTGCCTCGTCGGGCTCCGCGTCGGGTGGACGGGCGGCGGAGAGAACGAGGAGTCGTTGGGCCGCCAACTGCTGGCCGGATGGCACGCGTTCCGATCACGGACCTGGCTCTGGTCCGTCGTCGCCCAGTTCTGCACGCTCGGGCTCTTGGTTTTCCCGCCGTTCTTCGTCCTGGGAGCGGTCGTGGCGAAGCAGTCGTACGGCGGTGCGGTCACCTGGGGAATCGTGCTCGCATGCCAAGGGGCCGGAGCCACGATCGCAGCGGTGCTGATGCTGCGGTTCCAGCCGCGACGGCCGATGCTGGCCGGTGAGTTGGCCATGCTCGGCTGGGCCGTCATCCTGATGGTCCTGGCCCTACGGGCTCCCGTACCGGTCGTGGCTGCGGCCGGCTTCGTGAGCGGCGTCGGCTTCGGCATCTTCGGGCCCGTCTGGGACACGACCATGCAACGACAACTCCCGCCAGAGGTCCTTTCGCGCGCCAGCGCCTACGACTGGTTCGGGTCGATGGTCCTGCTGCCAATCGGGTTCGTGCTCGAGGGGGCGATCGTGTCCCTTCTCGGCGTGTCGGGAACGCTGTGGCTGGGCGCGGGTTGGCTGGTCCTGACCGTCGGGATCGTGCTGGCGCTGCCGAGCGTGCGCGGGCTGCCGAACGAGCGGGTCGACGTTCTGATGGCCGCCTGAACCACGCCGGCGCAGCTCCGGCAATACCCGATTCTCTTTCGCACCGTTGTCTGGTTCCGAGCGTCGCCGCCGGACACTTCCCTTCCACCCACCTCGGTCCGTCATCCGGGCGCCAAGAGACCCGAGGCGAGCAGGTCCGGCAGGCCATCAGGCGGATACCGTCTCGACGCGCCATGCTTCGGGGGTGGCGGGAGACCTGTCAACGGAGGCAAGGGTCCCCGATCTTGAAATGGCTCTGTCTGGGCGTGAAACTTCGCCGGTTCTCACCCTCGGATCGGACCTCGATGCCCAAACGTAGGCGCCTAGACGTCGAGCATCTCGCGGCCGCACAGCGGGCCGCGAAGGTTGCCGGCGCGTCGGCCGGCCAGTGGTGGAAGACCCTGTCGGCGGCCGCCGACGCGACCACCACCGAGCAGTCCCTCGACAGGCTGTTCCGCGACGCAATCGTCGCCATGAGCCGCTCACTCGAGGTCGACACCGTGGCCATCCTCCTCGCCAACGAGTCGGGGGACGAACTGATCGCGCGGGCGGCCACGGGCCTCGACGAAGAGGTCTCACTGAACGTTGGGATTCGGGCCGGTCAGGGCATGGCTGGCTGGGTTCTGGAAAACCGGCGCCCGCTCATCGTCGCGGACATCTCGAAGATCAATATCGTCACTCCCGGTCTGCGCAACAGTGGCCTTCGATCGGTCGTCGCAGTCCCCATCCTCTCCGACGAACATCCGCTCGGAGTGCTCTACGCCGGGAGCTACGAGCTCGACAGGTTCAACGCGTCGGACGCCGCGATGCTCGAGCTGCTTTCCGATCGACTGTCATCGGCGATCGAGCGTGTCCGCCTGTTCGAGACTGNNGTGAGCCGAAGCCGAACGTCTGGCCGACCGCCTGGCCCGTATCCAGGGCATCACCTCCCGGTTGGCCGCCGCCAACACCGCCGGGGACGTTGCGACGGCACTCACCGAGTTGCTCACCGAAGGCAGCGGCGATCGCGACCTCATCTGGACCTCGGCGTGGCTGCGTCGAGACGACATGCTCGAGCCGATCGGGTTGACCGCGCCGGAGGCCGAGGGTTCGGAGTTTCGGCCGCTCCCTCTGCATGGCAACCACCCCGTCGCGATCGCGGCCCGGACGACGCAACCGATGTACTTCGAAGACCCAGACGAGAACGCGGAACGCTTCCCGCTTCTGGGCTGGGCATTCCCGACCTCGAGCTTCGCCGTGGTGCCGATCATGCTTCACCGGTCCTGCCTGGGCGTCGTCGTCGCCGTCTACCGGGGATCCGGTGGGGTGTCCCCCGAAAGGCGTGAGTTCCTCGGCGCGGTGGTCGGGCAGGTGGCGCAGGCGCTCCAGCGGGCCCGGCTCTCGGAAGCCAGGGACCAACTGGCCGAGATCAGCGCGTTCTTCGCCCGAGCGGCCAAGGTGCTCGCAGAGGGAAACGATTTGACCGACACCCTCGACCGGCTCGCCTCGGTGGCACTGCCGGCGCTCGGGGACATCTGCCTGATCGATGTCGTCGACGAGGGTGGGCGAATCTCGCGCAAGGTCGCGAAACACCGGGACCCGTCCCGTCAACACCTTGTCAACCGGTTGCGCACGCGGTACTCGCCGGAGGCCGAGGGCTCGCACCCGGCGGCCGAGGTGTTCCGGACCGGGCAAACCCGGTGGTCGGCTGACATGAGCGATGCCTTCTTGTCCGAGACCACCCAGGACGACGAGCATCTCGCGCTGACCAAGGCGCTCGGCTTCCATTCCTACATCTCGGTGCCGCTCAAGTGCGACGGCGAGACCATCGGGTGCGTGACACTCGTCTCGATCACCCGCCGGTACGGCATCGACGACGTCGCGTTCGCCGAGCAGCTGGCCGAGCAGGTGTCGGCCGTGGTCAACAAGGCCCGCCGCTACGACATGGCCGCCCGGACCTCCCACATCCTCCAGTCGACCCTCTTGCCGAAGCGGTTCCCCGAGGTGCCCGGGCTGGTGCTGCACACCCGGTACATCGCCGCCTCCGAGGGGCTCGAAGTGGGCGGGGACTTCTTCGACGTGGTCAGGGTCTCAAGGGACCGGATCGCGTTCATGATCGGTGACGTGGCCGGGCACGACCGGAACGCGGCAGCACTCATGGGACAGCTCCGCAGCGCCGCCCGGACCCTCGTGGGCCGGGTCGACTCTCCCGCCGAGCTGATCTCAGCCCTGCAGCAGAGCTGGGAACGGCTCGACTTCGACCGCATGGCGACGGGCGTGTTCGGGCAGCTCGACGTGGCTTCTGGCGAGCTGATCATGGCGTCTGCCGGCCACTACCCACCCCTCTTGGTCGACCGGGGTGACGCTCGTTTCGTCGGGATCGCACCAAGCACGCCGCTCGGCGTCCGGGGGCCGGAACCCTCCAATTGGCGGGGGTGGCTGAAAGGACCCCAGGCCCTGTTGCTCTACACCGACGGGGCCATCGACGAGCGACGGATCGGGTGCGAGCGCAGCATGGCCAACCTCGCCCAGGCCGCACAAGCGATCGAGGATCAAGTTCTCGACTTGTCGGCCCTATGTGACCGCGTTGTCGACACGCTCAGCCCGGATCGGGTCGACGACGTCGCCCTCTTGGCGGTGCGACTCGACCCGGGCCGGTAGCGGCTCACCCTCTTCGAAGGCGACTCACGTCTCGACCGGCGGCGGCGCGAATGTCTCGTCCGTCACCACTCCGGTGCCGGTGTCCTGGTGCCGGGAGGCCCATCCCATGAAGTAGGCCCCGCACGCGGTCGCGATGAGGCCCGGACCGAGCGCGTAACCGCCGATGTTGGCCAGCATGCGCAGTGGGGTCGCCGACACAAAGTAGGAAGAGGTGTGGTCGACGACCGGCCACGCCCACGGGGCCACGGCAAACCAGGCCCCGGCGACCATCACGAGTAGACCCGCGCCGGCAAGGCTGAGTCGGCCGCGGCCGACGACGAGGCCCCGCGAACCCGCCACGACGACCATCCCGACAAGCGTTCCGACGACCCCCGGGGCCACGGAGACCACGACGTGGGTGAGGCTCCAGTGCCAAGACCCGGCGCCGTCGGCGCTGTATCCGAAGGTCGGACCCAGGAATGGGACGATGGCTCCCCACGCCGAGATCGCGACGAGAAGGAATCCGACGGTCCCGATCCCGAAGTGCCCGACGTTGGCTATGAGCGCCGACGCGTCCATGCTCCTCCGCCGTACAAGATGCCGATTTTGACTGACCGTGGTCGTTGCGACCATTGCGCCACACCTCCTGAGAATCCCCTTTCGGGAGTACCGGGCCCGGGCCAAGCCGCGCCGAACGTCGAGAGACTCATACCCCGGCCCCCGCTGACGTAACACGCAGAGCATTTCCGGTTTCTTCGCCGGCGGAACACACGGGGTCGGCCGTGTTTGCGCACGCCTCAAAACGGAGAGGATGAGACCACGGTCTTGAAGGAGGGCCGTCAAATGCTTATCTTGCTTGCCCTTGTGTTGGTCTTCTTGTTCTTTGGACTCGGTTTCGCGGCGCATCTGCTGTGGATTGCAGCCGTCATTCTGTTCGTCTTCTGGATCGTCGGATTTGCCCTCGGACGAGGAGCAAACGCGGGATCACACCGCTTCTACCGCTGGTAGGAGTCGGCTTTATGGCCGGCGCAACTGAAGAACTGGAAGAGCAATTATTGAGAACTGACCGGGAGGGACATTCCGAGAGCGAGACTCCCATGAGTACTTGGCACGCACGTGGCGGCATTGGGGAGGTCCGTCAGGCTCGCGATCTGGTGTCGCGATCGCTCAGGGATCAGACCGAAGCCACCCGCGATGCCGCGGTGCTCCTGGTGGACGAATGCGTCGCCAACGCGGTTGTCCACGGAGGGGGTCGGTTCGAACTCACCGTGCATCGGGACCCCGGCACCCTCCGGGTCGAGGTGTTCGACCGGAGCCTGAGGATGCCGGTCCTGGTCGTGCCCGATCCGGAGAGCGAGCGCGGGCGGGGACTCACGATCGTGAATGAGCTTGCGGCTCGTTGGGGGGCCGACTGCCGGGATGACGCCGGCAAGGTCGTGTGGTTCGAGCTCAATCTGGACTGAGCTCAGAGTTTCGACCCTCAAGCCGATCGCGTTGGTGTGTCCGAGGGAGGTCTAGGGCATGATGCGCCGGGGCCGAAGAGGGCCGCTTCGGCCGACGCTGACGGAGGAATCGTGACTGACGATGTGAGGATCACACAAGAACAGGTCAACGGTGCGGCGGTTGTGACCGTTGAGGGCGAGATCGACGTCGCGTCGGCACCCGAGCTCAGAACCAACCTTCACGAGCTCTGTACCGAAGATGCATCGACCGTCGCCGTCGACCTCCGAGCGGTGACATTCCTGGACTCTTCCGCCTTGGGCGTGCTCGTCGGGGCTCTGCGGCGGTGCCGGGAGAACCACACCGAGTTCCGCTTGATCATCAATTCGCCAAGATTGCTGAAGATCTTCGAGATCACGGGGCTTACGTCCGTGTTCGACATCTCCGAGACCGTCTAGTCCGGTGAGTCCAAGTCAGCGGACCCAGTCCAAGTCGACCACTGACGCCGAGCTCGTCGAGCTGTCGATCCCGGCGCGACCAGAGTTTCTCACGCTCCCCAGGATGACAGCCGCGGCAGTCGCTTCCCGGGCCGCCTTCGACGTTGAAGAGGTGGAGGACATCCGCCTGGCCATCGAAGAACTCTGTCTCGCCGTGTTCGAAGGCCGTGGTGACGGACGCCTGTGCCTCCGGCTCGCGATTCGGGCGGGGGGCCTGGAAGTCGACTGCACGTTCGAGCCTGTAGACCGTTCGTCCCCGGTTGCGCAACCAAGGACCGCGCTGGCATCTGCGCTGACCGAGCAACTGCTCGGAGCGCTGACCGATGAGCACGGGACCGACGTGCAGGCCGCCGACCCACGGGCGTGGTTCCGAAAGGTTCACCTCGTTACCCATGTTGAATGACCGACGACGCTCGCGATTCGCGTTTTGACCGAGAGAAGTTCGTCGAGTTCGCAGCGACCCGCGATCCCGCGCTACGTGACGAACTGATCACCGCTCATCTCGGCCTGGCACAGGTTTTGGCTAGGCGGTTCGCGAATCGAGGTGAGTCGATCGACGATCTGGTCCAGGTGGCCTCGATCGGGATCATGAAATCGGTGGACCGGTTCGATCCGGACCGCGGTTTCGAATTCTCCACGTTTGCCGCCCGAAACGTCCTCGGTGAGTTGAAGAGACATTTTCGTGACAAGGGATGGGCCGTGAAGGCGCCCCGCCGGACCCAAGAGCTCTACCTCGAGATTGGTCATGCCACCGGGGAGCTGGCCCAGAAGCTCGGCCGCCCTCCGACGATGCAGGAGCTGGCTGAGGCCACCGGCTCGACGGTCGAGGCCGTGATCGAGGCCACCGAGGCCGGCTTGGGTTACCGCACCGCCTCCCTTGACGCGCCGTCACGATCGGAACGAAGCGGATCCGACATCATCGGCGAAGAGGACGCCGCCTTCGGGGAGGTCGACAACCGCGCGCTGCTCAGCCCTGCGTTCTCGAACCTGCCGAAGCGAGAGCAGACCATCCTCGTTCTCCGGTTCATCGCAGGACTCACGCAGTCCGAGATTGCCGAGCGCATCGGCGTCAGTCAGATGCACGTCTCCCGGCTCTTGACGGCCAGCCTTCGGACGCTACGAGAACAGATCGGGGTCGACCCCGAGTAGGCGGAGCCCGCGGGTCTTAGACGTACGGACTGGGTACCGGCCATATGACCGCCCCCTCGAGACCCACCTGAACACAGGTCGGCCAAAACTCCGAACCGTCCGGGGCAGCCGAGACCCGGACCGACTCGCCGTCTCGGCGTAGATTCGCACCATCCGGCTCATGACGTTCCTCCGTCAGTCGGGAATCGAGTCGGGAATCGAGAGAGAGCTAGGGACATTCGACCATGACGCAGACCTCCGAGCGCCCAGGGACAGAGTCACCCGAGTTGGCCCGCAAGATGTGGCGGACCCTCGAGCCCTACCACGGCATCATCTACTTCACGCCGCACGCGGCGGCCGAGTACGCCAAGCTCGGCATAGAGGGACGGGACGGGTACTTCGCCTCGCGCGCCGCCCCGCTCGGCCCGGTCAGCGCAGAGGTGGTGATCGCCACCTTCTACAACTTCCATCCCGGCTTGGTCCGCCACGCCATACCTCGTGCGTGGGAGAAGGCCTCGCCGGCGGCAATTCTGGAGGCACGCCTCGCCGCAGCCGACCTCGCCCTGCGCGAGATCCTTGGCGAATCGCTCGACAGCGACGAGGTCGCCCAGGCGGCCGTGCTCGCCGAGCGTTGCGCGCGGGCCGCATCGATCGCCGGCCGCACGCTCTTTGCCGCCCACGCGGCGCTCCCCTGGCCCGACGCACCCCACCTGGCGTTGTGGCACGCCATCTCGCTTCTCAGGGAGTTCCGCGGCGACGGCCACATTGCGGCCCTGGTTGCCGCGGACCTCGACCCGTGCGAGGCGCTGATAACGCATGGGGGCGCGAACGACGCCGGGATCGGACTGTCTGTCCTCCAGCAGTCGCGGTCGTGGCCCGATGACGAGTGGGACGCGGCCAAGGCACGCTTGACCGCGCGAGGGCTGCTCGACGGTGACAGCCTCACGGGAGAGGGCAACGCGTTGCGAGCCGAGATCGAGGCGACCACCGACCGGGTCGCGGCATCGGTGTGGGCGGCCATCACCGAGGCGGACGCCGAACGACTGAGGGCGCTCGTGCGGCCCTGGTCCCGCGCCGTCGTCGAAAGCGGGGTCTTCGGCCTCCGCTAGATCGGGCGGCGGGCGGGCCGATCCCGCCTCAGCCGATCACCCACGACCGCTTGCCGCTCCCGGTCAGGAGGCGGCCGAACCGCATGCCTGGGAAGTGGGTCGCCGCGACCGGGGTGTCGGTCCCCTCGAGCTCCTTGGCCAGGGCGACCCGGGTGCGCTTGGCCAACTCTGGGTCGACATCGCCCATGCCGCCCCACTCGTCGTCGAGCAGCTCGACGGGGCAGTGGACCACGTCGCCGAGCATCATGGCCCGGTCGGTCCCCGACGACACGACGATGATGGTGCTCCCGGGCGTGTGGCCGGGCGCAGACATCGTGTCGAGGCCGCCGAAGAGCGTCCCCGTCCCGTGCCATGGTTCGAGTTGGCTCTCGAGCGGCCGAAGCTTCTTGGTCGCCCCGGGGTCGGGGCCGACGAAGTGCTCCCAGTCGCGGGCATCGCACCGGTAGGTGGCGTTGGGGAAGACGATCTCTCCATGCCTGGTCGACCAACCGACGTGATCGAAGTGCAGGTGGGTCAGCACGACGTCGGTGACGTCGGCGGGTTGCACACCGAGCTTGGCCAGCTCGATCAGGAACTGCCCGCCCTTCATGACCCCACGCTCCATGTCGCCCATGCCGGTGTCGACGAGAACCACCCGGTCGCCGGTGCGCACGAGGAAGCCCCCGAGGGCGATCTCGAGCATGCCGTCGTCGGCGATGAGGTTCCGGTGCGGCGCCCAGTCCTCGTCGTTCGTGCCCTTGGTGCCCCTGACCGCGCCCATCCCGCGATAGGCCGCACTCGGCTCCATACGCACGACGCCGTCGATGACCGCTTCGATCGAGATGTCTCCTACCCGCATCGGCGCACCTTACCGAGGGACCGCAGGTCCGCGCGGGTACGTTGAAGACCTGATGCCGAGCCGGCGGGAACCGTGACCACAGTGCCGTTCCCTACCGACGGTGTCGAGGTCACCCAGGTGTTGGCGATCGCCGACCTCGAACGGTCCGTGCAGTTCTACCGCGACGTCGTGAGCCACGAGCTCACGCTTGGCGTCCCGGATTGCCGGGCAGCGTTTGACACCCTGGTCACTCGCGGTGCCCAGTTCCTGACCCCGCCGGTCGAACACGACTGGGAGATCCGGGCGTTCTTCCGGGATCCCGACCGTCACCTGTTGGAGATCAGCCAGGCCAAGTGAGCATCACCAGGGGGAAGCTCCGCTCGCCAATGGCCGCGCCGGTCACCGGAGAAGAGACTGACGTCCTCGCGGCGGCCGGCGGATGGAGGATCGAACAGATCCTCAGCGGGCGGCTGCTCGGCCCGGTGGAGGACCGGCTGGACCACTGCGAGTGGGTCGTCGTCCTGGACGGGTCCGCCACCCTCGAGGTCGACGGCACAATCGAGTCGCTCGAATCGGGCGACTGGGTCCTCCTCGACGAGGGGGTGCCGCATCGGGTGCTTTCCACCCGGACCGGCACGAACTGGCTGGCCGTCCACCTTCCGCCCGGCGCCGGCGGACCTGCGTCGTGAGTCGGCGGTGGGCACAATGAGTCCGGTGGGCGCGACCGGGCTGACCATGACCAACACCCATGCGGCTCTGCGCCGGTGCTGGCACCCGGTGGCGAGAAGCAACGAGGTGTCGTCCAACCCGATCCGGGTGCTCCTGCTCGGCCAGCCCCTCGTCGTGTATCGGATCAAGGGCGCGGTGGTGTGCTTCGCCGATCGCTGCCCCCATCGGCGGACGCCACTCTCGCTCGGCTCCTGTGACGGTGAGACCCTCCAGTGCGCCTATCACGGGTGGCGTTTCGGCGGCGACGGCCGGTGTGTCGAGATCCCCGCGCTGGGCCCGGGCGGGTCGGTACCGAGCCAGGCCCGCCTGGTCCCGATGGCCGCAGTGGCCGAGCGGAGCGGGATGGTCTTCGTCGCTCCGGAGCCGCCGATCGCCCCGCTGGGGTTGATCGAGGAGAGCGAGGACCCGGCCTTCGAGATGGGCGAGCTCCCGGCGATGCGGGCCCGGGCGTCCATCGGCCTCCTCGCGGACAACTTCTTGGACATGGCCCACTTCCCGTTCGTGCACCGGGGGACGTTCGGGGCCGACGAAGCCGCCGAGGTACCGCGCTACGACGTCGAGCGGGACGGCTGGTCGTTCACCGCCCATCGCCAGCATCCGTTCGCGAACCGGGAGGACCCGGGGGTGGCGCAGGGCATCAGGCCGCTCGTGCAGTCCCGCCGCCTCACCTATCGCCTGGACGCGCCGTTCCACCTGTACCTTCGGATCGACTTCGTCGAGGCGGGTGGCTCGAACGTGATCGGGTTCTTCCTCCAACCCGAGACCGACGAGAGCTGCCGGATCTACACCACGCTCTGGCGCAACGACCTCGGCGGCGATCCCGAGGCAATGGCGGCAGCGATCAAGTTCGAGATCGCGGTCCTAGAAGAAGACCTGCGCGTGCAGGAGTCGTTCGACGAGCTGGTGCTTCCGCTCGACCGGACCATGGAGATCCACACCCGCGCGGACCGCAGCACGCTCGAGCTGCGGCGGGTTCTGGCCGATCTCGTCGTGGCCGCCGATCAGCCCGCTTAGCGACGGCTCGAACCCCTACGAACGATCGGCCTGGACGTCGCGCCCGCTGACGGTGAGATAGGCCACGAGGACCACGATCACGAAAGAGAAGGCCAGGCTCACCGCTCCGTCGCCCCAACCGAGGCCTCCGACGATCTTGGGCTTGCCCATCCCGTCGGCCAGCGAGGCACCGAGCGGCCGGGTGACGACGTAGGCGAACCAGAAGGCGAGGATCGGGTTGAGGTTCGCCCACCGGTAGCCGATGGCGGGAATCATGATCACGCCGGCAAACAGCAGCGCCGCGAAGAAGTATCCGAGGTGCAGCGTGATCGCCGTGAGATCCCCCGCCGCGGTCCCGAGTGCGAATGTCGCCACGACGGCGGCCCAGTAGAAGGCCTCCCGGCGCAAGGTGTCGATCGAGTGGATCGACAGGGTCTTCTCGGTCCGTTGCCAGGACACGAACACCACCAGCAACGTCACGGCGAACAGGGGTGTCGACGCCGCGTAGGGCACGCCCAACCCCACGTGAAGGACATCGGCGGCCATCGTGCCGAAGACACCGACCACGGCGACGGCCAGCCAGTAGGACCAGGCGACGTATCGGCCCCTCGAGAACTGCACCACCAGGGCACCCACAAAGCACACGAAACCGAGCAACACGGCCGGAACCGGGTGCAGGACGCGGACCAGGTAGTCCGAGGTGGCTTCGCCCATCGCCGTCGACAAGCCCTTGAGGATCCAGAAGAAGGCCGTCACCTCGGGCACCCGGAGCGTGCCCCGGCGGGTGAGGCCGCTCATGATGGCCGATCTATCCAAGCCACCCCGGCCCGAATGACTCGGTGCGGGTCCTTCGAGTGGTGCGACCATCAGTCGATTTTTCCACGCCGATCGGGCGGACCCGTGCCGCGTGAGCCGCGACGCCGACAGCGGGCCGAGACACCCGACTTATCGGCTCGAGGCCCGCCTGCCCGAATCGCTCCGGGGGCGGCGGCCGTAGCCACCCCCGCGCGTCGACGTTGCCGCACCGTTCCTCGATCGACCGGAGCGGGCGCCAGCCGAGGGGGCGACGTGTTGACGCCGGGCCGTCCCCGATCCCGACGTTCCCCGGATGTTCCTCTGCCGGTTCGAGTTTCCCGGCATCCGTTGCGGCTCGATGGCGCCCGAACCGGTAACCGCCACATCGAGGTGCCGAAGCAAAAGCGAGGCCGCAGCCTGCTGCTCGGGAGTCACGAGGACGATGACGGACCCCTCGGCTCCCACGCGCCCGGTTCGACCCGAGCGGTGCATGTAGTCCTTCGCATCCGCCGGCACGTCGAAGTGGACGACGCACGACACGTCGTCGACGTGGATCCCGCGGGCGGCAACGTCCGTCGCCACGAGTGCCTGCACTTTGTCGGCGCGGAACGCCGCCAAGGTCCGATCACGCTGCGCTTGGCTCCGACCACCGTGGATGGCCTGAGCTGACACCCCGGAACGGTTGAGCTGGCTGGCCACTCGATCGGCGCCCCGCTTTGTGCGAACGAACACGATCGTCGAACCCTGGTCGGCCACGAGTTGTGCGCACACGGCGACACGGTCGGCATGCGGCACGGCGTGGAACGCGTGGGTCACCCGGCCGATCTCTTCGACAGGCGAGGCAACCTCATGGCGCACCGGTTGGCGCTGGTAGCGGCGGACGAGAACGTCGACATCGCCATCGAGGGTGGCGGAGAACAAGAGCGTCTGTCGCTTGGGCGACGCCGCGTCGAGGATGCGGCTGACCGCGGGCAGAAAGCCCATGTCCGCCATCCGGTCGGCCTCGTCAACAACAACCATGTCAACGTCGGAAAGGACGATGTCGCCCGATCCCATCAGGTCTTCAAGACGCCCCGGGCAGGCCACGGCCACATCGATCCCCTTGCGCAATGCGTTCTTTTGTGGACCGAAGCCGACGCCCCCATAGAAGGAGTGGGCCCGCAAGCCGCGGGCACGGAGCAGCGGGGTGAGCTCCGTCAGAATTTGGGCAGCGAGCTCGCGGGTGGGGGCGAGCACAAGACCCCTGGGTCGGCGGGGCTTGCCGCGCCCCAGGATCGCCGCCATCGGCAGCGCAAAGGCGAGCGTCTTGCCCGAACCGGTCGGAGCCTTGCCCGACACGTCCCTTCCCGCGATGCCGTCGATGATGGTCGCCGACTGGATGGGTAGGGGCTCGGTGATCCCGCGCCGACGCAGCACGTCGACTATGGCTACGGGCAGGCCGAGCTCGGAAAAGGACAGGGGGGGCGCGTCTGCGCCTACGACAGTGGATGACAACCTGGGACTCCGTTCTTTGGGTCGCACACTGCAACCTAAGGAATGGATCCGCGAGGCCAGTGAGCTCGCATCGGCAATAGCGCCGACACGCGTCAGATCTCTACTGTAGCCGACCCGGTGGGCGCCCAAGCACCATGGTCGGCCGCGTCAATCAAATTCTCGAACTAGTCACCGACACGGTGACGAGAACCCGGCGCAGTGTTCAGCGCTTGAGAGCGACGAACGGCTTGCCGCAGGCCGACAAGGCTCCGACGGCTCCGTACGTCCGGCATGACTCCTCGTCGCACCAGCCGACCACGAGCTCCTTGCTCATGAACTGGTGATAGTGGTCACCGCACAAAAGGACGTCCGGCAGCACGATGGTGACCGAATAGGACGAGTCCGAGGGGTCGGTTCCGCGGGCGAGGGTCCGCCTGGGGGGATCGACCGTCATCGCACTGACGTGCCCACAGATCACGCAGTTTCCCGCCACAACGCTGTCGCTCACAGCAACGCCGTCCGTAGCGACTCGAGCGCACCGAGCCGGCGCTCCAGCTTCTCGGGAAGGGCTGCATCGCGATCGCGAATGCGCTGCTCCAACGTGTTCAGGCGCTCTTGCTCATTCACGATGAGCTGCTGTCGCTCATCGGTGTCGCGGGTCTTGAGTGCGCGAAGAAACGCGCCGTGGGCGTCGCCCGCCCGCTTGAGCTCCAAGCGCCGAGCTATGGCCGAATACGACGCACCCTCCTCGCGGAGCTCAAGTGCCTGCTCGTCAATCGCCTTGCCCGACATTCGGCGGTGCGGCTGTGCGCGCTCTCGAGGTGAGTCGCTCGGGCTGCGCCTGTCGGTCTTTTTGTTGGATCCGTGTCTAGGCAAAAGGCACCGGCCGGTTTCCCGAGAGCTGATGCCGCGCGCCGACCCGGTTCGGACTGGATGTCACCGTTACCATGGCTGGCCCTTCGTGCCACGCATCGCGTGTACCGGCCAAACCAAAACGGCGAGACGGGAGGCTCGATCTGCGTGATCGAATCGAGCAGGAGCCACCTTACTACGATGACCGGTCTCCGACTGACGGCCAACCGGCCGTGCTTGTCGCTCGTTTGAACGGTACCTACGCCAACGCGCCAACTGCGAGCTACTAGGAATGTCCCGGGCTCCCTGCGAGGGAAACGGCTAACCCGGGGAGCACTCGACGAGCCGGGTCAACGTCTGTTGGTTTTCCGGGCACGGTACCACCCGTTTTCCCAACATATGACGTCGGTTTCAAGCGTTAAGTGTCGAGTGCTTCTCTCGCCTTCGTCAGACGATTGGCGGTGGCTTGGCCGCCAAGCCAACTCGTGGCCCGCGCCGCCTGTTCTTCCAAGAGCACATGGTGCTCGCCGGCTTCTGAGGTCGCTCGAAAGCCGCATTTCCTGCAGATCGCCATCCGACCGTTGGTTTCCGGCGTGTGGTCCTGGTCGAGGCGCTCGCTCAACTCGGTTATCTCATCAGCCATCGGTGCTCCCAACGTCTCCCGGGAGGTCGATCTCCCGGATTGTCGCATCCAAACGCCGGTCATCCCCCCAGTTGACCGCTGGGGCCGCCCATATCGGACCGACCCGCTCAGTCTCCCACTTGGGCCGGACGCGCGTCCTAGCGTCCCTTTCGTGCCTGATCGATTGCCGCTCCCCACGCTGCTGTCGGGTGCGCTCGTCGCCTACACGATCGAGCTCGACAACGAGTTTGAGCGTCAGATGTCCCACCGGACCGCGCAGACACGCTCCCCCGAAGGCTCACGGCAGCGCCCGTGGTGGGCCTCGATGGTGATGTGGTCGACCTGCATGCGTTATGTAAGCGACGTAGGAGTGACGGTCCGGGAACTCGAGCGCCTCGCGCGTACCCGCACCAATCTGGGCGGCATGTTGCGGTGGGGCTACATCGTCGCCGAGCCGACTCCACACCCCGGCGGTTCGAGCGCGTTCCGGCCCGACATGGTGTTGCGACCCACCGACGGGGGACGGAGGGCACAGGACGTGTGGCGGCCCCTGTTCGACTCGATCGAGCTACGTTGGCACACCCGTTTCGGTGCGGCTGCCGTCGAGGACCTCCAGCGATCGCTCCACGGGGCGGCCGACCAGCTCGATGATCGCCTGCCCGAGTGCCTGCCGATCCTCGGATACGGACTCTCCACCAAGGACCGGCTCCTCGTCGACGCAGATCAACTCGGCGGTCGGGCGAGTGGCTCAGCGGATTCCGAGCTGGGGCTGGCGGCACTCCTTGCGCGCGTGCTTCTCGCATACGCGATCGATTTCGAGCGCGCCTCGGCGCTCCCCCTTGCCCTGTGCGCGAACGTCGTACGGGTCCTGAATGAGACGCCCGTTCGAGTCCGAGACCTACCCCTGTTGAGTGGCGTCTCGAAGGAGGCGATCAGCATGGGAATGGGCGTCCTCTCGAAAAGAGGGCTGGCCGTCGTCGATGCGGAGCCAGGTGGACGGTTGAAGACGGCTCGACTCACCGCGGATGGGATGACCGCCCGACACACCTATCTGCGACACCTCGACGAGGTCGAGGATCGCTGCCAGACCCGGTTGGGCGGCGACACCATTGCCGCACTGCGACAATCGCTCGATCAGCTGACCGGCGGCTCCATCGAGCAGACGTCGCCTCTCTTCGGTGGACTCGATCCGCACCCGGACGGATGGCGCGCCACAGTCCCCCAACCACACACCCTTCCGCACTATCCGATCGTGTTGCACCGCGGCGGATACCCCGACGGAGCCTGACCGGTCCCGTGGCCTCGGTTCCCCGCCCATCGATTGCACGATCCAGCTCCCGTAGGGTGCGATGCACGCCCCCAGCGCGGGGACCCCACCGTTTTTAGGGAGGCCACCGTGACCGACGCTGCGAACAGAGCCGATCCGGGGGTTCCCGACGGTTTCAGCCCGCTCGGACGCACGAGCGGGTTTCTGGAGCTCATCGGCCCCATCTACCAGTCCCCCGACGTCCCAGTGATCGGACTGCGCGTCGACCAACGCCACCTCAACGGCCGTGGCGGTGCCCACGGCGGGCTCCTGGCGACACTGGCCGACATCACCCTCGGCTACACCAGCGCCTTCTCCGTGGAGCCGGCCGCATTGCTGTCCACGGCCCACCTGTCCATCGACTATCTGGCCGCGGTGCCGGACGGTAGTTGGCTCGAGGTGCGCGCACGCGTGAGTCGGCTCGGGGGACGGCTGGCATTCGCGTCGGCGGAGTTCAGCGTCGAGGGTGTTCTCGTCGCCACCGCTACCGCGGTGTTCGGCCGCAGCCCCGGCCCTGAAGCGGGGGCCACGCCTCGGAGCAGCCCGTGGGCCCGGGAGCCGGCCGGCGACTGACGAAGCGCGGGCAACGGGCTACGCGCTCGATCCCGTTTGCGGCATGCAGGTCGAGACCGCCCACGCTCCGGCGTCCTTGGTCCGCGACGATCACAGCTCCCACTTCTGCTCGGACGGTTGCCGCGAGCGGTTCGAGCGGTTCGAGCCCGGCCCGGTTCTCCCGTCGGTCGCGGTGTCGCGCGTGGCCCCCGGTTCAGCCCGTACTGACGAGCGCGATCGCGGCCGCTGCGGTGACGAGACCGACCGCCTGCAACCGGGACCAGCGCTCCGAAAGGAACGAACGTGCGAGCACGATGGTGATGGCCGGGTAGAAGGAGCTCAGCACGGCGATCACGGCCAGCTGTCCCCTACCCGTCGCAGCCAGGAAGAGGAGGTTGCCGGTGCCGCTCAGGAACCCGCCAAGGATCATCAGGCCGATCGTGGCCCGCGACGGCAGGCTCGATGATCGGAACCCATGGATCGCGAACGGGATCTCAAGGATGAAGGCGATCCCCTGGCCGGGAACCAACGGCCACGCCCCGGCGTGGGTGCCGGCATGGTCGAGGGCGATGAAGAGCAGGGCGAAGCCGAGCCCCGACGTCACGCCGTAGAGAAGACCGCCGCGGCTCGGCGCCCTGTCCTCGGACCGAGGCTGCCAAGACACCAGCCCGATCGCGGGTATTGCGATACCCATGCCGACGAGGGCCGCGGTGTTGAGGTGGTTGCCCGAGGCCAGGCCCACGACGGCCGGAATGACGGCGGTGAGTACGGCCGAAAGGGTCGCCACAATGCTCATCCGACCGATGGCGAGGCCCCGGTAGAGCGAGAGGGTGCCGACCGCACTGCCGAGCCCGCTGAGGGCCCCCCAGCCGATGACCCTCTCGGTTGGGCCCACGCCCGGGAACACCGCCAACGCGATCACCGCCGTGAGGACTCCGAAGATCTGCGCGACGGCGGCCACCGGACCCGCGGCGAACCGACGGCTGGCCAGGCCGGCCGCGAAGTCCGAGACGCCATAGGCGAGCGATGCGACGAGGGCCAGTAGCGCTCCCACCCGTCAGCTCCGCTGCCCGGGAGCATCGACGCGGTCGAGACCGCTCCCGGCCGTGTGCTCCAGAACCCAGCGGTGCGCGACCCGAGCGTCGGCTCGGGGGTGACCCGCTTCCCTCACATGGTGTACCGGAGGTTCCGGGCCGCCAGCTCGCCGAGCTCGGCATCCCCGGTCCAACTGACCGTGCCGGCGTCGATGGGACCCTGTGGGTCGATGCGGCCGCAGGCGAGCTGGACGAAGGTCACCGAGTCCGTGACCAACTCGACATCGGGTTTCTCGATGTGCTCGACGATCTTGGCCCGCCCATCGACCACAACGGAGAGGTCCCGCTCGACCGGCCCGGTCAGACGAAAGGTGATGCCGCGGCCGTCGGGGAACCCGACCTTTTTGCCGACGATGTAGCCGAGCGAACCCGCGACCTCACCGAGAGCGATCTCGGCGCACAGCCCCGTGTCATCGGTCCCGCGGCCGAGCGGGGTGGTGATGTCTCGCTCGTGGACCCAGAAGTCGAAGACCCGGATGGAGAGGAAGCGGCCATAGACGCCAGGCCCGGTGGGCATCCACGACGGCCTTTCGAGGTCCTCCTCGGACAGGCCGGCCAGGTCGCGCCGACGCACGGAGAACACCTCGCCGACGCGCGCCGCGAAGGCCGGGTTGTCGAGGTCCGACGTCTCCCTCGCGAACGCCCCGGCTCGTTCGAAGGGCGGCGGAGTTTCCACACCGTCGGGTAGCCAGCCGGACAGGACCTCCTCGACCCCGGCGAGGTGCGAGACGACCCCCCGGACGGTCCAGTCCGGACAGAGGGATTGGGTCGCCCACTCTGCGTCATCGAGACTCGCGCACAACCCCTCGATGCTGTCGTAGCACCGCTCGAGGGCGGTTCGAATGGTCTGGAGGTCGCTCACGGCGTCTCCTTTTGAACGGTCACCCAATCCCGTGCTTCGAGATAGGGACGGAAGGTTTTGCCGATCGCACGCATGTCGTTCGGTCGTTTCGGGCGCTGTAGTTCGTAGAGCTTTGGGAATTCCAGCCACGCCGTCACGGTCTCCCACAAACGCACTGCGGCGTCACCGGTCGGAGGCTCGATGAGCACCGGCCCGAACAACGCCTGGTCGTCATCGAAGACGAGCGTGGGCACTCCCCAACCCCCGAGCGCGACCACCCGGTCGTGGTCGGCGCGTACCTCGTCATGCGTCGTCGGGTCGTCGATCGCCTGCCCGACCAGCGCCGGGTCGAGTCCGAGCTCGGCGACCAGGGCCTCGGCGACCTCTCGCCGGTGTGGCTTCTGGCCGTCGACATGCAAGGCGGTCCCGGCCAGGAAGTACCACCGGTCGACGAGGTCCGGGTCGACCCGGCGCAACATCGCACCGACGCGCATCATCGACCAGCCGTAGGACCAGTGGCGCTCCCATGGATGCTTCTTACCTTCGGCGCGGTTGATCTCTTCGAGGCTGAAGAAGCGCCACCGGACCTCGAGGCCGAGCTGATCTCGCACGTCCCGCATCCAGATCGAGGTTTGGTATGCCCACGGGCACATGACGTCAAAGTGGAAGTCGACGACCTTCACGTCGTCGCTCACGTCGACGCGATGAAGTCGGCGATCACCGTGGCCAACTCCGGCCCCTTGTCTTCTTGCAGGAAGTGTCCGCCGCCCTCGATGGTGGTGTGCGGCTGTCCTTCGGCGCCCGCGACGTGTCCGATGAACTGGCGTTCTCCCCCTTTGGTGATGGCGTCACCATCGCTGAACGCGCACAGGAACGGCCGCTGAAACGCGCGGAGCACATCCCAGGCCGCCGTGTTTGCAGCGTGCGCAGGGTCGTTCGGAGAGGTCGGAACCAGGGACGGGAACCTGCGGGCGCCGGCCTTGTAGGAGTCGTCCGGGAACGGGGCGTCATAGGCCGCGACGACATCGTCGCCGAGCCTGTTTGTGCAGCCACCCGAGACGATCGCCCCTATCGGGAAGTCTGCCGAATCGCGTGCGAACCGCTGCCAGCTCAGGAACGCCTCGTTCGGCGGAACGTCGCCGGTGGGGAGGCCCGTGTTGGCCACCACGGCGCGGGCGAACCGGTCCGGCTCGGCGGTGAGCAATCGCAGCCCGACGAGCCCACCCCAGTCCTGACCGAACAGGGTGGCCCCTCGGACGTCGAGGTTGTCGAAGAGCGCCTCGGTCATCCAGCTGACGTGGCGCTCGTAGCTGTAGTCATCGAGCTCGCTCGGCTTGTCGGATCGGCCGAATCCGACCAGGTCGGGTGCGATGCAGCGATGGCCGGCCGCCACGAGCACCGGAATCATCTTCCGGTAGAGGAACGACCATGACGGTTCGCCGTGGAGCAACAGGACTGGCGCGGCCTCGGTCGGCCCCTCGTCGAGGTAGTGGACTCGGATGCCGTCAGAGATGTCGACGTAGTGCGGTTCGAAGGAAAAGTCGGGAAGCGATGCGAACCGCTCATCGGGCGTGCGCCGGATCTTCATCGCGACCTCCAGGCAATCGAGCGGCCGGTGGGCGCCAGCACGGAGCGACCACCTTGCCAGAAGATTATGGTCGAGTTCCGTGCGACAAAGCGGGGGCGGAGAAACCCGCGCGCACTCGGATTGGGACTCCACCAAGGCCCTTGTCGGGTCGCTCCGCCGCCCTGCGCACACCCTCGTCAGCCCCCACGCACTCGCGGGAGGACCCACGTAGTGGCCGCGTCCCCGAACGAGCCGGAGTTCAAGGGCCACATCGGCCGCACCTACCGGGATTCCACCCCGTGGTGGCCCGATCCCCCCGACGGGCTCGGGGGCCCGAATGTGGTGATGATCGTGTTGGACGACACCGGTTTCGCGCACTTCGGTTGTTACGGCTCGGAGTTGACGACGCCAACGATTGACCGGCTGGCCGAGAACGGCCTCAGGTACACGAACTTCCACACGACCGCGCTGTGCTCGCCATCTCGTGCGTCGCTTCTCACCGGACGCAATCCTCACGCCGTCGGCATGCGGGGAGTGTCGAACTGGAACACCGGGTACCCGCACATGCGGGGAGGCATCTCGCCGCGCGCTGCCACGCTCCCCGAACTCCTGCGTGCCCACGGATATGCGACCTACGCGGCCGGCAAGTGGCACCTGGCGCCGATGGAGGAGACGAGCTCAGGCGGGCCTCACACGAACTGGCCGTTGCAGAAGGGCTTCGATCGCTTCTACGGGTTCCTCCAGGGTGAGACCGATCAGTTCTACCCGGAGCTCACCAGCGACAACGGACACGTGGATCCCCCCGGTCGACCCGAGGACGGGTACCACGTCTCCGAGGACATCGTCGATCGGGCCACCGGGTGGATCGGCGATCTCCAGTCCGTCCGGCCCGATCGGCCGTTTTTCTTGTATCTCACCTTCGGCGCCACCCACGCACCCCACCAGGCCCCCGGCGAGTATCTGGCCCGGTGGCGTGGCCGCTTCGACGACGGCTACGACGAGGCACGCGATAGGTGGTTCGCGCGGCAACTCCAGATGGGCGTGGTACCCGAGGGCACGACGCTCGCACCGAGGAACCCTGGCGTTCCCCCATGGAACGACCTGACCGACAACCAGAAGGCCTTTGCGGCACGCCTCCAGGAGGCGTTTGCAGCAATGCTCGAGCACACCGACGTCCAGATCGGTCGGCTCGTCGAATTCCTGGAGCGACGCGAGCTCCTCGACAACACGGTGCTCATGGTCCTCTCCGACAACGGCGCGTCGCGCGAGGGCGGGCCGTACGGGGTCATGGACGAGTTCAGCTTCTTCAACGCGGCCTGGGAAGACATCGATGAGATCGTCGCCCACCGCCTCGACGACATCGGTGGCCCGCACTCGCACTGCAACTACCCGTGGGGATGGGCGCAGGCCGGCAACTCGCCGCTGCGCTGGTACAAGCAGAACACCTACGGCGGAGGCGTCCGCGATCCCCTGGTCGTGCATTGGCCGAACGGCATCACCGACGCCGGTTCATTCCGCCGCCAGTTCTGCCACGCCATCGACGTCGCGCCAACCCTCCTCGAGATCACGGGCGCGCCGATACCGGATGTGTTCAACGGGTCGGCGCAGATGCCGATCCACGGAGCGTCGATCACCCAGACCTTCGCCGACCCGTTGGCGTCCGCTCCCCGATCGATCCAGTACTTCGAGCAGATGGGTCACCGAGGTCTGTGGGCCGATGGCTGGAAGATCACGACGTATCACCAGCAGGGACAGCCCATCGACGACACCGAGTGGGCCCTGTTCAACCTCGACCATGACTTCTCGGAGTGCCACGACGTCTCGACCGACCACCCCGAGAAGTTGCGCGAGCTCATCGATGCCTGGTGGGCCGAGGCCGGCCAGTACGGGGTGCTGCCCCTCGACGACCGAAGCATCGAATTGTTTGGTGGAGCGCCCCGCCCCGGCACGGTGCACGCCCGCAGCGTGTACGTCTACTTCCCACCGATCGCGCACATCCCCTCAGATGCTGCTCCACCGCTCGGCGGCCGAACCTGGGCGATCACGGCTCAGGTCGACGTCCCGGACGGCGAGCTTCATGGGGTGCTGTACGCACGCGGGGGGCACAACGTCGGCCACTCGTTCTTCGTGAAGGACGGTGCGGTTCACTTCGACTACAACGCGCTCGGGACCCACCACCGGGCCACCGCACCGCTCACCCTTGCCCCGGGCCCACACGAGATCGCGGTCCGCTTCGATCGGAGCGGGCCGGGCGGCACGTTGACGATCTCTGCCGACGGTGAGGACCTGACCTCGATCGAGATCCCGAAGATAGTTCGGATGCTTGGCTCAACCGGCCTCGACGTCGGTCGCGACGCGCTGTCGCCGGTCGTCGACGATTACGAGTCCCCGTTCCCGTTCACCGGGTCGATCGAGCGGATCACCTTCCAGGTCGAGAGCCGGCCCGACCGAGCGGAGATCGTGGCAATGGCCCGGGCCGAGCTGGCCAAGGAGTAGGGGTCCCTCGGCGGGGCTCGACACGGCGGTGAGGTGCCACCAGCAGGCCAGGGCCGAGGTCCCTGCCAGGGCCCTCCGGACTCTCGACGAGGCCCCTGTTGGGGAGCCTCCTAGCAACCTCTGCACCCAGGGACTAGGACTGTCGTGTGCGATCTGTTGCGCTTGACCGAGGGATCCGGCGGAACCGCGTGGCGCGCCGACCACCCCGTCCTGGCGCGGGCTCGTGACCCTCGCGACCGACGAGTCGGGATTGGGCCTGGACCAGACCGAGGAGCTGATCCTCGTGCACGATCGCTCGTCCGGACTGGGCGCCGCCGTGGCGATCGACGACACCACGCTCGGCCCGGCGATCGGTGGCGTGCGCTGGCGTGCCTACCCCGATGAGGCGTCGGCCGTGACCGAGGTACGGAGGCTGGCCAGGGTCATGACGCTCAAGAGCGCGATCGCCGGTATCCCGAGCGGCGGCGCCAAGGGGGTCATCTTCAGACCGCTTCCTTCGGTTTCTGGCTCCGGCCGCCGCGAGGTGATCGAGGCGTTCGGGAGATTGGTGCGCAGGCTGGACGGCACCTACGTACCCGGCCTCGACATGGGGACCTCGCTCGACGATCTTCGGGTCATGTCCACCCAGGTGCCGGGGATCTGCATCATCGAGCCGTCGCAGCAGACCGCAGTCGGGGTCTTCGCGGGCATCGTCGCGGCCGTCGAGTCCCGGTGGGATAGCGACCTGTCGGGTCACACCGTGCTCATCCAGGGGGCCGGACACGTGGGCGCCAACCTGGCCACCCGCCTCTCGGCGGCCGGAGCCAGCGTGACCGTTGCCGACGTCGACACCGAGCGCGCTCGCGCGGTTTGCGTGGAGGTCGGCGGCGACATGATCGACCCAAGTGACGTAATCGGATATCCCTGCGACGTGTTCGTGCCCTGCGCCGTCGGGCGGCTCGTCGATGTCGACACGGTCGGCGTTCTCCGTTGCGCGGTGATCGCCGGAGCGGCGAACGACGTGTTGTCGACCCGGTCCGGAGCGGACCTGCTCAGGGCGCGAGACATCGACTACGTCCCTGACTTCCTCATCAACTCCGGCGGGGTCATCGCGATCCACGCCAAGAGGGCCGGATGGGACGAGGACCGGATGGCCGCGACGGTGTGTTCCATCGGCACGCGGGTACGCGACGTGTTACGAACCGCCCGTGACACCGGACGGACCCCCCTGGAGGTCGCCGAGGAGATGGCGTCCGCTCAACTGGGACACCCCGTCACGGTGCCGGACTGATCGGGCGACATGCAGACTGCCCACCGGCCCCAGCAGGTCATCGACGGGACCGGACTGCGACACGTATCGCTCTCCGACAAGTACACCGCAACCTCGGGCACCGTCTTCATCTCGGGGATTGAAGCTCTCGTTCGGCTGATGCTCGACCAACGACGATTGGACCGGGCCCGCGGCCTCAACACGGCAGCCTTCGTGAGCGGCTACGAGGGCTCTCCGCTCGGTGGCCTCGACATCGAGCTGCAACGCAACTCGTCCCTGCTCGATGAGGCGGGGGTCGTCTTTCGCCCGGGCCTGAACGAGGAGCTGGCAGCCACGGCGGTGGCCGGGAGTCAGCTGCTCGGGCAACTGCCGGGCCGACGACACGACGGGGTCGCGGGGTTCTGGTACGGCAAGAACCCCGGTCTCGACCGGTCCGCCGACGCCATCCGGCACGGCAACTACGCGGGCACCTCTCCCCTCGGCGGCGCCGTCGCGATCGTTGGCGATGACCCGACCTGCAAGTCGTCCACGATCCCCTCGTCCTGTGAGCAGACGGCTCGGAGCCTGCTCGTCCCCCTCCTCGCGCCGTCCTCGGTGGCGGAGATCCGCACACTGGGCCTCCACGCCGTGGCCCTTTCTCGCTATTCCGGGACCTGGGTCGCATTGAAGATCGTGTCCGACATCGCCGACGGGGCCGCGACGGTGGAGCTCGAAGACCCCGAGTCCTTCGTGCCATCGCCAGACCTCGGACGCGAGATGCACGAACCACTCCTGATCGGCCCGCAGTCGTTGGATGCCGAGCGGCGTCTCCACGCCTTCCGCCTGCCCCGCGTCGGTGAGTACGCCCACCATGCCGGGCTCAACGTCGTGCATTTCGAACCTCGTGAGGCGCGCCTCGCCATCGTGGCGCCCGGACTGCCGTTCGCCACGGTGCTTCGGGCGCTGTCGGACCTGGGGTTGACGGAGGCCGACCTGGACCGACTCGGCATCCGGCTGGTCCGGATCGGGATGCCGTGGCCGATCGAGCCCCTTCCCCTCCGCGAGTTGGTGGGCGGCGTCGACGAGGTCCTGGTCATCGAGGACAAGACGGCGTTCGTCGAGACCCAACTGAAGGAGGCCCTCTACCGTCAGCCCCATCAGCCGGTCGTCGTCGGGCGAACCGACGAGGTCGGGCGTCCACTCATGCCGGCGACCGGAGCCGTCACCGCCGAGATGGTCGCGACGGTGCTGGCGAGCCGGGTCAACCTGCCCGAGCATGCCCGGCGCTCGCTCGAACGCTCGGGCGGGCGCCAGCGGCTGACGCTGCTCGCGAGCCCGATCGGGGGTGAGTCGGACGCCCCGCCCGTTCGAGCACCGTTCTTCTGTTCGGGTTGCCCGCACAACATCTCGACTCGTGCCGACGACGATCAACTGGTGGGCCTCGGCATCGGCTGCCACGCCATGGTGGGGCTCCACGACGACGGGCGCGGTCACCAGGTCGGCATTACCCAGATGGGTGGCGAAGGGGCCCAGTGGATCGGGCTCGCCCCGTTCACCGACGACCGGCACTATCTCCAGAACCTGGGGGACGGGACCTTCTTCCACTCCGGTTCGCTCGCAGTGAGGGCCGCCCTGTCGGCCAAGGTTGATCTGACCTACAAGCTGCTCTTCAACCACGCGGTGGCCATGACGGGCGGCCAGGTGCCGGCCGGGTCCATGAGCGTCCCGGCCGTCGTGGACCTCCTGGCCGCCGAGGGGGTGAGCAAGGTCGTCGTCACCACCGCCGATCCGGCCGCGTACAGGCGGGTCCGGCTCAACAAGGTGGCGACCGTGCACCACCGCGACGAGCTGGCAGAGATCCAACGCGACCTGGTGGCCACCCCCGGCGTGAGCGTGCTCTTGCACGACGACTGGTGTGCGGCCGAGGAACGACGGCTGCGACGGCGCGGCACACTGCCGACGCCGAGCCGGCGGATCTGGATCAACGAGCGGGTCTGCGAGGGTTGCGGCGACTGCGTCACCAAGTCGACGTGCCTCTCCCTGATCCCGGTCCACACAGAGTACGGCCGCAAGACCGCGGTGGAACAGCACACGTGCAACCTCGACTACTCGTGTGTCCGCGGGGACTGCCCGTCGTTTGTCGAGGTGCTGGCCCGGCCACGGAAAGCCCATGCGGGTGATCCGCCGGTGGCGCCCGGCGAGCCGGTGCGAGTCGTCCCGGACTCGGTCCTCGTCAGGATGCCGGGAGTCGGGGGCACCGGGGTGGTCACCGTGTCGAGGATCCTCCAGATGGCCGCGCATCTGTCGGGGCTGTACGCGGTCGGGGTCGAGCAGACCGGCCTCGCGCAAAAGGGCGGCCCTGTCGTGTCGGACGTCCGCATATCGCCCGCTCCGATCGACGGCGCGGCACGGGCTTCGAACCGCTCGGCCGACGTCCTCTTGGGCTTCGATCTGTTCGGCGCCGCGGACACGACCAACCTGTCGGTGTGCGACCCCGGGCGCACCGTTGCCGTGGTCAACACCGCGCAGACGCCGACGGTGCCACTCGCCCAGGACCCGGCCAGCACATTCCCGAGCTCCGAGGGACTTGTCCGCCGCATCGGACGAGAGACGCGGCCCGGGGCGAGCTTGTTCCTCGATGCCGACTGGATCGCCAACCGCCTCGACCTGGCCTCCAACATGGTGCTGCTCGGAGCGGCCTACCAGCATGGCTGCCTGCCGGTGCCCGTCGGTGCCATCGAGACCGCCATAACGTTGAACGACGTCGCACCCGCAGACAACGTTCGGGCGTTCCGATGGGGACGTGCCGCGGCGGCCGATCCCGAGAGTGTCTGGGGTGCCCTTGCGCCCACCGCGGGCGCAGCGCCGCCGCCGGCCACGCTGGAAGCGCTGGTCGAGGCCAGGGCCGCCGATCTCGTGGCGTATCAGGGCGCGGCGTATGCCGACTCGTACCGCGTGGCCGTNNTGATGGCCTACAAGGACGAGTACGAGGTGGCGCGCCTCCACCTGGATCCCCTGGAACGGGCCCGCCTGACCGAGCAGTTCGGCGAGGGTGCTCGCGCTCGCGTGCTCCTCCACCCACCCATGCTGCGCGCCCTCGGCCTCCGCCGCAAGATCCGGTTGGGCCGGTTGGCCGGTCCCGCGTTCGCGTTCCTTCGGGCCGGGAAGCGGCTTCGCGGCACGCCCCTCGACCCCTTCGGCCACACCGCGGTCAGGCGCATGGAACGGGCTCTCCCCGGCGAGTACCGCCGGATGGTCGAGACGGCCATCGACCGGCTCGGACCCGAGACCCTGGATCTGGTCCTGGCGGTCGCCCAGCTGCCCGATGTCATACGCGGCTACGAGTCGGTGAAGGAAGCCAGTGTCGAGCGGTATCGGGCGCGGGCCCAAGAGCTCTTCGTGGAGCTCGAACATGCAGACCGGAGCGCCTGACCGGGCTGCTGGGCGCTCGGTCTCGGCCCCAGCGCATTCGCCCCGAGAGACGTCGGGTGTCACGAGTGACGCAGGAACGTAGGGAGGTTGGACCTTGGACTGGAAGCTCGAACTCGTGGTGGTGCCCGTCTCCGATGTCGATCGGGCCAAGGACTTCTATACGGAACAAGCCGGTTTCACCCTGGACGTCGACCATCGAGCCGGCGAGAACTTTCGCGTTGTGCAGGTGACGCCGCCCGGCTCGGCATGCTCGATCACGATCATGAAGAACCCCGACGCCGCAGGCTCCCTCCAGGGGCTGCACCTCGTCGTCGCCGACATCGAGGCCGCGCGTGCCGAGCTGATCGGACGGGGGGTGGAGGCGAGCGAGATCTTCCACTTCGAAGACGGAACGCCGGCGCCGGGCCCGGATCCCGAACGCAGCGACTATGGATCGTTCCTCGCCTTCAGTGATCCCGACGGCAACGGCTTCATGGTCCAAGAGGTCCGGCGGGACGAGGCGAAGTAGGCCCTTCCCGCCGGCGTTCCGTCCTACGAAGGACCGAGTTCGGCCAGCGCTCCGACGACGCCATCCCCGAGTGCGCTGTCGCAGCGGCCGGTCCGGCCGTCCCGAGCAGAGCCAACACAGCCATCGAACCCAAGGTGGTGCCATGCCGGAATCGCACGTCCCGATAGTAATTTTCGAGACGGTGGCCTACCGGATTTTGGATTGCCCAGACTCTCCCGGTGAGCCTTGTGCGACCTCGTATGACCACAGCTCGGACGACACCGCGACGGGGCCGCCGTGAGCGGCGGGTCGATCGGCTCCGGCATGGCCGTGGGAGAAGGCGGGAGAGTTGACCCAGGCTTCGAACGCAGACTCGTCACGCCACCTCGTCACGACGAGCCACTGTCGGCGCTCATCGGTGGGACGCAGCAACTCGAATCCTTCGAATCCATCCTGGTTGTCCACGGCTCCGGCACGGGCCCCAAAGCGTCTGGCCAGCTCGTCCCCTCCGTCCTCGGGAACGGTCATCGCGTTGATTTTGATCACAGTCATGAGACGATCATGATCACACGTCAGCGACCCCGAGTGCGCTGCGGGGCGATTCGCAGTCACGCAAGCCTGATCCCGCGCATCGGTCGAACCACGGGCCGGTTCGACAACGCGCCTCGAGAGTGAGGAACGGAGTGCAGGCACGGGTGCGAGAATGGGGCTGCGGGCGGCCATGAGGCGTCACCGTCCCTCTGCCCGCCGGCCCGCGATCGCCCTCCTCGCGGCCCTGGCTCTCGTCGGGACCGCATTGTCGTGGTCGATCACATTGCCGGCCTCGGGTGCAGCGAACCCCCCAGGGTCGGTGGCCCCCACTCCGGACTACATCGATCTGTGCGCCCCGGCAGGAGTCGACACCTCGGTCACCTGCCTCCGGCTCACGTTGGCCGCCGTCGATCGAGCTCGAGCCCGCGAAGGCATCGGTCCCATGCGGCTCCCGTCCGACTTCGCCCAGCTCTCGGTGCCCGAGCAGCTTTTCGTGGCCATCAACCTCGAGCGGGTCGACCGCGGACTGACCCCGTTCGTCGGATTGAGCGCGACACTCGATCAAAGTGACCAGCGGGGAGCCGACCACGCGGAGTTGCCGCCGGGCCCCGGCCACGCCTATCGAGACTCCGAGCTGGAGTGGATCGGTGAAGTGGCCAACGGCCTCGACGCCGACTACCAGTGGATGTACTACGACGGGCCCGGGAGCGGACTGCCGGACTGCTCGTCCAAACAGCGTTCGGGATGCTGGGCCGATCGCCGGATCGTGCTCGGCAGCTTCGGCAACGGCCGAAATCTCGTCATGGGAGCGGCCCTCGACCCGACGGGCGACAGCTCGCCCGGCTACCCGGCCGGTCCGTCCGTGGCGGCAACGCTGGCCGTCGCTCCCCACGCGACCGGCCCACTTGCCTACACGTGGACCGAGGCGCTCTCGGCGATGGGAGTCGGCACGCTGGCACCACTGGCGAAGATCCCCGCCAACGAGTCCGACACCGGGGTCTTGGACCCTACCCACAACGTGAACCCTGACCCCGACTACTTCGACACCTGCGCCCCGAGCGGGATCGACAGCTCGGGCAACTGTGTCCGGGCGGTCCTGGCGGCGATCAATCACGCACACTCGCTCGAGGGGGTGACGGCAATGGTGTTGCCCACCGACTTCTCGCAACTGAGCGTGCCCAAGCAACTCTTCGTCGCGATCAACCTCGAGCGGGTGGACCGGGGACTGGCACCGTTCGTCGGGATGACGGCCGCGCTCGATCGAAATGCCCAGCGGGGGGCCGACACCGCCAACGATCCGCCCGATGCCGGTCCTGCGTACCTGCTGGTCGACGACGAATGGGCCGGTGGGTCGGCCAATGGGCTCGATGCCGTCTACGGCTGGATGTACGACGACGGGTTCAACAGCGGCAACCTCGACTGCGTCCACCGCGGGGCGGCCGGATGTTGGGGCCACCGCCACGGCATCCTCGACAACTTCGGGTCGGGAACCGATCTGGTCATGGGGACCGCTTTCAGCGCCACCGGAGACACCAACACCGGCGACGTGGGCGGGACATCCATGGCCGCGACGCTTGCGGTGGCGACCAAGCCGGGACCGCTCCTCTACACATGGGTCGACGTCCTGGCCTCGATCCCCGAAGGGGTCACCGACCCGTCGGGTTAGATGCACGCCCGACGCTGGTTGGCCTAGGTCGGCCCACCCTGCTCGCGTAGGAAGCGCTCGAGCTCCTCCGCGAGGGCGTCTCCGGTCGGCAGCTCGCCGAGCCCGGTCGGCTCCTCCCCCCCGGCTTGCCACTCGAGCTGGTGGACATATCGAGCGATGTCTTCGTCGGCGGCTACGACCTCGCTCACCTCTCGTTCGTACTCCACCGATGCGAGCTCGAGCGGGGATGTCCCGACGTGGGTGTCAAGTAGCTCGCACACCCTCTCGACGAGAGCCAGGGTCGCCTTCGGCGATGGCGTGCTCGGGACGTAGTGCGGGACCTGCGCCATGAGAGAGCCCACGGGGATCTCGAGCTTGGCACACGCATCCTGCAGAACGCCGACGATTCCGGTCGGGCCCTCGTACCGGGGCCGGCTCATCCCGAATCGGTCGGTGAGGCGCGGATCGGCCGTCGAACCGCGCACCGGCGTCGCCCGGGTGTGCACGACGTCGGTCAGCATCGCCCCGAGCGTGAACACCGCTTGGGCCCTGACGGCCTTCGCAACTGTCGTCACACAGTCGCAGAACGCTCCCCAACGCAGGTGCGGCTCGATCCCGATCAAGAACACCACGTCGCGCGATCCCGGTGCCGACGCGGCGAGGAAGCGATTCTGCGGCCAGACGATCGCGCGAGCACCGTCGCCGGTGAGCCGGACCTGCGGGCGCAGAGACGTGAAGTCGTAAAACTCTTCGGCCTCGACGGTCGCGAACTGCTCGGCGTGCCACTGGTCGGCGAGGTAGTTGGCGGCGCTCGACGCGGCGCCTCCCGCGTCGGTCCAACCCTGGAACGCGGCCACCATGATCGGTTGGTTGAGCGACGGCCGGTTCTGCCAGTGCAGCGCCTCCATCACCTGCACGGTAGCGTCCCGCCGGGCGCGACCGCGCCAGCCGACCGCCTACCTGGGCTACGAGCCGATCGACTCGAGCGACACCCGCCAGAGCCTCTCGGCAGCCTGGGGGTCGACGGCGTGCGGGGCGACTCCCCGATTGGATCCGGGCTGATTCGGGCCCCCTTCGTTGCAGTCCTCGAAGTACCGGCCGCCGATGCCCTCGAGCAGCGGCGACGTTGCGAGGAGCACCGAGGTCGCTGCACCCTGCTCGGGTGTCTTCCATTTGACGTTTGACGCCCCCATGGCCTCGCGGAGCCGCCGCAACTCCTCGGGCGAGACATGTCGCTTCAAGTTGGTGGAGATCGCTCCCGGCATCAACGCGTTGACCGTGATGCCGTCGTCGGACCATCGCTTGGTGGCCTCCACAGCGAACAGGATGTTGGCCGTCTTGGACTGGCCGTAGGCGGACCACGGCTCGTACGGACGTCGTTTGAAATGGATGTCTTCGAAGACGACCGCGGAGAACATGTGTCCGTTCGAACTGACCGACACCACCCGCGCTCCCCCCGCCGCGGACAGTGCTCGGTGAAGCCCGGTCGCGAGCGCGAAGTGTCCAAGGTGATTGGTGGCGAACTGCATCTCCCAACCCTCGACCGTGCGCATTTCGGGCGCAGCCATGATCCCGGCGTTGTTGACGAGGATGTCGAGCGGTCCCTCCCACCCGTCCACGAAGGCGGCCACCGAAGCTCGATCGGCCAGGTCGAGCGGCATGACCTCGACCGGGCGGGAGGTCGTCGCGCAGATGTCGTCGGCCGTCCGTTCCCCCGCCTCCGTGTCACGAACCGCGAGGACCACCTCAGCGCCGGCGCCGGCCAGCGCTCGCGCGGTCTCAACACCGATGCCCGATGACGCCCCGGTCACCACGGCCCGTTTGCCGGCCAGGTCGATCCCCAACACGACCTCAGCCGCAGAAGAGTCCTCTGTGAACGGCGTCGTGATGAGCGGCGCAGAAGTCATGTCGTGTCCTGACATGAGTTGAGCAGCTTGGCCATTTCGCGGGCGATCGACACTGACGGGCGTTATCCCAACACTTCAGAGGCTCGGGAGATTGACGACTATGGCTTCTTGGGTGGATCTGGCCAAGATCACCACCGCTTCGATGTCGGGGGATGGATTCTCCTCGCGGTGCGGCACATACGGAGGTACAAATACGTAGTCCCCGGGCTGCGCCTCGATCCGGACCTCGTGATCGTCTTCCGAGAAGACGAAGACCGGATTGCCGCGCACCACATAGATGGCCGTCTCCGACTCACCGTGATGGTGAGGATCGGAGCTGGTGGCGGGGTCAACGTGAGCCTCGCCCATCCAGATCTTCTCAGATCCGGTCTTCGGTCCAGAGATTGCCTCGAATCTGTGCATGCCCGCGCTCTGTGCCGTCGTCGAGGAGATCTCTTCGCCCCGAACGTGGTGCAGTCGGGCGTGCCACTGATCGCTGCCCTCGGAGCTCACAGAGGCCACCTTATTTGTGTCGCAGGGGCGAGAAGCGAACGCGGACACCGTCTCCATTTCCGAGAGCGCCCAATCGACCAGCGAGCCACCTGCCGAGTGGGTACACCCGTGCCGCGGAGGGAACTGCCTCGGGATCGCGATGGGCCGGTCAGCCCGCCTTCCAGCGGCGAGCCCGATCCAGCCCCAGCAGGAACCCGTCCCCGTTACTGCGATTCGGGCCTACCTCGATGTGTCGGAAGACGTCGCAACCTGGTGCAGCTCAACGAGATTGCCGGCCGGATCGTGAAGGAACGCTTGACGTCCGGTACCGATCCGAATCGCGTCACTTACATCGACCCCGTCGTCGCGCAGTTCGTTGATCGTTGCTTCCAAGTCGTCGACCCGCAGGGCGAAGTGCTGGCCCTGATGGGTCGGGACGGGGGCGTCGATCAGGTGTACCTGCTGGTCTCCCGCATCCAACCAGGCGCCGGCGAAACCGAGGTCAGGCCGGTCGGAGCGGACCACCAAGCCGAGCGTCCCGACGTAGAACGCAAGGGCCGAGTCGACATCGTCGACGTTCAGCGACACGTGGTGCACACCAACCAGCTTCATTCTGACCACCTTTGTCCGCCTCGGTTGTGCCCGAGCCTAAGCGCATCCGAGTCGCGAATTCGGTTGGTTGCGGCGCCCTGCCTCGCCTCCAGCTCAGCGGCCCTTCCACTCGGGCGGGCGATGTTCCCGAAACGCGAGCACACCTTCAGATGCGTCTTCGGTAGCTGAGGCGACCTTGCGCATGGTCTCACCGAAGCGAATGGCCTCAAGCGTCGGCAACGTCCGCGACCGAACGGCGACCTCTTTCACCGCTCGCGCCGCGAGGGGTGCGGCGGCCACCAGCCGCCCGGCCAAATTCCGCGCCTCGTCGAGCAGATGATCGTGGTCAACGACCCATCCAACGAGTCCGATCTCGTGCGCCCGTTCCGCGGATATCCGCTCTCCGGTCAGGAGGATCTCCATGGCGTACTGCCAGTTGATGCGCTGAGGAAGACGGATCGCACCCACGATCGTCGGAACGCCGATCTTCACTTCCGGGAACCCGAACTCGGCGCGGTCACTGGCGATCACGAAGTCGCACCAGGTCACGAGCGTCAGCCCGTATCCCAGGCAGAACCCGTTCACCGCTGCGATGACCGGTTTGAAGATCTCCCAGCCGCTCTCGAATGAGTTCGTCGTCGGCTTTTCCCAGAACGTTCCGTTGAACTCGCCAGCTGCGCCCCCGCCGCCTCGCAGGTCGGCGCCCACGCAGAATGCCCGACCGGCACCGGTCACGATCGCAACCCATGCCTCCTCCTCGTCCCGAAAGCGGGAGAAGGCCGAGTTCAGATCACGCCTCACTTCGGCATTGATCGCATTCATGGCTTCGGGCCGGTTGTACGTGATGGTCGCCACATGACCATCGAGCTCGTAGGTAACAAGTTCGCTCATGCCTGAAGCATGCCACCGTGTACTCGGCGGGCGGTTGGGTCATCCCCCCGGGCGAGCACTCCGACCTCACCAGGGCGGCCCGGCCCGCATCGCTCGACCGCGACCCTGGGGACCGGGACGGCCCCCACCAAGACTTCTCTGCCGGCCCCGACCGTGGTGCTCGTCTCCCGTTTCGTGATGCGCGTAGCGTTCTGCGTTCTCTTGCAGTTCCACACCGACTTGGCGTGCCTGATTGCGGTGGAGACCTGGCGCCCCGCCTGCTGAGCGGCTTCAGCCGCCGCCTTCAATTGCTCGCGGCTGTTCCCGCCCTTCAACATCGCGCCAAACGACCAGAGACCGGCCTCGAGCAGCATCGCCGCGCGATGCACGTCGGCGGTCACTCGGTCCCGGAACTCCTCGGGTGAATCGGAATCATCGGCGTATCGACGCACCGCCTGGTTCTGAACGCGCCACAGCCCGAGGATCGCGTGGGCGGCTATCTGGGGTTCCGGCTCGTCCGGGCTCACGAGCTTGTCCTTGAACTCGGCGATATCAAGCTGAATTGGCCCCGCTCAGCGCCTTCGTCGCCGCCATTCGGCACATTTGCCAAGGGACGAACGCCCAGGGTTCCTGGCAGCTCGAGCATCCGATCGTGGCCATGCTCGGTTGGAGCGCGATCATCATCGGGGTGTGCGTCCCACTTGCTCTGCGGAGATTCCGGCGTGTCGAGTCTGCGAGCTAGGCATTCCCGTGAATGCGGTGCCGCTCCAAGACCGTGATAGCAACGGTTCTGGCACGACACGGGTAAGGGAGCACCGGGATGACGACACTTCAGGACATCGTCGACATTGGTCGATCGGATCAGTATCTGGCCGTGGTCTCGACGCTTCGTGCGGACGCCACCATCCAGTCCTCGGTCGTCAACGCCGGTGTCCTCGCGCATCCGATCACCGGATCGGACGTGATCGGGTTCGTGACCTACGGGCGCGCAAAGTTGTCCAACCTACGCAGTCGACCCCAGGTGAGCATCACGTTCCGCTCAGGATGGCAGTGGGCGACCGCCGAGGGTCGGGCCGAGCTTGTCGGCACCGGAGACGTGAATCCCCACATCGACGCCGACGGGCTGCGCCTCCTGCTCCGTGCGGTCTTCACGGCGGCAGGGGGTTCCCACGACGACTGGGACGCCTACGACCGCACCATGGCCGAGCAGGGCCGCACCGCGGTGCTGGTCACGCCGGGACGGCTCTACAGCAACTAGACGGGCGGCGCGGCTCGAGCACGTGGAAGTCCGCGCACGCCAACGGGTCAGCTGGGCGTAAAGACCCGGGCAAGCTCGTCCCGATTCGATACCCCGAGCTTCCCGTACACGTTCTGGAGGTGATTCTGGACCGTGCGCACGGACACGAAGAGTCCCTCGGCGATCTCCCGGTTCGTCTTTCCCCTGACGGCGAGGCCGGCCACCTCCAACTCTCGCTTGCTGAGCCGACCCACCCCAACATGACTCGTCAGACCCGGGGTGTGGGGAAAGCCGCAGGCTTGGACCAGCTCCGCCGCCCGCCGAGCGCAGGCAGTCGATCGCCGCGAGCTCCCCTCGGCCTTCAAGGCTGTCGCGGCGGCGGTGGCGGCCTCGGCGGCCAGCAGGCCCGCCCCGAGCTCGTCGAAGCGCTGGCTGACCGCTTCCAGACCGTCGCCCGCACCACCCACCAGCGCGGCGGCGTGGGCGGCCATGACGTGAACCAGTGCGCCGTCGATGACCTCCGCCAGTTCGGACAACCGCGTCGAAGCACCCCTCGGATCTCCGAGTCGGGCCAGGTCGTGAAGCAAGCGGGCCTCGGCTACCCAGTTCTCGACCGCAGCAGCCCGATCGGCCGCCGATCGCAATTGCTGGCACGCTGAGGAGACCGCCCCTCCGGCCACCAGCGCCCAGGCCCGACCCCTGTCCACGAGATCGGGCTCGAAGATCATCATCCAGTCGGCGCGCAAGCCGTCGAGTTCGGCCAGCGCCGCCGTTGCCGCTTCGTCATTGCCGATCATGCCTTCGGCCAAGGCAATCCCGCCGGCGCACCACCGCAGCGCTCCGGTCTCATGCAGCTCCCGGTTGATCGCCGCTGCCTCCCGAAAGGCAAGGGACGCCGCCGCCAATCGTCCCTGCTCGACCCGGACTCGACCGAGCAAGAGACTGAACGTCGCCTGACCCTCCCGGTCGTTTGCTCCGAGAGCGGCCTGGTACGCGGCGGTCGAATCGTCCTCCGCTTCGGCCAACCGCCCCGCGGCACTAAGTGCGAGAACTGCACCGATGACCTGTGTCTCGGGAAGCTGGGTGCCCGCTGCCTGGGTTCGGGCGAACTCGAGACCGCGACGTGCCTCCCTCACCGAGACCTCGGTGCGCCCGAGCATCGCCAACGCAATCGATGAGACCCATGTTCCGCGGAGCAGCACGCCGGGATCCGGGCTCTCGAGCAGGTCGGTCGCGGCCGAAAGGGCGTTCCGAGGTTCGCCGCTCATCAGCTTGATCATCGCCGTCCGGCCGCGGAGCTGGAGCCGGGCCGACGGTTGCTCCACGACCGAGAGAGCCTCGTCGATGATCCGCTCGGCACCAGCGGGATCACCCATGAGCACCGATCGGTTATAGGACCGCGCACTCGCTACTTGGGCCCGCTCGGAATCCGATGAGCAGTGCGGCACGAGGGATGCCAGCACCCTCTCGGCCTCCTCGTGACGGCCCGACAGCATCTCGGCCTCCCCGAGCGCGAAACCGGCGTCCACTCCCCCGCCCGAGTCGACTGCCGCACCAGCCAGGCGGACCGCAAGCTGCACGTCGAACATCTCGCGTGCCGATCGCGCGGCCTGCGTGAACAGGTCCGGGTCGCCGCCGACGTGCGCGTCCAGCCTCCATTTCGCGATTCGGAGGAGATCTTCTCGACGCTGGGTCCCTGTGCCTTCGAGCGCATCGGCGAGGACCACCCAGATTCGACGGGTCCGCGACTGCGGGAGCCGCTGGCGGAGTGCATCGGCATAGATGGGATGCGTGAGCCGCACCTCGGTCGGGTCCGCGCGGACGTTCACCTCCACCAGCCCGCGTTCCTCAGCCTCCTCGAGCGCCGCCGACGACGTCATCCCTTCGAGCACATGAAGCGCCATGGGCTCCCCGATGGCCAGGTAGTCCAGGACCTCCGTGGTCGACGCCGGCAAACCTTCCAGCCGGGTGCTCACCAGCTCGACCAATCGACCAGGAGCGACGATCGGATGGTGCAACATCCAGACCCCGCCGTCGTGGGCAACGGCACCAGACTCGACGGCACCTCGCAGCAGCTCTCGGAGATACAGAGCGTTTCCCCTGCTCGCCTCCCAGAGTCGGCGGACCACCGAACCCGCCACCGGCCCGCCCAGGGTCAGCGCGGCGAACCGCTCGACCTCCGCCTCGCCGAGCGGTTCGAGGTCCAGCCGCTCGGCCAGGCCGTCCTTCCAAAGCGCGATGACCGAGTCCGGCATCTCCGTCGGAGTGCGCACGCTCGCGAGCAGGCTGCACGACCCTCCTTGGACCAACTGATGGACCAGCGCGGCCGATCCGTCGTCGAGTAGGTGGGCATCGTCGACGACCAGAAGCAGTCGACCCCCGGCGCCGGCGCGCTCGACCACCGCGGCGCTGGTCCGGCGGAGGAGCTCCAAGCGATCATCCGCAGCCATCACGGCGTCGGGGAGGAGCGGTGCGAAGGAACCGAAGGGGATCGAGGAGGCGGCTCTCGTGGCCACGACCAAGGCCGTCGAGTAACCCCTGGAACCTGCCGCCCCGGCAACCTCGGCCGCCAGTCGTGTCTTGCCCACCCCGGCCGGCCCCGCCAACACGAAGGCCGCGGGCTCGTCCTGCTCGAGCCGAGCAACAATCCGGTCGAGTTCGGCGCCCCGCCCTACGAAGGGGATGTCTCTGAGCATTTGGCCTTGCTGGCGTCCCCGGTCTTGGGCGAGCGATAGGCCCAAAAGCTACCCCTTTGAAAGAACCGATCGCGGGCGCTCGCTGATGGTCTATTGACCAGAAATGAAGCTCCAGAGCGAGGACTCATCGACCAGGGGGAACCCGGATCCGACGTCGAGGGAATAAGCGCCCTCCAAGCACGCAGCGGTACGGTCCCCGTATGGCGACTCTTGACGACGCCGCCGTTGTGGCACTGGGCATGCCCGACGTGACCGAGGGCGAACGGCGCGGCAACCGTACGTGGCACGTCGCCGGGAAGGGCTTCGCATGGGAGCGGCCGTTTACCAAGGCGGACATCAAGCGGTTCGGCGCCACGACCCCGCCGGACGGACCCATCCTTGCCGTCCGAGTCGCCGACCTTCAAGAGAAGGAGGCGATGCTTGCGACATATCCGAAGGCCTTCTTCACGATCCCCCACTTCGACGGATACTCGGCCGTCCTCATCCAACTGAATACCGTCAGCAAGAGCGCGCTCAAAGATGCGATCGTCGATGGCTGGTTGGCGTGCGCTCCTCCCCGACTCGCGACGCAGTACCTGGAGCGCTGAAGTGATTCGAGTCATCTATCGCTGGCGCGTCGACCCGGACGTGGCCACCGAGTTCGAGTCATGGTGGCACCAGGGCACCATTGACATTCGCACCGGGTTCCCGGGGGCAATGGGAAGCCTCCTTCTGCGCTCCCACAACGACCCTGACATCTATGTAGGGGTCGCACGCTGGGAGAGCGAGCGGCGGCTGCTCGCCTTCCGAGAGCACGTTGCGCCATTGGTCTTCGAAGGGGCAGAACTTGAAGGCTTCGAGCTCTTCGACGAGCTGGATGATCTCACCGCCCGTGCGGATGGTCCGGCCCTCGGTACCGGGCCACGCCGGGAGCCCAAGTGATTGAGCGCGCACGCACCACCCAAACATCGTCGGGTACCTGAAACCTCACCCACCGATTAGACGCGAGGACCGTTGCGATTCTTCGGCCACGCCGACCGGATACGGGGGCTAACCCCAGGAAAAGACGCCCGCTGGCGGCATTCTCAAGAACGTCACGAGTCCTTACCCTTGCACCATGACGTACTGGCCATCGGCAGGAGCCCTAGATGATCGTCGTTCGGGCACTCGCCAAGCACCCCCGCAAGACCGCTGCCGTCGATCTCTCTCGGGCTCGCCGGCTTCTCGATCGTCCGAGGTGACGCATGATGCAAGCTGATGCAAGTGGGCCCGGGGTCCGCCTCGGGTTCAAGCACGGAGGCAAGGAGCGGGTGATCGTGCTTTCGGAGGCCCGGGTGAACCAGATCCGGCACTTCGGCCGCTCGGCCTGGCGTGAACCGTTCTCCACCCAGGCCTGGCACGAGCTCGCGTTCTTCATGGTCAGCTCGATGCTGACCGGGGTGGGCTTCGTCTTCATCGCCGTCACCATGGGTGCCGGGGTCGCGCTGACCGTCACGTTCATCGGCCTGGTGGTGGTCGCCGCCTCACTCCGCGGAGCTAGGGGCTTGGGCAGGTTCCACCGGACACTGGCCCGAGGCTTCATTGACGAGGTCGTCGAGGAGCCGCTGCCCTTCTCGGCGCGGCCCGGGTTCTTCGGGTGGCTCCAATCCGCCCTGCGAGACCGCGTTGGCTGGAGGGCGGTGGCCTACTGCGTGATCAAGGTCCCGCTGTCAGCGTTCGGGGTCTGGTTCGCCTTCAGCGTGTGGGTCGATGCCTTCTTCTGCCTCACCTATCCCCTGTGGGGGGCGGGGGCGGCTCGCCCCAAGGAGTTCGGGGTCGTCCTCAACCTGTTCGCGCCGGGGTTTCTGTCGGTCCAGTCATCGGGCTTCATCCACGGCCTGTTCATCTTCTTGACCGGCGGACTCCTCCTCTTGCTCGCCCCGTGGCCCATGCGCGCGGTTGTCTTCGCCGACCGCCGACTCATACATGCGCTCCTCGGGCCCGACCCGGTCACGGCCCGGGTGCGTTCTCTCGAGGACGCCCGGACCCAAACGGTGGACGCTTCGGCGGCCACCCTCCGGCGGATCGAACGGGATCTGCACGACGGAACGCAGGCCCAGCTCGTGGCGCTCGCCATGCAACTCGGGCAGGCCAAGGAGAAGTTGGCCGAGGCCGGAGACCTCGACATCGACGAGGTTCGACGGCTGATCAACGATGCGCACGGTGGCGCCAAGGAGGCCATCGTCGAGCTTCGCGACCTCGCCCGCGGCATCCACCCCCCGGTGCTCGACACCGGACTCGAAGGGGCCCTGTCCACACTGGCCGCTCGGAGTACCGTCCCGGTCGAGTTGACAGTTGTGTGGGAGGAGCGGCCGACCCATGCCATCGAGGCGATCGCCTACTTCTGCGTTGCCGAGCTGCTCGCCAACGTCGCCCAGCACGCGAATGCGTCGAGGGCGAGCGTCCGCTGCACCCAGCATGGCAAGTGGCTGCGTGTGGTTGTGCGCGATGACGGGGGTGGAGGGGCACAGCCGGCACTGATTGGATCTTCTTCGAGCGGCTTGAGAGGACTGATCGATCGGGTACATGCAGTTGACGGCACGCTCGAGGTGAATAGCCCTGCCGGTGGACCAACCATCATGACCATCGACCTCCCGCTTCACGCCTAAATGAGCGACTCAATCCGTGTCGCCATCGCCGAGGATTCGGCCATCCTGCGTGACGGGCTTGTCCAGTTACTCGCCGACCGCGGCTTCGAGATCACCGACGCGGTGAGCGACCCGGAGGGACTGCATGAGTCCATCACCAGGGACCTTCCTGACGTCGCCGTGGTGGACATCCGCATGCCGCCGACCTTCACCGACGAGGGGCTCCGGGCCGCGATCGAGCTCCGGCGGCTTCATCCGACGCTCGGCATCCTCTTGTTCTCCCAGTACATCGAGACCCGCTACGCCGCAGAGCTATTAGCCGACGATGCCGCCGGCATCGGTTATCTGCTGAAGGACCGGGTGGCGGACGTGAGCGACTTCGTAGAGGCCCTGGTGCGGGTCGCCTCCGGCGGCACCGCGCTGGACCCCGAAGTGGTCACGCAGCTACTCGGCGCCTCCCGCAAGATCCACTCGCTTTCGGGCCTGAGCGCCCGGGAGCGTGAAGTGCTCTCGCTCATGGCCGAGGGTCGTTCCAACGCTGCGATCGCTACCGCCCTCGTGATCTCGGAAGGGGCCGTTGAGAAGCACGTGGCCAACATCTTCACCAAGCTGGACCTGCCGGTTTCCCAATCCGACCACCGCCGGGTGCTTGCCGTGCTTCGCTTCCTCGACTCCTGACATCGCGGTGCGCGGCCGTCGGTCTTACGGGGCCCGATTGCCACGGCGTTCCGAACGCGCTAAGACAATCCAACCCGGTCCAGCGCCGCCATGGCGTCGCCGTCGAGTTCCAAGGACCCCACGCTTAGGTTCTCCTCGAGGTGCTGCAACGAGGACGTGCCAGGGATCAGCAGGACACTGTCAGCCAGATGCAATAACCAGGCCAACGCCACCTGCGCAGGAGTCGCCCCGATCCGGGTGCCGGCGTCTCGAACCGCGGCCGCCCCGAGGACCGGGTTGTCCGGGGCGAACGCCGAGCCCAAGGGAAAGAACGGCACGAACGGAACACCGTCTTGCTGGCACGCGTCGAAGATCGCCTGGCCGGACCGGTCGGCGACGCTGAATGCATTCTGAACGCAGGCGATCTCGGTACGTGCACGAGCGGCCTGATACTCGTCCAGGGTGACGTTGCTCAGACCGATCCCACCGATGATGTCCTCATCGCGCATTTCGAGCATGGCGTCGAGCTGGTCACCGAACTCGACGTCGGCAGTCGGCAACCGCCGCAGGTTCACGACCGAGATCTGGTCCAGCTCGAGACTCCGCAGGTTCGCCTCGACTCCCGTCCGAAGTTCCTCTGGTCGCTGCGCGGGGGCCCACCCGCCGCGCTCGTCGCGAGCCGCACCCACCTTCGTAACCAGCACGAGATCTCCGGGATACGGGAACAAGGCTTCATGGATGAGCCCGTTGGCGACGTTCGGGCCATAGAACTGGGCGGTGTCGATGTGGTTCACTCCTGCTTCGACCGCTCGTCGCAAGACGGCAAGTGCCTGGCCGCGATCGCGCGGCGGCCCGAAGACACCGGAGCCCGGCAACTGCATGGCGCCAAAGCCAACTCGGCGGACGGTGCGACCGGCCAGCGAGTACGTATCACCCTTCACGTTGTCCTCCTTCTCCGAGTGGAAGTTCCGGTCGGCCTCA
>PMOQ01000015.1:0-39176 GCA_003161255.1 Acidimicrobiaceae bacterium | reverse complement strand
TCAAGGAGGCGCCGGATCCAGACCCATTAGGGTCAGGTGAGATGTCTTCGCCGACCGGCTCCGAGGAGTTGGCGTCCCCGGACCTGTGGCTTGGTGCCTTCAGCGATACACCACCCTGGCAGGTCGTGCCCGACGCCATGCGCTGGAGAGACGGTGTCGACGCCCTTCGGTCCGAAACGGCCGGCACCGTGCCGGCGCTCCTTTCGCGCAGCCGCCTGCCCCCGGTCCTTCCGGCGGCCCGGCTGGCCTTTCGTCTACTTCCGGCCGTGGCCATCTGGTACGTGATCGACCGTCCGCACGCACTCCGCCGTGGAGATCAAAGTGCGTCTCGGGCGTGCCTTTCGCGGCGACTGCGCCGCGCCTTCGAACATCTTGGAGCGACATACATCAAGCTCGGGCAGATCATCTCTTCGGGTGAGGGCCTCTTCCCCCAAGAGCTTGTTCACGAGTTCCGCCTCCTGCGCGACCGGGTACCGGCCGAACCCTTCGAGTTGGTCCGGCGGGTCGTCGAAGCCGACCTGGGCCGACCACTCGACGAGGTGTTCCAATCCTTCGATACGCAACCGCTCGCTGCGGCCTCCATCGCCCAGGTTCACGCTGCGGTACTGCACACCGGGGAGGGGGTCGTGGTCAAGGTGCAGCGACCCGGCGTGGCGGCGGCGGTACGCCAGGATCTGGCCGCCATGAGCTGGGTCGCCCCGTTGCTGATCGGTCGCATACCGGTGACCGCGCTGGCCAACCCGCCCGCGTTGGTCGAGGTCTTCGGCGACACCATCGTCGAGGAGCTCGACTTTCGACTTGAAGCCGAAAACATGCTCGACGTCGCGCGGGTCCTCGCCACCACCGGCCAGCGTTCGCTCGTCGTGCCCCGTCCCCATCCGACGCTCGTGACCCGTCGCGTGCTCGTGATGGAACGCCTGGACGGCTTCTCATGGGACGACGTCGCGGGCATGCGCGAAGCGGGGGTGGACACTGCCGCGGTCGTCAGAGCGCTGATGGTGTCCTTTCTCGAAGGTGCGGCGCTTTTCGGGGTCTTTCACGGCGATCTCCATGGTGGAAACCTCTTCGTCCGTCGGGACGGGCGCGTCGCGCTGCTCGACTACGGCATTACGGGCCGTCTCGACGAAACCCGCCGTCTGGCGTTTCTCCGGTTGTTGGTGGCTGGATCCCTCAACAACCCAGTGCTCCAGCTCGAAGCCTTGCGAGACCTGGGAGCCCTCCCCGCCGACACGGATCTTGCGGCCGTCGTCGCGGATCTCGGCCTCGACCAGACGCCGATGGATCCGGCCACAATGCGGCCCGAAGACCTCCTGCGCGAGCTCCGAGACCTGACGCGCAAGTTGCTCGACTACGGGGCCCGCTTTCCCAAAGTGCTGATGCTGTTCGTGAAGGACATGCTCTTCTTGGACGGAGCGCTTGCCACCTTGGCCCCCGATGTCGACCTCCTGGGCGAGGTTGTCGCACTCAATCATTACTTCGCAGCCCGACATGGGGCGCAGATCACCGCCGACATCGGGATCGATCCCCGCCTCGCACCCATGGATATCGACACCGCACGGACCGCCCTGGCGCTGCCACCTGAGATCACCCACATGTCGAACCGAGAGCTGCAACAACGCAGGGATCTCATAAGGCGGCGCCTCGAGGACCACCGCCGCGGGACAAGGCGCCACCGGTGGCGTCGCACGTAGTCGAGGGTGGGACCGCGCCTGGCACACTCGCGCAACGTGGGCCTCAAGCGGGCCTCAGGCGGCCCAAGAGGCACGTCACCGCCATCGGGTCCCAACGCCTGAACGATTGTGGTCAAACAATCCGCGATGCTTCGTTTCCCCAATAGCGGTCTCGGAGAAGCCGCTTGTAGAGCTTGCCGGTAGGTAGCCGGGGTAGCTCGGGTTCGAAGTCCACTGAACGAGGACATTTGTAGCGGGCAAGATTGTCCCGACAGAACTGGATTAGCTCGTGCTCCAACTCGGGGCTGGCACTGTGACCATCCACAAGCTGAACAGCGGCCTTCACTTCCTCGCCAAGGTCCAAGTTCGGCACGCCGAAGACTGCGGCGTCGAGGACCTTCGGGTGGGTGACGAGCAGGTTCTCCACCTCCTGCGGGTAGATGTTCACGCCGCCGGAAATGATCATGTAGGCCTTGCGGTCCGTCAGGTAGAGATAACCGTCCTCATCGAGGTACCCCACGTCCCCAACTGTCGACCGCTCCCACGTTGGATCACGGCCTTCGGCCGTCTGCTCCTCGTCCTTGTAGTACGTGAAATTCGTGGCACCCTCGAACCAGACCGTTCCGACAACGCCGGGTGCAACGGGTTCACTCTTCTCGTCCAGGATGACAAGCTTGCCGTAGATCGCTCGACCAACCGTTCCCGGATGGTCGAGCCACTCCTCGCTGTCACAGAATGCAAAGCCGTTCGCCTCAGTAGACCCGTAGTACTCCCTCAAGATTGGGCCCCACCACTCGATCATGGCCTTCTTGACCGGTACCGGACACGGCGCAGCCGTGTGCGCGACCGCCTCCAGAGACGACACGTCGTATCGGGCGCGTATCTCATCGGGGAGCTTCAACAGACGACTGAACATGGTCGGAACCATGTTTGTGTGCGTGACCCTGTGGCGCTCGATCAGCTGTAACAGAAGCTCAGCGTCGAATGCCTCCATGATCACGCAAGTGGACCCAAGGCGCAGTGCTGTTGCAATGGAGGCCTGTGGCGCCGAGTGGTACGTCGGAGCCGGAGACAGGTACACCATGCCTTCGCGCATTCCCAGCAACTGCTGTGCGAAGGTCATCACGGGGAGCTGCTCCTGCGGGTGCGAATCCGGGAGCGGACGGAGAATGCCCTTGGGTCGTCCAGTCGTGCCGGAGGAGTAGAGCATTGCCGCGCCAAGCTGCTCGTCCGATACCGGGGTAGGAGGAAATGAACGTATTGCGGGCTCATAGGGAAGGAATGGCCCGATCGCCTCAATGGCGTCTACGCAGAGAAACAGGGAAACCTTGGGTGTCTGCAGAGCCGCGTTGACCGCTACATCAGATTTGGCGACCGAAGTCAGGAATACCTTCGCGTCACAATCGTCGACGATGTATGCGACCTCGTTCGCCGTCAGGTACGAGTTAACGCAGGTGTAGTACATACCTGTTCGTTCAGCGGCCGACATCACCTCGCAGTAGCGCAGGTTGTTCTCCATCAGTATGGCCACGTGATCCCCACGCAGCAGCCCCGCTTTTCGAAACAGGTGGGCGAGCCGGTTCGCGTTCGCGTCGAACTCGCCAAACGTCATCTTCTGTTGGGACGGCTCGAGTATCAACGCCGGCTGGTCAGGCCGATCGACGGCATGCTTCCCTGGATACATGCCTGGGATTGTAAGGCTCGACGGTCGAGTCCGGGCATCCGGTGTGCGCGGTACGAATCCGGTCTCCAGGGCTCGACGTCCTAAGGACGAAGGGTGATACCGCGGCCGAAGACGTCGTTTCGGTCGAACGGCGGCAGGTCCAACGCAGTGGCCCGACTCGTTGCCGACCGGCTTGGGATCGGGACCCCTCGCGTGGGCTACCGAGGGGTCCCGAACGTCAGCTTTCGAAGCGCGCTTCCAATACCTCGTGCCCCGCAATGTCTGGCAGCGCGTAGTGGTGGGACGTTCCCGCATCACCCGATCGAGGACGACAGCGCCAGTGGAGGTGTCGCCGATGCACGCGTTGCACTCCCGCGATCACGACGGCTTGTCGAAGGCGCTGGCCAAGATGGTGTGTGGCGCTGGAGAGCCATCGATGACCCGGTTCACTCGGCGCGTCAGCCGCCATCCGCCCACAGTTCGGCGACACTCCCATTGGTTGGCAGAAACCCGCCAGACGTCGTGACCATTCTCGGTGTGCAAGTAGACCTGTGAGTAGGTGATCGCTGTGGCGCGATCGCCGTCCACGGTTACCACCGGTGCGCTTTGGACGTGCGCACATCCTTGCCGGATCAGCGCTTGCTGTCCCTCACTCTCGACCATTGCGGCGACTTCGGCGGGACCCTCGAGACGCGAAAGGTCCGATTCGAGCACCCCATCGTCGTCCCACAGACCTGCTGCAAACTCGCTGCTTCCCGTGTCGACAGCGGGCCCCCACCTGTTGATGAGCTCGAGAATTGCAACGCGGTCCTCCAACAGGAGAACCCGACTCGCGAGCGCAGCGATGCTCTCCCGCAGTGCTGCGTCTTTCCCCACGATCACGCTCCTTTGATATCTCTCGACGCTCTCAGTGGAACGTCGGCGTCGGCATCAACGTGCCGTTGGCATCGAGAAGATAATGGTTCGATTCGTGAAACGGCCCCTCGCCACGCTCACGCCGGAGATCGTCGAGCGATTTCGCGACCGCTCTGCTCCCCCGACGCTGACCTCGGTGGGAGTGCGCACGGCAGTGAAGTATGGCGTTCTCCAAACCTGATTACAACCGTGCACGATAGAGTGCAATCGGCGTCTCGGACACCAAGAGCGAGCTAATCCAACGGTTTCGTGAGGGTGGGCGGACGCAGAGGAGGAGTCAGATGACGCGGTCTTTTTCCGTCAATTGGGACTACCGGTGTCCCTTTGCAAGAAATGCTCATGAGCATCTCCTGGCCGGTCTGCAAGCTGGTGCTGACTGGGATGTCCGGTTCCTCGTCTTCTCGTTGGAACAGTCACACGTCGAAGAAGGCGGCACTCCAGTCTGGGAGGAACCAGACCGTCACCCCGGTCTCATCGCCAACCTGGCCGGCGTCGTCGTTCGGGACCGCAGCCCCGAGGCGTTTCCGGGGGTGCATGCCGCGCTCTTCTCGGCTCGTCATGATCAGGCCCTGGACCTCCGAGACCGCGCACTGGTGGCCAAGGTGCTCGACGAGGCCGGCGTTGACAGCTCCGCCGTGCTGAAGGAAGTGGACGAGGGCTGGCCCTTGGAGGTGCTCAAGGCCGAGCACACCGACGCGGTCGAACGGCTCAAAGCCTTTGGCGTGCCGACGTTCATGTCGGACGACGACGCGGTCTTTGTCAGACTCATGGACCGACCTGCGGGGAACGGCAAACTTGCGATTTCGACCATCGAACGAGTTCTCGATCTGATGAACGGGTGGCCGGAGTTGAACGAGTTCAAGCACACCGCGGTCCTTCGCTGACGATGCCCACGGGGCGACTGGGAGGAACGCCCTCGGACCAACTTCCCCACGTGTTGGCGACCGGCTCGACGGATGTCACGATGATCTTCGTCTCGATGTCAGCTCGAGAGGTCGAGGGCCGTGACGCCGAGTACCTCGAGTGGCACTCCCTGGATCACCGACCCGAGCAGTACCGGATCGCCGGTTTGCGACATTCGCTTCGGCTGGTGTCCACTCCGCAGTGCCGTGACCACCGCGCCGTCAGCGAGGCGCGCTATGACGCCACCGACCACGTGATGATCTACTTCTGGACGCACGAGGACGCGCTCGGTCCTTTCGGCGCGTTGAGTGACGCGCTGACCGGCGACCGTCGGGGGGTAGCGCTGCCCAGCATTGGCTTTGGGACATTCCGATTGATGGGAAAGATGGCCACGCCTCGGGTGGCGGTGGGCGCCGACGTGCTGCCATGGCGACCCGCCCTCGGTGTCTATCTCCTTATCGAACAGGGGGCGAGCCCACCTGGCACCGTCGTCGATGCGGAAGGGGTTGCCGGTGCGTGGTGGCACGAGGGGATGATCACCGAGACCCCGTTCACGATCGACAGCCGGGGACTGCAGGTCACGCTCTTTTTCCTCGATGACGACCCGGTTGAGGTCGCCGAGGCCATTCGCCCGCCGTTGGAGGAGCGGTGGAAGCGCGGTGACGTCGTCCCCCTACTGGCGGCGCCGTTCCATCTGGTCGTCCCCTTCGCCTGGGACCGATACCTGCCCTGACACAGCCCGATGCTGTCCTTTGGCTATTGACCGGATCGGCCTTCACCCGATCGCATCGCGCAAAGAGAGCTCCGGATGCCGCGCTTCGATCATCCGGCGGAATCCGTCACGCCAGTGGACCTTCGTCCTGCCAAGGATTCGGTGCATCAGCGCCACGTCGGGCCACAGCGGCGTATGTGCCGTCCCGTCGTACTCGAACGTCGGTTCCACTCCGATGAGCTCGCCCATGTAGGCGCAGTAATCCTCCACGCTGACCGTCTCGCTCCCCGCCCAGTTGACGACGACCGGCGGCACCCCGGCCACCTCCATGGCGCGGATGCCGAGCGCGACATAGTCGTCCTCATAGATCGGATTGAAGTTGTTCGGCTTGTCCGGATGCAGCCGGATCGGGTCCCCGCGAAGCATCTGTTCGAGCCGGTCACACGGTGCTCCTCCCTCGGGCCCATAGGTCGAGCAGATCCGGATGATGGTGAACGGAATCTCGAAGTGCCGGGCCACCCAGCTGGTGACCTCCTCGGCTGCAATCTTGGAGAAGCTGTAGTTCGCCCGCAGCGGTACGCCCGGCGGATCGGCCTCGGTCAACGGACGCCGCCCCTGGTACTGGTAGATGGAGCCGGACGAGCAGTAGACGAACCCCCTGGCCCGCCGACAGTGGAACAGGAGTCGACCCGACGCCTGAGCGTTTGTATCGACCGTCGACCGCCAATCCCCCTCACCTGGTGAGACCGCCGCATGGAAGACATAGGTGAAGTCGCCGGGGAGTCCGTCGAAGTCATGGTCCGAAAGGTCCAGCTTCAGCGGGTGGACATTGACGGACTCCAACCTCTCCCTGAGCGAGGGGTTGGTGAAGCGCGCCGCTCCCCATACTTCGTTGTGAGGCGCGAGGGCGCGGGCGATGGGAAAAGCGATCTTCCCGGTGGCTCCGGTGATGAGGATCTTCTCACCCTCCAACACAACATCCTCCTTCATGGCGGTTGAGGAGCCCGACCCTAGCGACGCGCGATCGCCATCGTCGCTGATGATCAACTGCCCGAGGGTGGTCCTGTGTCGTTGGGACCCGACGGGAGCCGGAGGGATTGATCCGGTCGAGATTTCGGCCTGCCCTGCTTCCACCCCGAGCCAAGGCATCGCGATGGGTCCCGGGCTCTGTGTCTATTTTCACGCCTTGCGGACGTCCTGCACGGGACAGGACTCATATGCGACACCTGTTCCGGGGTGGTTGGGGTGAAATACCCGAATCGAAGCAGGCACATCTGGTGGAAAAAGGACTTGCAACCAGCGTTGTGTGTACTGTTCCTGCCCATGACCCGAACGGTGATCTGTGTTTCTCATGCGACTGGAGCCGGAGGGACCGACTTGGGTCGTCTCGTAGCTGACAAGCTGGGCTTCCGCCTGATCGACGAGGAAATCGTCACTCGGGCAGCCGAGAGCCAGGACGTGCACGTTGACGAGCTGGCCGACGTCGAGCGACGCAAGTCGCTCCTCACCCGGATCCTAAGTGAGGCGGCGATCGGCGCAGCCGTTGGAGCCCCCGGGGGCATGATGATCTACACACCCGAACCCCAACCCGACAAGAAATCGTTGCGTGCGCTGATCCGTCAGGCGATCAACGAGACCGCCGATGAAGGCAACGTCGTGATTGTGTCACATGCGGCATCGTACGCGATCGCTAATCGCGGGAACGTCCTGCGCGTGTTGGTCACGGCCTCCCCCGAGACTCGAGTTCGTCGACTCGTCGACGCGAATGGTCTTGACGAGAAGAAGGCGACAAAGTCGATCGGCGCGAACGACGCTGGCCGAGCGGACTACCTCAAACGGTTCTACGGCGTCGCGCAGGAGTTGCCGATTCACTACGATCTGGTGATCAACACCGATCGGATTCCCGCCGATCAGTGGTCCGAACTCGTGGTGAACGCGGCGGCGCTGTAGCGACTCCGGCCTGGAGCCGCCTGTTCTTGGCCCAGCTCGGCCAGTTCGTAGCACTCGTCGCTGCAGCCGTCCCGTTCGCCGGCGTCGGCCTGCTTGACCTACTTCCCGAAGCTCGCAGACATGATCGCCGATCTCCGCGATGCTGCAGTTGCGCGAGGCGCTAAGACCTCATCGACGTGACGTATTCGTATCCCGACCGCTCGATCGCCTGGCCGAGCCAGGATGCAGACCGTCGCCGCGAGGCACTCGCTGACATCGAACGTGTCGACGTCACCTGGGTAATCATCTCCAACGGCACCCAAGAGCCGACGCGCACCCTCGGCTGCCTCGAGGGGTTCGGAGCCACATATATCTGGCCCGATGAGACGAGTACGAAGCTCGCCGAGAGATCCAAGACAACCGAGGTGCCGGGTAACGAACCTGCGTTCCGCTGCCTGGTCGGGTGCCTTGCGGAGCAAGCTAGCCACCGGTATCTTGTGGTGCATGGGAAATCCAGAAGGGCGGCGCAGCCAGCTGCTTCGGGGCGTTCTCGACCTGTGTCTCCTGGCAGTGATGGGAGAGGGGCCGGCATACGGCTACGAGATGACCAAGCGGCTCCGGGCGCGTGGCCTCTCGATCGTCGGAGAAGGGTCGATCTACCCCCTTCTGGGCAGGCTGGAGCGCGACGGCCTGGTGGAGACCCGTCGGGCGGCGAGCAACGGGGGTCCGCCCCGGAAGTACTACAGCCTTTCCCCCAACGGTGAGCGGGCGCTGGAGGCCGGTGTGAGCGAATGGCACGCGACCCGTGACGCCGTTGATGGTGCCCTTGGTCTGGTCGAAGCGGAGGTACACCCGTGAGTGAGTTCGTCGAGGAGTGCCGCCTGGAGTGGCGGCGGCTCGGAGTACCGGATCCCGTGGCCAACGAGATGGCGGCCGACCTGGCGGCCGACCTCGAAGAGGCGCAAGCCGAAGGGGGTTCGCCCGAGGATGTGCTGGGGAACAGCGCCTTCGACCCTCGGCGTTTTGCGGCGGCGTGGGCCACCGCGCGGGGTGTGACGGGCCGACCGATCACCGAACGTCAGCCCTTCTGGCGGCCGCCCGTCGCGATCGCCGTCACCGTCCTTCTGAGCGCCCTCACCGTCGGCGCCGGCCTGATCGTGCTGTTCGGTCTGCACGGACGCTCATTTTTCTTTGCCTCTCATCGGATTGTCGTGAATGCGGGTCCGATCCGGGTCTTCCCACCTGTTGCGAGAAGAATCGTGATCCCCGGTCCCCTGGGACCGTTCGTCGGTACGCCGATCGAAGGCGTCGGAGTTCAGCCCATTGCGTTGGCGCTCCTCATCGTTGGCGTCGTCGGACTCGGGCTGCTTGCCGTCCTGTACTGGTCACCTTTCTACGGCCGTCGCCGATTTCAGCACCGCGGACGAACCCCGAGCTGGAACTGACGAACCGGCCCGCTGGCTGGGAGCGGGCGGGCGCGTGAAGCACCCGCGCTTGCTACCGCTGTGAGGGTGCGCGCTGGGGTTCTAGCCGGGCGATCGCACGCTCCACGTACTCGATCGTGGCCTCGTGACCCGCGGTCATGCCGAGTGCCTTTTCGAGCGCGAGCACCTGTGTCAGCCCGGTCATGAGTACGAGGGCGACGACCGGTGGAATCTGGTCAGCAGATAGACCATCAGCCACAAGTGCGGCGCCCACGGCCGCGAGTTGGGCGGCGCGAAAACGTTCGGCATAGGCGGCGATCTCTGAGCGAATGGCCTTCCGGTGGTTCGCGAGCGCGACGAATTCGATGCTGAACGAAGCACCGCGAAGATCGGCGTTGAGCCGCCACAGGGTGTGGAGCGAGCAGTCGGCCGCGATGGCCCGTTCAAACCGTGCGAGGCTCTCGTCGGCACGACGGCGATAGACCTCGAGGAAGAGGTCGTCCATGGTGCGGAAGTAATAGTGGACCAGCTGCGGCTTCAAGCCGGCCTTCGCAGCGACGCGCCGTGACGTGACGGCGGCGTAGCCCTCCTCGAGCAGTAGCTGCTCAGCCGCGTTCAAAAGGCGCTCCCGCGTCTTCGAGTCCGCGGCACCGATGCGACGGGACGACGTTGACGTGATCGGCACCGGCACACCTTGCCACATCGGCGCACGGATGCTAAGCAACTGCTCAGAGATTGTTGAGCGGGTGCACAGAGGTTCGTTTCCGTAGTGAGGAGGGCGCGTGAGCGACTGGAAGACGATCGACTACTTCGGCGACGAGTCCCTCAACGACGACCCGTACCCGTACCTGAAGGACCTGCGCGACGAGTGCCCGGTGCTGCCGCTCCCCCACCTCGGTGTGATCGCTGTGACCGGCTACGACGAGGCCTGCGACATCTACCGCGACACCGACAACTTCTCGTCGTGCAATTCGGTGGTCGGGCCGTTTGCAACGTTCCCCGTGCCGCTCACCGGCGACGATATTGGCGAGATCGTCGATCGCTACCGAGACCAACTACCGATGAATGAGCACATGGTGACGATGGACCCACCGGCACACACGCGTGAGCGAGCGCTGTTGATGCGGTTGATCACACCGAAGCGGCTCAAGGACAACGAGGCCTTCATGTGGCGACTCGCGGAACAGCAACTCGACGAGCTCACCGACGCCGGCAGCAGCTGCGAGTTCATAAGCGCCTATGCGCAACCCTTCGCCATGCTTGTCGTCGCCGACCTCCTCGGGGTGCCCGAGGCCGATCATCAGCGGTTCCGCAACGGATTCGGGCTGAGCATGACGCCGGGCGTGACCGGTGCCGGCGCCCGGCAAGGTGAGGAGCTCAACGCGCTGGGCTGGCTCGACGGCGAGTTCACCCAGTACATCGAGGACCGGCGCCTCGAGCCACGCAAGGACGTCCTCACCGATCTCGCGCTTGCCACCTACCCGGACGGCACNNGCGCTGAAGCACCTCGCCGAGCATCCAGAGCTGCAGGACGAGCTGCGCGAGCACTCCGAGAAGATCCCTGATTTCATCGAGGAGGCGCTCCGGATCGAGAGCCCGGTCAAGACGGACTTCCGTCTCACCCGCCGTTCGACGACCGTGGCCGGCGTCGACATCACGGCCGGGACGCCGGTCATGCTGCTGAACGGTGCCGCCAACCGTGACCCGCGGCGGTTCGAATGCCCCGAGGAGTTCCGCCTCGATCGACCCAACGTACAGTCCCATATTGCGTTCGGGCGCGGCGTCCACTCGTGCCCGGGCGGTCCGTTGGCCCGCGCCGAGGGCAGAATCAGCATCGAGCGCATCCTCGAGCGCATGCGCGACATCCGCCTCTCCGAAGAGCACCATGGCCCTCCCGGCGCCCGCCACTTCGACTACGAGCGCACGTGGGTCCTGCGGGGGCTCAATAGGATTCACCTCGAGTTCACGCCAACGGGGACCGCCCGATGAGCCGCGTCGCAGTGGTCACAGGCGGCGCGTCAGGCATCGGTTTGGGGGTCGCCGCCGAGCTCGGCGGCAACGGCCACCTTGTCGCCATCCTCGATCGCAACGGTGCTGCAGCAGATGCCGCGGCCGGCGAGCTGCGGACCAGGGGCGCCAAGGCGATCGCTATCGAGGTAGACGTCGCAGACCGCGCATCGGTCGACCGAGCGTTTGCCCAGATCCGCAGCGATCTCGGACCCGTCGAGATCCTGATCACCAGCGCCGGCATCGAGTCCTTCGACGCGGTTCCCGACATCACAGCCGAGAAGTGGGACCGGATCATCGCCGTGAACCTCACCGGGACCTTCACGTGCGTCCAAGCCGCACTGCCCGACATGCTCGCCGCCGGCTGGGGGCGCATCGTCACGATCTCCTCGTCGAGCGCCCAATCCGGCGCGCCCAATATGGCCCACTACGCAGCGTCCAAGGGCGGCGTCATCGGGTTGACCAAAGCGCTGGCAGTCGAGTTGGCCCGCAGCGGGATCACCGTGAACACGATCCCGCCAAGCCTCGTCGACACCCCCATGGCGCGTGAGGCCGAAGTCAGGGGCGACTTTCCCGGCGTCGACGTGGTCGGGCCCATGGTCCCGCTCGGCCGCGCCGGCACCCCCGCCGACATCGCCGCCGCCTGCTCGTTCCTCTGCTCCGAGGGCGGCAGCTACATCACCGGCCAGATCATCGGGGTCAACGGCGGCATGTACATCTGAGGCCGAGGTCCCGAACCGCAGTACTTAGGAGCCCGTCTCATGGTCGGCGTAGGCGGCGCCAAAGCGCTCGATGGTGGCCAGGCACTCCTCGATCGGCTGGAACCCACCGCCTGAGAGGGTGTGCAGCCAGGTGCCCAGCCCGAACGCCGGAGTCAGACGATAGAGGCGCCACGCGGCGTCAAAGTCGGGGGCCGGCGCGCCCGCTTGCGTGAGCTCAGCCAAATAGAAACCGAGCAGGCTCCGCTCATGGGCTCGTCGATCGGCCATGTCCAGGCTGGCCGCGATGAAGTAGCCGACGTCGTGCGACCAGTTGCCCGTCCGTACCAACTGCCAGTCGTAGAAGCCGGTCACCTCATCGGGCAAGGCGAAGGTGTTGCCCGGGTGCGGATCTCCGTGCAACACGGTTTGGGGGCCGGTGACCGCGATGGTCGCCCAGCGACGGAAACCTCGCTCAAGGGTGGCGGCGCTCGCGAGGGGAGGGAGGGCTCTGGCGTGGCCACCCGCACGCAGTAGCCGCAACGCCCTGGCCAGGCTGGCCAGCGACAGCGGCGCCCACGCCGGGCTGAGTTGCCACGGACGGAGGAACCGGAGGGTTTCGGGCAACGGCCGGTCCCAGTACGCGGCATGCAGACCGGCGAGACCCCGCAGCCCGCTTTGGACTTGCGCCGCGGTCAAGGCAACCGTGGCCACGTTGGGATGGCCCGACCGCAGGGTGATGTCCTCCATGACGACCACGGTCGAGAGTCGCCGCCGATCGACACCGGCCGCATACGGCGTGGCGTGCTCGAGAGGCAACTGAACCCCCGAATCGAACAGCCGGGCCTCGCTCTCGAGCGCACCCAGAGCGGACAGCGCCAGGCGGTTCAATACACGACCCTCCCGCTTGACGAACACGCTCTCCGGTCCCCGTCCCGACTGGTACCGGAGCCGGACCCGGGCCCGCCGGTTGGTGCCGTTGGCGACATCACCGATCGAGACGCCGCTCACCACAGCACCCGGGAAGTGCGGCGCTAGGGCGTCGGTCATCCAGGCAGGGGTGAGGCCGGACCACGACCGGGGAGCACTCAACACTCGACAATCATTCTGGCGTTAGATGACCCGAGAGTCGTGGCCTTCCCAGTATCGCTCGCGTAGCAGGCGCTTGTAGAGCTTGCCGTTGTCGTCGCGAGGGAGCTCCTCCACGAAGTCGACGCTGCGCGGGCACTTGTAGGTGGCCAGCTCCGATCGACAGTACGCGAGCAGCTCGGCCTCGAGTTCCGGGTTGGCGGCAGCCGGATCGGTCAGGATCACCACCGCTTTGACCGCCTCTCCCATCTCCGCGTCCGGGACGCCGATGACCGCGACGTCAGCGACCGCCGGATGGCCGGTGAGGAGGTTCTCGGCCTCTTGGGGGTAGATGTTGACGCCACCCGAGATGATCATGTGCGCCTGACGGTCGGTGAGGTAGAGGTAGCCGTCCTCGTCCAGGTAGCCGACGTCGCCCAGCGTCCGCCAACCGTGCTCGTTGGTGACCGATGCGGTCTTTTGAGGATCGTTGTGGTACTCGAACGGGCGGCCGGCGCCGAAGTAGACGGCACCGGCTCGTCCCGGCGGAAGTTCCTCGCCGTTCTCACCGACAATGTGACACTCGGTCATGGAACGGCCCACAGAGCCGGGATGGGACAGCCATTCCTCGGGTGTGATCTGGGTGGTCCCGATGTCCTCGGTGCCCGCGTAGTACTCGTAGATGATCGGACCCCACCAGTCGAGCATCTGACGCTTTACAGAGACCGGGCACGGGGCGGCAGCATGGACCACATATTGCAGGCTCGACAGGTCGAAGCGTTCTCGCTCCTCCTTCGGAAGGCGCAGCATGCGGACAAACATCGTCGGCACGAACTGGGCTTGCGTCACTCGATGGCGCTCGATGAGCTCGAGGCACTGGCGAGGGTCGAAACGGTCCATCACGACGACCGTTCCGCCCAAGCGATGCATCGACATCGACGAAACGAGAGGCGCACCGTGGTACAGCGGAGCCGGTGATAGATACACCGTGCCCGGGCCACCGCCTCGGTCGCCCAGACCCTTCGCGATCTGCACCGGAGCCGACGAAGCATCTCCCAAGGGGGTGCCGGGCAGTTGCTTGCGGACGCCTTTTGGACGCCCGGTGGTGCCCGACGAATACAGCATCTCCCGGCCCTCGCACTCGTCATCCAGCGGCTTCGGGGCAGCTCCCGCGAGCACGTCGTCGTAGCTCTCAAAACCGGACAGCTGGCCCAGCGCCGAGACCCGGATGCCTATGCGGGACAGATCAAGTCCGACGATGAGGTCCGCCATCGCCTCTGACCCGACGAGTGCGACGGCACCGCAGTCGTCCAGGATGTACTGCACCTCGCCGCTGCGCAGATGAGTGTTGATCGCCGTGTAGTACAGGCCTGACCGCTGGGCCGCCCAGGTGACCTCCAGGTACGGGCGGCCGTTCTCCAGCAAGATGGCAATGTGATCCCCCACCCCCAGGCCACGAGAACGCAACGCCCGGGCGAATCGCCCAGACCGCTCCTCCAGCTGGGCGTACGTCACGGTCTCCCCGCTCGAACCCATGATGATGGCCGGGGTGTCCGGCGTCCGCTCGGCATGAAAGCCCGGGGTCATCGGAGCCGCCGTCACCGGACCGGTCCCGAACCCCACTCGGACATCTGCCATATCACGACGGGCATCCTACGGGGCGTCCTCAGGGACCCTTGCGACTTGAGGGAAGGCGGTGGGGACAGAAGGAGGATGATCGGCGACGCCGCTCGAGTTCGTCTCGACCGGGCCCGGTAGGAATCTGTGTCGATCGAGCTCGCGCTCACGCCGGACAGCCGTTGGGGCCTCGACGCGTCGGTGCTGGCCAACCTCGCTCGAGAGACCGGGTTTTCGGCCGTGGGCCTGGGTGTGCGCCAAGCCGACGAGGAGGCCGCGGCCTCGCTCGCCGTCAACCGTGTCAGGTGCCACGAACTCCTTGCCTTCGTACTGGGTCGCAACGGCGAAGCGAACTTGCGGCACGCTCAGGAATTGGCCGAGGCAGCCGACGCCGTCCGAGCCGAGTGGGTCCTGACGACGTTTGCCGTGCCGATCACTCGCGATTCGGCGCGAGCCATCGCACGGTTCGCAGCCATGTTCGCCGAAGCCGGCGCCAAGATGGCTGCGGAGTTCAGCCCGCTCGGCGGGGTCACCTCGATCCCCGCTGCCCTGGCTGTAGTCGAGGCGGCCGGGTTCGATCGGGCCGGCGTGCTGATCGACTCCTGGCACTTCTTCCGGGGAGACAGCACGTGGGAGAACCTGGAAACTGTTCCCCTCGAGCGACTCGCTTATGTCCAGTTCGACGACGCGCTCGAGCCGGTGTCCGATGATGCCCTCGACGAGACCATGAATCGGCGGGTGATGCCCGGCGACGGCGTCTTCGACCTGGAACGGTTCACCTCGACCCTGCTCGATCGGGGCTGGCAGGGCCTCGTCAGCGTCGAAGTCCTCAGCGACGATCTGCGCCGACTGTCCACACCGGAGTTCGCCCGGATCGCCTACGAGAAGACCACCCGATACTGGCGATAGCCGGTGGCCCGTCATCGACCCACGGTCCGGGCACTACCGCCAGAAACCAGCGGAGTGAACGTCCACTAAATTTGTTCATCGGTTGTGGGCGGAACTGAGGGTGGGGTGATGGTCGAGCGGCACGGGCGGGTCGATGGCAAGGTCGCAATAGTGACCGGTGCGGGATCCACACCCGGCCCGGGCATGGCAACCGGGAGGGCCACGGCCATCGTCCTGGCCCGCGAGGGAGCCCACGTGCTCGTTGCCGACATCCGTCCTGACCGCGCCGAAGAGACCCGCCAGATCATTCAGGACGAGGGTGGCAGCGCGGCGGTGTTCATTGGGGACTTGACCATTTCGGCGGACTGCGAGGCCATGGTCCGCGCCACGGTCAGTGAGTTCGGCACGGTCGACATCCTCGTCAACAACATCGCGGCCGCCATGGCGGGGAACGTCGTGGACACCAGCTCGAATGACTTCGATCGGATCTTGAACGTCTCCTTACGCACGACGTTTCTCGCCTGCAAATGCGCCGTACCGGTCATGGCCGCCAAGGGGTCCGGCGCCATCGTCAATATCGGGTCCATTGCGGCGTTCCGCGGCGGCAACTACATCGGGTACGCGACCGCCAAAGGTGGAATGCATGCCCTCACGATCGACATGGCCTACTCGCACGGTCGACAGGGCATCCGGGTCAACGCCATCGCACCCGGGCACCTCACGACTCCGATGCTGTTCTCGAACGAGGGCCAGACGCCCGAGACGGACTTTCGCCAACAACTGGCACGCGCGTCGGGCCTCCTGGGCACCGAGGGAACCGGTTGGGACGTCGCCTGGGCCGCCACCTTCCTGGCGAGTGAGGAGGCTCGCTGGATCACCGGCGTGACGCTGCCGGTCGATGCCGGGGTCATGGCCGTGACGCCACTGATGATGGCCCCGCACGTGCGTACGATTCCCGCGCTCGACCCGTGAGCACAATGAAGGAACTGGCCGTGGAATCGAACACCGGTCAAGAAGCGCCTGAAGGACCGACGCGATCGGAATTGCTCCAGGCCACGGACGCACAGATCGACGACGCGGTTTCCTATGCCGATCCGATTGCGCTCCGTGGCCAGCTCTACCGGCGGACAGTTGGGTGGGGGCGCCCACCTCGCCGCAGTGCCCTCCAGTCGGTGGTCCGGGGACTCGACGGCGTCTTTACCGTCGGAGCCCTCTTCACCCTGGCGGCCCTGATGCTGCTGGCAGCCAACGTCCGCACGGCAACACCCCGGGCAGCGCCGGTCGAGGTCGAAGCCGAGCAGTGGGAGGCGGCGGCATGACGGCACCCGCGGACCAGCGGCACCTGCCGTGCAAAGCCACACGGCCCCACGGCCGCTCTTCCGTTACGGTCCACGGGTGGCCGCTCGCGGTGACCCTCTCATTCGACACGCCGAACAAGGGGAACTCGGTGTGCTCGGGCGGCTCCTCAGCCAGTTCAACCAGGAGTTCGACGAACCCACGCCAGAACCGCCAGTCTTAGCGGCGAGGCTTGAGAAGCTCCTCACGGACGGCGACACCGCGATCCTGGTCGGCGGCGACGGGCCCGACGGTCTGGCAATCCTCCGCTTCAGGTCGGCCCTGTGGAGCAGTGGCCTCGAGTGCTACCTGGCCGAACTGTACGTGGTGCCGGCCAGGCGGGGGCAGGGACTTGGACGGGCCCTCATGGAGGCAGCGCTGCGAGAAGCCAAACGAAGGGGGGCGGACACAATGGACATCGGCGTCGATGAGCCCGACATTGCCGCTCGTCGCCTCTATGAGAGCCTCGGTTTCACCAATCGGGTCGGGGGGGATGACGGTCCCCTCATGTACGTCTACGAGCGAGACCTCTGAATCCAGCATTGAGCGCCGACGTTGGTAAGCGCAGGGAAGCTGGCACACCGCGCAATCTCAGGCGAACAGAGACTCACGCTGGCGCACGATGGCGCACAGGCTTTCGTTGTATGGCGTCTCGAGACCGATCTCTCGGCTCAGTTCGACGACCTGTCCGTTGATGACGTCTATCTCCGAGGGTCGTCCGGCGAGGTGGTCGAGGCGCATGGACGGGCTGGCGTCGGGGATCGTCGCGGCGAAGTCGGTGACGTAGCGCAGTGGGTCCTCGAACGTGAATTTGACCCCTTTGGCCACGCCGAGCCGATAGGCCTCCGAGGTACAGCCGAGTGCGACCTTCCAAGCCTCGGGGTTCGCCATGAGCTCGCCCACGGTGACGTCAAAGGCGGCACATGGTGCGCTGAGCGTGACGTTGCAAAGGAACTTCTCCCAGGTCATGAGGCTCACGTCGGCGAAGGCCCGGACGTTGAAGCCGGCGTCGCGCCACATCTGCTCGATGGCTAGGACTCGGTCCGTCAGACCGCCCCTCATTTCACCGATGCGGATCAGCCGCATGCCCTCGTGATGCACGCGTCCCGCTTCGGGGTTCGACGCGCCGAAGCCCTCGGCGATCCCGACGAGGATCTGATCCTCCGAGATGTGCTTCGCCACGCGCTCACCTGCGCCGAGGCCGTTCTGGAACGCCATGACCACGCTGTCGGGTTGGAGCAGCGGCGCGATCTTCGCGGCAACCTCTTCGACCGCCGACGCCTTGGTTGCGATCACCCACACATCGCAGTGCCCGGCATCGCAGGGCGAGTGGCCCACCTGCAGGTTGTCGACGACGAAGTTGCCGCCGGCGCCCGAGACGGTCAATCCAGAGGCAGCGATGGCGTCGATCTGCTCGCGCCGCGTGTCGATGGCCCACACATCGTGCCCGGCCCGACCGAGGAACCCGGCGTACACCGAGCCCATCGCGCCAGTCCCGACGATCGCGATCTTCATCCCATCCCCGGGAGACCTAGCCGGTTAGAACAGTGCGTGACTGTTGAAGGCATACGCCGGGCTCCTGTTCCCTATCGGTAGGCGACCATGGGGCGAAAGACCATGGGCGACCCAAAACGCACGACACCGTCGGCGACGAGCTCGTCGATCTGGTCATCGGTGAGCCCGATCTGGGCGAGGACCTCGGCGGTGTGCTCGCCGACCCCCGGAGGCTTGAGTGTCTCGTGGTGCTGTGTCCTGGAGAAGCGCGCGTAGCGACCCGGAGCCAGCACCGGGCCACTGCCCGGGCGGTCGAGGACGTTGAAGACCTCCCAGCTGCGGTAGTCGGGGTCGTCGATGAGCTCAGAGAGACGCCTGGCCGGTGCCGCCGGGACGTTCGCCGAGGCCAGGCGGCGGATCGCCTCGTCCCTGGTCAGGGAGGCAAGGGCGGCCGAGATTCGTTCGGTGAGCTCGGCGTCGCCGACCGGGTCCGGCCCGTCCAAGAGGCCGGCCTCACGCAGGCCCCCGAGCCCTCGGCGGACGGCTTGCAGGCGGAGCCAGCCGTCGGTGGTGGCGTAGTAGCGGTCGAGTGGGCCCGGTCCGGCGAAGTCACGCCCACCCACGATCGGGGCGTCTCGGCCCGGCACCGAGATGAGTTCCTCGCATTGCGCGAAGGCGGAGGTGCCGGCCAGCGACAGCCACACGTTCTGGCCCTCGCCCGTGCGAAGGCGATGGAAGAGGGCAAGAACGGTTCCGAGGACCGCCAGGGCGGCGGTCGTCACGTCGTTGACCGCGACCGTCATCAGCACCGGCTCGCTGTCGCCTCCCTGCGCCGTCATCATTCCGCTCCTCGCCTGGAGCAGCGGGTCGAAGGCCGGTTCCGACGAGTACGGGCTGTGGTCCCCGAATCCGGTGATGGACACCGAGATGATGTCCGGGTCGACCTGCCGGAGCCGCTCGTAGTCGATCTTCAGGCGTTCGAGGACGCCGGCGCGGTAGTTGTCGACCACTACGTCGGCCGAACGCACCAGGGCGTGGAACGCCTCGCGTCCGGCATCCGACGAGAGGTCCATCGCGACACCGCGCTGTCCACGGATGTAGGGCATGCCACGCTCGCGCCAGCTGTCGCCGGCCGGGATCTCCACCTTGATCACGTCGGCTCCCAGCTCGGCGAGGAGGGTCCCGGCATAGGGGCCGGCGAGGATCGTCCCGAGGTCGAGGACCCGGAACCCCGTGAGCGGGGCGTGCCCCTCGGGCGCGGCGTTGGACGGCGCCGGGCGGGGGGGCCATCGGACCCCCTCCTCTTGGTCGCCGGGGTTCGGCGCCGGTCGGTCGATGACCGCGGGGGTGGCGACCAGGTTGATCGGGTTGCCCGGCATGGTGACCGGCCCGTGCACCGGGTCATGCATCTCCACCCGCATCCCGATCGAGTCGAGGACCGGCGAGTCCATCCAGTCCTCCCGCCGCAGCAGGGGGCCGACCGGCACATCAGCCTCCCGGAGCGTGGCCAGCCACTCCTCGCTCGTGCGCGCCGCGAAGACCTCGACGAAGCGCTCGCGGACCCACCCCCGGTTGGCCGGCATCAGGATTGTCTCGAGGCGTCCCTCGATGCGCTCGTCCTCCAGGATGTCGGACAGGCCCAGGGCGGCCAGCGCGCGCTCCTGGAACTTCGTGGTCAGCGTGGCCAGGAACACCCAGACCCCGTCGGCGCACCGATATCGCGTGTACATCGGGTGCGGGCCTCCGGGGCCGTAGTTGGCCGGCACGACGGGCGCCTCGGTGTCGATCACGAGGGAGGCGCTCGACGCGACCATGGCCGCGTGCACGCCGCCGACGGTGACGATCTGGCCGTGCCCCGAGGCGTGCCGTTCGATGAGCGCAGCGATGGCCGCCGCCGCCGCCCACGCCCCCTGGAGATAGAGCATGTAGGGAAAGGCGGGGTCGATCGGGCCCCCGTCGAACGAGCTCTGGCGCAGCGCCATGCCGACCAAGGCCCAGAGCAGCGCGCCCGACTCTGCGCCTCCCGCCCATGGGGTCTCGCCGAGGAACGGCGGGACCTTGAGATAGACCAGACCCGGGTTGGCCTTGCAGGCGGCCTCGGCGTCGGCGTGCTCGGCGAGGCCGCCGGCCCCGCCGCCGCTCACGCAGACATCGGCAACGGCGAGCAGATCGAGTAAGCGGTGTGGCGTCGCCTGGGCGTCGATGGTCAGGCTCCGCTTGTTCCGGTTCCACATGGCGAACCCGGGCCGCAATCGGCCCGGATCCCCCGACGGCGGCTCGACCTTGACCACGTCAGCCCCGAAGTCGGCCAGCAGCATGGCGGCCAACGGCCCGGCGACCCCGGTGCTGAGATCGACGACCCGGATGTCGTCCAGCGCCCGGACCGTGGTCGTCCCCCCCGCCGCGTCGGTCATAGCAGGGCCATCCGCGTCCGGCGGCCGTCCGATCGAGACCGTCGCACGATCTCGGGGCGGTCAGATCCCGTCATCGGCGGCCGTCGGGTCGGGTTGGAAGCGATACAGGGCGCTGCCCTGGCCGGTGTCGTGGAACACGACGCGCACGGGCATCCCGACCACCACGTCGTCGGGCTCGCAGTCAACGATGTTGGTCATGACCCGCGGTCCCTCGGCTAGCTCCACGTAGGCGACGACGTAGGGGAGCGCCTCTCGATACCGGGGAATGCCGCTGCGGTGCACCACGGTGAAGGTGTAGACGGTGCCCCGCCCCGACGCCTCGGACCAGGAGGTTCGAAAACTCCCGCACACCGGGCAGAACGGCCTCGGATACCAGATCGGGATGCCGCAGTCGTCGCAGCGGCGCAGGAGCAGCTTGCCCTCGGCGGTGGCGGCCCAGAACTCGTCGGTCTCGGGCGGGCTGACCGGGGCCGGCGTCGGCAGGGGCTTGCTCATGCGTCCTCCGTTCCGAGGATCAGGGTCGAGCTGCCCATCCGGCTCCCGATGGACCCGCCCGTGCCATGGGCGAGGGCGATCGTGCAGTCGGGGACCTGGACGGCGGGGTGCGCCTCACCACGCAGCTGGCGGACCGCCTCGATGACCTTGGTGATCCCGCCCCGGTTCGACGGGTGGTTGTTGCACAGGCCGCCGCCGTCGGTGTTGAAGGGGAGTCGCCCGTCTGGGGCGACGAGCGCTCCGTCCAGCACGAACCGCCCACCCTCGCCCTTGGCGCAGAAGCCGAGGTCCTCCAGGGTCTCGATCACCGTGATGGTGAACGAGTCGTAGATGGACGCGTAGTCGATGTCGGCCTGCGTCACCCCCGCCTCCTCGAACGCGCGGGGTCCCGAGACGACGGCACCGGTGTAGGTCAGGTCGAGCCGGCCGTTGTCGGCGTGCTTGACGGCCTCGCCGTGGCCGAGGACCTTGGCCGAGACCCGGCTGAGATCCCGGGCGACCTCGGGGCTGACCACGATGAGGGCGCCCCCGCCGTCGGTGACGACACAACAGTCGTCCCTGCGCAACGGCGAGCTGATCATCGGTGATTCCAGCACCTCCTCGACCGTCATCGGCTCCCGGAGGAACGCGTTCGGGTTGTGCTGGGCGTGCAGGGACGCGGCGACCTTCACCTCGGCCAGTTGGGCGCTGGTGGTGCCGAACTCGTGCATGTGCCGGGTCGCCGCCATCGCGTACCCGGTCACGGCCCCCGACATCCCCCATAGGCCCTCGAAGACCATGTCGGGCGTCGCACCGCCTCCGCCCGGCCGCCCGCCCATGGCGGCACTGCGGGGACGGCCAGCCAGCGTGATCAGGGCCACCTGACACTTGCCCGCCGCGATGGCCTCTGCGGCGTGGCCGACGTGCACGACGTAGGACGATCCGCCGGTCTCGGTCGAGTCGACGTGGGTCAGGCGAAGCCCCAGATAGTCGGCCATCGATAGCGGACCGAACCCGGCCGAGGAATCGCAGAAGTAGGCGTCGACGTCGCTGAAGGAGAGCCCGGCGTCGGCGAGGGCGCCCGCGGCCACCTCGGCGTGGATCTGGCTGTTCGAGCGATCGGGGATCTCGCGCAGGGGATGCTCGTAGATCCCGGCTATGAACGCCCTGCCCCGAATCGTCACGTCTTCCCCTTGCCGCAAGCGAACCGATCGCCAAAGAGCCCGAACCGGCATCGGCGTCCGCAACCCCTCGTCGAGCGAGTGCCGAGAAGCCGCGAGGTCACTACCTCCCCTGGTGCGGTCCGATTGTGCTCACCTGGGAGTTGCCCGGTCAAGCCTCAACCGCCGCGCCGCGGCGTGGCCTCGACGGCCGGCCGGAACGACTCCTCGATCATCGAGAACGCCGTCTCGAGGTCCCAGGGCCCGGGGGAGGCGATCTGGCGGATGACCTGCGGCACGTTGTAGAGGCCGATTTGGAACCCCCGCGCCGAGATCACCTGACCGGTGCACCAGTCGGAGCGATCGCTGGCCAGGAAGGCGACCGCCGGGGCGACGTTGTCGGGCGATCGCTCGTCGCTCCCGTCGCTGCTCGGGGTACGGCGTCGCCCATCCGGCACCGACTCGGTCATCCGGGTGGCGGCACCGGGGGAGATGGCGTTCGCCGTCACCCCGTAGGGCCGCAGGGCGTTCGCGCATGAGTAGGTGAAGCCGACGATGCCCATCTTCGCCGCCGCGTAGTTTGGCTGACCGGGCGCGCCGTGCAGCCCGGAGCCCGACGTGAAGTTGATCAGCCGGAAATGGCCGTCGGTGTCGCGCTGGCTCCGCCAGTGGGCGGCGGCGTAATGCGCGGTGTTGAAGGTGCCCTTCAGGTGGACCCGGATGACCGCGTCCCAGTCCTCCTCGGACATGTTGAACACCATGCGGTCGCGCAGGATGCCTGCGACGTTGACCAAGACGTCGAGGCGCCCATAGGTCTCGATCGCCTGGTTGATGATCGCTTGGGCGGCGTAATGGTCGGCGACGTCGTCGGCGTTGACGGTGGCCTCCCCGCCGGTCTGCCTGATCTGCTCGACCACCTGTTGGGCCGGCGTCTGGTCCTCCCCGGTTCCGTCCAGCGCCACTCCGAGGTCGTTCACGACCACCTTGGCGCCTTCCCGAGCGAGCAGGCGGGCCACGCCGGCCCCGATCCCCCGGCCGGCCCCCGTCACGATCGCGACCCGGCCTTCGAGCAGGTCTCCCATGATCCCCCTCCCTGCGAGGTGCGCCCGGTCCGCAAGGTCGGCCTCGGCGTATGACCGATTCTGCCCGAAATCACACGGCAAGACCCGTGGCGGGGTCTCGGCAGTGTTGATCGCTCCGTGGCCCAAGACGTCTGTGATGCTGCGGTTCACCCCTCGTTCAAGGCGAGCCGGCCAGTCCGAGTCCGTCCCTAGGACGAGCCGGCCGGTCGCAGCAGCTCCCGGAGGCGGACCCGGGAGCCGGTGCGGAGCACCGCCCGGCGGTAGATGCGGGCCGCGAACAGCGCCACGCCCGCCGTGGCGCCGACGCTGATGAGCGCCGAGAGGACGAACTGCCACCAGGTCACCTGGCCGAGGCCGACCAACGCCGACATGCAGAACGGGGCGGTCGGCGGGAGAAAGGCGAGCACCTTGAAGAAGGCGTTGGCGTTGCCCGAGCTCACCACGCTGATCGAGTAGATGTACCCGAAGAGGATCGGGAGGCTGAGCGGCAGGGCGAGCGTCTGGACCTGGTCCTGGCGCTCGGCGGTCGAGCCGGCAGCCGCGTAGACCCAACAGTAGAAGCCGTAGCCGAGCACCAGCCACAGGAGCTCCGACAGGAGGGCCAGGGGGGCGGCGCCGTGAAGGAGATTGGATCCGACGGCGGCTCCGACGGCGAGCGCGAACGCCACGATCAGCGCCGCCTGCCCCAGCGCGACGGCCCCGATCCCCAACACCTTGCCCCCGAGCAGCTGGATCGGGCGGACCACCGCAAGGAGGACCTCCACCACCCTGCTCGACTTCTCCTGCATGACCCCGATCAAGATCCAGGTGCAGTACTGGGTCAGCATGAAGAACAAGAGGACCATCCCGATCACCGACGTGCCCTTGCTGAGGTTGGTGCCCTTCGATCCCGAAACCAGGCTCGATACGGCGACCGGCTGGTACTTGTTGATCCGCTCCACCTGTGACGCGGAGAGGCCGGCCTCCCGATAGGCGCGCAGGACCCCGAGGTATTGCGCCACCTGGTTGACTAGCCCCGAGTCGGCCGACGATGTGCTCGCGTTGACCGGCTGGTCGAGCAGGATCTCGTCCGAGTCGACGATGACGGCGTCCACCCGGCCGGCGCGCAGGTCGGCCTTCGCATGGCTCGTCGAGCTCTCGTTCACCAAAGTGACCGTGTCGTCGTTCGCCTTCGCGGAGGCCGCCACGACCTGGCGCCCGTCGGACGACAGACCGCCGACCACGCCGACCCGCTGGGGCGTGGGACCGCTACCCGAGTGGATCGTCGGGATCACGACGGCGGCGCCGACCCCCACCAGCATGATGATGGTGCCCACCCGGAAGATGCGCCCCCGCACCCGCTCGCGGATCTCCCGACCCGCCACCAGGCCGACGTCGCCGAAGGCGTGCTCGATCCTGTGCAGCTGGGGATGGGGACGGCCGGTGCGAACGGCCGGCACGGGCGGCTCGACCGCCGCGGCCTTGCGCTCGGCCCCCCGGCGTCGCCGGCGGATGTAGAAGGCGATGCGCGCCACCAGGAGCACCGCGACCAGGACGGTGATGAGCACCTTCACTGGAGCGACTCCCGGAACACCTCGGAGACACGGCGGCGCCCAAAGGAGAACTCGGTGACCCGGCCGGCTGCCATGGCGGCCCGGAGCACGGCGTCACTGTCGGCCGACTCGTCGAGGGCGAGGCGGGCCGCCCCACCGGCCACCTCCGAGACGGTCACACCCGGGACGCCCCGGGCCCAGTCCGCGCTCCGCTCCCCCTCGATGCGGACCTCGAGCCGGCGCGGGCCGCTCGTCGCCAGCTCGTCGACGGTCCCCGAGGCCACGAGCCGGCCGTGGTCGATGATCGTGACCCGGTCGCAGAGCTCCTCGACGAGGTCGAGCTGGTGGCTGCTGATGAGGACGCAGCACCCGGCCCGAGCCCGGTCGACGAGCACCCGGCCGATGGCTTCGATCCCGGTCGGGTCGAGCCCCGAGAGGGGCTCGTCCAGGACCAGCAGCTCCGGCTCGTGCACCAGGGCGGCGGCCAGCTGCACCCGCTGCTGGTTGCCGTGCGAAAGCTGCTCCACCTTGGCGTCCCGGCGCTGCCCAATCTCGAGCCGCTCCATCCAGACGGCAGCGGCGTCAGCCGCCGTCGTCGCGCTCAGGCCGTGCAGCCGGCCCAGGTACTCGACCTGCTCGCCGACCAGCATCCCGGGATACAGGCCCCGCTCCTCGGGCATGTACCCGAACCGGCGCCGCTCGGCCTGCCCGACGGGGGCGCTGTTCCAGGTGACCTCGCCGGCGTCGAGGTCGGTGAGGCCGAAGATGGCCCGCATGGTGGTGGTCTTCCCCGCACCGTTCGGGCCGAGGAAGCCCACCACCTGACCGGAGGGCACCTCGAAGGAGAGGTCGTCGAGGGCGACGACCGGACCGTAGGAACGACGCAGCCCCTCCAATTGCAACAAGGCACCCACTGCACGCAGGTTACGTTCCGTCGCTGTCGCCGATGAACCAGGGTCCGATGGCCACCGATGGGCATCGGTGAAATCCCGAACCTTCGATACGATCCGCAAGCATGCAGACGGTCTACGAAGCCGCCGGTGGTGGCGTCGGCCTGCTTCGTCTGGCTCACGCGTGGCATGCGAGGGTCATGGCGGACGAGGTGGTGGGCCACGCGTTCAGCCACGGCTTTCACCCCGAGCACACCGAACGGCTTGCTGCGTACTGGGCCGAGGCACTTGAGGGACCGACGACGTATTCGACCGATTACGGCGACGAAACCTCGGTGGTGCGGATGCACAGCGGCAACGGTCCACATGAAGAGATGGACCGTCGAGCGATCGCGTGTTTCGATCTGGCGTTGGTCGACGTCGGTCTTGGTGACAACGAGCGGGTCAGACAGGTGCTGCACGACTACTTCGCGTGGGCAACGACCACGACGATGTCCCGCTACCACCGCTCCGCNNGGCCGGACGACACCTGAGAACAGCGCGTCACCTGAGCCGTCCAGTCTTGGATGTCTTGACACATCACGACGGGGGTGTTCGCGTCAGTACATCAGCTGAGCCGAACCGGATTCCCGACGCGGGATCACACGACGCTCGGAACGGAAGCGGTCCATTGTGGCCATGACTGGCCACGTGATCAGAGGAGCGGCGTGGCGGCAATAAGCGTGCGGAACCTCGCCAAGAACTACGGCGACAAGCGGGCGGTGGCCGACGTCAGTTTCGACGTCAGCCAGGGAGAGGTGTTTGCCCTCCTCGGCCCGAACGGGGCTGGCAAAACCACCATCATCGAGATCCTCGAGGGTTTCCGGGACCGAAGCGCGGGAGAGGTGGAAACCCTGGGTGTCGACCCAGCCAACCGGCAGACCCAGCGGTGGCTGCGGACCCGCATCGGCGTCGTCCTCCAGGAGCTGGCGGTCGAGCCCTTCTACTCGGTGCGCCAGGTCCTGACCCGCAACGCCGGGTTTTTCCCTTCACCCCGACCGGTCGATGAAGTCATCGCTCTGGTCGGCCTCACCGAGAAGGCCGATGCCAGGGTAAGGACCCTTTCGGGCGGCCAGCAGCGCCGCCTCGATGTGGGTCTCGGCATTGTGGGCAATCCCGAGCTGCTCTTCCTCGACGAGCCCACCACGGGGCTCGACCCGTCCGGTCGTCGAGACTCCTGGGAGCTGATCCGCAAACTTGCATCTGAGGGCACGACGGTACTGCTGACGACCCACTACATGGACGAGGTGGAAGCACTGGCCGATCGGGTGGCGGTACTCAACGACAGTCAGATCGTGGCCTCCGGGACCCCGGCCTCCCTCGGTGGGCGGGACTCGGGTGTCGTGACCATCCGTTTCGCTCTGCCCCAGGGGATCTCGGCGAGCGACCTCCCCGTCCCGATCCTCGGAGAGTCAGACGGGCTGGTCGAGATCCAGACCGAGGATGAGCTGCCGGTGCTTCATGCGTTGAGCGGGTGGGCTCTCGACCGCAACCTTCGTCTACCGGGACTCTCGGTCGCCCGGGTCACCTTGGAAGACGTCTACCTCAAGCTGACGCGAGACCCGCGATGAGCGCCAGTCCTGCCATCGGTTCCTTCGAAGGGTTCAGCGACGTCAAGTTGGTGGGCCGGCAGGTCCGTTACGAACAGCTGTCCTTCTGGCTCAATCCGGTCGGGGCTGTGTTTACCGTGGGGTTCTCGGTGGTGTTCCTCATCCTGCTGGGGGCAACCGCGGGGAATACGCGCATTTCGTTCTACGGCAACATCCGGCTGGTTCAGTACTACGTGCCGGGGTTTGCCGCCTACGGCGTGATGGCAGCCTGCTTCAACATTTTGGCCATCACCCTGGTCAACCGACGCGAGATGGGCCTTCTCAAGCGACTCCGACTCAGTCCCCTGCCCACGTGGGCGTTGCTCAGCGCCATCGTCCTCAGCTCAATGGTCATCGCCACGGTCGAGGTGGTCATTCTCCTCGCCGTCGGGAGACTTGGGTTCAGCGTCCACTTTCCCGACAACGTGGGTGCTTTTGTCGTCGCCATCGTCGTGGGCATGCTCTGCTTCTCCGCGCTCGGAGTGGCCATGAGCACGCTCGTCCCGAATCAAGGTGCGGCCGGTCCGGTCGTCAGCATCATCTTCTTCGTTCTGCTGTTTCTCTCGGGTCTGTGGTTCCCGATCAAGCCCGGGTCGGGTCTGGCTCGGTTCTCGTCGTACTTCCCTGTGCACCACCTCATTTCGGCCGTCTTCGCTCCCTTCGACACCCAGAAGGGTGCGTCCCCGTGGGCGTGGCACGACCTCCTCGTCGTTGCTATCTGGGGTGTTGTCGGGGCCATCGTGGCCGTGCGCCGATGGAAGTGGTCGCCTCGCCGGGGTTGAGATCGAACGACGCAAATCAAGAACTTCCGGTGACAATGATTGCCATGGCGCCGACGGAATCGCAGCGATCGCGCGTGCGCAGACCATTCGATGCCGAATTCGCGCATACGCCGCCGCAGCAACCTGATCGTCTGCGGCTCCCCTGTGAGAACTCCTTAACCCGTCCGTTCCTGGCGACGTCGGACAATCACCCGTCTGATCAACGAGATTGACCGCTGAACTTCTGGGTGTAAGTGGAAGCTGCTTGGCGATATTCGGCCTCCATGAAAGCCCACTGCAGGTGGTCCGCGTCAGCCCACCCGGCCGACATGGCGGGATGGCAACGACCGAGAGTTGCCGTCATGGCTCGAGTCATTGCAAGTGGGCCCGGTGGAACGGCCAGCAGTTGCTCAAGAACCACAGAGACCTCGTCGTCAAGTCTTGATTCGGCCACCACTCGCTGCGCGAAGCCGCACCGCAAGAGCTCCTCAGAGAGGACGTCTCGGCATGTCATCACCCAATCCCTGGTCAGAGGCATTCCAACTTCTCGGATGAGCAGCGGTATGCCCGCCCACGTCAACGGGATACCAATTGCAAGCTCAGGGATTCGGACAACCACGTCGTCTGCCGCAACTCTGATGTCACAGGCAACGGCGAGAAGGGCGGCCCCACCGATGACATAACCATGCAGTCGAGCGACGGTGACCTGAGGGAGTCGACCGAGTTGGTCGAGCAGTCGCTGCCACGAACCCGCGTGGTGTCGCCGCGTCGCCCAGTTTGCCCCCTCGGTGTGATCATACGCGCCGGTCTTAAGATCAGCGCCAGACGAAAAAGCCTTCCCGGCTCCGTCAAACACAAGGACACGGATCTCGGGCTTCTCCTCGAGCAGGGTGAGTTCCTGGGAAATACTCCTTCGGACCTCGTCGTTGAGCGCGTTCAGTTGCTCCGGCCGGGAGAGCGTGAAACGGGCAACAGGACCTTCATAGGCAATGGTCAATCCACTCATCGAATGAAGCATGCCCCAAAACAGCTGGCTCCGATCCGGCACCCGATCGATCAGAGGCCCGGTCTAACTCCGAGCAAACCGCACCAGCTCCTCGAGATCTTCACAATCGGCATCGGCCGACTGCAACACCCGTCGGTATCGCAGACGGGGCCCACCCACTCGCGCGCTTTGACGTACTCCGGGTTGGCGGGATCCGCCAGCACCTCGAGCAACGCCCCATAGCCTCCGGACCCTCCGCAATCCTGGGGCGGCCGGAGCGCTCACCGGCCACGCAGACCGCGAGCTTCAGCGCGGGACGGTTCGAGGTCGTGGACTCCACCGTCACCTGGTGGACCCAGGCGTCACCAAAGTCGTACAGATACTCGAAACGGTCCCCGGCCGTAACCACCTCGGCGAGCGTCACGGTCGCGTCGTCGATCAGGTCGTCGTCGGCGTCCTCGTCCATCGGGCCGTAACAGGCGCCCCCGATCTCGAACTCGTGGAGATGCTGGTTCCCCCATCCCATGGCCACCTGGATGGTGCGGTGCAGTTGTCCAAGCGTCATTGCACTCGGCACCAGCATGCGGCGCCAGATCTCGGGCTCCACGGTGAGCAGCGACACCCGGAGGCAGTAGGCATCAGGCTCGGGCGTCGCCATGCCCGGACGATATCGGTCCCGTGTCACCGTCGGGCGCGAAAAAGAGCTGACGGAGCGGTGTTCGCCGGTGCCTGCTATCGGATCGTGGACCGTCGGATGCGTTTCCACCGACGCGAGACGTGGACGACGAGGTACACGACCAGCACGACGGACGAGAGCAGGTGCCACCTGTCGAATGGCCGTGGGAATGGGAGGGGGATCGGGGTTCCCCGGCCCCAGTCGAGGATCCCTGAAACGACGACATTGAGCGTGATGAGGGCGAGGATCGCATCCGACGCCAAGAGACGAAGCTCACGCTCGACCCGCGGGCGAAAGCGCCTGAGCTGGCCGAGCATCCGAGCGATTCGGTGACGGCGCTGGGCCAGGTGGACAACAACGAGGCCAGCGAAGACCAGCCCCACGTCTGCATGGATGGCGTTCCGGATGTGGAGGAGTTGGAGGGTCCCGAGCGCCGCCGCGGCGAAAGCCAGAAGGCCGAGATGTACGAGCCAACGAGCCCTGGTACGCCATGCGGTCCCCGATCGGGCCGGTCGGCCGGCCGGGGCGTTCACCCGCCCCTGCGGAGCTCCCGGGTTCTCGGTATCCATAGACGTCACCTTGCCCAGTGGCGCACGCGCCACAACGGCCGACCCGTCCGGCTCACGGGAGAAGCCAAACCGCGCGCGAAGAGAGAGTTCACATGCCGAGGCCGCCTGATCATACGAACCCCGTCGGGTGGACGTCGACATCGGTCCACACGCCGGGTGATTTACAGAGCGAGATGTAGCCTCAGTGCTTCGTCCAGCGACGCGATGGAGGCCGGCGGCAAAGTGCCGAGAAGCGTGTCGATGCGCTCAACGGCGACTGAACGAACCTGCTCTGCCTGAGCCTTTGAATCGCGATCGAGCCCGGTCTCGGCCGATCGTAGGAGGACCTGAAAGGGATAGATCCGCGTTGTGTTCGACGAGACAGGCACGACAGTCACTACTCCCCTGCCCAGTCGTTCGGCGGTAGCGTTCGCGCCGTCGTTGCTCACGATGATGGCCGGACGCCGCTTGTTCGCCTCGGAACCTCTCACGGGCTCAAGGTTCACCAGGCGGATTTCGCCACGTCTCACTCGCTCAAGCCGTCGGAGACAGTGCTTTCCCACACGTCGGCGTCCCCACCTTCGCCCCACTCGCCCCACGCCGCTTCGTAGGCGGCGCCGAGCCGTGAGGCCTTGAGAAGGCGGATCGCTCGGTGAAGTGCCGCCGAGCGCGAGGGAACCCCCGACTCGCTCGCGTAGGCGTCCAAGAACTCCACGTCCTCGGCTGGCAGGCTGACGCTCAATTTCATACTTGTATCCTACTGGAGGTAGCATACAAATGCTACTACCTGGTTCCAACTACAGCGGCCCGGCCCAAACTCCGACGCATCGCCTCGGGACCACGACTGACAATGACCACGCGGGATCGCGGCCAACGTCGAAACGGCCAATCAGTCGTCGCATTCGAGCCGTGCTCGGTCGCGGCGGCGCTCAGCCAGAACGCACGCCGCTACTCACGGATCCTGGACCAGACCGAGGACGTTCCCGTCAAGATCGGTGAAGGTGGCCACCAGGCGGCCACCACCGACATCGCGCGGCTGCTCCGCCACGGTGCCACCCGCGGCGGTCACCTCGGCCAGCTTCGTCTCAATGTCCGACACGTGCCAGTACGTCACCGGCGACGTCATGCCCTGCGGTCCACCGCCCGGCACCAGCCCGATGTGCTGTCCGGCGGCATCGAAGCCGACGTAGTAGGCGGCATCCGCCTGGGGATCCATGCCGAGCAACGCGGCATACACCGCCTTGCTCTTGCCAACATCGGACACGGGAACCAGGACGGTCTTGATTCCCTCGGTGGAAGCGCCGCTCATGATTCGCTCCTCAAGTCGTGGGTCAGGTCGACCCTGTGGGTCTGTCACGAGTATGACGCCGCCGAACATGACGATGTGACGTGAGCGAGGGAGCCGGGTCCGGTCTCCGAGCTGGCCGATTCGGGTGCCGCGCCTCGGTTCCCCCATGGTGTTCCGCTCATTCATCGCCTACAGGGTGGGGCACGCGCCACGAACCGGCACCGCGTCGTTCGCCTTCGCTCCTGTGCCGTGCGTAGCCTGAGCTTCCCGAGCGAGGAGGGTGGCATGGCATTGGGTCCGCTCGAGGGCCTTCGGGTGATCGACCTGACTGACGACAGCGGACGCTTCGCGACAAAGCTGCTCGCCGAGTCCGGCGCGTCAGTGATTCGGTTCGGCGATGCCGGCACGCGCGGACCCGAGATGTCGGCGCCCGACGCGGCTGCCCGCGGCGGCTTGCTCGACTGGTGGTACGACGGTGGCAAAGTCCCCGTGGACGTCGACCTCGCCGCAGAGTCTGGGCGCGCTGCCTACGCGGAACTGGCCTCGCGAGCCGACCTCATCGTCGAGACCCAACCCCCGGGCGCGCTAGCCGAGGCCGGTCTCGATCACCCGGACCTGATTGCGACCAACCCAACCCTGGTGCAGGTTTCGCTCACCCCCTTCGGGCGGACGGGTCCGCGCGCCGGATGGCAGACGACCGATCTCGTGGCGTCGGCGCTCGGTGGCGTGCTGTCCCTATGCGGGCTGCCCGACCAGCCCATCGCACCGTGGGGACGGCAGGCATTCAACACGGCCGGGTTCATCAGCGCGATCAGTGGCCTCGCGGCCGTGCACGCGGCGCGGATCACCGGCGCCGGCCAGCTTGTCGACGTCTCCCTCCACGAGGCCGTGACCGCCACCGTGGAACAACTGTTCTTCCAGTACTGGTTCGACGACCTGCTCCCCTATCCCAAGGTGGCGGAGCGCCAGGGCTCGCTCCATTGGACCCGTGCCTACAAGGTCGTCCCCGCCAAGAGCGGCTGGGAGATGATCACCCTCGCGCCGAACGCCGTCGGGTTGCTCGCGTGGATGGTCGAAGAAGGTTTCCCGGCCGCCATCGAGCTGGTCGGACGTCCGCCCGAGGAGCTCCTCGGCAACCTCGGACTGATCATGGACACCATTGCCGCGTTCGCGGCCACGAAGGAGGCTGGGCCGCTGTTCTGGGACGCCCAGGCTCGCCACATTGCCTTCGCCGAAGTCCAAACCGTTGCCCAGGTCGCGGACAATTCCCAACACGAGTTCCGGGGCTTCTTCCGCCCGGTCGAGTGGACGGGCACCGCGCTCCGCGTTCCCGGACCGCTTGCCCGGTTCCTCGGCACGCCCGACGAGCCGCCGCGCCCGCCCGGCTCTCATGCTGGCCTTGACGAACTGCTGGAGCGCTGGGGCCATCCCACCACCCAGCCCGAAGGGGGGTCCCTCGAAAAGCCCTTGAGCGGCCTGCGAGTGCTCGACCTCAGCCACGTCTTGGCCGGACCCATGTGCACGCGCCTCTTGGGTGACCTCGGGGCCGACATCGTGAAGCTCCAGACGCTCGATCGGGCCACGACGGTCAACGACCCGCAGTTCCCGTACTTCTACGCGTGGAACCGCTCGAAACGGTTGATCACCCTCAACATGAAGGACCAGCGAGCCGTCGAGATCATGGCGAAATTGATCGAGCAGAGCGACGTCCTCCTCGAAAACTTCTCAGCCGGCGTCCTGGACCGTTGGGGCCTCTCCTATGAGACCGTGCGCGAGTGGAACCCGCGCCTCGTCTACGTGACGATGTCCGGTTGCGGCCACGAGGGCCCGTGGTCCAGCCTCGTCACCTACGCGCCCACCATCCACGCGTTGGCAGGACTCACCTACCTCTCCAACCCGCCGGGGCGAGGCGACCTCGGCCCCGGATACTCGTTGAACGACCACGCCGTCGGGCTGTCTGCCGCCTTCGCCGTGCTAGCGGCGCTCCAGAGCCGGCGGGAGACCGGTCTCGGCCAGCACGTCGACATCTCCCAGATGGAGACGGGCGGCTACCTGATCGGACCGGCGCTCATTGACATGCTGAACAACGATCGAGAGGCGCAGCCGATCGGCAACCGCGACCCCTACGGCCTCATCGTCCCGAACGACTGCTTCCGGACCGCCGACGGTGAGTGGCTGGCGGTCTCCTGCCGGGACGACGACGAGTGGTCCGTCTTGGTGCGGGCGACTGGCATCGAAGCCGCAGGTCTCGAGCGGTTGGAAGATCGGCGCGTCCGTATCGACGAGGTTGACGAGCTCGTCGGCGCTTGGGCGGCATCGATCGGTGCTGAGGTCGGGCAAGAGATGCTCCAGCAGGCCGGAGTTCCGGCCGGACGCATTCAGCACGCGGGTGACCTGATGGCCGATCCCCAGCTCGTGTCCCGCGAAATGTGGTCCACCTTCGAGCACGCCACGTTCGGGATTCGGCCGTTCGACCGATACCCGGCGATCTGGGGCGCCATGAGCCTCGAGCCCTACATGGCGCCGGCTGCTTACGCAGGACAGCACAACTTCGAGATCTACCGGGAGCTGCTCGACATGGACGAAGCGGGCGTCGCCGAAGCGATGGCTGACGGCCTTTTCAGCTGAGCCGCAGGCGGACCCGGGGGACAACGAGTCGACCCGAACACGCAGCGAGTGCTCGCCTCGAGCGACTGGGAGCCATTCTTTGAGGCGACGGGCATCCCGACCGCGGCGGAGGCGGCGTCGATCGTGGGTTACTGGCCCGACGATGCCGTTGGTCACGGCGCGTGCGCATGCAGCTCACCCCGAAGCGGTCGCGAGCCAGCGCGTCACGATTCCACCAAAAGGTCTTGCCAGTTGGCCGGAACATGGCCGGCGGGTCCTGGTACAGGTTGGTCGATCGGATGGTGCAGCGGTGGTGCCAGGCGAGGTCCTTCGATGTACTGGTTGGTGCGATAGTCCCAAAACCACGCCTCGCCCGGCTCAAAGCTGCAGATGACCGGGTGACCTGTCGAGCTCGCATGCACCGTCGCATGCTTGCTGAGCGAGTCGTCACAACACCCAATGTGGCCGCACTGCGTGCACCGACGTAGATGGAGCCACCATCCCCCGGACTGGAGACACTCGACACAACCAGTTCCACTTGGTGGAACCTCTGGATCGAAGACGTTCGCCAAGTTTGCACCTCCGCTACGAATCGGCCACGGTAGCGAAAAGAGCACCGGCCGTCGTGTGTGATCCCTGCACCCGGCGTGATCAGAAGGTGAGGTATTGGTGGACGGATCGCACCGAAGCCGAACCCTCACCCACGGCAGCCGCAACTCGCTTGGTGGATCCCGATCGCAGGTCGCCGACGGCGAAGAGACCGGGATGGCTGGTCTCGAACGGCAGCGGCGACCGGGCGAGCGTCTCCCAACCCTGACCGAGCTGGTCCGGGGTCAGCGAGAGGTCGGTCACCACAAAGCCTCGGTCATCAAGGGCTGCGCAACCATTCAGCCAACCCGAGGAAGGGTCCGCTCCTATGAAGGAGAACAGTCCGGCGCATCGGAGGACGACCTTGCCGTCGGGGCCATTGAGATGCACGGCTCGTAGGGTCTCGTCCCCCTCCAGCGCTAGGACGGTCGTGCGTGTCCGAAGCGTGATGTGGGGGTCGGCCTCGATTCGTTCGACCAGATAGCGCGACATCTCCTTGCCGAGATCTGGGCCCCGGATGACGAGCGTGACCGCGCACCCGCCCTGGCTCAAAAAGATGGCCGCTTGGCCGGCCGAGTTGCCACCACCGACGACCACGACGGGCGACAGGCCGCACATGCGTACCTCCATGTCGGTGGCGGCGTAGTACACACCGTTGTCTTCGAAGTCGCTCAGTCTTGAGGCCTCGAGGCGGCGGTAGGAGGCGCCGGTTGCCGCGATGACGGCGCGTCCTGCGACCTCGCTTCCGTCGCTCAGTCGCGCCACCAGATACCCGGCGCGGCTTGCGAGCGAGGCGACCGTGCAGGGCGCGGTGAGGGTGGCCCCGAACTTCTCGGCTTGGATGATCGCCCGCTGGGTGAGCTCCTCACCGGAGACGCCCATGGGAAACCCCAGGTAGTTCTCGATCCGTGAACTACACCCTGCCTGCCCGCCGGGTGCGGTCATCTCCACGCCGAGCGTGCGCAAACCTTCGGAGGCTCCGTAGACGGCCGCTGCCAGACCGGCGGGGCCGCCTCCGATCACGACCAAGTCGAAGCATCGCTCCGGCAGGCTCTCGACCGTGAGTCCGAGATAGCCCGCCACATCGCCTGGTGTGGCCCGGCGCAGCACGGTGCCGGTGGCGATGACAACGGGCAACTCCGTCGCGGCTATGCCGAAGTGCCCCAGCAGAGCTTCCACCTGGGGGTCACGATCTGCATCCAACCACTCGTGGGGTACACGGATCCGGCCGAGGAACTCCCTAATGCGGAGGGATTCCGGCGAGAAGTGTGACCCAATGACCCGGATGGCCGGCGCGGCTTCCGTCATAAGCAACCCTCGCCGGGCTACGAACGCGGCCAGGATCGTGTCTCCTAGACCAGGCTTCGTCGCCATCAGCTGCCGCAGCCGGTCTCGAGCGACCGCGACAACCTCGCCTGCCGTGACGACCCTCGCCGAGACGAAGACCCGTAGCCCGCTCAGCATGTTCAGCTCGCCCAGAAACCGGCCGGGTCCGTGGCGAACGATGACTCTCTCGCCACCATCGACCGCAACCACGATGTCGACCTCAGCGCTGACCAGGACGAAGAAGTCGTAGGCGACGTCGCCCTCCCGGTAGAGGTACTCCCCCTCCTGGACCTGGCGCGGGACCCCCAGCTGTGTGGCCAACGCCATGTCTGCTGCGTCCAGCGTCGGAGTGGCCTCTTCTTCATCTCCCATGGTGCGGACCCTCGTTTCTACGCCACCCACCCCGGGATCAGTGACGCCGCCAACTTTCAGTCACCGTATTCGACTGGGAGCGCCACCCCGGCCTCGCGCCCTGGCACCTCCACGCTGTCTGACCGTTCTTACTTCCAACTGCACCGGTAGCGTGGCGCGATGGCGAAGGCCGAATCGGTCCTCGTTGTCGACCTCGAAGGGACCCACGACGGCGACAGCCCCGGCACGCTCCTCGTTACGCTGCCGGTGCTCGACGAACCACACAACCTCGCCTGGGGAGGCGAATGCAACGACGAGCTGTTCGTCACCGCGACTCGCCACCAGTTCCGGCTCCGCTGCACCGTCCCGGGTCCACGGCAGTGAGCCCCGCCCCCGAGCCGCTGTCCCGAGTCACGCTGGCCCGCATCGACGAGACCTTCTACCAGGCAGCCGCCGCTGTCGTGGCCCGAGTGCTCCGGTCCACCGGCCTCGATGTGGCTGTAGTCGACGGGTCGCACACCCAGGCCTACGGAATGGTCGGCTCGGGCGAAGCCGACCTCTGCGTCGCGTTCTGGCTGCCGAGTGGTCATGCCGAAGCGTGGGCGGCGCTCGACGGTCGTGTCGAAGCGCTCGCCTCCATATTCGACGACGCCCGCTTTTTCTGGGCCATCCCCGGCTACGTCGACCGCTGCGTCGCCGACATCGCCGACCTGGCTGACCCGGAGGTGGCCGCCATGTTCCCGAAGAACATCCGCGGGCTGAGCCTGGACGCCACCATCACCACCGCCAGCCAGGAAGCACTGCGGCGGTACGGTCTGAGCGACGTTGGCTTCACGGTCACCCCCGGTGTTCGACGATTGGGAGGCCTCACTCCTCGAGGCCCTCGATACCTGCTCACCCGTCGTCCTGCCCCTGTGGCGCCCCTGCTGGCTGAACAAGAAGTTCGACCTGCGAGTGCTCGCCGACCCCCAAGAGGTCCTCCGCGGTCCAAACACGGCAACGCTTGCCGCCCACATCGGCATCAAGGAGCGACTGCCGGAACAGACGCTTGCCGCCTTGGACCGCATGTCCCTATCGGTCGACGATGTGACGGACATGGATTGTGTGATCCATATCGAACACACCTCGCCGGACCAGGCGGCAGAGCGCTGGATCTCTGAGCACCCAGACCGATTCGAGTGGTGGGTCGCGTCCACCTAGCTGCGCCAAAAGCACGGCCCGTCTCGGGTCGCCGACAAGTACTCGCTGTCGCACCTTGCCGTGCGCGGCGTGCTCTCGCTCGAGGTCGAACGGCCGCCACGGCGCCGAACTCATCCGACGAGGTAGATCTCGTAGATCACGCCTTCAAGTTGGCGACCTGCGACACTGATGAACACACTCTTGTTCAGCCAGTCGAAGTGGGATGCCGCCGTCTCGATCTGCGTTGACGTGCGGAACATGTATTCACTCGCGTCGACCTCCTCACCGCGACCGAGGCGAGCGAGAATCTCCACTCTGCCGTGGCGCACTCCTTGCGAACGGACATACAGCAAATCACCGTGATCGGTCTGCAGTGTGTAGCGGATGTCTCCGAGCGTTGTGCCGTCTGGCAGAACGATCTGCCAATCAGCGCTCGCCCCCGGGAGGAGTGTGCCGTTCAGTTCGGGTCCGGCGAATGTGCCACCGGTCAGGGGGACGATTCGCCGTCGCCCCTGTGCCAGGTTCCCGACATCGACGGCATTGCCCAGGCTCGCTTCCAAACGGAGGATCTTCGTCAGGCAAGGTTCGGGAAGCCGATTTGTCATCGTGGTCTCCTATGGGGCCGTTCGGTGTCGTGGTCCAGCGCGTTGTAACCGAATCACTTGGGCGGTCGCTCGGATCCTCACCGGGCCTTCGGATGCCAAACAAGCGGCGTGATTGACGTACGCATCGATTTGTTCACCGGCAGAGCGCCCAAGAGTCCTTTATGTTCCGCCTTGCTGCCGGCGCGATAGAGGCCAAGGACCGTCGTTCGACCGGTGCCGCGCAGCTGCGAAACCCGCCGGTGGGCGCGAGACCAGTTACGCCGGCAGATCACTGCCGGCTTGCTCCGCCACCATGTAGGAGGCATACCAGGCGGGCCAGGTGTCGTCTTCGCTCGACCGGTGAAAAAGGTGTGACCGCCCCGTGCGCTTCTGGTGCTCGACATGGGCGGCTTCGGCACGCCAAAGCGCATTCTCCAGGTCTTCCGCGGACGCGAATGCTGTTTCCGTGGGGTCGACCCTGCCCGGGAGCCGCGTGGTGACTTCTTGGACGAGCCACGTGTTGCCGTCGGGATCGATGAAGGAGCAAAAAGACCCGTAGCTGTTGCGCTCGGGGTCGGAGCCGGGTTGGCGCGCCTCGGGGGGGAACGGCGGGCCGTGCCACACGTCACTCACGTCGATGCCACGGGCGACGAGACCGTCATGGGCCGCCTCGATGTCGGAGACGATGAGCGCGGCCTCGGCCGAGCCGGGCGCGGCCGAGGTGAGTCCCTTGCCGAACGTGACCGAGGTCCCCGAGCCTGGGGGTGTGAACTGGACGAT
>PMOQ01000034.1:111323-114324 GCA_003161255.1 Acidimicrobiaceae bacterium | reverse complement strand
ATTGTTCAACAGTCTCCTAGCCGCCCAGCGCCCCCCGGAGCTCGCGCACGAACTCGGCCGCCCCCTCGGGGCCGGCGCCGTCGAGCAGCCGACGAACCAGGGCCGAGCCCACCACCACCCCATCGGCGACCTCGCAGACCTCGCGGGCCTGGTCGGGGGTCGAGATCCCGATGCCGGCGCAGATCGGCAGGTCGCTCACCGCCCGGGCCCGTTCCACGACCCCCTTGGCGGCGTCGCCCAACGCGGTGCGCTCCCCGGTCACCCCCATGCGGGTGATCGCGTAGAGGAAGCCCCGGGACCGGGCCGCGATCGACGCGACCCGGGCCGGCGGCGTGGACGGCGCCACCATCAGCACCGTCTCGATCCCCCCGGCGTCGGCCGCGGCCGCCCACGGATCCAGCTCTTCGAGGGAGAGATCGGGCACGATCGCAGCACTGACCCCGGCCGCGGTGAGCGCCGCCGCGAAGCGGCGGTGGCCGAACCGGAAGACGAGGTTGTAATAGGTCATGATCGCGATCGGGATGCCCAGCTGCGCGGTGGCCAGCCGGTCCAGCAGTCCCTGGATCGTCGGGTGCCGCTCGAACGCGGCCAGCCCGGCGGCCTGGACGACCGGCCCGTCGATCATCGGGTCGGAGAACGGCAGGCCGACCTCGATCGCGTCGGCGCCCGCCGACGCGATCGCCTGGAGCACCTCGATCCAGTCGTCGGTCATCCCGGCCATCACGTAGGGGATGAGGAGCTTGGCGCCGCCGGCCCGCCGAGCCCGCAGGGCCGACTCCAACCCGCCCGGACGGGCCGTGACCGAGGTGGCCGCCATCGTCAGCGCCCGGCTCGTTGCGCGAGCAGGTCGCGCACCTGGGCCACGTCCTTGTCGCCCCGCCCCGAGAGCGTCACCAGCACCGTCGAGCCCGCAGCGATGCTCCGGCCGGCCTCGGCGATCACCCACGCCAGCGCGTGGCACGGCTCGAGGGCCGCGATGATGCCCTCGGTCCGGGCGAGGACCGAAAAGGCGTCCAGCACCTCGTCGTCGGTCGCCCGCGCGTACTCGGCCCGCCCGATCGATCCGAGGTGGGCATGCTCGGGCCCGATGCCCGGGTAGTCGAGCCCGGCCGAGATCGACTCAGCCTCGCGGATCTGGCCGTCCTCGTCCTGGAGCAAGCGCGACCGCATCCCGTGGAGGATGCCGGGGATCCCGTTGGTGGCCGCGGCGCCGCCCGCCGCCTCCACGCCGACGAGGCGGGCGCCGGTGTCAACGAACCCGGTGAAGGTCCCGGCGGCGTTGGACCCGCCGCCGACACAGGCGACCACGACGTCGGGCACCGCTCCCAAGATCTCGAGCGATTGGGCGTGGGCCTCGGTCCCGACGACCCGTTGCAGCTCGCGCACCATGTAGGGGAACGGGTGCGGGCCCATCACCGAACCCAGGCAGTAGTGGGTGTCCTCCACCGTCGCCACCCATTCGCGCAGCGCCTCGTTCACCGCGTCCTTGAGCGTCCGGCTCCCCGTGCGCACCGTCTTCACCTGGGCGCCGAGCAGCTCCATCCGGAACACGTTCAGCGCCTGACGCTCGGTGTCGACCTCGCCCATGAACACGGTGCAGTCGAGGCCGAGCAGGGCCGCCGCGGTCGCGGCCGCCACCCCGTGCTGGCCCGCGCCGGTCTCGGCGATCATCCGGTGCTTGCCCATCCGCTCGGTGAGCAGGGCCTGGCCGACCACGTTGTTGAGCTTGTGGGACCCGGTGTGCGCGAGGTCCTCCCGTTTCAAGAGGAGGCGGATGCCCAGGCGCTCGCCCAGGCGGTGGCACTCCGTGACCGGCGTCGGGCGGCCGCCGAACCGGGCCAAGAGGTCGTCCAGGCGGGCCCGGAAGGCCGGATCGGCCCACGCGCTGCGGAACGCCTCCTCGAGCTCGAGGCACGCCGGGACGAGCGACTCGGGGACGAACCGGCCGCCGAACTCCCCGTAGCGGCCGTCGGGCCCCGGGTCGCCCATCATCGAACCGCCCGCTGTGTCGTTGGTCGCATCCCCGCTCACCGGTCGGTCAGCCAGTCGTAGGGGGCGCCGTCCGCGTCGTCATCGCCGCCCGCCCCGGGATGCTGGGCCGCCACCAGGGCGGCGCCCCGACGGACCGCCGCGACGAACGCGGCCAGCTTGGCCGGGTCCTTCTCCCCCGGCGCGCGCTCGACGCCCGTCGCCACGTCAACCCCGTGCGGGTGCAGCCGGACGACCGCGTCGGCGACGTTGGCGGAGTTGAGGCCACCCGAGACGAACAACCGACCGTGGTCGACCACCCCTTCGGCGAGCCGCCAGTCGAACACCTCGCCCGAGCCGGGGCTGGTGCCGTCGATCAGGAGGTAGGCGCAACCGAACTCCTCGAACCGGGTGATCGCCGGGTCGCCGGCGCTGAACGCCTTGATCGTGCACGGAACCCGCGCCGCGACCCACTGGGTGTCCTCGATCGACTCGTGCCCGTGCAGCTGCACCGCGCCCAGCCCGACGGTGTTGGCGATCTCGACCACCCGGCGCGCCGACTCGTCGCGGAACACGCCGACGGTCAACACCTCCGCCGGCAGGCGCTTCACGATGTCCGAGACGGCGCCGGCCGTCATCTGTCTCGGTGAGGGGGCCAGGATGAACCCGAGCGCGTCCGCCCCCAACCCGACCGCCAACAGGGCGTCGGCCTCGGTCGTGATCCCGCAGATCTTGATGACCGGCTCAGCCGCCATGACGGCCCCAGCGCACTCGGAGGTTCCGGCGGACCGATCGGATGGCCGTCCACGGTCCGTTCTTCCTTCCCGCGACCCATGGGCCCGGTATGGGCCCCGCACCGCTGCGCGCGCCGACCGGGTGGCCGTCCATGGCCTTGACCGCCAGCGTCCGATCGGGCGCCCGGACCAGGGTCTCACCGACCAGCACGGCCTGGTAACCGGCAGTGGCCAGCCGGGCGGCGTCGACCGCGTCGCGCACGCCGGACTCGGCCACCGCCACGACGTGGGCCGGGAGC
>PMOQ01000034.1:109033-111315 GCA_003161255.1 Acidimicrobiaceae bacterium | reverse complement strand
TCCCGCTGGTTGACCCCGACGAACCGCGCCCCGGCGGTGATGGCCCGGTCCAGCTCCGCGTCGTCGTGGACCTCGACCAGCGCCGAGAGCCCAAGCACGGCCGACAGCCCGAGCATCTCGATCAGCTCACCGTCGTCGAGGGCCGCCACGATCAGGAGCACCGCGTCGGCCCCCATGAGGCGGGCGTCGCACACGTCGGCCCGGCTGACCGTGAAGTCCTTGCGCAGCACCGGGAGCCCGCTGGCCGCCTTCGCCGCCACCAGGTCGTCGCTCGAGCCTCCGAAGTTGGGGCCGTCGGTGAGCACCGACAGGCAGGTGGCCCCGCCGGCGGCGTAGTCACGGGCGAGATCGGCCGGATCGAGGTCGAGGTCGAGGTCGCCCTTCGACGGCGAGCGCCGCTTGATCTCCGCGATCACGGCCAAACCGTGGGCCGACCGGGCCGCCAGGGCCTCGGCAAACCCGAGGGTCGGGGGTAGACGGACCGCTTCGTCGATCAGCTCGTCGACGTCGCGCTCATCCGAGTCGGCGGCAACCCGATGGGCTGCCACGATCTCGGACAGATAGTTCGGCATTGCCGGACCAGCGTAGTTGGGGCACCGCTTCGGCCCCCGAAGGGTGCGGCTCCGGCGGACCGCCTCCGCCTCCTCGAGTTCAGTCGGACAGGTGGCCCGACAGCCAGGAACCCAGCTTGTCGACCGAGGAGTCGGACTCGGGCACGTTGCCGGCCGCGATCTGGAAGACGTGCTGCATCTCCGGCCACACCTCGATGGTGACGTCACATCCGGCGGCGGACGCCCGCTCGGCGACCCGCGTCGAGTCGTCGAGGAGGAGCTCGGAGCCGCCGACGTGGACGATGAAGGGCGGGAAGCCGGCGAAGTCGGCGTACAGCGGGGATATCAGCGGGTTCTTGACGTCGTTGTCGCCGGCGTACCAGCCGATGCTCGGCGTGTCCCCCTCGACCCGGCGCAACAAGAGATCCTTGCCGACGTTGGACGTGATGGAGTCGCCCGTCGTCGCGAGGTCCGTCCACGGCGACAGGAGGACGAGGCCCCCCGGCGCGGGCAGCCCGCGCTCGGGCAGTGCGAGGGCCGTGGCCATGGCCAGGCCGCCCCCGGCGGAGTCGCCGCCGATCCCGATGTGCCCGGCCGCGATCCCCTGGTTGAGCAGCCACGCGAAGACCGTCACGGCATCGTCCAGGCCGGCCGGGAACGGGTTCTCGGGGGCCAGCCGGTAGTCGACCGACAGTCCGCGCATCCCGGCCGCCTTGGCCAGGTGGCCGACCAGCTTGCGGTGCGAGGCGATCGACCCGACCGTGTAGCCGCCCCCGTGGAGATACAGCAACACTCGATCGGGGTCCGCACCCGCCGGGGTGGTCCACTCGGCCGCGACGCCGTCGGCATCGACAGGCTCGTAGGTGACACCCTCGGGTTCGCCGGTGGCGATGGCCCAGGCCGCACTGTCGGCTCGGGAGGCGATGACCGACTCCGTCGTCGGCGTCGTCTCGACGATCGGGACTGCGGCGAGGAGCTCGTGAAACTGCTTGGCGGCGTCGCTGATCATGACCCCACGCTACCGCCGCGTGCCGGGGGCGTTTCGGGGGCAGCGCCCGCTCAGACCAACGGCAGCGGCCGCACCGACGCGGCCAGCACCTCGCCCGGGCCCCCGCCGGCACGGCGCACGCCGACGTCGGCCCCGGCGTCCACACTTCGGTGCACGTATGCGAGTGCGCACACCGCGCCCACCCCCGGGCACCAGGACGCGGACGTCACCCGTCCCACCGGCTTCTCCTTCGCCGGCACGGCGAGCTCGGCGTCCACGAGCTCGGCCGGGTCGATCTCCCCGGCCAGCACCAACCCGGCCAGGCGGTGGGGCACGGCGGCACCGCGTGAGTCGATGCGGGCCACGAGCTCCTGGCCGGTGAAGCACCCCTTGGTGAAGCTGACGGCCCGCTCCACCGTCCCGGTCTCGGCCGGGATCACCCCGTCGGTGAGCTCGCGGCCCATCGCCGGGATCCCGGACTCGATCCGGGTCGCCTCCCACGCCTCGTCCGAGCACCAGCGCACATCGTCGGGCACCTCGATGGACCCCGTCGGGCCGAGCAGGTCGACCCCTTCCAACCCGTTCCAGGCGAACGGGGCCACAACCGGGGCGGCCAGGCCGGCGACCGTGGCTGCCTTCGGGCCCCGCAAGGCCACACACGACCAGTCGATCTCGCTGAGCTCGAAGCGCGACCGGAGCTTGAAGCGGGCCAGCCGCTCGAGGACGACGCCCCCGAAGCCGGC
>PMOQ01000034.1:68017-108997 GCA_003161255.1 Acidimicrobiaceae bacterium | reverse complement strand
GAGCGGGTCGAGATCCTGGCTGCACTGGCCCTGGAGATACGAGGCCGCGTCGGGGCCCTCGACGCGGACGACATCACGGGCGAGGTGGTACGCGGCAACCTCGGTGCGCAGCCGGCGGTAGTCCTCGTCGAGGGTGCCGGTCATGACGGCGCTCGGGCCCGTCGGGCCCGGGCCATGTGCCGGGCCGCAGCCAGCGCGGCCAGCAGCGCGGCCGCCTTGTGCATGCACTCGGCGTCCTCGGTCTCGGGATCGCTGTCGGCGACGATGCCGGCGCCCGCCTGCACCGAGGCGCGCCCGTCGGGGCCGATGATCATCGTGCGGATCGCGATCGCCGTGTCGAGGTTGCCCGAGAAGTCGAGATAGCCGATCACGCCGCCGTAGATGCCCCGCTTGGTCGGCTCGAGCTCGTCGATGATCTCCATCGCCCTGACCTTCGGGGCGCCCGAGAGGGTCCCCGCGGGCAGCGTCGCCCGCAGCACGTCGATCGGGCCCCGGTCCGCGCGCAGCGTCCCGGTCACCTGCGAGGTCAGGTGCATGATGTGGCTGTAGCGCTCGACGGTCATGAACTCGTCGACCTTCTCGGTCCCGAACTCGACCACCCGTCCGACGTCGTTGCGGGCCAGGTCGACGAGCATGACGTGTTCGGCCAGCTCCTTCGGGTCCTCGATCAGTTGCCCGGCGGCCAGCTCGTCCTCGCTCGCCGTGCGGCCCCGGGGCCGGGACCCCGCGATCGGCCGGGAGATGACCACCCCGTCGCGCAGGCGCACCATCGGCTCGGGCGAGGACCCCACCACGGTCACCTCGTCGAACCGCAAGAAGTACAGATACGGGCTCGGGTTGAGGAGTCGAAGGCACCGGTAGACCTCGAAGGGGTCGGCCCCGAGCTCGACGTCGTAGCGCTGCGACAGCACGACCTGGAAGATGTCGCCCGCCTCGATGTGCTCCTTGGCCACCGCGACGGCGTCCTGGAACCGCCGGCTCGTCATCGTTCGCCCGATGTCCTCGACCGGCGCCTGGCCGTCGGGTGGCGCGATCGGGAACGACGCCGTCGGTCGCATGCAATCGGCGGCCAACTGTTCGACGCGTCGGCAGGCGTTTCGATAGGCATCCTCGGTTTCAGCAGATGTCCAGGCCGGGTCGGTCACCACGTTGTCGACCAGCACGATGCGCTGACGCCAGTGGTCGAACGCGCAGAGCTGGCCGATGACGGCCAGGCCGGCGTCCGGGAACCCCTGGTCGTCGGTCGGCACGTTGGGCAGGTGCTCCACCTCGCGCACGACGTCGTAGCCGAGGTAGCCGACCACACCGGCGAACAACGGCGGCAGGCCCTCGATGGCCGGCGAGCGGTAGGTGTCGAGCAGCGCCTCGAGAGCGGCCAGCACCCCTCCGTCGCCGAGCGGCACGGCCAGCGGGCCGGACGCGGTCACGTCGATCCCTCGTGCGACGAGCGTCGCCAGGGGGGCCCTTCCGACGAAGCTGAAGCGGCCCCAGCGCTCCCCTCCCTCAACCGACTCGAGGAGGAACCCGGGCCCGTCGCCGACCACGTTCAAGAAGGCCGCCACCGGCGTGAGGGTGTCGGCAACGACCTCACTCCAGACCGGGAGCATGCGGTGGTCACCGGCCAGGAGTCGGAACTCGCCGAGTGTGGGCGAAAACGGCAAGCCTCCGGGCGCGTCGGCGGCGCCGGCGTTCGGCTCCTCGCCGACCGCGACGCTCAAGCGAAGATGGCCGAGCCGGCGCGCGGCCTCGGCCATGGGAGCTCCGATCGGCCCGATGACCGGTGGCCCTGGGTCGCGCTCACAGATACAACCCGGTCCCGCTGTCGTTGCGTTCGGACGCCACCGCGTGGATGTCCCGCTCCCGCAGGATCACGAACTCGTCGCCCTGAACCTCGACCTCGAAACGGTCCTCGGGGTTGAACAGGACCTTGTCGCCGATCTTCACGGCCCGGACGTGGGGGCCGACGGCGACGGTCTCGGCCCAGACCAGCCGCCTCGACACCTGTGCGGTCGCGGGGATGAGGATGCCCGCCCGCGACCGGCGTTCCCCATCGGACTGCGTCACCTGCACGAGCACGCGGTCGAACAGGACGGTGATCGGCTGCTTCGAGTCTCCCGGGCCGTTCACCTCCGATGGTCCCATAGGGGCAACGTACCGCATCCCCAACTGGCCTCAACCGGAGATCCCACCCCGGTTGCACACCCGCTCAGAGAGCCCGTTTGGCGTTGGTGACGATGGCGCCGATCACCTGGGGCCAGAGCACCTCGGGCAGGTCGTGGCCCAGCCCTTCGATGATCAAGAGTTCGGCACCCGGCACGGCCTTGGCGGTGGCCTCCCCACCCGTCGGCGTGACGAGCGGGTCGGCATCGCCGTGAATCACGAGGGTTGGCACATCCACCTCGCCGAGGGCGGTGGTCCGGTCCTGGGCGGCGAGGATGGCTGCGATTTGCCGAGCCGGGCCTTGCGGATAGTAGGAGCGGTCGTAGGCGACCGCCGCGCCGGCCCGAAGGTCAGCCTCGTCGGTCGGGTATCGCGGCGAACCGATGACCCGAGATCCGCGCACGCTGGCCTCGATGACCTCGGCCCGGGTGGCGGGCGGCGGCTGGAGAAGTACCGCCAGGGCCTCGGGCGTCGGTTGGCCGACCGAGGTGTCGCCGGTGGTCGACATGATCGAGCACAGAGAGCGCACCGCATCGGGGTGCCGGATCACCATCTCCTGGACGATCATCCCGCCCATCGACGCCCCGACGATGTGGGCAGGCGAAAGGCCGAGCCCCTCGATCAGCGCGATGCCATCGTCGGCCATGTCACCGAGCGTGTAGGGCGGCGACACCGTGTCACCGCCGCCGAGGGCACCCAAGATCGCAGCGACGTCCGGGATGCCGGCTTCCTCGAACTTCTGGCTCAGGCCGACGTCGCGGTTGTCGTAGCGGACGACGGCGAAGCCGTGGTCGGCCAGCTGCGCGCAGAAGGCGTCGGGCCAGCCGATGAGCTGACCCCCGAGGCCCATCACGAGGAGGAGCGCCGGATCGGCGATGTCCCCGATGATCTCGTACTCGACCGTGATGTGATTGGCGATGGTGTGTGGCACAGAGACGATGCTGCACCCCGGTCGAGAACAGGTCAAGCGGCTCGGGGTGCGCCGTCGGAACGGCTGCTCGTTTCCACTCTCTCCCACTTGTCTCTCCAGCGTGGGGTGACTAAATCGGTTGCGAACGTTGGGCGATGGGACTAAGAAACGCGTCAGCAGGTTCGCCCACTATGAGGAGGCATGCATGGCTGGAGTCGAGCGAAAGCGATTCGACCAACCCGACGATACGCGGCCGTTTCAAAGCAACGGGGGCGTAGAAATCCTCAATATCGGCGGCGGCGTCGTGGGCCGCGCGACCTTTGAGCCGGGTTGGCGGTGGTCGGACCATGTCAAGCCGATCGTCGGCGGTGACAGCTGCCAGGCCGCCCACTTCGGCTACGTGGTCTCAGGCCGCCAAATCATCCACATGGATGACGGGACCGAGCTTGAGATCGGCGCCGGCGACGTCGTGTCCATACCGGCCGGACATGATGGCTGGACGATCGGCGACGAGCCCTGTGTGGTGCTGGACTTTTCCGGCATGGCCAACTACGCGAAACCAAGCTGAGTCGGACGACGCGCAGGCCGAGGCGGCCTGAGGCGTCGCCTCGACGTGGCCATCTGACCGGCCAAGACGGCATATCCGTCGCTGCGTTTCACCCTCGAACCGCCTCGGGGCCCGACCGCGGGTACCCGTTTGCTCAATAGCCGTTGGGGGATTGCCATCCTCACCGTCGCCCGGTGCCGAGCCGCCCGTCATCGATCCCGGTGAACCCAACGCAAAACTCGTTCCCTTCCGGGTCGGCCATCACCGTGTGGTGCATCGGGAACGCAACCATGATCCGGCCTCCCGCTTCGACCAGCGTGTCGGCGAAGGCGGTCAGCCTTCTCCAACGCTCGTCGTCGTCCCCCGCGCCCGACACCCGAATGTCCATGTGGAGCCGGTTCTTCGCGACCTTGGTCTCTCGGACCGGCAGGATCGACAGGCGCGGGCCGATGCCGTCGGGGTCACAGAGCCAGGCTCCGGTGTCCCACTCCTCCTCCGGCACCCCGTGGCTCGCCAGCCACTCGCCGCGGGTCGCGAACGGGGCCGGAGCCGGCTCGTCGATGTAGCCGAGGGCGAGTTTCCAAAAGGTCGCCATCACCGGCGCATCGGTGCAATCGAATGTCAGATCGATGGGCCGTTCCATGACCCTCCCCTTCGCGAGCGACCTCAGCGCTCGAAGCGCGAGGTGATCGGGCGCACGGCCACACCGTGCTCGGCCATGTATGCCTTAGCCTCCGCCACCGTGTGCTGCCCGGTGTGGAAGATCGACGCGGCGAGCACCGCGTCGGCCTTCCCGGCCGTCGCGCCGTCGACGAGGTGGGCGAGCGTGCCCACCCCCCCGGACGCGATCACCGGGACGCCGACCGAATCCGAGATCGCCGCCGTCAGCTCCAGGTCGTACCCGTCGCGGGTGCCGTCGCGGTCCATGGAGGTGACCATGAGCTCGCCGGCCCCGAGCCCGGCCGCTCGTACCGACCACTCGAGCGCGTCGATCCCGGTCGGCCGACGACCGCCGTGCGTGTAGACCTCCCAGCCCGCGCCGTCCTCCCTGCGCCGTGCGTCCAGACAGACCACCACGCACTGGACCCCGAACTCGTCGGCGAGACGCCGGATGACGCCGGGGTCGTCGATGGCGGCGGTGTTGACCCCGACCTTCTCGGCGCCCGCCCGAAGCAGCCGGCGGCCGTCCTCGGCGCTGCGCACACCGCCGCCGACGGTGAGCGGGATGAACACCTGTTCGGCCGTGCGTGCGACGACCTCCACCATGGTGTCGCGCTCCTCGTGCGACGCCGTGATGTCGAGGAAAGTGAGCTCGTCGGCGCCCTCGAGGTCATAGCGAGCCGCCAGCTCGACCGGGTCCCCGGCGTCGACGAGGTCGAGGAACCGCACACCCTTCACCACACGGCCGGCGGTGACGTCGAGGCACGGGATCACCCGGATGGAGCGCACGCCGCCACCGCCTCTCGCACGCCGAAGGACCCGTCGACCAACGCCCTCCCGACGACGACGCCGTCGGGTGCCCGCCCACGCTCGGGGGAGCGCAGGGACGCCAGCGCCTCGAGGTGCTCGAGAGAACCAACACCGCCCGATGCGACCACCGAATGGTCGGTCGCATCGAGGACGTCGCTCACCGCTTCGAGGTCCGGGCCCAAGCCGGTCCCGTCGCGATCGATCGACGTCATCACGATCGCCGCGATCGGCTCGGTGCTCCAGGCATCCAGCACCTCGGACATCGTGACGCCGCCGCCCTCGACCCAGCCCGACGCGGCCGGTTCGAGCGCGCCGTCGTCGCGGCGCCGGTAGTCGAGCCCGAGCACGAGGTGACCGGGGAATCGGGCCGGCCACCGGTGGGCCAACTCGGGCTCCTTCAGCGCGACCGTCCCGATGACCACCCGGTCGGCCCCGATGGCCACCAGTTCCGCCACGTCGTCGTCGCTCCGGGCGCCGCCGCCCACCTGCACCGGGACCGGGACCCGATCGATGATCGCCCGCACGACGTGCCGGTTCACGGGCTGACCGGTCCGCGCGGCGTCGAGGTCGACCACGTGCAGCCGCATGGCCCCGTCGGCGACGTAGCGGTCGGCCAGCTCCAGCGGGTCTCCGAACCCCTGTTCGCGACCGAAGTCGCCCTGGACCAGCCGGACGGCCCGACCGCCGCGCAGGTCGATCGCGCAGAACAGCTCCATCGGATGAGCTTAGGGCCGCCCCCAGGGAGGCCCACCAGTGCTGCCCCTCGCGCTGACCGGCTCGGGACACCATATCGATGGACCCGAACCTCCGGCCCCCGACACCATGCGCAGGCGCCGGGTCGGACCCGTCGGCGCGGGCTGCCTTCTGGGCACATGAGGTGGCGACTCTGTGCTACGACGGTCTCGCATCACATCGGTTCGGAGGTGAACCCATGCGGAAGGGACTACGGCGTCTGTTCGTTGTCTCCATCTTCGGGTTTGTCGCCGCCGTGATCACCGGTGCCATCGGGTATGCGCTCGTGCCGAGGTCTTCGATGCCCTCCAACAACCTTTCGGCGACGACCCAGCGCGCCACCCCGATCTCCGACATCGAGGTGTGTGGCCTCCTCACCTCCAATGAGGTCTTGCGCCTCTTGAATTTCGCAACGGCGATCGGCCCGGGAACGCCGCAGCCGGACGTCGCCGGGGGCGCCTGTGCGTGGGGGACGGGCCTCGGAGAGTCCTTCAAGGTGACCGTCATGGCGCACCAGCTGGGGCCCGTCCTCGATCCGTGTGCCGGCATCTCCGGAACCGAGCTCCATGTGGCCGGCTGGGTGGGATGCAGCCGCTTGCAATTCGGTCCGGGCAATGTGCTGACGGCATCCAAGGGCGCCTACACCGTCTCCATCGAACCCGACACGAACGTCATCGGGTTCCCGTACGAGGCGGCTGAGGAGTCGACAGTCAGCCACATGTTCCGGGAGCTCAACGCCTGAGCCGGGGCTCGCAACGACCGGCAATCGAGCCGTTTTCCTACGCCGTCAGCCCCACCCAAGTAGGCGCCTTGGCGGAGTTCCTAGAATTCATTTTGGCAAGGCGCGGCTTTTGCGGATGAGGACGATGCCCAGCTCGATGCCAGGTTGGTCGGGGCGAAGATGAACACGGTCGCGGCCACGAAGTCGGCACCTTTCGCGAACAGTGACTTGGCCATGGTGGAGGCGGCGCCCGAGCACGACGAGGAAGCCGTCCTATAGGCCGAGGCTCGGGCGACGGCCGCCGAGCGATGGTGGTCAAGCTTGCGCTGCATCGCTTCGCGGCTCATGGACGTCTGGACGGCCCCCGAGAGCCCCGGCCGGGGGGTTTTGACAACGCGCATCCGTTAGAGTGGACTTACTGTTCGTGGCCACTTACCAAGAGGCGGAGGTATGGGGAGCGCTGGGGGACCGAACCCGGCGAGCGATCGTCCTGCGCCTCGCCGAAGGGCCCAAGGCCGTCGGCGAGCTCGCCACCGATCTGCCGGTGAGCCGACCCGCGGTGTCTCAGCACCTGAAGGTGTTGAAGGACGCCGGGCTCGTCGCGGAGCGGGCGGTTGGCACCCGCCGGATCTACCGCCTCAACGAAGCCGGGGTCGCCGCCCTGCGCGACCAGCTCGACACGTTCTGGAATCGGGCGCTGAGTGGCTACCGGGACCTCGTCGAGCAACTACCGGAGGAGAAGTCATAAACACATGGCCGATGATGCCGTCGTCCGTCGCCAGATCGTCGTCGACACGTCGATCGAGCGTGCATTTGCCACCTTCGTCGAGCGGTTCGGTGACTTCAAGCCGCCGGAGCACAACCTTCTCGGCGCCGAGATCGCCGAGACCCGGTTTGAGCCACGGGTTGGTGGCCACATCTATGACCGCGCCACTGATGGGAGCGAGTGCCGATGGGCCCGCGTCCTCGCGTATGAACCACCCGATCGGGTCGTCTTCAGCTGGGACATCAGCCCACGGTGGCAGCTCGAGGTGGACGAGAGCAACGCCAGCGAGGTCGAGGTCCGGTTTGTCGCGGAGACGCCGGAACGGACGCGCCTGGAGCTCGAGCACCGTCACCTGGATCGCCACGGATCGGGCTGGGAGTCGCTTCGCGAAGGTGTCGATGGCGATGGGGGCTGGCCGCTCTACCTGGCTCGCTACGCGGACCTCGTCGCCGGGGATCGCTGAGTGCCGCCGACCACAGCCAGCATCGAGGTCGACCGCTCGGCCGCGGAGGTGTTCGCCTACGCCACCGACCCGAGTCACTTCTCGGAGTGGCAGAAGGGCGTAGTCGCCGGACGGATGGACAGCGTCGGCCCCCTCCAGATCGGGGACCGCTGTATCACCACCCGGCGCATCGGCCTCGCCGACCGGCCGGCGACCTCTGAGCTCGTCCGCTTCGATCCGCCGCATCAGTGGGGTGTCCGCGGTGTGGACGGGCCCATCCGGGCCATTGTCGACGTCACGGTTGAACCGCGCTCCGACACCAGCGCGCAATTGACGATCACCGTCGACTTCGAGGGGCACGGCATCGGTCGGCTCCTCGTGCCCCTCCTCGTGCGCCGCGAGGCACGCAGGGAGATGCCTGTCAACGTGACGACGCTGAAGCAGCGCCTGGAGGGCTCGACGTAGGCGAGCGCCGAGCGGCGCCGAGCTTCAGAGCGGGTCGCCCCATGGCGCACTCACGGTCTTCTCCACGCCCAAGCCAGTGGTGGTAGCCGAGCCATAGCCCGGACCCGATAGAGCCGAGCCGCCGGTCGCATTCAGTCTGCTAGGCGACGGTCGCGGCCACGCCGTCGAGTGAAGTCGCTATCTCGGACCATTCATCATCTCGGACCATTCATCCCAGACAACCCAGGTTTAGGACGGTCCGTTCCGCGGCCTGATCTCCGCTCCAGGCCTTCATGAATGCTGGGCGTACGGTCTCTGCGTGTCGACCAGGCTTGTCTCCGACGCGACCCAACGAACGGGGCAGGTGTAAGTGCGCAGGTAACGCTCCTGCGATCCGTTCGAGAGATGCACAACGGACGGGCACCGGTGAGACTTTGGGCATGGCAGAGCTGGGCAGATTGCACAGCCATGAGGACCACGACCACGACAATCATCACGATGAGCACCGTCCCGACCACGAGCACCACGGACTCATGGCCTCCTTGCGTCACCTGCTAGCTCCGCACTCACACGACGCCAAAGATTCGCTTGACCAGGCACTGGAAGGAAGTCGAGATGGCATTCGGGCCGTCGCCGTGTCACTCGCCATCCTTCTTGTTGTTGCCGGTGCACAGGCTCTTGTGGCGGCAGCGAGCGGTTCGGTCGCACTACTGAGCGACACGCTGCACAACGCAGCTGATGGCTTGACCGCCTTGCCTCTTTGGCTCGCTTTTCGACTCGGACGCCGACCTCCGACGTCTCGCTTTACCTACGGGTACGGCAACGCCGAAGACCTGGCCGGCGTGGCCGTCGTCGCGCTGATTGCAGCCTCGGCGGGTTTGGCAGGATACGAAGCGATCGATCGGCTGCTGCATCCCGAGAAGGTCACGCACCTGGGTTTCGTTATGGCGGCCGCAGTCGTCGGCGCGGTGGGAAATGAGGTCGTCGCGCAATACCGCATCAGGGTAGGGCGCCGGATTGGGTCCGCGGCATTGGAAGCCGACGGCATCCATGCGCGAACCGATGGCGTGACTTCGCTGCTCGTCCTGGTGGGGGCGATCGCTGTGACCTTCGGACTGCATTGGGCGGATGCAGTCGTTGCCTTGCTCATCACGCTCGCCCTGTTGATCGTCGGTTACCAGGCGGTCCTGAGCGTCGGGCAGCGCCTTCTCGATGCCGTCGATCCGGTAGTCGTCGAGCGCATCGCCGAGTCGGTGGCGGCCGTCGACGGAGTGGTTGAGGTAACCGAGGTAAGAGCCCGCTGGGCGGGGCACCGGCTCTTGGCCCAGGTGCGACTCAGCGTCGATGGAAGCTCGTCAGTAGCGACCGCACATGAGATCTCCGAGGCAGCGCATCATTCCCTGCTGCACCAATTGCCGAATCTCTCCGACGCAATCATTCACGTCGACCCAGCACTCCTTGAAACTGACCCGCACGCTTCGACGGCACACCACCGAGCCGACGAGTAGCCGTAGATACCCGCTGCGGCATCTCGGAGGAATCGTCGATGACGAATCACCCCCGAAGGCACCTCGGGTCGGTGGGCGACACCTGTGCCCGAATCCTCGTCCACTCGCGCTGTAGGCCTCGAAATGTCTGTGCTGAATAGTGATTGGCTCAAGTGCCCAAAGGGGCTCAAACCGTGGAACTACGTGTACCAGCGTGTCGCCATCAAACCGACTTGAAGCGTCTGTAATCTTCGAGCATGGAAGAGTCCTCCACACCCGGGGCTGATCGGATGCAGCACTGGGACGCCGCCTATGAGGGTCGTGGCTCCACCGGTGTCAGCTGGTATCAGCCCACGCCGAAAATCTCCATCGAGCTGGTCGAGCTGCTCAAAGTTTCCGAAGATGCAGCAGTTATCGACATCGGTGGCGGCGCCTCGTTGTTCGTCGACGCGCTGGTTGCGCGTGGTTTTCGCGACCTATCGGTGCTCGACGTCTCAAAGCTGGCTTTGGAGACGGTGGGTCAACGCCTGGGCAGCGCCCCGGTGTCCTTGCTGCATGAGGATCTCCTGGCATGGAGCCCACAGCGTCGATTCGAACTGTGGCACGACCGAGCGGTGTTCCATTTCCTCGTCCAAGAGAGTGACCAGGAGCTCTATCTCGAAGTGCTTCGATCGGCCCTCCTTCCAGGCGGCGGTGTCATTATGGCCACGTTCGCTTCGGATGGGCCTGAGTTCTGTTCGGGTCTGCCGGTCGCTCGTTACTCCTCCACCCAGTTGGCCAAGGTCTTGGGTGTCGGTTTCGAGGTAGTCGACGAGCGACGAGAAGAACATGTCACTCCAGCGGGAGCGACACAGCGGTTCACCTGGATCGCCGCCAGGGCTCGGTGAGTTGCAAGATGGTGACGGGCGACTCTATGGCTGTGAAACCGGGACTTGGCCTAGTGCTCGACTGCCACGACCCTAAGGCACTGGCGCCGTTCTGGGCGGCGGCACTGGACTACGTGTCGCTCGGGTCAGTCGGGAACTACGTCGTTCTCGTGCCCGATGCCCGACCAGGGCCGAAGTTGCTACTTCAACGAGTCGATGAGAAAAAGACCGCCAAGAACCGGATGCATATGGATATCGAGGTGGCGGATATCGAAAGTCTCGCCGGCCGGCTCGAACAGCTGGGCGGCAGGCGCACTGGCAAAGGCGTTGAGGCCGAACATGGGAGTCGATGGATCGTCATGGACGATCCCGAAGGAAACGAGTTCTGTGTGTGCGACGGTGGGGCGGGCGAGCCATAGACGTTTTGTCCAGGCAGTTCAAAAGACAGTCAGAAAGGTTCGAGTAAACCTAGACAAGTTCCGGATCGACAGCGCTCCATCAGCGGCCATCGCCAACGCGGCGCGAGCCGGTCCGCTCGACGAAGTTGGCCAGCACGGCGAGGCCGAGGGTGCCCGACTTCTCCGGGTGGAACTGGGTCCCCCAGATGTGGTCGCGCTCGATGGCCGCATTGATGTCGCCGCCGTAGTCACAGGTGGCCACCGTGTCGGGTCCGATCGGCGGGACGAAGGAATGCACGAAGTACATCCACGGGTCCGCGGGCAGCCCGGCCAGGATCCCCGACGGTCGAGCACCCACGGCGCGGAGCGGGTTCCACTGGATCTGGGGACACTTCTCCCCCGCCGGCAACCTCCCGACGGTGCCGGGAATGGCACCGAGGCCCGCGGTGCCGGGGTTCTCCTCGGAGCCCTCGTAGAGAAGTTGGAAACCGACGCAGATGCCGAGGAACGGGACCCCGTTGTCCAACGCGTGGCGCGCCACCTTGTCGAGGCCGCTTTCCGCGAGCGCCTCGGCGCACCGGCCGAACGCGCCCACACCCGGGAGCACCACGCCCGCCGCACCATCGGCGTCGCCCGCCTCCTGGACCAGCCGCGCGTCGGCGCCCAGGTGGACGAGGGCGCGCTGCGCCGAGGCCAGGTTGCCGATGCCGTAGTCGAGGACGGCGATCGTCCCTGCGCTCACAAGGAGCCCTTGGTCGAGGGGATGCCGCCTCCCTCCACCCGTGCGGCGTCGCGCAACGCCCGTGCGACCCCCTTGAACGACGCCTCGAGCACGTGATGGGTGTTGCGGCCCTGACGCAGGCCGACGTGCATGGTGATCCCGGCCGCGGTCGAAAAGGCGCGCCAGAACTCCTCGGCCAGCTGGGGGTCGAACGGCGGCGAGCCGAGCCCGGGCGTGTCCGGCGCGAACGGGACCGCGTAGGCGAGGAAGGGCCGGCCGGACAGGTCGACGGCCACCTCGACCAGCGCCTCGTCGAGGGGGATGAGCGCCGAGGCGAACCGGCGGACGCCGACCTTGGGCCCGAGCGCCTCGGCCAACGCCTGGCCGATCACGATCCCGACATCCTCCACGCTGTGGTGCGCGTCGACCTCGAGGTCGCCCCTGGCGTCGACGGCCAGGTCGAAACCGCCGTGCCGGCCGAGCTGCTCGAGCATGTGGTTGAAGAACGGCAGGCCGGTCGACACCGCCACCTGGCCGGTCCCGTCGACCACCAGGGTCACCGTGACGGTGGTCTCCTTGGTCGATCTGGTGACCGTTGCTTGACGGGGATCGCTCATCGCAGACACTCCTCGAGCGCGCACAGGAACCGGTCGTTCTCGGCCGTGGTGCCGATGGTGACCCGGAGGCAGTCGGCCAGCTCGGGGCGTCCCGAGACGTCCCGGATCAGGATCGACCGGTCGACCAGGCCCTGCCAGACGGCCGGGGCCGGGTGGGTCAACGGGCGGAACAGGATGAAGTTGGCATCCGACGGCCAGGTCTCGACGGCCAGCTCGCCGAGGGCGGCAGCCACCCGGCCCCGTTCTTCGCTCACCAGCGCCACCCGCTCCTCCATCTCGGCCCCGAACTCCAGCGCGGCCAGCCCGGCCGCCTGGGTGTACGCGGACAAATGGTACGGGAGGGCCACGGCCTGGCACGCCTCGACGACCGCCGGGTCGGCGAGCAGGTAGCCGAGCCGGGCCGCCGCCAGCGCCCAGGTCTTGGAGAACGTCCGGACCACGACCAGGCCCTCCGCGCCCGGTCGGTCGCGGAACCTGGTGGCCGACGCCGGCGCGAACTGCCCGTAGGCCTCGTCGACGACGACCAGGCCCGGCGCCTCGGCGATGACGTGCTCGGTCAGCTCGATCGGGTCGGCGTTGCCGGTCGGGTTGTTGGGCGAGCACAGGAACGTGATCACCGGCCGGTGGTCGGCCATCAGCGCCCGCACGACGTCGAGCTCGACCTCGAAGCGCTCGTTCCGGCTCCCGCTCACGACCGGGGTCCCGGTCAGCCGGGCGATGAACGCGTGGAGCGCGTAGGTCGGCTCGAAGGTCGCGACCACCCGGCCGGGGCCACCGAACGCGAGGAGCAGGCACTGCAACACCTCGTTGGAGCCGTTCGCGCAGAACACCTCGGCCGGGTCGACGCCATGGAGCTCGGCGAGCGCGGAGCGCAGCGCGACCGCGTCGCGGTCGGGATACCGGTTGGCGTCGACCCTCGCGATCTCGGACGCGAAGGCGTCGGGCCACGCCGCGGGCGGCGCCAACGGCGACTCGTTGGTGTTGAGGCGGACCTCCGCGGGCACCTGGGGAGAGTGGTAGCCGTCGAGGGATGCGAGGTCGTCGCGCTTCGGAACGAGCGGGCTCACCGCCGGGCCTCGATCGAATCGGCGTGCGCGGCCAGACCCTCCGTCCGGGCCAGCGCGATCACGTGGGGGCCCAACAGTTCGATCGCGTCCCGGTCGGCCTCGACCGCGTGGATGTGGCGGCGGAAGTCGCGAGCCGACAACGCGGAGGCGAAACGAGCCGAGCGGTTCGTCGGCAGGACGTGGTTGGGTCCGGCCACGTAGTCGCCCAGGCTGGCCGGCGACCACGGCCCGAGGAACACCGCGCCGGCCGCCTCGACGAACGGCAGCAGCCGGCGTGCGTCGTCGATCAAGAGCTCCAGGTGCTCGGGCGCGACGACGTTTGCGACCGCGATGGCCTCCTCGGGCCCCTCGACCAGGCACGCGTAGCCCCCCGACGTCAGCGTGGCCTCGAGCTCGGCCCGCCGCGGCGACGCGGCAACGATCCGGTCGAGCGCCGCGTCGACCTCGTCCAGCTTGTGCTGCGACCACGTGACGAGCCACGACAGTCCCCCGGGTCCGTGCTCGGCCTGCACGGCCAGGTCGATGGCGGCCAGCTCGGTCGGCGTGTCGGGGCCGGCCACGACCACCACCTCGGAGGGCCCGGCGAAGGCCGCCGGGATCCCGACGACGCCGGAGACCTGGCGCATCGCCTCGGCCACGTAGCGGTTCCCGGGGCCGACGATCACGTCGACCCGCCGGATCGACTCGGTCCCGTACGCCATGGCCGCGATGGCCTGGGCCCCCCCGACCCGGTAGACCTCGTCGACCCCCGCGATGGCCGCCGCGGCCAAGGACGCGTCGTCGACGTTGCCGTCCGGGGCTGGCGGGACGCAGAGCACGACCTCTTCGACACCGGCCACCCGGGCCGGCGCCGCGCACATCAGCACGGTCGAGGGATAGCGGGCCCGCCCGCCCGGTGCGTAACACCCGGCCCGCCGCACCGGCCGCACCAGCTCGGTGACCCGCACCCCCTCGGTGAAGAAGTCGTGGGGATCGTCGGTGTCCCGGCGGTGGTAGGCGACGATGCGACGGTGGGCCACCTCGAGGGCCTCGCGCAGCTCGTCGGGGACCCGGGCCAGTGCGGCCTCGATCTCGTCGGAGCTCACCGCTATCGAGGCGATCTCCACCTGGTCGAAGCGGGACGTCAGGGCCACAAGACCGGCGTCACCGCCCCGGCGCACCTCGGCGATGATCGCCGACACCGCCTCGCGGACATCGGCGTCGACCGTTTCGGGCCGCGGCAGCACCTCCTCGAGCCGGTCTCCGAGACCGCGGACGTCGAGACGGGCGAGGGGCATAACTTCTCGATGCTACCTGGGCGTTTGCGGGGTTTCCCGGCCCGGCGTCACGCTTCCGAGAACAGCGCGGCCGCCGTCACGATGGTCAACACCAGCATGTGCGCGGCGAGGATCGTCGTGACCCGCTGGTCCAGATGTTGGAACGAGCCGGCCCGGATCGCCCGGTGCCCCCGGCGTTGTCGCTGCGTCCCAAAGACGATGAACCCCGCCGCGAGCAGGGCCCAGCCGGCCCCTAAGATCGCGAAGGGCACCTTCGGGAGGTGGTCGATGCCGGGCAGGATCCGGCCGACCGCGAGCGCCACCGCGACGGCCGCGAACGCCGTCCGCCACCACGCGAGCAGCGTCCGTTCGGCGGCCAGGTAGGTGCGGCGCGACGGGTCCCCGTACTCGGCCACGTCCTCGCTCGGCACCCGCGTGCTCCTCGGCGGGGTCCACCGGTCGGTCGGCCATGGCCGGGAGCCTTAACGGGGTCCTTCGCCCGGGGCGGGCCGCCTCGCCGCGCGTCCCCGGCGGGCCGGTTGGCGTCGTGGAACGATGACCCGGTGGACACGGATGCCTGGGAGGCTGCCGGCATCTACGACCCGGACGCCCCGAACGCGGCCGAGCGCCTGGCCCTCCTCGAGTACCTGAGCGCCCGCGGCGCGACCCTCGCGCAGCTGGTGGAGGGCGACCGCCTCACCACCCTTCCCGCGGTCGCCGGCGACCTGGTCTTGGCCACCCACCGGCCGACCCTGTCGGTCGAGGAGTTGGCCGCCCGATGCGGCGTCCCGGTCGAATTGGTCGAGCGGGTGCTGCTGGCGGCTGGCTTGGCCGCGGGCCCCGACAGTCGGCTGCCCGAGGGACTCGACGCGTTGATCGCGACGTTCCTCCAGGGGGTCTCCCTCATGGGCGAGGACGCGATCCTGGCCTTCACCCGGGTGCTCGGCGGGGCCGCCACCACCATCGCCGAGGCCGCGGTGGCCCTCTTCTACGCCGAGCTGGGTCCGGGCACCGAGCGCGAGGGGTTCGACGAGTTGGCCCGAGCCCACATATCGGAGCGCGCCGTCATGGCCTTCACGGCCATCCCCGAGGTCTTGTCCCGGGTGTTGTTGGCCCAGTTCGACCGGGCCACGCACCGGGCCGCGCTCGCGCGGGGCTGGGAGGCGCCCGAGGAGGGCGACGGGCCGAGCGAGGTGGTCGCGCTGGGCTTCGTCGACCTGGTCGGGTCGACCGCGTGGGCCGAGACCCTGAGCCTGCGGGACCAGAGCCTGGCCCTCTCCCGCTTCGAGTCCGCGGCGTGGTCGGCCACGGTGCTGTCCGGCGGGCGGGTCGTGAAGATGATCGGCGACGAGGCGTTCTTCGCCGCCCCTTCGGTCGACGATGCCTGTCGGATCGGCGCTGAGATATGCCAGATGGCGGCCGACGACCCGGTTCTCCCACCGGCACGGGCGGCCGTGGGCTTCGGGCCGGTGACACCGCGGGAGGGCGACTACTTCGGCCCGCTGGTCAACGTGGTGTCGCGGCTCGTGAAGGTCGCTGCTCCCGGTGAGCTGGTCGCCACCGAAGAAGCGGTCTCCCGACTGCCCGAGGATCGCTGGGAACTCCGAGAGCTCGATCCCCAGCAGCTGCGTGGGGTGGACCACGATGTCCGGGCCTTCGCGGTCAGCGGCCCCCGTTCTCGCACCGCGTGAGCATGCCGGGCGCCCGACGCGGACGCGTCGGCTGAGCCATCATCGGGCATGGCCACCAACGCGGAAATCGGCTCCCTCGCCACGACCCTCGACGAGCTGACCCGCCGCGTCAGCGCGCTCGCAGAAGCCGCCGAGGCCGCCGAGGACGAGACGGCCACCGAGCTGTTCGGCGTCGAGCGCTCGCTCTCGGGCGCGTTGCGCCGCCTGCGCAAGCTGGCCGAACCCCAATAAGGGCCGAGCCCGCCAGAGAACGGACGGACGGGCCGGCGACCCGGGCTCAGACCGCGTGCAGGACCAGCTTGTGGCCGAGGAGCCCCGATGCCGCCGTCAGAGCGTTCTGGCGAGACGCGACGACGGCGCAGTTCCTCCGGGCGGCCGTCTCGGCGACGCACGCCGCAACCAGGTCGGACGTCGACGCCTTCACGGCCAGCTCCCCGACCCTCCGGGCCCCTTCGGCGTCCATCACCTCGATCTCGGAGCCGTCGAGCATGTCCTGGATCAGGTCGCTGCGGGCCTCGGTCCGGAACCCCTCGGCGATGACCGACACCGGCACGACGGGCACGATCCCATGGGCGAGCGCCGCCCTGTGCACGGCCCAGAAGATCCGGTCGCCGCGGGAGGCGGCGCGCAGCGCACCGACCCCGTAGACGAGGCCGACCCGGGTGACCGCCATCAGCGCCGCCGAACCCGGGACGCCATGCCGGACACGCCCGAGAGCAGGCGGGCCAACAGGGCCTCGCCGGCCGCGATCTCCTCGTCGGTCAGCCCGCCGGCCTCGGACTCCCAGGCCGCCACGCCCCGCAGGCCCTGGCGGACCCGGAGCTGGCGTTCCGCGGCCGCCGACAGCCAGCCACTGAACGACATGTTGTCCTCGAGAGCCGCGACCTCCACGGCCGAGGCGACGTCGTCATTCAGCGAGACCGAGCGCTTCACAACCACACGCCGAGGGTAACACCGAAAGTAACACCTTTCCAGGGTTCACCCCGAGGCGGTGCGAGGCCCGGTACTCCTCGCCGGCGCCGCGAGGCTGGACGACGGACAGAGGTCGCTCAAGAGGCAGTCGGCGCATTTGGGCCGCCGGGCGATGCAGATCGCCCGGCCGTGGAGGATGAGCCGGAGGCTCAGCGCCCCCAGCTCCTCGGGCGGGACCATCGCCGAGACCTCGAGCTCGACCTTGACCGGATCGGTCTCCTTGGTCAGACCGAGCAGCCGGGTGAGGCGGCCGACGTGGGTGTCGACCGGCAGCCCCGGCAGCCCCCAGGCCACGCTGCGCAGGACGTTGGCCGTCTTGCGGCCCACCCCCGGAAGGGTGACCAGGTCCTCCATCTCCATCGGCACCTCACCGTCGAACCGCTCGACGACCGCGGCGGCCATGCCGATCAGGCTCTTGGTCTTGGCCCGGAAGAACCCGGTCGACCGCACGATGGCCTCGATCGCCTCGGGGTCGGCGCCGGCCAGGCTGGCCGGGTCCGGGTAGGCGGCGAACAGCTCCGGGGTGACCATGTTTACCCGGACGTCGGTGCTCTGCGCGGACAGGATCGTGGCCGCGAGCAGCTGGAAGGGGGTCTCGAACTCGAGTGCGCACAGTTCACGGGCCGTGCCGGGGTACTCGTCGGCCAGGCGTTGCGCGATCGACGCCGCCCTGGCCCTGATGGCGCGGGCACTGGGTTCTCGAGGTGCCATCCGCGTCGAAGGCTATCGGCGGGCACCGACACCACGGCCGGCCCGCCCCGGTGGCCACGTAGGGTTTTCGAGGTGGCACCACCCGACCCCTCCGATTCGGCCGCGACGTTCGATCCCCTCGATACAGCGACGCGCAGCGAGATCGAGACGATGTTGGAGCGGGCCGAGCGATCGACCGGCCACCCGCCCCTTTCCGAACCCAGCCGATTGGCCTGGGCCGGCCAGGGGGGCAACCTCGTCGGCCTGGTCCTGCGGTCCGTCGGACGGGTGACCGGGTACGCCCAGCTGTCATGGCGCGATCGATCGTGGACCATCGAGATCGCGCTCGACCCGTCCGACGACCCCGCGGCCGTGCCCCGACGCCGGCTCCTCGAGGCCGCAACGGCGGAGGCCGAAGGTCGCGGGGCGAGCGAGGTCCGATACTGGGTCACCCAGCACACCGATGACGATGAGACAGAGGTCGAGGCGCTCGGCTTTCGCACCGAGCGCGACCTCGTCCAGATGCGGGTCCCGCTCCCACTGAAGGGCCCCACGCCCCCGCTGAACGAGGGGTTCTCGTTGCGCCCATTTCGACCCGGCCACGACGAAGCGGGGTGGCTGGAGGTCAACAACCGCGCGTTCGCGACGCACCCCGAGCAGAGCCACTGGGACCTCACGACCTTGATGGCGCGCGAGCTGACCGGCTGGTTCGACCCGGAGGGATTCCTGCTCTGCGAGTCGCGCGGTCGACTCGCCGGCTCGTGCTGGACCAAGGTGCACGCCGACCGTGCACCGGCGTTGGGCGAGATCTACGTCATCTCGGTCGACCCGGACTTCCAACGTCTCGGGTTGGGCAAGGTGCTCACGGTGGCCGGCCTCAACTGGTTGGCCGAGCGGGTGTCGATCGGCATGCTCTACGTCGACGCGGCCAATGCACCGGCGGTCGAGCTCTACCGCTCACTCGGGTTCACGGTCGATCACATCGACCGCTGCTATCTCCTCGAGCGTCGCTAGCTGCTGGCAGGGCCGTTACGTGCCCGTGCCGAGCCCCACGGCTCGGCCGATGCCGAAGGTGACGCTCGCCGCGACCGCGGCCACCACCACCTGGCGCAGCGCGGTGCGCCACCTTGATCGGCCGGTCATGCGGCCGAGGACCCACCCCACGACCGCAGCCGTCACGACCCCGATGACCACCGATGCGATGGCCGCCCCGGTGCCCGAACCGACCAGCCACGGGATGAGGGGCAGCACCGCACCGAGGGCGAACGCGAAGAACGAGGAGACCGACGCCTTGATCGGAGAACCGATCGTGCGGGGGTCGAAGCCCAGCTCCTCGCGGGCATGGGTCGCGAGGGCCAGCTCCGGGTCGCTCATCACCTCGGCGACGAGCTGCTCGGCGACGTCGTGATCGATGCCCCGGGCCTCGTAGATGGCGATGAGCTCGTCTCGTTCGGCCAACGGCGCGCGCCGGAGGGCCAGCCGCTCCACATCCAGCTCGCGCTGCATGAGCTCGCTCTGGGCCCGCATGGAGACGAACTCCCCCGCCGACATCGAGAACGCGCCCGCCACGAGCCCGGCCACCCCGGCCAACCGCACGAAGGCCCCGCCGGGATGGGCTCCCGCGACGCCGAGGATGAGCGAGACATTGGTGACCAGGCCGTCGCTCAGCCCGAAGACCGCGGCCCTGATCCCGCCGCTCGAGACGTCCCGGTGTCGGTGATCGTTCGAGTCCTCCGGCCGTCCCGCCGGCTCTGCCTCTTCCATCACCCTCCTCACCCGACGACGGCCGAATCGTAGGCCGACCAGCGGTCCCCGCCGTGCGCTGGCAGACTCCACGGGTGGCGTCGACACCGAGGAAGTGGTTCGACCAGAGTCAGCCCCAGACGCTCCAGGCCGCCGTCCTGCTCTGCTACCTCAACGCAGCGCTGGCGATCTTGTACCTGATCACGTTCGGGGCCACGCTCCCCCTCATCCTCCTGGTGGCGGCGGTCGGGGCCAACGGGGTGGCCAACGAGAAGCGCTGGGGCTACTGGGTCGCGGTGGTCGCCGCATCCCTCTACGTGGTCGTCCAGTTGATCGCCTTCGTCTCGTTCTCGAAGAGCCTGTCCTCGGTGCTCAACCTGGCCTTCGCGGTGCTGCTGGTGATCCTGCTCGTGCACCCCGAAAGCCGCCGCTACCAGCGCATCTGGTTCCGCTAGCCCCGCTCGGCCGCCGATTCGGCCGGGGATCTCGTTTAGGGGGCGGCCGCACCGGTGATCTAACGTCCCTACGGCCCCCTTGGGCCCACCTGACGTGACCAGGAGCAGGCCATGACCACCGTCATCGACATCACCGACCTGCCATCCAAGGTCGGCGAGCACATCGGATACACCGGATGGCACACGGTCACCCAGGAACAGGTCAACCTGTTCGCCGACGCGACGGGCGACCACCAGTGGATCCATGTGGACCCCGAACGGGCCAAGAGTGGTCCCTTCGGCGGGCCGATCGCCCACGGGTTTTTGACCCTGGCGCTGGTCCCGGCGCTGCTGCCCGAGGTGCTGGCCGTCTCGGGGATCACGATGGGGGTCAACTACGGAACCAACAAGGTTCGGTTCCCCTCCCCGGTCCCGGTCGGATCCGAGCTGCGGCTCGGCGCCACCGTCGCGGCGGTCGAAGAGGTCCAGACCGGCGTGCAGGTCACGCTGGACGTGGTCCTCGAGGTGAAGGACGCCCCCAAGCCATCCTGCGCGGCCCAGGTGGTCTTCCGCTACTACCGCTGAGCCGGTCGGTGCCCCGGTGATCCGAACGATAGGGGCCACTGCGTCGGACAACGCCGCCCTGCCGACGGGCGCCGCCAAGACGGCCCAGGTGCGCGACATGTTCGACGCCATCGCGCCGCGCTATGACCTCGTGAACCGCGTCATCACCTTCGGGCTCGACCGGCGCTGGCGGGCCCGGACCTTCGACGCGCTGGGTCTCCCGGCCGGATCGACCGTCCTCGACCTGGCGTGCGGAACCGGCGACTTCGCGGCGCTCGTGGTGAAGCGGGGCTGTCGCGCCGTGGGCTCGGACCTGTCCAAGGGCATGCTCTCGGCCCGCCACGACGACTTCCCGGCGGTGCAGTCGGACGCGCTCAGGCTGCCGTTCGCCGACGGCACGTTCGACGGGGTGGTGTGCGGTTACGCGCTGCGCAACTTCACCGATCTCGCGTCGTCGCTCACGGAAGCGGCTCGCGTGCTCCGGGCCGGCGGACGGCTGGCCGTGCTCGAGGTGGCCTCCCCCGACGGCGCGCTCATGCGCCGCGGCTTTGACTTCTGGTTCGGCACCTGCGTGCCCGCGATCGGCGCGGCGCTCTCCGACGGCGCCGCCTACCGGTACCTGCCCCGGTCGACCGCCTATCTCCCCGAGCCCGACGCGCTCCGCCAGATGCTCGGAGCGTCCGGGTTCGCGACCGTGGGCCGGCAACTCCTGAACGGCGGCCTGAGCCAGATCCTCACCGCGACCCGGCGAGGCATGCCGGCGTGCGACGGGACGACGTGAGGGCGCTCACCCGGCTGCTTGGTCCCGGCCCCCCTCTCGACGCCCGGACGATCGCGGGCGATGCCGGCGTCTACTTCGGTAACGACGAGCTCGTGCTGGCCGGCCGGGGCCGCGCCGCGGTGCTCCCGCTCGCCGACGGGTTGGTCGACCCGGCCGGCTGCCGGGCCGCCGTCGCGTGGCTGGCCGCACTCGAGTCCGACAACCCGGTCGGGCTTCCCGGCACCGGCCCGGTCGCGTTCGGCACGCTCCCGTTCGAGATCGACGCACCGAGCGCGTTGATCGTGCCCTCGGTGCTCTACGGGCGGACCGCCGATGGGACCGAGTGGGTCACGGTCATCACCGAGGACCCAATGCCGGTTCCGTCGCGCCAGTGGCTCCGCGACGAGATCATGGGCCCGCGTCGGCTGGAGCACATCGGCATGCCGAGGATCGTGGCGCCCGACCCGACCGACTACCGGGACGCGGTCGCCCGGGCGATCGCCGCCATCGACGACGGTCGGCTGAGAAAGGTCGCGCTGGCCCGGCGCATCATCGTCGAGACCGACACCGCGATCGTGGCCTCGGCGATGCTCGAACGCCTGGCCGATGACGAGCCGTCGGCGACCGCATTCCTGCTCGGCCGCGGCGAGGACGCGTTCGTGGGCGCCTCGCCCGAGGTGCTCGTGGCGCGCCGGAACCACTCGGTGCTCTCCCATCCCCTGGCCGGCACGATCGCGCTCGAGGCCGCCACCGAGCGGGGCGAGCAGGGTGACCGCCTGCTCGGATCGGCGAAGGACCTCGAAGAGCACGAGCTGGTGGTGGCCGACATCGCCCGGGTCCTCGACCCTCTCTGCAGCGAGCTGGTCGTGCCCGGCGAGCCGTCGCTGGTGCCGCTCCGCACGATGGCCCATCTCGGGACCCGGATCGAGGGCCGTCTCATCACAGAGGACGGTCGGGTGCCGAGCGCGCTCGAGCTCGTCTCGGCGTTGCACCCGACGCCGGCGGTCGGCGGCGTGCCCCGGATAGAGGCCCTGCGCCTCATCGCCGAGCTCGAGCCGGGCCCGCGGGGTCCGTGGGCCGGCCCGGTCGGGTGGGTCGACGCGTCCGGAGACGGCGACTGGATGATCGGGCTGCGCTCGGCCACCGTGTCGGACACCACCGCCACGATCTGGGCCGGGGCCGGCATCGTGGCGGCCTCCGACCCCGAGGCGGAGCTGGCCGAGACGACGGTGAAGCTGGCCGTGGTGCTCGAAGGGCTGGCTCCCGGCGCCTCGGCGCTCCTCGAGGGCTATGCGATCAAGTACTGACGCGCTGGGGTCGCTCGCTCCGCGACGTCGCGTCACCAGGCGGGACCGCGGCACCCGATCGGGCCAGCGGGATCGCCACCTCGAAGGTGGCCCCGTGCCCGAGCACCGATCGGACGCTGGCCGAGCCACCCAGCACCTCGGCGATCGCGCTGACGATCGACAGCCCGAGGCCCGTTCCGCCGCCCGTCCTCGCAGCGTCGTCCCGCCAGAACCGGTCGAACACCCGGCTCTTCGCCTCGTCGCTCAGACCCGGCCCCTGGTCGGTCACGCTCAGGTAGCCGGTGGTGGCGTCCGAGCGGACCTCGACGCGGACGGGCGTGGCCGGCGGCGTGTGGGCGAGCGCATTGCGGACGAGGTTGTGGGCCACCTGGCCCAACCGGTCCCGGTCGCCGAGCACGATCACCGGCCCGGCGGCCACCAGGTCGACCGGGCGCTCGGGGTCGACCGCGCGGGCGTCGGCCACGGCGTCCGCGCCGACCCGGCTGAGGTCGACCGGCACCTGGTCGAGGGGCCGGCCCTGGTCGAGGCGGGCCAGCAGCAACAGGTCGGCGACCAGCAGGCCCATCCGCCCGGCCTCGCGCTCGACCCGCTGAAGGGCCCGGTCCTGGCTCTCGTCGTCGGTGAAGGCCCCCTTGCGGAGAAGCTCGGTGTAGCCGCGGATCGAGGTGAGCGGCGTCCGGAGCTCGTGGGATGCGTCGGCGACAAACTGGCGCAGCCGCGCCTCTGAGACCGACTTCTCGCGGAACGCCTCCTCGATCCGGCCGAGCATCCCGTTCAGAGCCTGTCCGAGCCGGTCGACCTCGCTCGACGCATGCGATACCGAGACGCGCCGGGTGAGGTCGCCCGCCGCGATGGCGTCGGTCGTCTCGGCCATCGTCTCCAACGGGCGCAACCCCCGTCGCAGGGTGAACAGCACCAAGCCGCACAGCACGGCGAGGATGGCCAACGACGCCACGATCTGCACGCGGAGCAGCGACGACAAGGTGTCGGTGGTCGAGTTCAGCGACTCGGCCACCACGAGCACGCCTTGGGGCACGTCGACGGTCGTCTCTTGATAGCGCGTCCCCGACGTGCCGACGCTGCCGACGTCGGTGCTGTTGGGCTCGGCGCGGTAGGCGCCGCCGAGCGCACCGAAGTGGTGCGAGCGCGGGAAAGGGTCGGGGCGCAGCGACGGCGGCACGAGCGGTTGGGGGTCCGGCGCTTTCGGGGGACCGGACGGGACCGGAAAGATCACATGGCCCGAATGGGAGACCAAGAGCACGTAGATGTCGGGGCTCACCCGCTTGTCCAGCGAGAGGGCGAGCCGGTGCGGAGCCTCGAAGCCGTGCCGGTGGGCGGAGATCAAGAAGTTGTACGCCTGGAGCTGCGCGCCGTCGATCTGGTCGTCGAGGCGGCCGTAGAGGAAGGACCGCAGCGAGCTGTAGGTCACCAGGTTCGCGACGGCCAGGGCGACGACGAGGACGATCGCCATCGTGAGCGTGAGCCGGCGACGCAGACTCACCGGCTCAGCCCCGCCGTCGCTGGTGCCGGTCGCGTGCCGAGGTCACGGTCGCGGCAGCCTGAGCGTGTAGCCGACCCGCCGCAGCGTGTGGATCAAGGGCGGGTCGAACTCGTCGACCTTCTTGCGCAGGTAGCTGATGTAGGTCTCGACGATGTTCGGATCGCCCTCGAACCCGTATCCCCACACCTGGTCCAGGATCTCGAACTTCGACACGACGCGCCGGGCGTTCTCGAGCAGGTAGAGCAAGAGGTTGAACTCCGTCGCGGTGAGTTCGATCAGGACCCCCTGGCGCCACACCTCGTGGGACTCGATGTCCATGATCAGGTCGGCGAACCGCAGCGGCCCGTCGCCCGGCTCGTCTCGGCTGCGCCGCAACACCGCCCGGATCCGGGCCACCACCTCGGAGAGGGAGAACGGCTTGGTCACGTAGTCGTCGCCGAGCGCCAGTCCGACCAGCTTGTCCTCGGTCGCGTCGCGCGCGGTCAGGAACAGCACCGGGACGGCCTCGCCCTCCTCGCGCCACCGGCGGCAGACGTCGATGCCCTCGATGTCTGGGAGCATGACGTCTAGGAGGACGAGATCGGGCCGGGTCGCCCGGACCTTCTGCATGGCCTCGGTGCCGGTCGAGGCCACCTCGACGGCGAACCCCTCGAACTCGAGGCCGGTCGAGAGGAGGTCGGTGATGTACGGCTCGTCGTCGACGACCAGGATCCGGTCCTTCTGCAGCACGCCTCCATGATCGCAGATGGCCGCGAAGCGGACCGTCCGGGGAAGCCCCGAGGCTCAGCTCGGGGGGACCGGGACCCGCGCCTGGGTGCCTCGCCGGCTCCTGGCCATGGTGCCCGCTCCCCGGAGCACCCGACCGAGGCCCCACCAGGTGACGAGCCCGAGCGCCTCGACCACGATGGCCGAGGACATCTTCGACTCCCCCACCTCGCGGTCGATGAAGCGGATCGGGACCTCGACGATCGAGGCCCCGGCCTGCTTGGCCCGGTAGGTCATCTCGATCTGGAACCCGTAGCCCTCCGCCTTCACCTTGTTCAAGGAGATGCGGGACAGCACGGTGGCGGCGTAGGCCCGGAACCCGGCCGTCGAATCGGCCACCCCGAGGCCGAGGACCGCCGAGGCGTACCGGTTGCCCCCGCGCGAGAGCAGGTACCGGTGGAACTTCCATTTCGGGATCGAGCCACCGGGCACGTAGCGGGACCCGATCGACACCTCGTGGCCCTCGCCGATCGGGGCGACCAGGGCGGGCAGCGCACCGGGGTCATGGGAGAGGTCGGCGTCCATTTCGACCATGACCTCGTAGCCGCGCTCGAGGCCCCAGGCGAACCCGGCCCGGTAGGCGCTCCCGAGGCCCGACTTGGCCGCGCGGCGCATGAGGTTGAGCTCGGGCAGGCCCGGACGGAGGCCGTCGACCCGGTCGGCGGTGCCGTCGGGGCTCCCGTCGTCGACGACCAGGATCCCCGCCTCAGGCAGGGCGGCGCCGATCTTCTCGATCACCCGGGCGATGTTGTCGATCTCGTTGTAGGTCGGAACGATGACCAGCACCCGCACGGCGGGCAGCTTACGAGCACCGTCGGAGGGCCCCACAATCGGAGTTATGGGGCCACGCGTGCCAGCATGAGGGAATGACCGAACCGGCGCGGCGGCGGTTCCGCCTCCCGAAGATTCGTCGCGAGGTTCGCTGGACGATCACGGTCTTCGTCCTCTTTTTCGTCTTCGAGTACCTGCTCCTGCCCGAGATCGCGAGCGCCCGAAAGTCGGTCCACCTGCTCGGCCGAGTGAACGTGGCCTACCTGTTGCTCGGCGCCGGGCTCGAGTTCCTGGCCTTGGGCGCCTACGCCGAGCTCACCCACACCGTCTTGTCCCCCGAGGCGCCGAGCCGGTGGCGGCTGCTTCGGATCAACATGGCCAGCCTGGCCGTGAGCCACGTGGTCCCGGGTGGCGCGGCGCCCGGCGGCGCGGTGGGCTACCGGTTGCTGACCGAGTCCGGCGTCTCGGGCGCCACGGCCGGGTTCGGACTGGCCACCCAGGGCGTCGGCTCGGCGGTGGTGCTCAACGCCATCTTCTGGCTGGCCCTCGTGATCTCGATCCCCCTTCGGGGCTTCAACCCCCTCTATGGCATCGCGGCGGCGGCCGGGGTGCTCCTCCTGGCGGCCTTCGCCGGCACGGTCCTGCTCATCACCCGCGGGCAGACCCGGGCCATGAAGTGGGTCGAGGCCCTGGCCCATCGCATGCCGTTCGTCAACCCCGAGACGGTATCGAAGCTCCTCCAGAAGCTGGCCGACCGCTTGCATGTCCTCCTCCGTGACCGGGCGCTCCTGCGCCACGCCATCATCTGGGCGGCCGCCAACTGGCTGCTCGACGCCGGCTCGCTGTGGGTGTTCCTGTTCGCCTTCGGCAAGGCCGTGCTCCCGATCGACCTCCTCGTCGCCTACGGCCTCGCCAACATCCTGGCGGTGATCCCGATCACGCCGTCGGGCCTGGGCGTCGTCGAGGGTGTGCTGATCCCGACGCTGGTCGGGTTCCACGTGCCGAAGGCGACTGCGATCCTTGGCGTCATCGGCTGGCGGTTGGTCAACTTCTGGCTGCCCATCCCGGTCGGCGGGGCCGCCTACCTGTCGCTCCGCTGGCGCGGCCACCCGAGGGCCCAGCTCGCCGCCGGTCCGACGTCGGAGGGACCACTCGTCCATTGAACCGGGCGGCCCGGCGGCCGCCCGGTCCTCAGCCCAGCCGGGCCTCGAGCCGCCGGCGGGTCTCGGGCCACTCCGAGCGCACGACCGCGTACATGGCCGAGTCCCGGAGCTCGGACTCCTCGCCGGCAACGAGCGACGGCTGCCACTTCCGCAGCACGCCCTCGAAGGTCGCACCGAGCGCGGCCATGGCGGCCCGCGAACGGGCGTTGCGGGCGTCGGTCTTGAGATCGACCCGCTCGGCGCCCCAGGTGCCGAACGCGTGGGCGAACAGAAGCAGCTTGGCCTCGGTGTTGATGCCGGTCCGCTGCGCCGACGACACGAGCCACGTGCCGCCGATCTCGACCGCGTACGGCACCCGCTCGCCCTCGCGCATCCGGATGGTGAGGTACCTGGTGACCCCGACGGCGAGGCCGTCACGCACCCGGACCTGTGCGAACGGCACCGTCTCGCCGCGCCCGTGCAGGTCGAGCAGCGAACGGATGTAGCCACGGGCCTCGTCACGGCCGTTCGGAACGATCGTGTACCCGAACGTCGACCGGTCGTCGGCACCGGCGGCGCCGAGGTGCTCGGCGTGGGCCTCGGTGAGCGGCTCGAGGCGCACCAGCCGTCCAACCAGCGCGGGGGCAAGAAGCACGACCGCGCTCACCCGCCGACGCCGATCGGGAATCGGTGGGTCAGGCCCCCGGAGCCACCGGCACGGCCGGCTGGGCCCGGGTGTCGAGGTCGCGGCGACGGCGGGCCCGACCGAGGGCGAGCTCCTTCAACCGCTCCTGGAGGCTCAGCGATCTGGTCGTCGGGACCCGGTGCCAGATGCCGTCGGAGCCGAGCTCCCACGAGTTGGTGTCGTCGTCGAGGACGAGGTCGAGGACCTCGAGCAGCCGCTCGATCAGCTTGCGGTCGTGGACCGGCGCCAGCACCTCGATGCGGCGGTCCAGGTTGCGACGCATGAGGTCCGACGAGCCGATCAGGATGCGCAAGGGTGGCCGCTGATCGTTCTCGGGCCCGCTCCAGTCGTCGTCGGGCGCATGCCCATCGCGCCCGCCGAACCGGAAGATCCGGGAGTGCTCCAGGAACTGGCCGACCACCGAGCGCACCGTGATGGTCTCGGAGAGCCCGGGGACGCCGGCCCGGATGCAGCAGAGGCCCCGGATGATGAGGTCGATGGGCACGCCGGCCATCGAGGCGCCGTAGAGCGAGTCGATGACGGCCGGGTCGGTCAGGCCGTTCAGCTTGAAGACGATGCGACCCGACGGGCCCGCGGCGGTCTGCTCCTCGATCAGCTCGAGCACCCGGTCCCGCATCGTCACCGGCGAGACCAGGATCTGGCGGTAGTCGGTGTGCCGGCTGAACCCGGTCAGGTGGTTGAAGAGGTCGCCCAGGTCGGTGCCCATGTCCTCGTCCGCAGTGAGGAGCCCCAGGTCCTCGTAGATGCGGGCGGTCTTCGAGTTGTAGTTGCCGGTGCCGATGTGGCAGTAGCGGCGGATGCCGTCCTCCTCGCGCCGGACGACGAGGCAGGTCTTCGAGTGGGTCTTCAACCCGACCAGGCCGTAGACGACGTGGACCCCGGCCTCTTCCAGTTGCTTGGCCCAGCCGATGTTGGCCTGCTCGTCGAAGCGGGCCCGCAGCTCCACGACCGTCGCGACCTGCTTGCCGAGCTCGGACGCCCGGATGAGCGACGCCACGATCGGGCTGTCCCCCGACGTGCGGTACAGCGTCATCTTGATCCCGATGACGTCGGGGTCGAGCGCGGCCTGTTCGACGAACGCCTCGACGGATGTCGCGAACGAGTCGTAGGGGTGATGCACGAGCACGTCGCGTTCGCGCAACACCGCGAAGATGTCGACCGGTTCCCCGGCCGCCGAGGCGAGGGGTGGCGCCGTCATGGGGGTCCAGCTCTCCTCGTGGAGCTCCGGGCGGTCGAGCGCGAAGACGGCCCACAGGCCGTCGAGGCCGATCGGGGCCTCGATCGAGTAGACGTTGTCGCTCGCAACCTGCAGTTGGGTCGCCAGCAGCTCGCGGACCGACGCCTCGGCACCGGACGCGATCTCGAGGCGCACCGCCCGCCCGAAGCGCCGCTGCCGGAGCTCCATCTCGATGGCCATCATCAGGTCGTCGGTGTCCTCTTCGAACGTGAGGTCGGCGTTGCGGGTGACCCTGAACACGTCGTGGCGGCCGATGGTCATGCCCGGGAACAGCGTGTCGAGGTGGGCCGCGATGACCTGCTCCAGGGGAACGACGCGCTCGCCGTCGGGCATGACGACGAAGCGGGGCAGCACCGGCGGCACCTTCACCCGGGCGATGCGGCGCTCCCCGGTCACCGGATCCCCGACCTCGACGACCAGGTTGAGCGACAGGTTGGAGATGTAGGGGAACGGGTGGCTCGGGTCGACCGCGAGCGGGGTCAGGACCGGGTACATCTCCCGCTGGAACACCTCGACCAGGTAACGCCGGTCGTCGTCATCGAGCGACGACCAGTCCGACAGCCGGATCCCCGCCTCGGCCAGCTGGGGCACCAAGAGGTCGAGGAAGATCCGGTCCTGGCGGCCCACCAGCTCTTCGACCCGCACCCTGATCCCGCGAAGCTGCTCGGTCGGCCGCAGCCCGTCGTCGGAGCGGGCGGTCACCGACGCCGCCACCTGGTCCTCCAGTCCCGACACCCGGACCTGGAAGAACTCGTCGAGCATCTCGGCGAAGATCGCCATGAACTTCACCCGCTCGAGCAACGGCACCCGGCCGTCCTCGGCCAGGTCCAAGAGCCGGGCCCCGAAGTCGAGGCGGGACAGCTCCCGGTTGGTGAACCGCTCCGGACCGATGGCCTCGATGGCCTCCTGGCGGTCCTTGCGCCGGGCCCGCTCGGCGTAGTCGTCGGTCTCGGGGTCCAGCTCAAAGGGCCGCGGCGCGCCGAGGGGCTCGTGGGCGCGCGGGGGGTGGGCGCCGGGAAGGATGTCGAAACCAGGGGGGTCGGTCGTCATGTTGGGGGGTCTCCCACGTCGATTCTACCGCCCGCCACTACGATCCCCTGGTGGTCATGACCACCCGCCGCGCCCCGGCCTCGTACCACCGGGTCCCCCGCTACCAGCTCGGCCCGAAGCCGAAGCGCCGGACCGAGCTGGGTCTGCTCGTCTTCGGGTGGGTGATCATCACCGGGCTGTACGTCTTGGCCTCCATGGCCCATTCGTCCAAGATCCCCCCCCACCTCGGGCCGTTCCTGGCCATCCTGTTCGCCCTGACCGTCGTCGCGCACATGACGAACCGGTGGCTGGTCCCGAACGCCCATCCGGTGGTCCTCCCGATCGTCGTGCTGCTGAACGGCATGGGCTACGTCGTCATCGCGCGCTACGACCCGACGTTCGCGGCGGCCCAGGCCGGGTGGACGGCGCTCGGGGTGTTCTTCTACGTCGGCACCCTGCTCGCGATCCGAAGGACGAGAGACCTCGACCGCTACCGGTACCTGCTGCTGCTCCTGGCCGGGATCCTGATCCTGTTGCCCCTGAGCCCGCTCGGCAACACCTTCGCCAACAGCAACGGCGCGCGCCTCTGGATCCATTTCGGCTCGTTGGAATTCCAACCCGTCGAGATCGGGAAGGTCCTGTTGTGCATCTTCTTCGCGTCGTACTTCGCGGAGAAAAAAGAGCTGCTGACCATCCCGACGGCCCGCATCGGCAACCGCCTCGTCCTCGACCCCCGACCGCTGATCCCGATCCTGGCCGCATTCGGGTTCGCCATGCTCGTGATCGCGAAGGAGTCCGACATCGGCTTCGCGCTCTTGATCTTCACGCTGTTCATCACGCTGCTCTGGATCACCACCGGGCGGATCGGCTACATCGTCTTCGGGCTGCTCCTGTTCGCCGTCGGCGCGTTCGTGGCCGCGCACCTGTTCTCCCAGTTCCACGAGCGGGTCACCCTGTGGCTGGATCCGTGGAGCTACACCTCCATCCAACACATCTGCCAGGCGGCAAACCGCCCCGCTGCGTGCTTGGGTGGCGACCAGCTGGCCAACGGCTGGTACGCGCTCGGCCTCGGCGGGGTCGGCGGGGTCGGCATCGGCCTCGGCCACGCCAGCGCGGTCAGTGCTGCGCCCGGGTTGCTGTTCATCTACGCGCTGACGAGCGACATGATCTTCGCCGCCATCGGCTACCAGTTCGGCCTGATGGGCACGACCGCGGTGGCGATCGGCTTCCTGTTGCTCGTCGGGACCGGGCTCCGCATCGCCCAGACCGCCCGGTCGGACTTCGCACGGCTGGTCGCGGTCGGGCTCACCGCGCTCCTCGGCTTCCAGGCCTTCTTCATCATGGCCGGCGTGACCCGGCTCTTACCCCTGACCGGCATCACCCTGCCCTTCATGGCCTACGGCGGGTCGTCGCTCATCACCAACTACGTGTTGGTGGCGCTCTTGATGCGGGTCTCCGAAGAGGGCAGCGCGACCCTGGCCGAGCGCAGCTCGGGGATCAAGCAGCCCGGCGAGCGCGCCTTCACCGCGGTCAACTAGAAGGAGACCGCCCCCCTCGGCTCGACGTCCCCCTCGACGTCGAACAGGCGCGGGTCGACCAGGATCGGCGCCGGCACCCCCTGGCGGACGGCCAGGGTCAGGCAGTCGGTGGGGCGGGCCGACACGACCTCTCGCCCCCTCGGGCTGGTGATCTCGATCTCGGCCAGGACCACCCCGGCGTGGCGGCCGGTGAGCCGCACCGCGTCGATGGTGGCGCCGAGACGGGTGAGCACGTCGGTGAACAGTTCGTGGGTGACCGGCCGGAGCGTGGGCACACCCCGCCAGGCCACGGCGAGGGCCGTCCCCTCGGGTTGGCCGATCGGGATGACGAGCAGCCGGTGCGGGGCGTCCACCTCCCGGAGCGTCAGGAGCGCATGGGGCGTCGGCAGCTCGACCGTGATGTCGAACACCAACATCACGGCGAGGGGGTCGGGCTGCTCGGGCTGGCTCTCTCCGTCGACCGGAGCGGCGTCGGCCTCGGCCGATTGGTTCTCGTCGCTACGAGCATCGGCCGCGCCGACGGTCCCAAGATCGGCCGGGTCGCTCGCCCGTTGCGGCTCGGTGTCGCTCGCCGCGCCCTCAGAAGGCATGGCGCCGACCCTTGTGGCGGCGCACGCTGAGTGCGATGCCGACCACGGCGAAGAAGCAGAGGGTGGCCGAGCCGCCGTAGCTGATGAACGGCAGCGGCACGCCGGTGACCGGCATGATGCCCATGGCCATGCCGGCGTTCTGGAAGGTGCTGTAGGCGATGAAGGCGAAGATGCCCGCGCACAGCATCCGGCCGAAGGTGTCCCGGGCCAGCTGCGCGGCCCGCATGACCCGCCATGCGATCGTGCCGAGCATGAGCAGCACGAGCGTCGAGCCGAAGAAGCCGAGCTGCTCGCCGACGGCGCTGAAGATGAAGTCGGTCTGCTGCTCGGGGACGTAGCCGAGGTTGGTCTGGACCCCGTGACCGATCCCCCGCCCGAACGCCCCCCCGTTCGAGATCGCGATCTTGGACTGCACGACGTTGTAGATGGAGTGCTGGATGCTGCGCAGGTGCGAGTCCTGTTGGAGGAAGCTCCCGAGGCGCGAGAACTGGTAGCCGTGAAGCAGGCCGACCCTCGGGCCGATCTTGATGGCGAGGAAGAACGTGATCCCGGCTCCGACCATGAGCAGGAGGAGGGTCCGCACCGGCAACCCGGCCACGGCCAGCATCACGACGAGGATGACCGCCATGATGATGGCGGTCCCGAGGTCGGGCTGGATCATCACGAGGACGATCGGCAGCCCGGCCATCGCCAGCATCCGCGCCAGGTCCTGCCAGCTAAGCCCGTCGATGCGCCGGGCCACGAACGTCGAGAGCGCGACGATCAGCCCGACGATCGCGAACTCGGACGGCTGGACCTCGATCGGCCCGACGTTGATCCACCGGCCCGCCCCCTGGGCGCTGTGACCGATCAGGAACACGCCGAGCAGCCCGGCGATGGACAGGCCGTAGATGACCATGCCGACGAGCTCGATCCGCCGGTAGTCGATGGAGGCCAGGACCGCCATGACCCCGACACCGAGGAAGACGAAGAGGATCTGTCGGTCCAAGAAGTAGTGCGACGACAGCCCGACCGACGCAGCCGTGCCCCGGGAGCCCGTATAGACCATCACGATCCCGAGGATGGCGGTGGCCACGGTGGTCACCACCAGCGCCAGATCGAAGTCGGCAACTCTCCTGGTGGTTCGCGAGTCGCTCAAACTGATGGCAGCACGCACCGCAGGACAGAATAACGGGCATGACCCTCATCCCCCGGGCGCTCCCGACACCCCATCTGAGCTGGGGCATCCCACCCCAGGCCGCGATCGGGGGCAGCGGAGGCTGGTTCTACGACCTCCTGCGCAAGCTCGGGGTCTCCCGCTCCGTCTCCCACACGCTGGTGGAATTCGTCCTGCGGCCCCTCGAGATCGTCCTCGTGGTGGCGGTCGCATGGGTCATCGCCCGGTTGGGCGCCCGGGCGGTCCGCCGGCTGGTGGAGAAGATGGGGTCGCCGGCCCGCCACCGCGGGACCTCCCCGCGGGCCACCTCGCGGGTGAGCACCAACGCTGCGGTGTTGGCGAACGCGTGGCGGTTCGCGGTAGCGGTCGCGACCATCGGGATCATCCTCGAGATGCTCGGCATCAACCTCACCCCGCTGCTCGCCAGCGCGACGGTCATCGGCGCCACCATCGGCTTCGGCGCGCAGTCGCTCGTGCGCGACTACCTGTCGGGGTTCCTCCTCACCATCGAGGACCAGTTCGTCATCGGGGACTCGATCTCGGTCAACAACGTGATCGGGACGGTCGAGGACCTGAGCCTGCGGGTCACCAGGGTCAGGGTCGCCGACGGCTCGCTCGTCTACGTCCCGAATGGCGACATCCGCCAGTTGGCCAACGCGTCGCGGGGCTGGGCCAAGGCCGTGGTCGAGGTGGCCGTGCCGATCGAGTCGGCGGCCGAGCTGGCCCGGGCGACCGAGGTGGTCACCGAGGCGGCCAACCGGATCGCGAACGAGGCGCCGGAGGCGGCCGGCTGCACCCAACCCGCCGAGGTGCTGGGGCTGGTCGCGACCGATGGTGCCAACGGCACGCTCCGGGTGATGTTGCGGACCAACCACGGGCACCGCGCCACCATCGAGCGGATGCTGCGGGGCGCGATCATCGGCGCGCTCGCCGACGCCGGGCTGCTGGCCCCGCCGGCCGACCCCGTGACCTGACCGCGGCTCAGGTCGGGCCGGCCCGGGCCGCCTCGGCGGCCGCCCACAGGGCCTCGATCGGCGGGTCGAGCCCGGTCCACAACTTGAGCTGTGCCGCCGCCTGGTGCACCAGCATCCCGAGGCCCCCGAGCACGACCGCCCCCTGGCGGGCCGCACCGGCCATCCACTCGGTCTCGGCGGGCTCGTAGACGAGGTCGACGACGACCTGGCCTTCGACGAGGGCCTCCGCGGGCACGACCGGGGTGTGGGTCACGGTCCCGTCCCCGACCATGCCGACCGGCGTCGCGTTGACGATGAGGTCGGTGCCCGGGGCATCGCGGGCCGAGCCCACGCGACCGGCCGACCCGGCGAGGGTCGCTGCCGCCGCAGCCGCCTCCGGCTTCCGGGCCACGACGACAATCTCGGTGGCTCCCGATTCGGCCAGGGCAAGCACCACGGCGCGCGCGGCGCCACCCGCGCCGATCACGACACACCGTTTGTGGGCCGGGTCGAAGCCGGTGCCCCGTCTCAGCGACTCGACGAATCCCTGCCCGTCGGTGTTCGTCCCGATGAGCCTCCCCTTCTCGATGCGCACGCAGTTGACGGCGCCCAGCCGCTGCGCAATCTCGGTCCGATCGTCGACCGCCTCGGCCACCGCCGCCTTGTGGGGCATGGTGACCGACAGGCCGGCAAGGCCGAGCGCTCGGGCGCCCTCGAGGGCCGTCGGGGCTGACCCGGCCGGGACCCGAAAACCCACCGACACCCAGTCCAAGCCCAGTTCTGCGAAGGCCGTGTTGTGCAGGAGAGGCGACAATGAGTGCTCGACGGGGTCGCCGATCACGGCCACCACCTCCGATGCCGCCGATGGCCAGGAGCCCCGCCGCGGGTCTCTCGGAGCGCGTGACGCGGTCATCTCGGGAGCCTCACCATCTCGACGTATCCAACCAGGTTGGGAACCCGGTGGCTAACGACACGAGTCGACTTCTCCTGACCGGATGGATCTTGTCCAAATCGAGGAGCGATGCCTCACCCCGGCTGCGCCGCGGGTCGCAAGAGTTCGTCGCCGTACAGCGCGTCCCAATCGGTGTCGTCGGCGAGGCCGCTGGCGTCCCCGAGGAACCCGAGCTCGGCTTCAGCCTTTGTCGAGAACACTCGCCGGTAGGCGGTGACGTCAGCGCGGAGATGTTCGACTCGGATCAGATGGTCCAACGCGACGTCGACCACCTCGGACACCGATCGGGCACCGACCAGCGTACGGGCGGCGGCGGCCTTCGATCGATCCAAGGTGATTGTTGTCTTCTCTTTTGTCATTCCCTTGATGGTACGAAGAGGTGGTGTCCGAGACGCTCGCGGGTCGGCACACCGAATGGTCGAACGGGACCGGTCTAGGGGAGGCCCCGGGACTTGGCCAGGGCCTCGGCGGCCAGCTGCCCGGCGAAGGTGTCCGAGAACTGCTCGGTCCCGTCCTTCGACACCAGCTGGAAGTAGAGCCATTGGCCGGGGGTCGGGTGGGCGGCCGAGCTGAGCGCCGTCCTCGACGGGGCGCAGATGGGCGTCGGCGGCAACCCGGTGTGCAGATAGGTGTTGTACGGGGTGTTGATCTTGAGGTCGGCCGCGGTGACGGTGCCGCCGTCCTGGCCCAGCGAGTACAGGATCGTCGAGTCCATCTGCAGCGGGCTCCCCTTGGCCAGCCGGTTGTAGATGACCCGGGAGACCTTGCCCATGTTCTGCACGAACTCGCCCTCCTTCTCGACGATCGACGCGACCACGACGAGCTGGGCCGGGGTGATGCCGAGAGCCGTGGCCGCCGAGTCGAGGTGGAGCGAAGCGGCCTGCTTGTTGAACCGGTCGACCATCTGGGCCAACAGCGTCGTCGCCTTCTCCCGGGGCAGGACCAGGTACTGGCCCGTCGCGATGTCGCCCTCCAGGGGCTCGGACCCGCCCGAGGAGTACGGCGAGGTCATCGTGCCGCTGGTCAGCGCCCGCGCGAACGAGCCGGCGACCGGGATCGGGAGCTCGTTCACCCGCTCGGTCACCTCGGCGAGGGTGAAGCCCTCCGGCACGTCCATCAGGAAGACGTTCGGCCCGCCCGAAAAGATGCTCCGCACGGTCGAGAACGACTCGTTCTGATGGAACAGGTACGAGCCCGGGGCGACCGTCGGTGTGCCGTGGACGATCTCGGACAGCCGGAACGCGAACGCGCTGGCGACGACGCCGTCCTTGGCCAGCGCGTCGATGGCGGCACCCGTCGACTCGTTGTTCTGCACGGTGAGCACGACCTGGCGGCCGGGCCCACCGAACGGGTGGGCCTCGATCTCGTAGAAGGCGACCAAGCCGACCAGCACCAGCACGAAGACGCCGAGCACCGAGAGCACGATCCGGCGCCGGCGGCGGCGGCGGGTCCGGCGGTCGCCACCGCGTGGCACGACGGTGGAGGCGGGCGGCCCCGGATCGGCCGGCGGCGGGAACTCGTCGGAGCCGCTCACCCGACCGGCCGCCCGGCATCCAGCCACGACTGCAGGAGCACGGCCGCGGCGGCACTGTCGACGACCGCTCGTTGCCGGCGGCCCTTCCGTCCGGCTGCGACGAGCGCCGCCTGCGCGGAAACGGTGGTGAGCCGTTCATCGAACAGCACCACGCTCGTGCCACCGAGCGCGTCGGCCAGCTCTCCCGCCTGCGCGCGTGCGGCGCGGGCGGCCGGACCGTCGGTGCCGTCGAGCGAGAGCGGCAGCCCGACCACCACCGTCGTGGCCCCGGTCTCCTGCACCGCCGCCGCGATCGCCGCCCGGTCGGCGGCCGGATCGTTCGAACGCTCGATGACCGAGTGCGGGAAGGCCATCGAACCGGCGCGGTCGGACACGGCCAGACCGATCCGGCGGCTGCCGAGGTCGATCGCCAACGCCTTGTCCCCGGACCGGCGGCCCGCGTCGGTCACGTCGAGCGCAGCGCCTGACGTGCCGCTTCCAGCGCGTCATCGAGGCGCGACGGGTCGCGCCCACCGGCGACGGCGAGCTCGGGCGTCCCACCGCCCGAACCGCCGACCATCGCGCCGAGCTCCCTCACCAGGGCACTCGCGTCGGGCGAGCCGCCCGTGGCCGCGGCCAGCGAGACCTTGTTGTCGTGCACACCCCCGATCACTGCGGCCCGCACCCCGTCCATCGCCGCGACGGCCTGGGCCAGGCCCCGCAGCTCGTCGGCGCCGAGGCCGTCACGACGGGCCACGACCGCGCCGGCGTCGGCGGAGGCGGCCAGCGTGGCGGCCTCCTGGGACAGCGCGCCCCTGCGGAGGCTCTGCAACGTTTTCTCGGCTTCCCGCTGGCGCTCGAGCAGCCGTTCGAGGGCGTCGATCACCCCGTCGGGCTCGGTCCGGAGCAGCCGCGCCGCGTCCTCGATCTGGCGTTGCCGGGTCAGGTTTCGCCCGAGCGCGACCTCACCCGTCACGGCCTCGATCCGGCGGGTGTTGGCGCCGATGGAGCTCTCGCTCACGATGTTGATCGGGCCGATCTGGCCCAGCGCGTGCACGTGGGTGCCCCCGCACAACTCGAGTGAGTGGGGGCCCGCCCGCACCATGCGCACGACGTCTCCGTACTTGTCGCCGAAGAAGGCCACGGCCCCCTCGGCCTCGGCCTGGGCCACCGTCGTCTCGACGGTCTGAACCTCGGAATCGCCGATCACGTCCCGGTTGACCATCTCGGTCACCGCGACCAGCTCCTCGGGAGCCGGCTGGTGGTGGTGGCTGAAGTCGAACCGCAGGTGGTCCGGCGCCACCATCGAGCTCTGTTGGCGCACGTGGTCGCCCAGCACCGAGCGGAGCGCCGCGTGGAGGAGATGGGTCCCGGTGTGGTTGCGCCGGGTGGCCTCCCGGCGGGGCACGTCGATGGTCGCGAGCGCGTCCTGGTTGGCGAAGATCTCGCCGGTCACCTTGGCCCGGTGGGCGCTCAACCCGGGCATCGGTGCGACGGTGTCGAACACCTCCGCCCTCCCCGTCTCGGTGACGATCGTGCCCTTGTCGCCGACCTGGCCGCCGCCCTCGGCGTAGAAGGGGGTCCGGTCCAAGAAGATCTCGGCCGTCCCCTCCTTCACCCCCGCGAGCACCCCCACGATCCGGGCCGGCACCGCGTACGAATCCGGGCTCCGGCCGATGAAGGCGGTCTCCCCCTCGGTCTCGAGCAGGGCCCGGTAGGCCGGCTCGTCGGCCACCGCCGGTGTGCGGGCGGCGGCGCGGGCACGGTCCCGCTGGGCGGCCATGGCCGAGTCGAACGCGGCCCGCTCCACGCCGAAGCCGGCCTCGCCGGCCAGCTCCTCGGTCAGCTCGATCGGGAACCCGTGGGTGTCGTGCAGCTTGAACGCCGCGTCGCCGTCCAGGGTGTCCCGGTTGGCCCCCCGGGCCGCGTCGAGGGCGGCGTCCAGGAGGCCGAGGCCGGCCTTGAGCGTCCGGTCGAACGACACCTCCTCGCTCTCCAGCACCGAGCGGGCCAGGTCGAGGCGGTCCGGGAGGTCCGGGTAGGCCTCCTTCATCAGCTCGACCGTGGTCTCGGCGAGCGGACCGGTGACCTCGGCGTCGACGTCGAGCCGACGCGCCGCCAGGATGGCCCGGCGGATGAGGCGACGCAGCACGTAGCCCCGGCCGTCGTTGGACGGCAGCACCCCGTCCGCGATCAGCATGGTCATGGCCCGGCCGTGGTCGGCCAGCTTCCTGATGGCCACGTCCGCGGTCGGGTCCGCTCCGTAGCGGACGTCGAGCAGGCGCTCGGCGGTCTCGATCATGGGCGCGAACGCGTCGGTGTCGAAGATGGTGTCGACGCCCTCGATCACGGCCAGGGCCCGCTCGAGCCCCATGCCGGTGTCGATGTTCTTGTTGGGCAGGTCGACCATCGAGCCGTCGGCCAGCCGGTTGTACTGCATGAACACGAGGTTCCAGAACTCGACGTAGCGCTCCTCGGCGCCGTCCTTCGGGCCGCCGGCGGCCCCGTAGGCCTCGCCCTTGTCAAAGAACATCTCCGAGTCCGGGCCGCACGGCCCGACCGGGAACGGGTCCCAGAAATTCTCCTTCCCCATCCGCTGGATCCGCTCGGCCGGCACACCGGCGGCGATCCACAGCTCCGCCGCCGCATCGTCCGAATCGTGCACGGTCACCCAGACCCGATCACCGTCCACTCCGAGCACCTCGGTCACGAGCTCCCAGGCGAGCGGGATGGCCCGCTCCTTGAAGTAGTCGCCGAAGCTGAAATTCCCGAGCATCTCGAAGAAGGTGTCGTGGCGCGCCGATTCGCCGACGTTGTCGATGTCGACGGTCCGGAAGCACTTCTGCACCGACGTGGCCCGGGGCCACGGTGGCTGGTTCTCCCCGATGAAGTACGGGATGAACGGGACCATGCCTGCGATCGTGAACATGATCGACGGGTCCCGCGAGACCAGGCTGGCCGAGGGCACGCGATCGTGGGCGCGCTCGGCGAAGAACTCGAGGAACGTCGAACGAAGCTGGTTGGCGTCCATCAAAGCGCCCTCACGAGTGCGCACCTTCCCGTACGTGGTCGGCTCCGCCCCCTGTCCGGGAGCGTCCGCCGAGTCTACGGGCGTGCTCAGACACGCCTGGGGCGTCGGTGCAGGCGCTCGCCGATCTCCGCCTCGGCGCCGTGGGCGGACGGCTCGTAGTAGACGTGGCCCTCCAGCTCGTCGGGCCGGTACTGCTGGTCGACCCAGCCCTCGGGATCGTCGTGCGGGTACCGGTAGGTGGACTCGCCGAGCCGTGCCGCCGCGTTCGGCGAATGGCCGTCCCGCAGGTGGTTCGGGACCTCGCCGCGCGTGCCGGCCCGGACGTCGTCGCGGGCCCGGCCGAGGGCGACGGTGACGCGGTTCGACTTCGGCGCGGTGGCCAGGTACACCACGCACTGGGCCAGGTTGAGCGCGGCCTCGGGCAGCCCGACCACCTCTAAGGCCCGGGACGCCGCGTCGGCCACGACCAGGGCCAGCGGGTCGGCCATGCCCACGTCCTCGCTGGCCAGGACGACCAGGCGCCGGGCCAGGTAGCGGGGGTCCTCGCCGGCCTCCAGCATGCGGGCGAACCAGTACAACCCGGCGTCGGGATCCGAGCCCCGGATGCTCTTGATCAGCGCGCTGATCTGGTCGTAGTGCTCGTCGACGCCCTGGTGGAAGATCCGCCGGTCCCGGGCCGCCACCACCTCGTCGAGGCCCACCCGGACCTCTGTCCCCCCGGCCACCCCGCTCTTGGTCCGGGCGAGGGAGACCGCGACCTCGAGCGTGTTGAGCGCGCTGCGGGCGTCGCCGGCCGACGCCGCGCACAGCGCGTCGACGGCGTCGTCGGCGGCGGTTGCCCCCTCGGCGACCAGTCCCCGCCCCACGATGACCGAGAGCTCGTCGTCGGTGAGGGGCTCGAGGCGCCACAGCGTCGAACGGCTCATGAGCGGGGCGTTCACCTCGAAGTAGGGGTTCTCGGTGGTGGCCCCGATGAGCACGACCAGCCCGTCCTCGACCGCCGGCAGCAGCACGTCCTGTTGGGCCTTGTTGAACCGGTGGACCTCGTCGATGAACAACACCGTGCCCTGGCCGCGCTCGCCCAGGCGGCGCTTGGCGTCGTCGATGGCCGCACGGACCTCCTTCACGCCCGACGCGGTGGCCGACAACGGCACGAACACCTTCTCGCTGCTCTCGGCGAGGATCCGGGCGAGCGTTGTCTTGCCGGTGCCCGGTGGACCCCACAGCACCGCCGAGCCCAGCCGGTCCGCCTCGGCCAGCGCCCGGAGTGGGCCCCGCGGGCCGACGAGGTGGCTCTGGCCGACGACCTCGTCGAGCGAGCGCGGCCGGAG
>PMOQ01000034.1:0-67973 GCA_003161255.1 Acidimicrobiaceae bacterium | reverse complement strand
TCCCGGATGTTCTCCTCGCCACAGAAGATCGCGACGAGCCGGTCCAGGCCGATCGCGAACCCGGCGTGCGGCGGCGCGCCGTAGCGGAAGGCGCCGAGCAGGAACCCGAACCGCGTCTCGGCGTCCTCGACCGAGATGCCGAGCGCGCTGAACACCGCGCGCTGGATGTCGGCCCGGTGGATCCGGACGCTGCCCGACCCGAGCTCCCACCCGTTCAAGACGAGGTCGTAGGACTGCGAGCGCGCCGACAGCGGGTCGGTGCGCAGGAGGCCGACGTCGTCGGGGTGGGGCATGGTGAACGGGTGGTGGGCCGCGATGGGGTGGCCCTCGTCGTCCAGTCCCTCGAACATCGGGAACTCGACCACCCAGACGAAGCGGTGCGGGCCGTCCCCGACCGCCCGTCCGCCCAGGTGCACGCGCAGGTTCCCGAGCACCGTGCAGGCCACGTGGTGCTCGGCCGCCACGATCAGGACCAGGTCGCCCGCGGCGGCCCGCGTCGCGGCGAGCAGCCCGTCGCGCTCGGCGTCGCTCAGGTGGGCGGCCAGGGGCGACTCGAGCGACAGCGCGCCACCCTCGCCGCCTTGGACCCGGAACCAGGCCAGCCCGGCCGCGCCGAGGCCCTTGGCCCGGTCGACCAGCGCGTCGACGCGGCCCCGGCCGAGCGAGCCGCCCGCCGCCAGCACGATGGCCTTCACCACCGGCGCCGAGAACGCCCGCACGCCGGTCCCCTCGAACACCGTGCTCAGGTCGATGAGCTCCATCCCGAACCGGAGGTCGGGCTTGTCGGTGCCGAACCGGTTGAGGGCGTCGGTCCAGGTCATCCGCTCGACGCTGTCGGGACGCTTGCCGGTGACCGCTTCGGAGGCGTCGGCGACGGCGTCGCTCACGATCTCGATGATGTCGTCCTGGCCGACGAAGGACGCCTCGAGGTCGAGCTGGGTGAACTCGAACTNNCGGTCCGCCCTCGGGTCCTCGTCGCGCAGGCACCGGGCGATCTGGTAGTAGCGGTCGAGGCCGCCGACCATCAGCAGCTGCTTGGCCAGCTGCGGGCTCTGGGGCAGGACGTAGAACGAGCCGCGCTGGAGGCGAGACGGCACCGCGAACTCCCGGGCCCCTTCGGGGGTCGGCGACCAGAGCAGCGGGGTCTCGACCTCGCAGAAGCCGTGGCGCTCCATGGCCCGGCGCAGCGACGAGTTGATGGTGGAGCGGATGCGCATGTTCCGCTGCATGTGGGGGCGGCGCAGGTCGAGGTAGCGGTACCGGAGCCGCACCGACTCGTCGGCCTCCACCCGGTCGTCCACCGACACCGGCGGGGGCTCGGCGGCCGCCAGCACCTCGACGGTGCAGTCGTGGATCTCGATCTCGCCGGTGGCCAGCTTGTCGTTCACCGTCCCCTCGGGGCGCCGCTTCACGACGCCCTCGACCGAGATGACGTACTCGCTACGGACGTCGACCGCCCCGTCGACCACGCACTGGACGAGCCCGGTGTGGTCGCGCAGGTCGATGAAGGCCAGGTGCTCGCCGTGCTCGCGCCGGCGCGCGACCCAGCCGCACAGGCGGACCCGCTGGTCGACGTCGTCGGTGCCGACCCGCCCGCACAGGCTCGTCCGCATCGACGTCGCCCGGTCGGCCTCCTCGGTGCTCACGACGCCTCTTTGCGCAACGCCCGCAGGGCGTCCGCGATCTCGGTCCTCGGCACGAGCCGCTGCTCGCCGTTGCCGCGCAGGGGCCGCAGCGACACCGAGTTCGCCGCGGCCTCGTCGGGCCCGATGATGAGCGCGGCCAGCGCACCCGACCGGTCCGCCCCCTTCAGTTGGGCCTTCAGGGAGCGCCGCTCGAACCCCCGGTCGACCCGGAGCCCGGCGTCGCGCAGCGCCACGCTCAGATCCCGGGCCGCGTTCCCGTCCACCAGGTCGACGACATAGGCGTCGAGCGGCGCCGGGGAGGCGGGGAAGCAGTCCTCGCCATCGCACGCGATGAGCACGCGTTCGATCCCGATCCCGAAGCCCACCCCCGGCGTCGACGGGCCACCCATGGCCTCGGCCAGCCCGTCGTAGCGACCGCCCCCGCCGATCCCGTTCTGCGATGCCTCGATGGCGAGGGAGCGGAACTCGAAGGTGGTGCGGGTGTAGTAGTCGAAGCCCCGCACCAGCCGGTGGTCGAGCAGGGCCCCGATCCCGAGCGCCTCGAGCCCCTCCCTGACCCGGGCGAAGTGGGCGGCGCAGTCCTCGCATAGGTGATCGACGATGCGCGGTGCCTCCTCGGTCACCGAGACGCACTCGGGCCGCTTGCAGTCGAGCACCCGCATCGGGTTGGCGTCGATCCTCCGTCGGTGGTCCTCGCAGAGCTCGTCGGCGTGGGCCCGGAGGAACCCGCGGAGCGCCTCGATGTAGGCCGGGCGGCACGTCGCGTCGCCCATGGAGTTGATCGAGAGCGTGTAGCGGCTGAGGCCGAGGATCGAGAAGAACCGTTCGGCCACCCAGATCACCTCGACGTCGACGTCGGGGTCGACCGACCCGAGCACCTCGATGCCGACCTGGTGGTGCTGGCGGTACCGGCCGGCCTGGGGGCGCTCGTGCCGGAACATCGGCGTCACGTACCAGGCCTTCCACGGCACGGTGGGGCGGTGCTGGAGGTAGGCGCGGACGACCGACGCCGTCCCCTCGGGCCGCAGGGCCAGCATGGAGCCGTCGCGGTCCTCGAACTCGTACATCTCCTTGCCGACGACGTCGCTCGACTCGCCGATGCCCCGGCGGAACACCGCCGCGTCCTCGATCATCGGGGTCTGGACCCCCCCGTAGGCGGCCGACTCGACCAGCTCACTGAACACCGAGACGAAGGCCTGCCAGCGGGCCGACTCGGGCCACAGCACGTCGTGGGTCCCCCTCGGGGCGCGCGGCGGCCCGGCGGGTGCCTCTTGCCGGCTCACGGACGCTTGCCGGGGAGCTGCCGATAGGCGTCGAAGACGCCATCGAGGTACTTCAACGAGCTGACGAGGGACTGCAGGTGGGTCGGGTCGGCCAGCTCCACGTCGAAGGCCATCCGGCTGACCCGGTCCGGGGTGGTGATGGTCCGGGCGGCCACGATGTTCAGGTGGTGCTCGGACACCACCCGGCTCACGTCGGCGAGCAGGCGGGAGCGGTCGAAGGCCAGGACCTCGACGGTGGCCAGGAAGATGCCCTCGCTCCCCCGGTCCCACTCGACCTCGATGAGCCGCTCCTCGGAGCGCCGGCCGAGGGCCATGGCGTTCGAGCAGTCCGACCGGTGCACCGACACGCCGCGGCCCTGGGTGACGAAGCCCACGATCTCGTCGCCCGGCACCGGGGTGCAGCACCGGGCCAGGTGCACCATGACGTCGTCGAGCCCCTCCACGTAGACGCCCGCGGTCGGCCGGCGACCCTCCCGGGGCCGACGCACGCCGAGCGCGGCGGTCGTCGGGAGCTGCTCCTCCTCGCCGCCCCGCAGCTCCCGGGCCAGCCGCTGGACGATCGACTGGGAGGACACCTGGTGCTCGCCGATCGCCGCGTACAGCGCCTCGACGTCGGCGAGGTTCATCGACTCGGCGACCGCGGTGAGCGCGGCCGACCCGAGCACCTTCTGCAGCGGCATGGCGCCCCGTCGGAGCGCCTTGGTCAGGTCCTCGCGGCCGTTCTCGATCGCGTCCTCGCGGCGCTCCCGGCTGAACCACTGGCGGATCTTGTTGCGGGCCCGCGACGACGCCACGATCTGGAGCCAGTCGCGCGACGGCCCGGCCGACGGCGACTTGGACGTGAAGATCTCGACGGTGTCGGCGGAGGTCAGCTGGGTTTCGAGCGGCACCAGCCGGCCGTTCACCCGGGCCCCGATGCAGCGGTGGCCGACGTCGGTGTGGATGGCGTAGGCGAAGTCGACCGGCGTCGACAGCGCGGGCAGCGAGATCACCCGGCCCTTGGGCGTGAAGATGTAGACCTCGTCCTGCTCCAGGTCGAACTTCAGGGCCTTCAAGAACTCGACCGGGTCGTTCGTCTCCTGGTCGACGTCGGCGATCCGCTGCATCCACGCGATCTCGCCTGAGGAGTCGCCGCGCTCCTTGTAGCCCCAGTGCGCCGCGATCCCGTACTCGGCCCGGCGGTGCATCTCCTCGGTGCGGACCTGGACCTCGATCGGCTTGCCGTCGAGGCCGATGACCGTCGTGTGCAGCGACTGGTAGAGGTTGAACTTCGGGGTGTTGATGTAGTCCTTGAACCGGCCCTGGACGGGTGGCCAGATCGCGTGGATCGCGCCCAAGGCGGCCCAGCAGTCCTTCTCCGCCTCGACCACCACCCTGATGCCGACCAGGTCGTGGATGTCGTCGAACTCGTGGCCCCGGATGACCATCTTCTCGTAGATGCTCCAGAGGTGCTTGGGGCGACCGGTGACTTCGGCCTCGAGTCCGCTTCCCAGCAGCCGCTCACGCACCGACACCAACACCCGGGCCAGGTACTCCTCGCGCTGGGGGGCCCGGACGGCGACCATCTGTTCGATCTCGGCGTAACGCTTGGGGTGCAAGGTGGCGAAAGCCAGGTCCTCGAGCTGCCATCGGACCTGTTGGACGCCGAGGCGATGGGCCAGGGGAGCGTAGATGTCGAAGGTCTCTTGGGCCGTACGCCGCTGGTTGGCCTCAGGCATCACGGCAAGGGTCCGCATGTTGTGCAGTCGGTCGGCCAGTTTGATCAACAAGACACGCCAGTCATTGGCCATGGCCACGAGCATTTTCCGGATGGTGGCGGCCTGCTGCTGCTCCTTCGAGTCGAACTGGAGCCGGTCGAGCTTGGTGACGCCGTCGACCACCCGGGCGACCACCGGTCCAAATTCCTCGGCGATGGCATCGAGGGTGACGCCGGTGTCTTCCACTGCGTCGTGCAGGAGAGCCGCGGCGATCGTCGGGGCGTCGAGACCAAGCTCGGCCACGATGGCCGCCACCGCGACAGGGTGGGTCACGTAGGGCTCACCGGACCGCCGGTACTGATCGGCGTGGGCCACGGCGGCAACCCGGCTGGCGGCCAGGATCAGTCCGGGGTCCTCGCCGGGACGGCGAACGGAGAACTCGCGCAGGACCGGTTCGAGCAGATCGCCGAGCGCGCTGTCCCCCGCCACGTCTGCGGGAGAAACCCGTGCCAGGGCCACCATTTCTCTACGCTACCCGACCCGTGCCGCTCCTCGATCCCCCAGCGGTGCTCCCAATCGCTTCGAGAGCGACACTCGGCGCAACAGAAAGCGGCACTCAGCGACGCTTCTTGTTCTTGCCCTTCCCACCTTTTCGCGGTCGCGGGGCGGGACGCGTGGCCCCTTGGGCACCGCTCGGCTTGGGTCGAGACGCGCCCGATCCGCTGGCGGTCTTGGAGGCTCCGGCGGCTCTCGACGCCCCGGCGGCGACTTTGGTGGGTGTGGCGGTCTTGGCCGCGCCGGGTCGGATGGTCCCGCTGCGCGCTCCCTTGCCGGCCTTGACCGCGCTGGCCCCCGCTCCACCGGTGGCCGCGCCGGTCAGTGCGGCGGCGGCCGATGGTGTCAGCAGTCCGACCCGATCCCCGCGCGTCTCAAGACGCTGGCGGATGGTGACGTAGCGTTGCTCGCGCTCTTTCATCGCCGCCAACACCGGGGCAGCGATGAAGATCGACGAGTAGGCCCCGCTCAACAACCCGACGGTCAAGGCCAGCCCGTAGTCCTGGAGGGTGGTGGCTCCGAGCAGCTCGGCTCCGACCAACAACACGGCCAGCACCGGCAAGATGGCCACCAGCGACGTGTTGATGGACCGGGCCAGCGTCTGGTTCATCGAGAGGTTGATCATCTCGGAGTAGGTCATGCGACCAGAAGCGCCAAAGCCCTTGGTGTTGTCTCGCACCCGGTCGAAGACCACGACGGTGTCGTAGAGCGAGTACCCAAGGATGGTCAAGATTGCGATGACCGTATCGGGGGTGACCTGGAAGCCGAAGAGCGAATAGACCCCGATGGTCACCAACAGGTCGTGGACCATGGCGATGAACGCGGCCAGGGCCATCTTGGGTTCGAAACGGAAACTGATGTAGATCGCCACGACGATGAAGAAGACAACGAGGGCAATCAGGGCGCGCTGGGTCACCTGACCACCCCAGGTCGGCCCGACGTGGGTGACCGAAACCTCGTTTTCGTGCACATGACCCAGATGTGCCAGCGATGCCTGGACGTCGTTGCTGATCGTGGTCTGTCGGTCCGGTGGCAGGGAATTGAGGTCGGCTTGGACCTCGATCTTTTGGTTTACGCCGGTCCCGAGGATCTCGACGGTGGGGTTGGTGAGTCCGGCCGCCTCCACCGCGCTGACGGCCTCGGTCTGGGTGACGCCGGGGGCGGCAACGATCCAGGCGCTGCCCCCCTTGAAGTCGATGCCGAGATTCAGACCGCGAATGCCGAGAGAGAAGATCCCGAGCACGATGATGATCGAGGAAATGAGGAACCACCACTTGCGCCGGCCCACAAAGTCGAACGAGGTCTCGCCGTTGTACAGGCGCGAGATCGGACCCGGACCTTTGGTGGAGGAGGTCTTCGCCGCTTTGCGCTCGGCCGCGTGCTCCTCCATCTCTTCGAACTCTTCGAACTCCTCTTCTTCGAGGGCGGTTTCGAGTTCTGCCTCGTCGGGCTGGAGGCCTTCGTCGAGCTCTTCTTCGACTCGCTCGACGACGTCGGCCCCGTCGTCGGGGGGCGGCTCGCCCGAAGCGTCGATCTCGAGGTCCACGAGTTTCGGGTCGTGACGCTCCACCGGACTCACGCGTTGGCTCCCGCTTTGACGGCCAGACCCGTCGAGATCCCGATCATCTTGGCCTCGGTGAGGCGCTCGTTGCGACCGAGAATGATGACCAAAGGTCGGGTGTAGAAGTACGTGATGAAGATGTCCATCAGGGTGGACAGCCCGAGGAAGAAGGCGAAGCCCCGAACGTCACCGACTGCCACGAGATACAAGACGACCGCGGCGGCGAGTGAAACCAGGTCGGCGGCCAGCACCGTACGCCAGGCGCTCTTGAATCCGCGGTCGACGCTGGTGCGCACGGTGCGCCCCGATCTGGTCTCGTCCTTTAGTCGCTCGAAATAGACGATGTAGGAGTCGACGGTGATACCGATGGACACAATGATCCCCGTGACACCGGCCAGATCGAAGCTCGGGGCCAGAGCGGTATGGCCGAGAGCCGAGATGATGGACCACAAGAGCGCCGCGGTCACCGCCAGTCCCGAGACGACCACCAGCCCGAGCAAGCGGTAGTAGACGATCACATAGATGAGAACCAAGAACAGCCCGGCGAGCCCGGCGAACAGCCCCGCCTTGAGCGAGGACTTGCCCAAGGTCGGCGAGACCGTCGTTACGGTCTGCTGCTTGAGGCGGACCGGCAGGGAGCCAAACTGCATGGCGAGGGCGAGGCTCTGGGCTTGCGTCTGGGTGAGGCTCCCCGAGATCTCACCCTTGCCGCCAAATGAGCTGAATGTGGCCTGGCCCGGCTGGATCAGCGGGGCCGACTGGACCACTCCGTCGAGTTCGATGGCCAGCAGCTGGTGGAAGTTGTTGGACGCCACCGTGTCCCACTTGCCCGAACCGGTCCCGGTCAAGGTGTAGTTCACGACCCAGTTCCCGGTCTGGTCCTGCTGGGCGACGGCCGAACCGATGGAGTGCCCGTTCAACTGGGAAGGTCCGAGGACGTAACGGTCGTAGCTTCCGGCGTTGGGGATCTCGGGCAACAAGACGGTCTTTAGGGGATCGTCGAGCGCCGCCGGGGTGCTCGGGTAGCTGGCGAAGGACTCGTCGGGATTGGGGGTCTGCGAGGTGTAGCCGGCGGTTGCCGTACTGCTCTGGGTGACCGCCAGCGCCGTCTTGGTGGTGGCGCTTGCCGCGCTGCAGGTAGGCAACGCGGCGGTGACCGGCTTCGCCCCCTTGGTCTTGGTACCGGCGAAGACCGGGGCCCCACACAGGACCGGGCGGAAGTAGAGCTGGGCCGTCTGCCCGATCGTTTGCAACAGGGCCTGGCCGTTTTTGACCCCGGGCACCGACACCGCGATGTTGCCGCCTTGGGTGCTGACCTGGGCCCCGGACACCCCGAGCCCGTTCACCCGGTTGCTCAGAACGGTGACCGTCTCGTTGAGATTGGCCTGCGTGGTCTTGTGGACCGGCGTGTAGATGACCGAGAGGCCACCGGCCAGGTCGAGGCCGAGACGGGGCGACCACTTCGCCGCCACTGTCGCGCCGAGCGAACCGACGGCAATCACCACCACCAAAAAGAGACTGATGATCAGGCCCTGCTGCCGTTTGGCCTGGGCACGTGACTGGGGGGGGCTCATGGGCTCGCCTCCTCCCCCGGCCTCCCGCCGGTGTCGTCCTCGTCGGCTTCGTCGTCCTCCTCGTCGTAGTCCATCTCGGCCTCATCGACCCCGGCATGGGCTGCGGGTTCAACCTTGCGGAGGATGGCGCTGCGGACCATGACCAACCGGGTCGGGGTCCCTTCGACCACGCCTTCCTCATTGGCCTCCCCGGTGAGAATGGTGAACCGATCCTCGTTCATCTCGAGGACCCGGCCCACAATGCCCCCGGCGGTGAGCACCTCGTCTCCCACCTCGATGGCCGTCATCAGGTCCCGTTGCTTGCGGGCTTTTTGCTGCTGGGGACGCAGCAAGAGGAAGTAGCCGGCCGCGGCGATGACCACCAGGAAGATCAGGAACCCGGCCGAGCTGCCCTTGGCCTTGGCGGCGGCGGCGGCCAAACTGGGCCCGAGCGTCAAAAGATGGGTCATGTCCGAGCGTGCCCTCGGGCGCGTCGGCGCAGTGTTAGTGCCCGCACAGGAGCGACACCATACAGCCTTGGGCACCGGGGCCGTTCGGCGCCCCCGACCGACGCACCGCCGTGGGCGGGGCCCCACAATCGGCCCGTCGACTTGGTCCGGCGCCCGCTCCGAGCAGCCCCGGTTGCCTCGGCATCCCGGTCGCAGCGCCGGTCGGGTCGTGAGTCCGGCGCCAGGCAATCACATTGCACTCTCATTCACAGTAATACCGGATCGCAACCGGGATACGCCGCCGTTGCACCGACCGAGGGTGATACTCCCATCAACAAGCGTGCTCCAGGGCACCGGTAGGGCCGAAATTGTGGCCTCGCCGGATTCGCCTGCGCTCGACAGTTCTGGCGGGAACCAACCGGGGGGAGCACGGGGACCGGCTGAGAACGGCACCACCTCCGGCCACCGGGTTCGCCCGGGCACCGGGGGTGGTGAGCCGGGCCCCCGTCCCCATTTTTCCCGCCTTCGCCCGATTTCCCCGGAATTGGCGCCATCCACGGATAGGATCGTTGTTGCCGCTCCGTTGCAGTTGTCGGCCGGGAGAGCCCCGGCCCGGCTCGGGCGCTGGGAGACGTGAAGCGTGCGTGACGGCGTCACATCGATTCTCGCGATCGAAGACGATGCCGATATTCGGCAATTGCTGCGCGCTCTGCTCGACCGCGAGGGCTACACCGTCACCGAGGCGACCAACGGGCGCGACGGTTTGCGGATCTTCCACCAGGCCCGGCCGGACCTGGTCATTCTCGACGTGGGCCTCCCCGACCTCGACGGGTGGCAGGTCCTCGAACGCATCCGGGACATGAGCGACGCCCCGGTACTCGTGCTGACCGCCCGTTCCTCAGAGCAGGACAAGGTCCGGGGGCTCAACGCCGGGGCCGACGACTACCTCACCAAACCATTCAGCCGGGTCGAGCTGCTGGCCCGCCTGCAGGCCATCCGCCGCCGGCAGGTGGCCAACACGACCCCCCGGGCCATGTTCGACGACGGCTCGGTGCAGGTCGACTTCGCCCACCAGCAGGTGAGCGTGGGCGGCCAATCGGTCCTTTTGACGCCGACCGAATACCGCCTGCTCTCGGCCCTCGTCCGCCACGCCGGCCAGATCCTCTCGGCCGACCAACTGATCGAATTGGCCTGGGACGACCCGTCGGGGCTGGCCCCGGCCCGGGTGAAGTACGCCGTCTTGCGGCTGCGGCGCAAGCTGGATTGGGACGACCCCGACGAGTCGCCGCTCGAGACCGTGCGGGGCTTCGGCTACCGCTACCGCGCCGCGCGATGATGAACGGGAACCGCTCGGGGGGACCAATCCTCGACCCAGCGGTGGCCCTCGAACGCATGCGGGGAGGGTCGGCCTACCCCCCCGGCTTCTACGGCACGGTCCGTCAACGCATCCCGGTGTTTGCCGCCGTCGGCGCCCTCTCGGTGCTGGCCGCCCTGATCCCGTTCCCCCATCAGCGCACGGTCGAGATCCTCGTGACCGGGACCATGTTCTTCGCCCTCACGACCCTGGCCGTCTTTCTGCCGTGGCGGCACATGCCGCAGTGGTTCTGGCCCATCGTGCCGATCGCCTACGTGGGCGTGATCGCGTTGCTGCGCGACGCCCAGGGCGGAACGTCGTCCGGACTGGTGGCGCTGTTCTTCTTGCCCATCATCTGGCTGGCCTTCTACGGGCGGCGGACCCCCCTGATCGCCGGTCTCTGCGCGGTGGTGGCGGCGATGGTGATCCCGATCGTGCTCATCGGTCCCCCCGCCTATCCCAGCTCGGAGTGGCGGTTGGCCATCGTGACCACTGTGGTGCTTTCCTTGGTCTCATTCTCATTTCTCGCCATGGTTGGGCGGGACCGGGCCTATGTGGCCGACATGGCCGAGCAGTCTCTGCTCGCCCAGGAGAACGCCCGGCAAGCCCTCCAGGCGCGCGAACAGATGGACTCGTTGCTCGATGCGGCGACCGAGACGGCGGTGATCGGGACCGACCACCGCGGCATCGTCCGTTTCTTTTCGGCCGGCGCCGAGCGCATGTTCGGCTACACAGCCAGCCAGGTGGTGGGACAGCGCGAGTTCATCGACCGCAAGGAACTCGCGGCTCGTCAAGGTGTGTTGGCGCACATGGTTGAGTCGGGCATGTCGGTGGGGGTCGCCGAGGAATCCATTTGGACCTTCGTGCGAAGAGACGGCAACCGTCGCCGCTGTGCGGTGACCATCACCCCCCAGCGCGGCGTCGACAATCAGTGCGGCTTCGTCATCGTCGCCCACGACGTCACCGAGCGCGAGCATCTCGAGGGCGAGCGCGAACGACTGCACACGGTGCAGCGCGAAGCGACCGAGATCCTCGTCGAGCAGAACAACCGCCTCCGCGAACTCGCCCAGATCAAAGACAACGTGGTCGCCACCGTTTCTCACGAGTTGCGCACCCCTTTGACGGCGATTCGCGGCTTCATCGAGCTCCTCCTCGACGACAAGACGTCGTTGACCGACGAGCAGGCCCGCATGTTGAACACCATCGACCGGAGCTCCAACCAGCTCCTCGCCGTCACCCAGGACCTCTTGGACAACCCCGGGGGTGGGCATCAATTACAAGTGATCTTCGTCGATACCGACCTCTGCGCGCTGGCCGCCGACGCGGTCGAGGTCATGACGGCGACGGCGGCAGCCAGTCACATCACCCTCACCCTCGTGACAAAGGGTGCTGTCCTCGTCCGCTGCGACGTCTCACGGCTCCACCAATTGCTGGCCAACCTGCTTTCCAATGCCGTGAAATTCAATCCGGCCGGGGGACGGGTCGAGGTCCGGGTGAGCCATCTCGCTCAGCTCGCGTGCCTCGAGGTGCTCGACAACGGCCCGGGGATCCCGGTGGCCGAACGTCCCCAGCTCTTCGAGCGCTTCTACCGCTTGGCCAGCACGGCCGACCAGGGGATCCCGGGCAGCGGACTGGGGCTGGCTATCGCCAAGACGGTTGTCGAGGTCCACGGGGGCACAATCGAGATCGTCGACACCCCGGGGTGGTCGACCACCTTCCGGGTCTACCTGCCCCTGGCCCATGCCCGCCCCCGGACGGTGCAGCGCGGAGTGGTGGCGGGTGCGAAATTTGTAGAGCGCGGCGCCGTTCGGCCCGGCGTTTAGAACAAGGCGGGCCCGTCTGGCGTGTGGCCCAGGTGGTCCCAGGCCCGTTGGGTGGCCACCCGGCCTCGGGGCGTGCGCTGGATCAGACCCTGTTGGAGCAAGAAGGGCTCGTAGGCGTCCTCGAGGGTGTCGGGCTCCTCACCAATGCACTGCGACAAGGTGGTCAGTCCCACCGGTTGGCCGTTGAAGCGTCGGCAGAGTGCGTCGAGAATGGCCCGGTCGACCTTGTCGAGCCCGAGTTCGTCCACCCCGAAGAGCACCAGCCCTTCTTCGGCGCTCACCCCGGTGATGACCCCGTCACCTCGGACCTCGACGAAGTCGCGCACCCGCCGGAGCAGTCGGTTCGCCACCCTCGGCGTCCCGCGGGAGCGCTCGGCGATGCGGGCAGCACCCGGTCCGTCGACTGCGACTCCGAGGATGCGTGCGGAACGCTCGACGATGGTCTGCAGCTCGACGGGATCGTAGAGATCGAGTCGGCCCACGAAACCGAAACGGTCCCGCAAGGGTCCGGCCACCAACCCGGTCCGGGTAGTAGCGCCGATCAACGTGAAGCGCGGCAAGTCGAGTCGGATCGATCGCGCCGTCGGTCCCTTGCCGATGAGGATGTCGAGCTTGGCGTCCTCCATGGCCGGATAGAGGATCTCTTCGACCGAATGGTGCAGGCGATGGATCTCGTCGATAAACAGCACGTCGCCCTCTTGGAGGTCGGTCAACAAAGCGGCGAGGTCACCCGCCCGGGCGAGGACCGGGCCCGAGGTCACCCGGAACCCCACGCCCATCTCAGCGGCCACGATCCCGGCCAGCGAGGTCTTGCCCAGGCCCGGTGGCCCAGCGAAGAGCAGATGGTCTACGGGCTGACGACGCCGTCGCGCCGCCTGCAAGACGATGCCCAAGTGCTCCACCAGCTGGGACTGGCCGACGAACTCCTCGAGTGTGCGGGGCCGCAAGCCCGCCTCTTCGACCTCGTCGACCGGGGCTCCAACCGGGTCGACCGCCCGGGGCACCGGCTCGTCGGCTCCGCCGCCGTCGACGGTCTCTGTGGACGCGAGCATCTCGCGCCGGGCTCTTGGGCTCATCGGGCGGCCAGCTCACGTAGGGCCAGCCGGAGCATCTCTTCGACCCCGAGCTCTTCGTGGAGCCCCTCGATGGCCCGGCGAATCTCGTCTGGGCCGTACCCCAGCTCGACCAGGGCCGCCCGGGCTTCGGAGCGGGCCGACCGGGTCCCCGATTCAGGCACGGGGCCAACGCCGGACAGGTCCGGCAGGTCGAGGCGGCTCTTCAGGTCGATCAGGAGCCGCGCCGCCGTCTTGCGGCCGACCCCGGGCACGGCGCAGAGGGTTTCGACGTCGTCTTCGATCACCGCGGTCGACAGGGCCGCCGGCGAAAGTGCCGAGAGCACGGCCAGGGCGAGGGTCGGGCCGACCCCGTGGGCCCCGAGGAGCGCCTCGAAGCACCGCCGTTCATCATCGTGGACGAAGCCGTAGAGGACGAGGGCGTCCTCGCGCACGTGGGTGTGGACGTGGAGGAAAACATCCGAGCCGTTTGCTCGCAGTGAAGCGGCAGTCCGCGTGGTCACCGACACCCGGTAGCCGACCCCGCCGACGTCGACGACGATCTCGGTCTGGCCCGTGCGGGCCGCGAGCGTTCCCCGCAGTGATCCGATCACCGGCGGGCTCCCGCCGCGGCGTCGGCCCGGTTGAGCGCGGCCGCCAACGCGGCACCGGGTGCTGCGACCGGGCCGGAGCGGGCCCGGGCGGCGTCGACCGCCCGGCGCAACGGCAAGGTGCTCAGATGGCAGGCCGCCAGGGCCAGGGCGTCGGCCACGTCGGGTGGGCGGGGCACCTCGGCGAGGCGGAGCACTTTGGCCACCATCTTTTGCATCTGCTCCTTGGTGGCACTGCCGTAGCCGACCAGGGCCTGCTTCACCTCGTTGGAGGTGTACTGGGCCACCTCACAGCCGAGTTCGGCCGCGGCGACCAGCGCCAGTCCGCTGGCCTGACCCACCGACATGGCGGTACGGGCGTTGACCTGGAAGAAGACCCGTTCGACGGCAACGGCATCGGGTCGGTGCTCGAAGAACAGGGCGCGCAGCTCTTGGTGGACGATGAAGAGCCGCTCGGGGAGCGGGGCCTCGGGATCGGTCTCGATCACCCCGGCGCACACGGCGACCAGCCCGGCCCCGTCGTCGGAACCGACCAGGCCGTAGCCGCAACGGGACAGGCCCGGATCGACACCCATCACGAACATGCGTTCGACTCTATCGCAGGGGCCGCGGCCTGGTGGGGGACCTCGGGTCAGCCCGGCGGTGGCGGGGGGAACGTCACCTTGCCGGCCGGGAGGACCGCGTCGAGGACGCCCAGGTGGACCACCCGGTAGGGCACTCCCTGCGCGTGCAGGAGCGCCTCGAAGGCCGCTTGGGTGTAGCCCCCCGGTCCCGGTGACGGGTTGGCGAAGACCTGGGCCGCCTGGGCACTCTCCCCCGGCGCGAAGAAGAGCCAGGCCGGCCGGGGCGATGCGGCCACCCGGGCCGCCAGCACCGGCCAGCGGTCGAAATCCGCCGGCGACGGGCTGACCGCGACGCGGCCCGGGGCGAGGAAATCGAGCACGTAGGACGTCCAGTAATCCCCGTAGGCGTCATCGATGTGTTGGGCCTGCATCGATGCGACGACCTGGCGGGCCGGCGCATCAGGATCAGACCATCCGCTGAGCAGGTGCGCCGGATTGAGAGGCACACCCGCTCCCAGGTGGGCCGCCGCCGCGGTCGTCGCCCCTGAGGCGAGAACCAAAAGGGAGGCACCGACCAGCCCCAGCGGACCGACCACGGTGCGGCGTCGGGGGCCGCGCGGACTCCGAGGGACGCCGTCGGAGTACGAGGACGGCGAGTGCAGTCCCCCGCCGTCGGGCACCACCGCTGGGACCAGGGCCGGCCCGGCCAGGGCGGCGGCCATCATGACGACAATCAGGGGTGCGAGATAGACGCCGTAGCGACCGTCGACCCAGGCGCTGGCGGTGGGAAAGGCCGAGTACAAAAACGGAAAGGCCATGACGCCCAATGCCGGCGCGAACAGTGGCGCGGCCCGGCGTCCGGCCCCGACGCTCACGAGGGCAATGCGAGCCAGTGCCGCGAGCACGAGGACCACGGCGACGGCGTAGAGGACCGGGCCGACCCGGTTGCCCCCCACCCAGTTGCCGCCCGGCACGGCTCGCACTCCCAGCTGCATTGGCAGGACGTCGTGGAAGAACACTGACAGGCGGCCGCCATAGTCGACGGTGGCCGGGGGGATGACGCCCGGGCGAAGGGACGCAAAGTCCGAACGGGCGTTGGTGTAGATCCACGGGAGGGCGCCAACCACCGCGCCGCCCACAGCCAAAAACACCGGAGCGAGTTGGAGCCCCCCCGGTCGATCCAAGTCGCCGAACAGGCGGCGCCACGAGGCCACCAACAACACCGCTGTCGGGAGGGCGAAGTAGACGATCTCAGGGGACGCCCACCACCCGAGGCCGGCGGCCACGCCCAAGACGACAAAACTCACCGGGCCCGACCGACCGCGGTGGATCTTGAGCGCACACAGCACGAGCACCAGCCCGCAACACAGCGTGGCCCCGCGGAATCCAATCTCGCGTACCGAGTTCCATACGGCGGCATACGGCCAAACCCAGGCCAGGGCGCCCGCCAGCGCGGCCAGCCGGCCGTTGCCCGTCGTTTCCTTGACGATGCCGGCCACGAGGAAGGTCGCCACACCGGCCAAGAGGGCCGCCGAGGCGTTCAGGGCCAGTGGACCGTCGCTGAACTTGAACAGGGCGCTCACCACATAGGGCTCCACCCCGCCGTAGTGCTGCCCCCAGTAAAAGGTGGTCGGGTGGCCAGCGACGATCGCCTGGCTCATGAGACCTACCACCGCCTCGTCACCGAACAACACGAGGTGCGCCAACAGCCAGGTCCGCAGCACCAGCCCGAACAGTGCGGCCACCACAACCACGAGCACCGGCACGATCCGCGCCGCCACCGACCAACTTGAGTCCCCGCCTCCTTTGTCTCGACCCGGCACCGGCGACGCCACGAGAGGGGCGTCGTTGATGGCGGCCCGTCGGGTCGTCAAGGTCGCCGGGCCCACCGAGGAATCCCGAGCCGTTGGTGGTGGCCCGGGCGCCGACCCGGCGACGGGACGAGACCGCGACGGGCGCCGAGCCCTGGGCGGCGGAACCGAAGACGGGAAGAACTCTGCGGGGCCAGCGCTCCCCCCGTCCACTTTCGGTGCTCCGGGATCTCAGTCGTCGAAGCCGGCGAGCACTGCGTCGGGAATGTCGTAATTGGCGTGCACGTTCTGCACGTCGTCGTGGTCGTCGATCGATTCGAGAAGTCGCAAGATCCTCTTGGCCTCGGCCTCATCGTCGATGGCGACGGTCGATGTGGCAACGAGGGACAGCTCGGCCGAGACGGGTGTGAGGCCGGCCTCCTCCAGGGCTCCTCGCACGGCGGCCAGGTCCTGGGGTGCGCAGGTCACCACCCAGAACTCCCCATCGTCGGTGAGATCCTCGGCGCCCGCCTCCATGGCCACCTCCATGATCCGGTCCTCGTCGAGCGCACGGGGTAGTTCCACCATTCCCTTGCGCTCGAACTGCCAACTCACCGCGCCGGGTTCGGCCATGGATCCCCCGTTGCGACTGAAGAGGTTGCGCACCTCGGCACCGGTGCGGTTCCGGTTGTCGGTCAAGGTCTCGACGATCACTGCCACGCCGCCGGGGGCGTACCCCTCGTAGTTGACCGCTTCGTAGCGGACTCCCTCGAGTTCCCCGCTACCCCGCTTGATGGCCCGTTCAATCGTGTCGAGAGGGACAGAAGCGTCGCGGGCCTTTTGGTACATGGTGCGCAGTCCGGCATTGGCGTTCATGTCACTGCCGCCCTCGCGCGCCGCCACTTCTACCTGGCGGATGAGCTTGGCAAAGATCTTCGCCCGCGCCTTGTCTTGCGCGCCCTTTCGGTACTTGGTGGTGGCCCACTTGGAGTGACCCGACATGTTTGGTGCTGTCTCCCTCTCCCGGTCTCCCCGAGAAGCCGCCGGGGCGATGTTATCGGAGGTCCGGCGCCCTCTTCTTATCGTGCGACCATCCGGGCGAAGACCCGGTGCAGTCGTCGGTCGCCGGTCAGCTCGGGGTGAAAGGCGGTGGCCAGCACACTGCCCTGGCGCACGGCCACCGGGTCCCGGCCTCCGCCCTGGCTCGACAAGCTGGCCAGTACCTCGACGCCCGGCCCGGCGGTGACTACGACCGGAGCCCGGATGAATACCGCGGGCAGCGCGCTGTCCGGCATCTCGAGCTCGGCTGCGAGGGTCGGTGCCGACAGCTCACTTTCGAACGAGTCGCGCTGACGCCCGTAGCCGTTGCGACGGACCACGCAGTCGAGGGCGCCGAAGGTCCGTTGATCGGGCCGGCCGTCGAGGACGTCGGCTGCCAAGAGCACCAGCCCCGCACAGGTCCCAAAGACCGGGAGGCCACCGGCGATGACGGCCCCTAGCGGCTCGAAGAGTTGAGAGGACTCGAGGAGCATCGACAAGGTGGTCGACTCACCGCCGGGAAGGACGATTCCCGCCAGACCCTCGAGGTCGGCGGGCCGACGAACCGGGGTCGTCGCTACTTCCAACTCGGCGAAGGCGAGGGCGTGTTCGCGAACGTCGCCCTGCAGCGCCAGGATCCCGATCGTCATGGCGCAGCGAGCGCCGCGCCGATCACCAGCCCCGATCGGCCAAACGCTCGGTGATCTCGGTCATCTCTTCGCCCCGCATGGCCTCACCCAGACCCCGACTCACCTTGGCGACATGCTCGGCGTCTTCGTAGTGGGTGGTCGCCTCCACGATGGCCCGGGCCATACGAGGAGGGTCGCTGCTCTTGAAAATCCCCGAACCGACGAACACCGCTTCGGCCCCTAGCTGCATCACCAACGCGGCGTCTGAAGGCGTGGCGATCCCGCCAGCACAAAAGAGCGGGACGGGCAGCTGCCCGGTCCGGGCGATCTCTTGGACCAGCCCGATCGGCGCCGACAAATGCTTGGCCCAGCCGTACTGTTCGGGCCCGTCAGCCTGGGTGAGCCGTCGGATGTCTCCGATGATCGAGCGCAGGTGGCGAACCGCCTCGACAATGTTGCCCGTGCCGGCCTCACCTTTGGAGCGGATCATCGCCGCACCCTCTGAGATCCGGCGCAGGGCTTCGCCGAGGTTGGTCGCCCCGCACACGAAGGGGACCGAGAAGGCCCACTTGTCGATGTGGTGGGCCTCGTCGGCGGGAGTGAGGACCTCGCTCTCGTCGATGTAGTCGACGGCCAAGGCTTGGAGCACCTGTGCCTCGGCGAAGTGGCCGATGCGGGCCTTGGCCATCACCGGGATGGTCACGGCCTCCTGTATGGCCTCGATCAGGGCCGGGTCACTCATGCGGGCGACACCGCCGTCCCGTCGGATATCGGCGGGGACCCGCTCGAGGGCCATCACCGACACCGCCCCGGCGTCTTCGGCAATCTTGGCCTGGTCCGCGGTGACCACGTCCATGATCACCCCACCACGCAGCATGTCGGCCAGGCCGCGTTTGACCGTGAAGGTCCCGGTGCTGCGCTCGGACTCCGGGGCCGCCCCAGCCGCGTCGCTCGTCATGGCCCCATCTTACCGACCACCAGGTCGAGCGCCGTCGGGCACCGTGCCCGCTCACCGCGCGGTGCGTCAGGCACACATCTGAGCGAGAGGGGCGACGCCCGACACGAACCGGGGTGATGGACGGTCGCCGGGTCCTCGTCTCCTCACCATTCGGCGAGGGCGGCGATCCGCACGGGCGTGGCGTCGAGCTCGCCGACGAGGGGGGCGTCGCGACGTCCGACCATCGGGTCGACCCAGAGCCAGCGGGTCAGCGCCATGCGCCGACCGGTGAACACCGAGCCGACGCCGGGTTCGGGACCGTGTTGGAGGACGTCGAGGGCATCGCGGAGCCCGGGTGGGTAACGGACGGTGGCCACGGCGATCTGGTCGGCCAGGTACTCCCGGCCGCGGCCAACAGCGGTGTGTACAAGGCGGTCACTGCCGGTCAACCACACGAGCGGCAACAAGGCGGTCAGCGCCACCGAAGAGACGGCCCCATCGTGGCGCTTCAGGTGGGCCAACTCGTGGGCCATGACCCCCTCCATCTCGATCAACCCGAGCCCATCGACCAGCCCGGTCGTGACTACGAGCACGGCACTCGATCCCGAGCCAAGCACGCAGGAGTTAGGGATTGTGTCCTCGATGACCATGAGGCGGGGGACCCGCAGCCCGAAGGTGGCACACAGCCCTTCGACGATGTTGTGCACGCCGGGGAACTCGTCCTCGTCTACCGGCTGTGCGCCCAGTACGCCCAGGACCACGGCGGTGGCACCCCGGGCGATGGCGAATGACAGCGCCACCGCCACGATGATCCCGGCGATCACCCCGACGAGGAGCCCGACTGCGAGTCCGAGCACCACACCGACCACCAGGCCCGCACCCAGCCCGTCGATCACCGTCAGCAGTCGGCGTCGCCGGTCCCCCACTTTCGCCGCGCCCTGTTCTTCGGGCGCGTCCGGCGGGGCGACGACGGTGACCGGGACGGCCAACTCTTGGGGGACGCGACTCCCCGCCCCGCCCCGACCCGAGCCTCCCGGGCGCCCGGATCCACCGGTGCGGCCCGAGCCGCCGCGAGAGCCCGAATTCGAGGTCCTCCCCCCGTTGCTCTGTCCGCCCCGACCACCGCGGCGCCCAGAAGAAGAGCCTCGCCGGTTGCCGCTGCGACCCGATTGTCCCCCGGCCCCGCCGCCCGACGAGGGCGGGCGGGGTGGCGGCGCTGGAGAGGAGGGCGAATTGCTCATCGCCTCGTCAGGTTACTGCCCGGCGCGGGGGGACCCAGACCCCACGGCCTCCTGGTAGATCTCCGCGTAGCGGGTCGCGAGCCGCCCCATCGACCAGTCAGCGGCGTGGGCCGACGCGCCGTTCAGGGCGGCATCGGTGGACCGTCCGGTGCCGAGCGACACCTGGGCCACGGTTTCCACCAGGGCCTTGGCCAGGGCCTTGACGTCACCGGGTGGCACGAGGATGGCGTGACCGCCCGCAGCGTCGCGATAGCCCGGAATGTCTGAGGCGACCACGACGCAGCGTGCCGCCATCCCCTCGAGCAGCACCATCCCGAACGACTCCCCGCGCCGCGAAGGCGCGCAGAGAATGTGGGCACCGGCCAGGCGCCGGGCGACCTCCTCGTCGGAGAGCACTCCCAACCACTGCAACCGGGCCGAGGAGGGATGCCGGCGCCGAAGGCCCTCGGTCGACGGGCCGTCGCCGGCGACCCACAGCGTCGCGGTCTCGGGTACCTGGGCGAATGCGTCGAGCAACACTTCGAGGCCCTTGCGCGTCTCGTGCCGACCGAGGAACAGGACGGTCGGCCCGTCGGTCGGGGTCGGCTCGGCCGACGCGAAGCGTTGCACCTCCACCCCGTTGAAGAGGACTTCGTAGTCACCGCCCATCGCCGCTCGGGCGGTCGCTGCCGCCTCCTCGCTGACGGCGGTGCGGGCCGAGAGTCGGGCGTTGGCCCACCGGGCGACCGGGGCCATCAGCGTGTACCACGTCGAGTCCCCCGACCGGTGGTAGGTGCCGACGAGCGGGAGCGGAGATCGGGCCACACAGCCGTAGCCCACCACCGGGGCCAGTGGCTCATGGAGGTGGACTATGTCGAAATCGCCACCGGCGGTGAACCGTTCGGCCCGGGCGGCGGCGAAGGGCGACAGTGCGACCGGTGCCACCGAGCCGTTCGAACGGAGCCCGGTCGAGCGCCCGACCACATAGGTGTCCCCGTCGAGCCCGATCGGCCGCTTGTCGTCTGGGGCAACGACGGTCACGTCGAGCCCGAGCGAGCGAAGTGCCCGGGCCAGTCCCACCACCTGGCCCTGGACCCCGCCGGGGCGGCTCACACTGTACGGACAGACCATGGCAACGCGCACGGTGCCTCAGTTCTCGCCCGGCAGCGGTGGGTCGCTCGGCCAGTTGGGCTGGAAGAGGTGCCACTGCTCGGGCGACCGGCGGATGTATCCCTCGAAGTGTCGGGCGATCTCCTGGGTGATCCGGCCCACGTCCTTTCGGAAGCTGCCGGTGCGCTCGGTCGAGATAGGCGCGGAGATCACCGCGGTGTGGTCGCGCCCCGGACCGCTGTAGACCACGGCGGTGATTAAGGTCGCCCCGGTGCGAAGCGCAACCGTCGCCGGCCCGGCGGGGAAGGTGGTCTCCTCGCCGAAGAACTCGACGTTTACCCCGTGGCCTTGCAAGTCGCGGTCACACAGGAGCCCGACTAGCCCACCCTCGCGCAGCCGCGTCAAAACCGCGCTCGCCGAGTCGGCTCCCAACGGCACGATGGTGAGTCCCATCGCCCGGCGCTGGTCGATGAACCACTTGAAGAGCTCGGGTGGCTCGATCACTTCGGCCACGCTGGTCATCGGGTACCCCTCGGAGGCGAGAAAGGCCCCGCCCCACTCCCAGCTCCCGACGTGGGGCAACGCCATCACGACGCCGCCACCGGCGGCCATCGCCGCTTCGAGGTGCTCGTAGCCCCGCTCGACCATCATGCGTTGGTTCACCTCGGCGATCCCCGTCGCCGGGAGCCGGGCCCCCTCGACCCAGTAGCGGGCGTAGGCCCGGAAGGCCCGGCGCGACCAGCGCCGCACGAGATCGGGGTCAGGGGAGGCGACCGGGGACGCCGTCGCCAACACCCGCGTCAGATGACGGGCCGACAGCTCCTTCGGGCCGAAGCGCCGTCGGGCCAGCACTTCGCCGACGACGGCGGCGGCCAGGTTGGCCGCCGGCTCGGGCAGGGCGGACAGCGCGCCGCCGAGGGCGCGGTACACCCAATAGGTTGCCTTGGACTTCGCGGTGGACTCCGCCATGTCGGTGGGCTCCGGCGGCGGCGTACGGCTCAGATCCGGCGGCGGCCCGACGGGCCGGTGCCACGCACGGCTCGCGCGCCTTGCCTCTCACGGACCCGCCGGGCCCGCATGGCCCGACCGGTCCGGCTGGCCGGTGCCTCTTGGCGTCGGGCCCGCCACCGGCCGACCGGTTCTCCGGCCCGTCCGAGGGCGCGCGCATGCGTTGCACCCTCCCGCCGGGCCCGCCACCGGCTGTCCACCCGACCCTGGCGCCAGTGGGATCGGGCCGTCCGGTCGCCCGATGCCGCGGCGATGCCGGCCACACCCTCTTCGGCCCGCACCGACGCCCGAGCGTCGGCGGCGGTGCGCGCCGGGCCTTCGGCTGCATTCCAGACCCGCACAAAACGCCCGATGGCGGTGGCGGCGGTGAGTGCGAGCAGGACCCAGAGCACCGGAACCAACAGCCAGGCGGCCAAGAACCCCACCCCGAGCAGGATCATGCGCTCGGCCCGCTCCATCAGACCGCCCTTGGCGCTCAGCCCCAGGGCCTCGGCCTTGGCCCGCTCGTAGGAGACGAGGAAGGTGACCCCGAGGATGGCCAGGGGCAACAGGACCAGGTGCCCCTCGTGCCGGGTCACCAAGTACCAGGCCACTCCCCCCATGACGACGATGTCGGCGACCCGGTCGCTCACCGAGTCGAAGAAGGCGCCGCGGACCGACGCAGTGCCCCCGGCCTTGGCCACGGGCCCGTCGAACAGATCGTGAAAGCCGGTGAGGGCGAGGAGCGGGACGGCCAGCAGCAAGTGCCCCGTGGCAACGGCGACGGCGGTGGCCCCTGCGAACACCAGACCTGAACCGGTGAGCACGTCGGCGGTCACCCCGTGGCGGACCAGGGTCCGGCCGACCGGTCCGGTGGTCCGGTCCACCGCCTCTCGCCAGCGTCCGTCGAACATGTTTCTCCTCTGACTTGGGGGGCGCCCTTGGATCTCTGCCACCCCAAGTCCCTCGTCGACGCGAACGGCGTCGTTTCGGGGATCGCACGGCCCACAGATGGGATCTCGCCTGGGCCGCCGTCTGCCCTCTTCTGGGGTTCAACGATACCACCCAGGATCCCGAGAACCCCGCTTGGGGCCGATCTTCACGGCCGGGTCCAGCGGGGTCCGCCGCTGTTCTCGCGGTGGGTCCCCGGCCGTCTCGTCGGCCCCCCACCGCCGTCTCGGGGACCCGCGATGGCTGGTCAGGGGCGGGTCGAGCGGCGGAGATCGAACCGGACCGGCCGGCCCCGACGCGCCCGGGGCCGGCCCACGTATGCTCGCAAAACGCACGACTGTTCGAGGGAGCTCGAGCGGTTCGGCGCCACAGGAGGTGCTGTGTGACATTGTCACCCTCGAGCATCCGCAACGTCGCCCTGGTCGGACATCACGGGGCGGGCAAGACGACGTTGGCCGAGGCCCTGCTCGCCTCGGCCGGGGCCATTGCCCGCCAGGGTTCGGTCGAGCGGGGGACCACGGTCTGTGACTTCGAGCCCGAAGAGGCCAGCCGGCAATTGTCGGTCTCCTTGGCCATCGCGCCGTTCAACGTCGGCGGGGTGAAGGTGAACCTGCTCGACGCACCGGGCTACGCCGACTTCGCCGCCGACATGGTGGCTGCCCTCGCGCTGTGCGATCTGGCCGTCGTCGTGGTCAGCGCTACCGACGGCGTGCAGGCCCAGACCGAGGACGCCTGGCGGGCCGCCACCGCCCTCGGGCTACCCCGCGTGGTGGTCATCGACAAGCTCGACCGCGAACGGGCCGACTTCGACCGGGTGCTCGCCGAGGTGCGCGGCGCCTTCGGCGCCGGGGTCGCCCCCGTCGAGCTGCCCGTCGGTTCTGAAGCCGGCTTTCGCGGTGTGATCGATCTACTCGATGACACCGCCACCCTCTACGACCTGGGCTCGGGACCGCCGATCCGCGGGATCAAGGGTCCGATTCCCGACGAACTGGTGAACACCGAGCACGAGGTGCACGAGCAATTGGTCGAAGGCATCGTGGTCGGTGACGACGACCTCATGGCCCGCTACCTCGACAGCGAGACCATCGGACGTGACGAGCTCGAATCCAGCCTGGCCGGTGGCGTCGCGGCAGGCTCGGTGTTCCCCGTCTTGTGCTGCTCGGGTGCGACCGGCGTGGGCGTGGACCGGTTGGCCACCCTGCTCGTCGAACTCGGACCGGCGCCGGACCAACGCCCTCCGATCATCGTCGACGCCGGAGACACCACGACCGAGGTGAGGTGTGACCCGGCCGCTCCCCCGCTGTTGAGGGTCTTCAAGACCCTCTCTGACTCCCACGCCGGCAAGATCTCCTTGTGCAAGGTGCTCTCGGGCACCCTGCGGCCAGACGTGGTGCTCACCAACCCGAGGAGCCGTTCCGACGAGCGACTCCACGTGCTTGAAACCCTGCGCGGCCACGAGGCCACACCGGTGGCCGAGGTGGTGGCCGGCGACTTCGTCGGAGTGCCGAGGCTCTCGGCCACCCGCACCGGCGACACCTTGGCGCCCAAAGGCACCCCGGTGCTGGTCAAGCTCCCCGAACCCGAACCGGCCGCCCTCTTGGCCGCCGTTCGACCCGCCTCGAGGGCCGACGACGACAAGCTCATGTCGGCCCTCCAGCGCCTCTGCGAAGAGGACCCCGCTTTGAACGTGACCCGTGTCGACGAGACGCACCAAACGGTGCTCGGGGTTGCCGGCGAGGTGCACTTGGCGGTCACCATCGAACGGCTCAACCGGAAATTCGGAGTTCACGTCGAACGCGAGGACGTACTCATCGCCTATCGCGAGACCGTTTCGAAGACGGCTGCGGCCGAGGGCAAGCACAAGAAACAATCTGGCGGCCACGGCCAATTCGGGGTGTGCCACGTGCGCATCGAGCCCCTGGGTCGCGGCAAGGGCTTCGAATTCCACGACGAGGTGGTGGGTGGCGCGATCCCGCGCCAGTACATCCCGGCGGTTGAAAAAGGCATCCGAGAAGCCATGGCTGGAGGTGGCGCGTTCGGCTACCCGGTCGAAGACGTGGCGGTGACCGTCGATGACGGCAAGTACCACTCCGTAGATTCCTCGGAGTTGAGCTTCAAGATGGCCGGGGCGTTGGCCTTTCGCGAAGCGTTGGCCAACGCCGGGCCGGTGCTCTTGGAGCCGATTTCCCGGCTCGAGGTCACCGTCCCTGCCGACCTCCAAGGCGACGTGCTCGGCGACCTCCACTCGCGCCGGGCCCGCATCCAAGGGACCGACTCTGGCGGGGATGGGGCGCAGATCGTCGCGGCCTACGTCCCGACCGCCGAGCTGGCCCGCTACGCCGTCGATCTGCGGGCCATCACCGGCGGCCGCGGCCGCTTCCGCACCGAGCACGACCACTACGACCCGGTCCCCGAACACCTGGTCTCTGCGATCTCTCGGACCCCGGGCTGACGCCCGGCCGGTCGGCTCAGCCCGTCGGCCAGGCGGCGTGGAGCTTCTCCCAGACGACGGTGAGCGGCTCGGGCATGACCCGGATCCCGGCCACCGTGGTCATGAAGTTGGTGTCGCCCGACCATCGGGGCAGAGCGTGCAGGTGCAGGTGCTGGGGGATGCCGGCGCCCGCCGCCCGGCCGAGATTCGCCCCGATGTTGGTGCCGTCGGGTTCGTAGGCCCGTTGCAGGGCGGCCAGCGCCGCCCGGGTAGCTCCCCACAGCTCCACCGATTCGGTCTCGGTCAGCTCGCTCAGGTCCCCCAGGTGGCGTTGCGGCAGCACCAAAAGGTGCCCGCTCGCGTAGGGATAAAGGTTGAGCACGACCAGCGTCTGCTCCCCCCGCCACACCACGCCGTTGTCACTCGAAGGTTCCCCGCTCGCCGCGATGCGACAAAAGACACACTCGTCGGCGGCGCCGGTACGCTCGGCCGCCGTGGCCGCGGTGACGTACTCGTGGCGCCAGCCGGCCCACAATTGTTCGAGGGGCACCACTGGGTCCTACGCCGGAGTGCCGGCGATCTCGGGCACGCGTTTGGCCGCCACATCGGCGACCACTTCGCGAAGCAACTCGTCAACGGCCACGTCGCGCTCGGGCCGATCCGAGCCCCGCCGGTTCACCCCGACGGTGCCTGCGGTCACGTCGTCGTCGCCGACGACCAGCACGTAGGGCGTCTTGGCCACCTTGGCCCGGCGAATACGGGCCTTGATCGACTCGTCAGCCGTGTCGGTCGACGCCCGCAGGCCGGCGCCGATCAGGCTGGCCGTCACGGAGGCGGCGTAGGCCAAGTGGTCGTCGCTCACCGGAAGCACCCGCACCTGTTCGGGAGACAGCCAGGTGGGCAGGGCACCGGCGTAGTGCTCAAGGAGGATGGCGAAGAAACGTTCGACCGAACCGAACAGCGCCCGATGGATCATGATCGGTCGGTGCCGGGCGTTGTCTGAGCCGACATATTCGAGCTCGAAAAGCTGCGGAAGCTGGAAATCGAGCTGGATCGTCGACATCTGCCAGGTCCGCCCGATGGCGTCGCGGGCTTGGACCGAGATCTTGGGGCCATAGAAGGCACCACCCCCTTCGTCCATCACCAGCTCGAGGTCACGGGCAACGGCTACGGAGCGCAGAGCCTCTGTGGCCACGTCCCACTCCTCGTCACTCCCGACGGACTTGGTCTCGGGCTTGGTGGACAGCTCCAGGTAGAAGTCGTTGAGCCCGAAATCCCGCAGCAGGTCCAAGACGAATGTGAGCAGCGAGTCCAGTTCCCCGGCCATCTGTTCTTCGGTGCAGAAGATATGGGCGTCGTCCTGGGTCATGCCCCGCACCCGGGTCAGCCCGTGGACCACGCCGGATTTCTCATAGCGGTAGACCGTCCCGAATTCGAAGTACCGCTGCGGCAGCTCGCGGTAGGACCGCTGCCGACTGCGGTACACGAGGATGTGGAAGGGGCAGTTCATTGGTTTCAGGTAGTACTCAGTCCCGCCATCGAGCTCCATGGGCGGGTACATCGAATCCGCGTACCACTCCAGGTGGCCCGAGGTCGCGAAGAGTTCGGACTTGGTGATGTGGGGCGAGTAGACGAACTCGTAGCCCGACTCGGCGTGGCGTTGGCGCGAATAGTCCTCCATCAACCGGCGCACCGTCCCCCCCCTTGGATGGAACACGGCCAGACCCGACCCGATCTCGTCGGGGAAGGAGAACAGGTCGAGCTCGGCACCCAGCTTGCGGTGGTCACGCCGCTCGGCCTCTTCTAAGCGGTGGAGGTGTTCTTTCAGAGCCGCCTCGGACTCCCACGCGGTGCCGTAGATGCGCTGGAGCTGCGGACGTTTCTCGTCACCGCGCCAGTAGGCGCCGGCCACTCGCATCAGCGTGAAATGTCCGAGAGCGGCGGTGGACGGCACGTGCGGTCCTCGGCACAGGTCGCTGAACGCGGGCGAGTTCCAATAGGTCGAGACCACCGCCTCACCCCCGGTCGGCTCGGCATCGGCGTCCACCTCGTCTGCCCCCCGGGCCACCGCCTCGATGATCTCGCGTTTGAACGGCTGGTCCGCGAACAGCTCGAGCCCTTCGTCGATCGAGTGCTCATGGCGTTCGAATGGCTGGTCTTCGGCCATGATCTCGCGCATCGTGGCCCCGATACGTTCGAGATCATCGTCGCTGAAATGGGCGCCGTCGGGCAGTTCGAAGTCGTAGTAGAAGCCGTCTTCGATCACCGGGCCGATCGCGTAGTGGGCGCCGGGCCACAGTCGGAGCACGGCTTGGGCCAACACGTGAGCCGTCGAGTGCCGGAGCACGGCACGGCCGGCGACCGAGGTCGCGGTGAGAATCGCCACCTCGGCGCCGTCAGGCAATTCGGAGGTCAAGTCGACCTCACGTCCGTCGACGGTGGCGGCGACGGCCGCTTTGGCCAGACGCGGACCGATGGCCTCGGCGAGGGTGCGGGCTGTAGCCCCGGGGGCAAGTTCTATGGCCGACCCGTCGGGGAGGCGGACGGTCACCGTGGCTGCCATAGGTACGTCAACCTCTCGTGTCGTGGTCGGTGGTGAAAAGAGCAGCGGTGCATCGACACCGCGGCTCGCAATGCGGCGCTGCCCGGGATTCGACCCCTTGCGGGGTCACCCAGTAGTGCCGAGCGCCCGCCAGGTCAGCGGGCCCGCACGGGGCAACCCCGCCGTTCTCCCGCTGGCCCATCGGTCTGGGCTCGACCCGGCCCATCGGTCCGTCGGGACAAGGGCGGGTGAGGTGCAGGTCACACGGGTCGCTGTGACCATGACGCCGAGCGCGACCAGGGGGAACGCCGCCACGATGCCGATGAGAATCCAGGTCGTTTGCATCTCCGTCTCCCCCTCCAGGTTACCGCGCCTCGCAAACACCGCTTGTCTGCGGCCAACGGCGGGGCGAGCGCGCCGCTCAGAGGGTGACGCCGAGCAGCCCGGCTGCAGCGGCCACCGGCTTGCCGACGGTCGCACACGCATCGATGAGCGCGAGCGCGCCTGGCGCGTCGAGGTCGTCGTCGAGGCGGTCGCGGGTACCGGCGAGGGCGGGGTCATCGGTGAGGCCAGAAGCCCCGGAGCCATCCGCGGCGCGCCAAGCCTCGAGCCTGGCCGCCGCGATGTCGAGGTCGGCGGACTCCCATTCCCAGTCCTCGCGGTAGTGGTGGCCCAGGAGGGCCAGACGCACCACCATCGGTTCCCACTCCTTGACCAGGTCGCTGACAAACACCAAGTTGCCGAGGGACTTCGACATCTTCTCGCCGCCCAGCCCGACCAATCCGACATGCATCCACAGCTTCACGAACGGTTGGCCGGTGACCGATTCTGACTGGGCCGCCTCGCATTCGTGGTGGGGGAAGATCAGGTCCCGGCCGCCGCCGTGGACATCAAGGGTCGTCCCGAGTTCACGCATCGCCAGCGCCGAACACTCGATGTGCCACCCCGGACGGCCCGGTCCCCACCGCGACTCCCAGCTGGGCTCATCGGGAAGCGAGGGCTGCCATAGTACGAAGTCGAGCGGATCACGCTTGCGCGGATCGTCGGGATTGCCACCGTGCTCAGCGGCCAGGCGCAACATGGCCGGCCGGTCGAGGTGGCTCACGTTGCCGAACCCCGGAAAGCGCGAAACATCGAAGTAGACCGCGCCGCCAGCCTGGTAGGCGTGGCCACCCTCGAGGGCGTCGCCCACCAACGAGAGAATGTCGGAAATGGCCGAGGTGGCCCGGGGCTCGGAGAACACCGGGAGGAGCCCGAGCACTGCCATGTCCGCGTCGAACCGGGCCATCTCCTCGGCCGCCAGATCCAGGTAGTGCACCCCGAGCTCACGTGCCTTGCGCAAGATGTCGTCGTCGACGTCGGTGACATTGCGCACACAACACGTCTCATGCCCGAGGTCACGCAGACGCCGCTGGAGAACGTCGAACGTGAGGTACACCGCGGCGTGACCCAGGTGGGCCGAGTCATACGGGGTGATGCCGCACGTGTAGATCTTGACCAGGTGGTCGGGCTCGAAGAGCACCACCCGGCGACGGGCGGTGTCGTAGAGCTCCATCCCCATGGTGCGATCAGATGCCGGCCAGCCGGAGCGTGCTGTGCGCCCGGTGCCGGATGTTGAGGGTGACGCACACGGCGGTGAACGCTTCGATGGCCCCCGCCTGGTTGAGGCTGCCTGCATCGAGGGGCCGCAGCCCGTCTATGGCGCCGATCAGCTCGACGGTCGCCGCGGTCGCTTCGAGATGGTCGGAGCAGACAAGCACGTCGGCCAGCAGCGTCGCATCGAGATCCTCCATCTGAGACGCCGGAAGGTGGTGCAAGGACGCCGCGACCAACGCCCCGGGAGCCGCGGCCGCCACGGCGGCCGCCACCGACCCGCGCGCCGGGATCAGGGGCAGCATCTCGCGACCGTCTTTGACCAACGCGTTGGCCATGGAAATGACGACCTTGCCGGCCAACTCGCCGGCGAGCGACCGGACCGTAGACGGCGCGGCGTCCCAGGGTGTGGCCACCACCACCAGGTCGGCCGACACGGCGCCCGCATTGTCGGCCCCGACGATCGTGAGGTTCCGCTCGGGCCAACGGGCCCGGACCCCGTCTGCGATCTCGTCGGCCCGAAGACGCTCGCGCGAACCAATGGTGACGTCGACCCCGGCGGCGGCCAGCCTGGTCGCCAGACCCCGCCCGGCCGGACCGGTGCCACCGACGATTCCCACGTGCATATTCCTTACCTTTCCACAGGCCCCAACCGCCGGGGTCAACAACGAGGCGCGGCCTTTCCTTCCCGCCGCGGTTCCCGGCGACGCACCGGTCGGGATCTTCTGGCCTGTGGTGATCTATCGTCGCCAGCCATGGGCATTCTGGCGGGCAAGCACATCTTGGTCACCGGCGTCCTCACCGACGCCTCCCTCGCCTTCGCCGTAGCCAAGCTGGCCCAACAAGAAGGCGCCGAGGTGGTGCTGTCGGGAGCGGGCCGCGGGCTCTCGCTCACCCGGCGCACGGCAAGAAAGCTCCCCCAAGAGGCCGACGTCCTCGAGATCGACGTCACCGAGCCCGAGCAGCTGGCGGCGGCGGGGGCCGAACTGGCCAGGCGTTGGGACCGACTTGACGGCCTGCTGCACGCTATTGGCTTCGCGCCCCCCGAGTGTCTCGGCGTCGACATGTTCGCGGCGGGTTGGGATGAGGTGGCCGTGGCCCTCGAGGTGTCTGCGTATTCGCTCAAGGCGCTGGCCGAGGCCTTCTTGCCTCAGCTCGAAGCGGCCGGAGCGGGCGGAGGTGCTTCGATCGTCGGTCTCGACTTCGACGCCCGGGTGGCCTGGCCACTCTACAACTGGATGGGGGTGGCCAAGGCCGCTCTCGAGTCGCTGACCCGCTACCTGGCCCGAGATCTCGGTCCGAAAGGAGTCCGGGTCAACTTGGTGGCCGCCGGCCCGGTGCGCACCATGGCCGCGAAGTCGATCCCGAGGTTCTCGGACTTCGAAGACACCTGGGCCACCCGGGCACCGCTCGGGTGGGACGTGCATGACGCCAACGTCGTGGCCCGCGCCTGCGTGGCGCTCATGTCGGACTGGTTCCCCATGACCACCGGCGAGCTCGTTCACGTGGACGGTGGCGTGCACGCCATGGGAGCCTGAGCCATGCCTACCCCTGAGCAAATGAGAGAGGCACTGGCCCGGTACTCGGAGACCTTCGGCGCCCGCGACCTCGACGGCCTCGTGGCGCTGTTCACCGAGGACGCCGTGCAAGCCGACCCGGCCAACGTCGTGCCCAACATCGGCCATGAGGCCATCCGGACCTTCTTCCAGAACGCTCACGACGCCTGCATCGAGTCGAGCTGGGAACCGACGGCGGTGCACATCTGCGGCGAACACGCCGGGGTGGACTTCACCGTGCTGGTCACGATGGAGGGCGGTTCGATGACCATCGAAGGCGTCGAAGTCTTCACCTTCGCCGACGACGGGCGCATCCGAGCGGTCAACGCCTACTGGGGCGACGCCGACATCACCTTCTCGCCTGCCTGATCCTCGCCCCCGACCGGCGCCCGGAGCAATCCCCGCCCTGGTCACGACCGACAACCACCGAGCGGTTCACCGACCCCACGGCCCATGGGAACGGCCGCTGGGTCCCCGTCGACCCGCGTCGGCGCCCGGCAGACACCGTGGGGATCGTCGATCGGAGCCGCACCGGTAGGCTCCGATGGACGTGAGACGAGGGAACGGACACCATGCCGCCGCCGAATAGAGGGGGTATGGGCATGGGAGGCGGATGGGCGGGCATGCGCTCGTTCCGCCAGGATCGAGCCGTCCTCCAGCTACGGATCAAGAAGGGGACGACCCGGCGGATGCTGCACTTCGCCGTTCCTTACCGGCGCATCTTGGCCATCTTCTTACCGGTCGTGATATTCGACGCCGCCTTGGCAGCGGTGAACCCGTTGATCCTGCGCGCCATCATCGACACGGGGATCGCCCAGCACAACACGTCACTCGTGATCTGGCTGGCCGTCCTGGCCGCCGGCATCGCCATCGTCGACGGCGGCCTCTCCCTTTACGAGCGGCGGGTGTCAGCCCTGGTCGGCGAGGGCCTTATCTTCGATATGCGCTCGAAGGTCTTCCGCCACATCCAGCGCATGCCGCTAGCCTTTTTCACCCGCACCCAGACCGGCGCCCTGGTCAGCCGGCTCAACAACGACGTGATCGGGGCCCAGCAGGCATTCACCGATCTGTTGTCCAATGTCGTCGGCAATCTGGTCACCGTGGTGATCGTCTTGGTGGTCATGTTCATCCTCAGTTGGCAGATCACCCTGGTCGCCCTCGTCTTGTTGCCCATCTTCCTCATTCCCGCCCGATTCGTCGGCCGCAAGCTCGGGGCGATGACCCGTGAGGGCTACAACCTCAACGCTGAGATGAACATGGTGATGAACGAGCGGTTCAACGTGTCGGGCGCCATGCTCGTGAAGCTCTTCGGTCGCAACGACCAAGAGGCCGAGATCTTCGAGAAGAAGGCGGCGAGGGTCCGAGACATCGGGGTGGCCCAGGCCCTCTACGCCCGGCTCTTCTTGGTGGCCCTCACTTTGACCGCGGCCCTGGCTACAGCCTTCGCCTACGGATTCGGCGGGGTCGAAGCGGTGAACGGGACCATCGAGGTGGGCACGGTCGTCGCCATGACGGCCTACCTGACCCGCCTCTACTCGCCGTTGACCCAGCTCTCCAATGTCAACCTCGACGTCATGACCACGCTCGTTTCCTTCGAGCGGGTCTTCGAGGTCCTCGACCTCGTGCCGATGATTGAAGAACGCCCCGACGCCCGATCCCTGCCGCGAGGACCTGCCACCATCGAGTTCGACCACGTCGACTTCACCTACCCGAGCGCCGACGACGTGTCGTTGGCCTCGCTCGAAGCCGTCGCCGTCTTGGAGTCCGCCCCGCGGACCCAGGTGCTGCGCGACGTGTCGTTCCGGGTCGAACCCGGACAGATGGTGGCACTCGTCGGACCCTCGGGTGCGGGCAAGACCACCATTTCGAGCCTCGTGCCGCGGCTCTACGACGTGACGGCCGGGGCGGTGCGCATCCACGACATCGACGTTCGCGACGCGACGTTGGATTCGCTTCGAGACGCGGTCGGTGTGGTGACCCAAGACCCGCACCTGTTCCACGACACCTTGCGGGCCAACCTCCTCTACGCCCGGCCCGAGGCGACCGACGACCAACTCACAGACGCCCTCGAACAGGCCCAGATTCTTTCTTTGGTCGAGTCCCTGCCCGACGGGCTCGATACGCTCGTCGGAGAGCGCGGTTACCGCCTCTCGGGAGGCGAGAAGCAGCGGGTGGCCCTCGCCCGCCTCATCTTGAAGGCTCCCGACGTGGTGGTGCTCGATGAGGCGACGGCCCATCTCGACTCCGAATCCGAAGCGGCGGTGCAAGAGGCCCTCCGAGTGACCCTGGCCGGACGCACCTCGCTCGTCATCGCCCACCGGCTTTCCACGGTCCGTGAGGCCGACCAGCTGCTGGTGATCGACGACGGGCGCATCGTCGAGCAGGGCACCCACGGCGAGCTGCTGGCCCGAGACGGCCAGTACGCCGAGCTCTACCGCACCCAGTTCGCCGACCAGGCGGCTACCCCGGCCGCGCCGGCCCCCACCGGGCCCTGATCCGACGCCGGTGCGCCACCTCGGAGCGGGCGGCGGCCGGTCATCCGTGCCCGACCTTGCCGTTGTCTCTACAGTGAGCGGGCTGAGAACGATCAGCCTGACTACAGGGGGGCCCGCAGCGACTTGTCGGTGCGGTGATCGAGAGGAGACTCGATGAGTGGGGTTGGCCTGGTGCTCGGGGCGGGTGGCGTCGTCGGTCAGGCCTATCAGGCCGGCGTGCTCTCGGCCCTCGAGTGCGAGGTCGGTTTCGATCCCCGAAACGCAGAGGTCATCGTCGGGACCTCGGCCGGATCGGTGACCGCCACCCTGCTGCGTCTCGGCATCCCGGCTTCGGACCTGGCGGCCCAGGCACTCGGCACACCGCTCACCGATCGCGGCAAGGCGCTGTTGGATCAGCTCCTTCCCGCCGCGCCGGGATTTCCTCCGATCCGGCCCGGCTCCCTCCTGCGACCATGGCGCCCGCCCTCCCCCGCGCTCGTCGCCCGGGCGGCCCGCCGCCCCTGGGCTTTCCGGCCCCAGGTGGCGGCCATGACCCTGCTGCCCGCAGGCGAGGTCGACCTCACCGAGAGAGCCCGCGCCCTCGATTCGCTCGTCGGCGACGCCTGGCCCAACGGTCTGTGGATCTGCGCGGTCCGTCGCAGTGACGGGGCCCGGGTGGTCTTCGGCCGGCCGGGCTCTCCGCGCGCCCCGCTCGCCGCCGCGGTGATCGCCTCCTGTGCGATCCCGGGATACTTCAGCCCGGTCGCCATTGGTGGGGTGGAGTACTTCGACGGCGGGGTCCATTCCTCAACGAACGCCAACGTGCTCGCCCCACGTCGACTTGCAACCGTGGTGGTGGTCTCGCCCATGTCCTCGGCCTCGCAATACGCCGGCTCGGCCGACGGGCCCCTGCGGTGGTCCCTGCACCGCCGGTTGGAGCGAGAAGCTGCTCGACTGGAGGCGAACGGGACCAGGGTCATCCGGATCGAGCCGGGCCCGGCGGTCCGAACCGCAATGGGACTTCGGGCCATGGCCGAGGACCGCTCGGACCGGGTGGTCCAGGCCGCCTACGACGAGGTTCTCGCCGCCCCACCCCGCCTCTCGGTCCTCGAGGACCTGGCCGGTTAGTCCCCTATCCACAGGGTCGGTGCGGCGGTAGATTTGCCGAACGAGGCACACGAAGTTGACCAACGAGGAGGCTCGATGAGCAACGACCGGATGAGTCCTCTCGACACCTGGTTCCTCAACCTCGAAGACGGCACGAGTCACATGCACATCGCGTCGGTGTGCATCTTCGAAGGTCCCCCTCCCCCATTCGGCGACGTCCTGTCGATGATCGAGGGCAAGCTTCCCCTGGTCCCGCGCTACCGACAGGTCGTCGCAACCGTCCCCCTCGGCCTCGGGCGCGCCGTATGGGTGGACGACCAGCATTTCAACATCGACTACCACGTCCGCCACAGCGCGCTGCCGGCCCCCGGCGGGGAGATCGACCTGCGCAAGTTGGTGGGCCGGGTGATGTCCCAACAGCTGGACCGTTCGAAGCCCTTGTGGGAGATCTGGGTCGTCGAAGGCCTCGAAGACGACCGCTGGGCCATCTTGGCCAAGACCCACCACGCCATGGTGGACGGAGTGGCCGGAACCGATCTGCTGACCGTGATCATGGATCTGTCCCCCGAGACGGCACCCCCCGCACCCACCGATTGGAACCCGCGTCCCACCCCATCGAGCCTTCAACTGGCGACCGACGCTGTCGTCGGACTGGTCAAGAGTCCCTACGAGCAGGTCCGAGCCGTGCGCGCCTCGACCCGAGCGATGCGTAGGGGTGTCGGTCAGATAAAGGAGGTCGCCGCCGGCCTGTCATCGATGACCGGACTTGTGCGCCCTACCCCGACCTCCAGCCTCAACGGCCCCATCGGTCCCCACCGCCGCTACGCCTGGGCGTCGACCTCGGTCGATGACGTTAAGGTGGTGCGCAAGGGCGTCGGCGGGACGTTCAACGACGTGATCCTGGCCGCCATCACCAACGGGTTCAGAGAGTTGTTGCTCTCCCGGAGCGAATCGGTGGATCGGGTGGTGCGCACCCTTGTCCCGGTTTCGATCCGCCCCCGTGACGCGAGCGGCAAGGCGGTCGGGGACGGCACCGTGGAGAACAAGGTCTCGGCGATGTTCGCCGAGCTGCCGATCGGCATCGCCGACCCTGTCGAGCGTCTCGCTGCCATCACCGTCCAGATGGAGGGGCTGAAGGAATCCAAACAGGCCGTCGCCGGAGAGGCGCTCACCGCGATGTCGGGGTTCGCTCCGCCGATGTTGCTCGGCGTCGGGATGCGCCTGGCCAATCGGATGCCCCAGCGCAACATCAACACGGTGACCACCAACGTCCCGGGACCCCAGCTACCGCTCTACGTGGCCGGGCGACGGATGTTGAAAGCCTTCCCCTACGTCCCCCTCGCCGGCAGCATCCGCATTGGTGTTGCCATCTTCTCCTACGACGGGCAGGTCAACTTCGGGGTCACCGGCGACTACGACACCACCGAGGACCTCCCGGTGCTCTGCGAGGGCATCGAAAACGGAATGACCGAACTCCTGAAGCTGAGCGACTGACCCTCACCGGCCCGGCTGATCACGCCCGATCAAGAGTCGCCTGAATCTTTCTTTGGTGGAGCCGGCGCACCGCGTCTTCGGCCTCTGCTTTCGGGCGGACGGCCACGACCGCCTTTCCCGTGCGGTGGATCTGCCACGCCAGGCGCTCGGCCCGCTCGGGAGAGTGGCCGAAGATGTCAACGAACGCTTTGATCACCGTCTCGAACGTCGTCACGTCGTCGTTCCACGCGATGACCGCCCAAAGGTCCTCGTGCGCGAGGAGCTCGTCGGCGTCGGGGGTGGAAACTGCGGGAAGCTCGACGGTCTGGGTCATCGGGACGTGCGGTGGTGGGTGGGCCCATTTCGCCCCGGCACGGTGCGATCGATCCGTAGCCCGCTGTGGCCGGGCAACCCACGGCGAGAGGGCGACCCGGGCGGGTCACCTTCGCGGCGGTGGTTCACCATGACCAGCGCACCCGAGAACGGCCAGGCCCGTCTCCTGCCGGCTCATTGTCCATCCCTTCAGTCTCCCAGAGAGTCAGTGCTGCTCTCAACGGGTCGGGCGAGGGCCGGTCTCGACGCGATGGATTGGCCAGTACGGCCGAGGCTGGTTGGGACCCTTCGACGGAGAGACGCCGTCATGGCCCGCTTGGGTGTAGGTCACGGTGAAGTTGTCAGGCCGAACTCGCGTCGGCGAATCGTCCAACCCGATCCACACCGAGGGGAGAGCGAACCCGGGCGAGCCGGGCCCGGTACGCTGCGCCCATGGACTATCGCACGCTCGGAAGTACAGGGATCAAGGTCAGCCCGCTGTGTCTCGGGGCCATGATGTTCGGCGCATGGGGCAACCCCGACCACGAGGACTCCGTCGCCATCATCAATCGGGCGGTCGAGGCCGGCATCAACTTCATCGACACCGCGGACATGTACTCGTTCGGGGAGTCAGAAGTCATCGTGGGCAAGGCGCTGAAGGGCCTGAAGCGAGAGAAGATCGTGCTCGCAACGAAGGTGCACGGTGCGATGGGGCGCGACCCCAACGCCCAGGGGAACTCCCGACGCTGGATCTTGGCCGAATGCGACAACAGCCTGCGGCGCCTCGAGACCGACTACATCGACCTTTATCAGATCCACCGACCCTCGCCGGAGACCGACATTGACGACACTCTCGGCGCCTTGAGCGATCTCGTCACGGCGGGAAAGATCCGCTACGCCGGGAGCTCCACCTTCCCCGCCCACCAGGTCGTCGAGGCCCAATGGGTCGCCGAGCGCCGGGTCCGAGAGCGCTTCCGCACCGAGCAGCCGCCCTATTCGATCCTCGTGCGCGGCATCGAGACCGACCTGCTAGCGGTCTGCCAGCAATACGGCATGGGCGTGCTGAGTTGGAGCCCGTTGGCCGGTGGCTGGCTCTCTGGGGCCTTCGGTGAAGGAAAGGCGAACACGTCGAGGCGCACGGCCATGTTGCCCGACCGCTACGACCTCAACTTGCCGGGGAACAAGAAGAAGCTCGAGGTGGTCACCGAACTGCAGAAGTTGGCCGATTCCGCCGGGCTCTCCCTCATCGAACTGTCCTTGGCCTTCGTGCTGGCCCACCCGGCGGTCACCTGCCCCATCATCGGGCCGCGCACCATGGAGCAGTTGGAATCCCAGCTGCCGGCGGCCGGGCTCTCCTTGAGCGACGACGTCTTGGACCGGATCGACGAGATCGTGCCGCCCGGCGAGGACCTCCTCACCAATGACGCCGGGTGGACCGCACCGGCCATCGAAGACAAGCGGCTCCGCCGGCGCTGAGCACCGCGGTCACCCGCACCGCGGTCACCGGGCCGCGGCGGCCTCCAGGCAGGCGTGCATCAGGCGGTAGCTGCGAGTGTCGCCGGTCGTCCCCACCACCATCTTGTTCATCACATAGCCCATTGCGAGTTCGGCATCGGGCTCGGCCCAGCCGGCCGAGCCGCCCATTCCAAAATGACCGAACGAACGTGGGCCGCCGATCCGGGCGAGATCGATGAGCCCGCGGTTGATCATGAACCCGAGCCCCCACTGCATGTCGAGACCCAGGAGCACCTTGTCGGGTCCCTCGGTCTCTTGGTGCACGGCCCGAGTCAACTGCTCGGGGCTCAAGATGCGGACCTTCTCCCCCGAAGGGGCCACCACGTCGCTCACCGCAGCGCCGTAGAGCCGGGCCAACGAGCGTGCGTCACAAATGCCGTTCGCCGCGGGTACCTCGGCCCGGTGCAGCTCCGGGGTGTTCCACACCCCGGGGTCAGACAGCGCGCCGCCGGGGGCATTGAGGGCCTTGGTAAGGGCGCCGTCGGGGGCCAAGTACTCGGCCAGTTGGCCCAGCTGGTCGCCGCCGGCCCCCGGCAATCCCTCGAGCGGGGCCCCCGCACCCCCGGCCTCGGCGAAGCTGACGAGCCGGGCCACCCGGTCCTCCAGACGGGCGGGCAGCCCGATGTAAAAGTCAGCGGCCAAAGGTCCGGCGATCTCGTCGGCCAGGTAACGCCCGACGCTCTTGCCGCTTACCCGGCGCACCACCTCACCGACCAGCCATCCGAAGGTCGTCGCGTGGTAGCCGTGCGCCGTGCCCGGTGGCCAGGAAGGGGCTTGGGCGCCCAGAGCGCGGACAACTGGCTCCCAGGCCACCATCTCGTCGAAACTCATCGAACCGTCGATCCACGCCAGCCCGGCGCGGTGGGCCAACAGGTCGGTCACGGTGACCGCTTCCTTGCCCGCCTGGGCGAACTCGGGCCAGTAGGTGACGACGGCGGCATCAGCGTCGAGTGCCCCCTCTTGGATCAGTTTGTTGGCGCACAGCGCCGTGGCGCCCTTGGTGGTCGAATAGACGAGGACCAAAGTGTCCTCTTCCCAGGGCTTCTCGGTGTGCTGGTCGGCGATCCCGCCCCACAGGTCGACCACCAACTGGCCTCGGTGGTAGGCGGCGAACGCCGCGCCCACCTCCTTGCCGGCATCGAAGTTCGCCTGAAAGGCGCCCCGCACCCCTTCGAAGCCCGCAGCCACCCAACCGTCAACGCTCATCGTCGAACCTCCCCAATCGGCCGGCAGGCTACTCCGCGCAAGCAACCACGGCGAGGGGCGGTCGCCTGGTGGGTCCCCACAGCACGCCTACTGTTCAGCGAGGATGGCGGCGATCTCGGCCAACGGATCTCGCAGCGCCGGTCCGGTCACCTCGACCACCGCCCGCTCGATGGTGCCGTTGAAAGCGAAGGGGGCCTCGTAGCCCTCCCCCACCGCCGGTCCCCATTCATAACCACAGGTGAGTCCCACCCCCACCCCGTTGAAACCGGCCGGGGTGAAGCGTTTGATCTCCCCCTCTGTGACCACCACTTCGTCCACCAATAGCTTGACCCGGCCGCCCAGGCCATCGTCCTTTTCGAATTCGAAGGCCACCTGGTGGCTACCCGGTCCGAGTGGCTCGGGGCTCACGAACACATGGCGGCGCTTGCCGTAGAGGTTGTGGACATACCGGGGACGTCCGTCGACGCAGTGGAGCGACCAGCCACCGAGGGCCGAACCCAGGGCCACGAGCACGCCGCACGCGACGACGCCGTCTCGGACCACCACGTCAGCCCGCACGATGTGCGAGCGGTTCTGCACTTGGACGGCGACCGACTCGGGGACCGGTGCCCCACCTTGGAAGTAGCGGAACACCGAGCGATCCCGTCGGCGGTCTGGCTTCTTGTTGATCAGCGCCCAGAGCGGCCGGTTGTCCAAGGGCAGCACGTCGTTGCGCTCGGCTTCCCCCCACCACAGTTCGATCATCGCCGCCAGGCGTTCGGGCTCCGCGGCAGCCAGGTCATTGGTCTCCGAGAGGTCCGCAGCGACGTGGTAGAGCTCCCAGACATCGTCGTCGAAGGGTGCGTTCGGATTGAGACCGTCGTTGTACATCGGACCGACCGGGTGGAACGTCACCGCCTTCCATCCGTCGTGGTAGATGGCCCGAGATCCGAGCATCTCGAAATGCTGGGTCAGATGCGTCTCGGGGGCTGTCTCGCCATCGGGTCCGAGCAACGGAGCGAAGCTCATCCCGTCGATGCGCGACTGGGGCACCGACTCGATCCGTTCTGGTGCGGAGACCCCGACCAGCTCGAGCACACTCGGCAGGACATCGACGGCGTGGGCGAACTGGTGGCGGATCCCGCCGGCGGACGGAGCGAACCGTGCTGGCCAGCTCACGATGCACGGGTCGGCGACCCCGCCTTCGTGCACCTCGCGCTTCCAACGCTTGAAGGGAGTGTTGCCGGCCATCGTCCAGCCCCAGGGGTAGTTGTTGTGAGTCAGGGGACCGCCGATCTCTTCGATTTTCTCGTGCATCTCGGCCACCGACGCCGGGTCGAGGTTCTCGAGGCGGATGTCGTTGATAGAGCCCTCGGACCCTCCTTCGGAGCTGGCGCCGTTGTCCGAGACGAGGACCACCACGGTGTTGTCGAGGTCGCCCACGTCGGCCAGGAACGAGAACAGCCGACCGAGCTGGTGGTCGGTATAGGACAAAAATCCGGCGAAACACTCCATGAAGCGGGCGGCCAGGGCCTTTTCGACGTCGCCCAGTTCGGCCCAGGGCCGTACCCACGCAGGACGCGGGGAGAGCTCGGTGCCCACGGGGAGCACGCCGAGTTCGAGCTGGCGGGCGAAGGTGCGGTCGCGCCACTCGTCCCAGCCCGAGTCGAACGCTCCCCGATAGCGCTCGATCCACTCCTTTGGGGCTTGGTGCGGTGAATGGCAGGCGCCGGTGCACAGGTACAAAAAGAACGGACGCTCGACGTCGACGGCGCGCAGGTCACCCACAAACTCGATGGAACGATCAGCCAGATCAGCACTGAGGTGGTAACCCTCGGCGACGCTCTTGGGTGGGCGAACGGCGTGGTTGTCGTGAAACAGGGCGGGCATGAACTGATGGGTCTCCCCGCCGTGGAAGCCATACCAACGGTCGAACCCACGGGCTAGCGGCCACGTGGCCCGCGATGAGGCCATATCCGTCTCGGCCTCGGGACTCAGGTGCCATTTCCCGACGGCATAGGTGGCGTAGCCCTCGGCCCGCAGGATCTCTGAGAGGTAACCGTTTTCTTTGGGTGGCTTGCCCCAGTAGCCCGGATATCCCACCGCCAGGTCGGCTACGCGGCCCATGCCGCTGCGATGGTGATTCCGCCCGGTCAACAGGCAGGCCCGGGAGGGCGAGCACAACGCGGTGGTGTGGAAGTTGGCCAGTCGCAGGCCAGAGGCGGCCAACCCGTCGATGACCGGGGTGGCGATGTCAGAGCCGTAACAGCCGAGCTGGGCGTAGCCCACGTCGTCGAGGACGACGAGCACGACGTTGGGCGCCCCCGGAGGGGCCGTGGTCTCGGGCGGCCACCAGGGCTCGGAGTCCCGCCAATCCCGACCGATCCGACCGCGGAAATCATCCCTGTCACTCATGGCTCTCCTTCGCTCGGCAAGCAGCTTGCCATCGTCGCGCCCGGCCGTTGAAAAACCGCGCGACGCCCGCATTGGCCCGCAACAGTTTGGCGCGACTCTCCGTCAGTCGAACGTCACCAGTGGATCGAAGGCGGCACGTTTGCAGACCCGTCGGAGCGCCCCGAGGACCGGACGTCCGAGTACGATGATCAGCACGGCGTTCGTGACGGCCCGGGGGATGTCGAACCCGAGCGAGGTCGTCACATCGAAGAGCACGAAGCGGTGGAGGTTCTCGACGAACCCGGCTCCGGGCAAAAAGGCAACGCTCGAGTGCGTGCCGACGAAGGGCCAGAACCACAAGTTGAGCAGCATGCCGTAGATCAGGCAGGCCACCACGGCGTAGGCGGCGAGGATCGCGAGTTCACGCTTACCCGTGGCCGGTGGCAGGCAACCGGCGCCGAGTCCCATCCAGGCGGCGCCGAGAATCTCGAACGGCAGCCACGGTCCGACGCCCCCGGTGATGAGCGCAGAGACGAACAGGGTGAGGGCGCCGAGGACGAACCCGAAGCCCCGCCCAAAGACACGCCCCGACAAGATGATGAGAAACCACAGCGGCTCGAACCCGTCGATCCCCGGGCTCGGGATCCGTAGTGCGGCCGCGCTGGCGGCCAAGATCCCGAGCAACGCCACCGCCTTGGCGTCGAGGGAGCCTTCGGAGATCTCCGCCAGCACGATGGCCAACAAGAACGGCACGAGCGCCACGAAGATCCACGGGGCGTCCGCCCCGTGGGCCGTATTGGGGCCGGCGTGCTGATGGATGAGCAACGGCCAGCCGAAAGCGACAATCCCGAGCAACGAGGCCAGCGCCAACAGGACTGAAGCGCGCGGTCGCAGCCGGATGGCCGGCGCGCGCGCCGCGGTAGCGGTCACGAGGCCGTCATTCACGGTCCGACGCCTTCGAGCGCGCCACGTACCTCGGCGACGGTCAGCCACGGCTCGGGGGCGAGAATCTTGGCCACCTGGGGAGCAAAGACCGGCGAGTGGCACACCACCTGACGGGCGGGGCCGTCGGCCACCACCTCGCCGTCGGCGAGCACGATGGCCCGATCGGCCACCCGGGCCACAAGCTCGACGTCGTGGGTGGCGAGTACGACCGAGTGGCCGGCGTCTCGCAGGTCCCCGAGGACCGCCACCAATCGGTCTTTGCTCGGGTAGTCGAGGCCGCGGGTCGGCTCGTCGAGCAAGACCAACGGGGGAGCCGGGGCCAGCACGACAGCCAGTGCCAGCGCCAGGCGTTGGCCTTCGGAGAGGTCTCGGGGGTGGCGGCCGACAGGCACCCCGGGCAGCACCCGATCGAGGGTGGCGGCCGTCGTCCCGGGTTCGAGTCCGGCGTCGTGGTCGGCCGTCGAGCATTCGGCGCCCACCGTTGCGCTGTACAGCAGCAAGCCGGCGTCTTGGGGCACAAGCCCCACCAGCTTGATGAGCTTTCTCGCCCCGAGGCCGACCGGGTCGTGCCCGGCCACATCGACCGTCCCGGCGGTCGGTGGGCGCAACCCGACGAGCTGACCGAGCAGCGTCGACTTCCCCGAACCGTTGCGCCCCATGAGCGCCAGCACCTCGCCGCGGCAAAAACGCAGGTCGATGTCCCAGATGGCCCGGAGTTCACCGTAGGAGACCGAGAGCCGGTGGGTAGCGGCCACCACCGACCCGGGGCGCAGAGCCGCCCCCTCCCCGGGTCGGGTTGGTTCGATCGTGGCCAGGCGCTCGCGCAACGGTGCGGCGATCCGTCGGGCGTCGCGCACCGAGAGGGGGAGCGGTTCCCATCCCGCCAGGCGTCCCAGCTCGACGATGGGTGGGGCCACCGGGGAATGTTCCATGAGCTCGCCCGGATCGCCGACCTGCAGGGGAGCGCCGTCTCCGGGAACGATGATCAGCCGGTCGGCGAAGGGCAGGACGCGCTCGAGCCGGTGCTCGGCCACGACCACGGTCAAGCCGAGGTCGTGGACCAGGCGGGCGAGGGCGGCGAGAACCTCTTCGGCTGCGGCGGGATCGAGGGCCGAAGTGGGCTCGTCGAGCACCAAAACCCGGGGTGACGCCGTGAGCACCGCCCCGATGGCCACCCGCTGTTGCTGGCCACCCGACAAGCTCAACAAGGAGCGGGCCCGGAGCTCGTGGAGACCGAGCAAGTCGAGAGTGTCCTCCACTCGCCGCCGCATGGCCGCGGGCTCGATCCCGAGGTTCTCCATGGCGTAGGCCAGCTCGTCCTCCACGACGTCGGTGACGAAGCTGGCCGCCGGGTTCTGGCCGACCAGGCCCACCACGTCGGCCAGCTCGCGAGGCGGGTGGTCCCGGGTGGAACGACCGGCCACGATCACTTCCCCAGCGAGGTGACCACCGGTGAAATACGGGACGAGACCGTTGATCGCCTTGAGCAGCGTCGACTTGCCCGACCCGGTTTGGCCCACCACCACACACAACTCGCCTTCAGAAATGGACAACTCGACGTGGGACAAGGTGGGTATTTCGGACTCGCCGTAGCGGAAGGAGACATCGCGCAGCTCGATCACCGGCCCCCCTCCACAACCGTCGGCCTTGACCCCGCCGCCCCGAACGTGACCGCCTTGGCCACAGCGCTCGGCTCGAGAGTCGCCGGCTCGCCGAGTGCTTTGGGTCCGACCGTCGCCGGTGGGGCCGGGGCGGCGATGGCGGGCACGAGGGCGACCAGGATGCCCACGCACGCAAGCACCGGGAGTCCCGGCACGGCCAACGGATAGAAACTGAATTGCACCGAGGTCGACCCGAGGGCTTCGGCCGCGGCCAGGCCGGCCAGCGCACACAGCCCCGACGCGGCGACCACCCACTCGGGCCAGCGCCACGGATCGGGGCGATAGCGGGTGCGGGTTGTCCGCTTTCCCCCCACACTCAGACCCAGCGCGCACAGTGCGATCCCGGCGGCGAGGATCGGAAGGCCCAGACCGAACAGCGACCCCACCGCGAGCACGCCGTAGACCCCGACGACCACGGCCAACAATCCGATCACGGTGGCGCTCGTGGCCCGGCGCCGGGTCGACCGGTTGGTGCCGTCCCGGCGGCCGTACCCCCGCGAGTCCATGGAGGAGGCCAGCTGCAAGGACCGGTCGAGGGCGCCCTCGAGGACGGGGATCGCCATACCCCGCAGCCCGGCGAGACCCCGGGTGGCCCGGCCCCGCAGGCGCCGGGCCTCGCGCACCGATGCAATGGTGATCACGATTTCGGGCGCAAAGGCGAGCGCCACGGTGACCGCCACCCCGGCTTCGTAGAGCACTGCGGGGAGGCAGCGCAGCAGCCGGTAGGGACTGGCCAAAGAGTTGGCGGCGCCGAAGCAGACCAGGATGACGGCCAGCCGCAGACCGTCGAGGAAGGCCTCGAGGATCGCCTCGAGGGCGACCGGACCCCCGATGTAGACCCCCGCTGCCCAGTGGGGCAACGTCAGGTGGGGAAGGACGAAGAGCACGTGACCGGGCAGCCGCTGGTTGAAGACGATCTCTACGACGATCCGGATGGCGATGACGATCAATCCCAACCGGAGAAAGAACGTCAACGAACGGGACCACGGTGCAGCGGTTCGGCGGGCCGCCACCACGAAAATCACCACCGCCGCGATCATCGCCAGCAAAAGCGGGTTGGTCGTCTTGATCGCAGTGACGGCCATACCTGCCGCCCAGATCCACCACGCCAGCGGATGCAGGGACCGCTGACTCGGACCGGTGCCTCGGTGCCGGCTCATGACGTATCCGTCTGCTTGCGCCAACGGAAGAACGCGCCGAGACCCAGCAGCGCGACGACGATTCCGGTAATCACAAGGGGCAGCGCCGCGCCCCCGCCGGACTTTGATCGCCCAGCCGTGCCACCGAGGGCCTGCGCCCGGCCCGGCGTTCGCCCCGCACCGTCGGTCCGGTCGTTGGCGGCGCGTGTGCTGTTGCCGAGGGCGGGCGGTGCCCGGGTGGTGATTGGAGAAGCCGCCCCCGAGGTGCCGGGCACCGAGGTGGTGGCGCCACCGGCGGCTTTGGTGGTCGCCGCCGGGTGCCCCGCCGAGGACCGGGAAGTAGTCGGCGTGACCGTCCCTCCCGACGCTGGCGTGGCCGGTGGGCCCGAACCCCCGGCTGCGGGCACCGTGCTGGCGCTCACTGCGCCAAACGGGGAGCCAGCACTCGGCGACGACGTCGTCGTGGTGAGCGGGGCCGTGGTGGTGGTCGTGAGCGCCTGGGGGCAGATGGTCGCGTAGCTCGGGGCGGGACCCGGCGTCGGTGCGTTCGGGTTGGCCGGCCCGGGGTTCTGGAACCGCCATCCCTCAACATCACCGGGAGCAACAGTGCTGCCCGCCGGTCCGTCGTTGGCGTAGACCCAATTGCCCGAGGTGCCGTGCCAATACGACCAGAAGTAATAGTTCTGACCCGACGAGGCGTCGCAGTTGGCCACGCCGTTTGCTGGGTAGCCATCGATGGCACACAAAAGGCCACTGTTCGCGTAGGCCACTTGGTCGTCGACGACGGCCGCCAACGCTGTGGCATCGGTGCTCGTGCCGGCCGGCACCTGTACACATTGCACAATCGGACCCGAGGGACCTCCAGTGCCGAAGTCGATGACGACAGCCACGTACACTTCGCTCGCAGCGGCCGCGATCCCAACACGCAACGGGACCAGCACTTCGGGGCCGGCCGGCGCCATCGCGGCGGCACCGGCCCCGAGCAGCAGCGCAGCGGGGACCACGCCACGCCATCGCGGCACCGAGGTCACCGCCCGCCTCGGGCCTGACTGCCGACGATGGATACGATCGGATTGGCGCCGACTTGCACGGAGCCTGAGAAGGCGGCGTCACCGAAGGCGTACACACCCCCGTCGGAACCCGCCATCCAGTAGCCACCGCCGTCGGGTGTGGCCGCGATCCCGACCACGTTGTTCACGTGAACTGCGAGCCCCGGTAACGACCCGGCATAATCCACGTCACCGAAGGCGTAGGCGCCCCCGTCGGACCCGCTGAGCAGATAGCCGTTCCCTTGCGGAGAAGCGCTCATCCCGACGATGTTGGTGACATCGACCCCGAGACCGGGTAGGGACCCAATGAACCCGGCGTCACCGAAGGCGAAGATGCCGCCGTCTTTGCCGACCAGCCAGTACCCTCCGCCGTCGGTAGTCGCCACGATGCCGACAACGTCGCTCACGCGGACACCGAGTGCCGGCAGGGACCCAATGAACCCGGCGTCACCGAAGGCGAAGATGCCGCCGTCCGCCCCTACCAGCCAGTACCCCCCGCCGTCGGTAGTCGGCACGGCGCCGACGATGTCGTTGACGCTCACCGCATCGCCCGGAAGAGACCCCTCATAGACGGCATCGCCGAAGGCATAAACCCCACCGTTGGTCCCGAAGAGCAGATAGCCCTTGGCGTCGGCGGTCGAGACCATCGACGTGATGTTCGCCACATGGATCCCGAGCGCGGGCAGCGATCCGAAGTACCCGGCGTTGCCGAAGGCGAAGATGCCGCCGTCGGCCCCAGCCAACCAGTAGGAGCTGCCCCCGGGGGGTGCGACCGGCGTGACCGGCGGGATGGGCGGGATGGGCGGGGCGACGAACGGAAAGGCCACCCCGGCCAGCGCCGGCACCGCCTGGTAGGTGGCGATCAGGTTCGCCGTCCCCGACCCGCCGGCGTCGACCGGGAAGACGAGGGCACCGGTGTCAGGCCCGCTGGTGAGCTGTTGGGACTCGAGGAACGACACCGGGGTCCCCGAGGGTTGAGCGAACAGCACGGCACTCGGTGAAAGTCCGAGGGCAATGATCGACTGGACGACGAGGGCCGTCGAATCGGGGTCACTGATGCCCGGGGCGCTCACCGTGTTGGGAAAGTACGACCAGCCGCCGTCGGCATCCTGACCGGCCGACAAGAAACCGAGCGCGCTCGACGAGATAGCCGGGGTCGCCGCAGCAACCGCAGCCAGGCCCTCGAGTGCCACCGCGGTCGAGTTGGTGTCTGGACCGTCGAAATTATCGGGCGTGCCGTCGCACGGGTTGTCGATGCTCTGGTAGCTGGTCCACCCCCCGTCGGGACACTGTTGGTTATCCAACCAGGAGACAGCCGAGGCGATCTGAGTGCCCGAGGTGATCCCAGCGCCGGCCAATGCAGCCAGACTCAACCCCTGGCGGTAGGCACCGTCAAAGGTGGGGTCCTGGGATCCGAACAGCCCGGTGTCGGGACCGCTCGCCCGCTGCGTGGCGAGCAACCGGGCCACGAGATTGTCACCAATCGTGGTGGGATTGACCCCGAGGGCGTCGGCGGCCAGGATCAGCAGGGCCAGCTGCCCCGGCCCATCGCTGCCGCCCACGTTCACGTAGGTGTTGACGGTACTTTCGAGATAGCTGAGCGCGCTGTCCGCACCGGTCCGGTTCACGGTCGTTGAGGCCAAGGCCAGCGCCACCTGGACGGTCGAGGAGAGGTCGGCCTGACCCGGGGTCGTAGTCGAAGGCACAAAGCCCTGCGAGTTGAGCTGGCCCGCCAACCACTGGGCGCCCGCCTCGGCCGCCGCGTTCTGGGGCCCGACCACCGGCCCAGCGGCCGGGCGCACGGCAGCGGAGCGCTCCGTGGCCGAAGCGATCGCCGGTGCCGCAGCGATCGAAAGAGACAAGCAGGTGCCTAGGGCAGCTGCGCTGAACCGGCGCGTGATGCGCATCGTGTCCTCGCTTCTGGGACAAGACCCGGAAGCTCTCATCCCAAGACCGAGATGGCGGCCAGCCGAGCCCCTGTCCGCGTTTCTCGACGGATTGGGAGCTCAAAAACACACCACCGCGGTATCCCGGCTCGTGGCGGATCGAATCTCGACTCGCCACCTACGGTTGCGGACCAGCGCCGGATTTCGACCGGCTTCCCCGCGGGGTGATGTGAATTGTGCAATGCCGAGGGTAGCACCACTCGGCTCGAGGACCGTTGTGATCGGCCGCCCCCTCAGGGTTGGCAGAGCCCCGTCGACACCCTTCACCGATAGGACGATCTCGGGTACGACGAGGCCACTTCGCACCCGGTTGCGGCCGTCGACCTCCGAGGTGTGCCCGTGCCCGGTCACGTAGGCGACGAGGCGCACCGCCCGAGAGCCTCGGGCGTCTCAGTGGCGCGTTGGCCCGCCCCCCCTCGGGGCTCCCATTTGACGGTCACGGTCTTGGGCTAGACGGCCCACCACGGCCAGAGCGGGCCACCCCGGAGGCAGCGGCGACGCCCGTGACAGGCCCGATCAGCCCGCCATCCGGGTCGGAGTACCGCTCCGGATGGCCCCCACCGCCGGACGGAATTAGAATCGGTTCTCGTTTCGGCCACCCGGCTGGATCGCGATCCGGAGGACCCCCGTGCACAACGAGCTCTGCAAGCGCCTGGGCATTGAATTTCCCATCTTCGCCTTCACCCACTGTCGCGACGTCGTCGCCGCGGTGTCCAACGCCGGAGGACTCGGCGTGCTCGGTGCGGTGGGCTTCAACGCCGAAGAGCTCGAGACTGAACTCACCTGGCTCGACGAACACGTTGGCGACCGTCCTTACGGTGTCGACATCGTGATCCCGGGCAAGTACGAAGGGATGGGCGAACTCGACCCCGTCAAACTCGAGGCCGAGCTCAAGGCCATGGTGCCTGACGGCCACCGGAAATTCGTCAAGGACCTCCTGGCCGAGCACGGGGTCCCCGAGCTGCCGGAGGGCCCTCGTCGAGAACTCCTCGGATGGACGGCAGCCACCGCCGCGCCGCAGGTTGAGGTCATCTTGCAACACGACAAGGTCAAACTGGTGGCCAACGCGCTCGGCACGCCACCCGACGACGTGATCGAGCATGTCCATTCGACCGGTCGGCTGATCGCGGCTTTGGCCGGATCGGTGAAGCACGCCGTGAACCACAAGAAGGCCGGCGTCGATATCGTCATCTGTCAGGGCAGCGAGGGCGGTGGTCACACCGGCGACGTGGGCAGCATCGTGCTGTGGCCCGAGGTCATCGATGCCGTCTCGCCCCTCCCCGTCCTCGCCGCCGGGGGTGTCGGCAGTGGTCGCCAGATGGCTGCGGCCATGGTCATGGGAGCGGCCGGTGTGTGGACCGGATCGCTCTGGCTGACCGTCGAAGAGGCCGACGTCCCGCCGGCGCAGATGGAGACCTACTTGGCGGCAACCAGTCGCGACACGGTGCGCTCCCGATCGTTCACGGGCAAGCCTTGTCGACTCTTGAAGAACGACTGGACCGACGCCTGGGAGCGCCCTGACACCCCCGACCCGTTGCCCATGCCCCTCCAGATGATGGTGGCCATCGAGGGGGTGTCCCGGGGGCACGCCTACCCGATCCAGGCCAAGGACGTGGCCTTCAACCCGGCCGGCCAGGTCATCGGGCGGGCCACCCAGGTCCGCAAGTCGCGCGACGTGATCCTCTCGATGGTCGACGAGTACATCGACGCTATCCAGAAGGTCGACCAGGCCCTCTTGAGCGACTGATCCCCCGGCTCGGCGGAATCTCGTGGCCGGGGCCACTGCAATAACCTCGGTCCCTCGGGCACATTGCCCGTCAGAGAGATCGGGGCACAGTCATGGAACTGCACGAGGCGCTGTACACCACCCGGGCCATGCGTCGGGTGCGACCCGACCCGGTCCCCAACGACGTCCAGGCCCGCATCCTCGACGCGGCCATCCGGGCGCCGAGCGGCGGCAATTCGCAAGGTTGGCGCTTCTTGCTGGTTGACGATGCCGGCATCAAAGCAAAGCTCGGGCCCCTCTACCGTGACGCGATGGACCAACTGTGGAAGACCATCTACGCGCCGGTCATCAAGGCAGCCGCGGAACGCCCCGATGACCCGGCCAGCATCCAAAGCGAGAAGGTCCGACGCTCGGCCATGTGGCTGGCCGACAACTTCGAGCAGGTCCCGCTGTACCTCTTCCCATTCTGTTTGCATGACCCGACGGGCGGGTCGATCTACCCGGCGGTGTGGAACGCGATGCTCGCCGCCCGAGCCGAGGGCGTCGGGAGCTGTCTGACCGTGGTGCTCGGCGTGTTCCATCTCGACGAGACACTCGAGATCCTCGGCGTGCCAGCCAACGATGGTTGGGTGCTCTCGGGTTGTGTCAGTTTTGGCTATCCGACCGGGCGTTGGGAGGTCGCCGAGCGGCGGCCGGTGCACGAGGTCAGCTACCGCAACCAGTGGGGCGGCCCACTTGGCTTCGAAGTGCCCGAACCGCTATGGACAGGTTCGGAGTAGCCCTTGATCCGACGGCCACGAGGAATCGCCGCCGTCTGCGTCATCGTGGCGGCGGTCGCCGTCGCCCTTCTGGGCCCGCTGTTGACCGGGCGGCCGAGCTCGGGCGTCGGATGGCCAGCGGGTGTCGCCCCGATCGCCGCCTTTGTGAGTCACGACCGAGGACTCGCCTTCACCCGCAACGTTCCGGTGCATTTCGAATCCGACGCCACCTTCGACAGGCAACTCGTCGCCGAGGACACATCGCAGAGCCCGTCCGAGCGGGCCAGCAACCTGCGGTACCAAGAAGAACTCGAAGCGCTCGGGCTGCTGGACGGATCGGTGAACCTCGCTCGGGCGCAGACCTCGGAGGACACCGACGACGTCGAGGGCTACTACGACCCGGAAACCAAGTCCCTCTTCGTCCGGGGGCGCCAGCTCGATCCACAGGTTCAGGTGACCATCGCCCATGAGCTGACCCACGCCCTCCAAGATCAGCATTTCGGGCTCACCCGGCTCGGCAACGAGGAGAGGACCGACGGAGAGACCGCCGCGATCACCGCCCTCGAGGAAGGCGACGCGGTGCTCAACGAGGACGACTACCTCTCCTCGCTTCCCCCCGTCGAACAACGCCAAGAAGCGGCCGAGGAGGGTGCCGGTGGCGGCGGGGCGACCCCGGGCATCCTCGACGTGATCGCCCAAGCCCCCTACGTCCTCGGCCCCGACATGGTCGAGGCTATTTATGCGCTCAGCGGCAACGAGGGAATCAATGCCGCCTTTCGCCACCCGCCGACCACCGAACTCGACGAGCTGGATGCGACGGCCTTCGTGCGCCACCTCGGCTCGGTGACGCTCCGCCCGCCGCCGCTCTTGGCCGGCGAGCGCCGGGACGGTCCGTCCGACGACTTCGGCGCATTTGTGCTCTACATGACCCTGGCCAGTCGTATCGACGCCCGCAGCGCCCTGGGCGCGGCCGACGGCTGGGGCGGGGGCGAGTTGGTCCAGTACAAAACCGGCGGCACATCGTGTCTTCGGATCGACGTGGTCGGGCGCTCCTCGGCACAGACTGCGGCGATCGCACTCGCCGCGGGTCATTGGGCCACCCTCATGGCGCCTGGCCAGGCCAGCGCGTCGGCGCTCGGGAGCGAGGTTCGGATCGACGCCTGTGATCCCGGTCCTTCAGCCAAAGCGGGCCCGCACTCCCTCGACGACGCCATGAACCTGGCCGACGAGCGGAACCAGAACGCCATCTCCGCCCTCTACGACGGGGCCGCACCGGTGGTGGCCGCTTGCGTGGGCGACAGCTCCCTCAGCGACTCCGCGCTGGTCAGCGCCGAGAACGCCGAGAACCCGACTGCGGCCGAGCCGAGCGTCCGGGTCCACGCGCTACTCCAGCGCCTCGTGTCAACGTGCGCTGGGAAACATCGGTGAAGAGGGTCCGATGGTCGGACCGTTTGGACCACCCCGGCCGGCGGCCTCGCCGGCTTGTCGGGAAGTTCACCGGTGTAGCTTGCCGAGCCATGGTGTCTTCGGGCCGGCCACGCACAGCGTCACTCGTCGCGGTCGCCCTCCTGGCCGGCCTTCTTTGGACCCCGAGCACGGCCGGGGCCGAGACGACCCCTTCGAGCCTCACCGCCCTCCCCTTTCTTCATGTCGTGGTCCCGACCAGCGGACCCGACCGGACGCCGTATCTGGCCGACCCGGCCAACCGCCAGATGCTCTTGCGCGGGGTTGCTGCGGTCGGGATGGAAGACGTCGCCTATGCGGGTGCGGACGGCGGCCCGGCGCTCTTCCCGGTCAACCCCTCCGCCTACAACGGGGCCTGCCCCAAGGCGTCGGCGCTCATCCCCCAGCCCCCGCTCTGCGAGGTCGAAGCCTCCAAGCCCGCCTATCAACAGTCGACGGCCCCTGGGAGCGGGGACGACTTCGCCCAGATGCGAGCCCTCGGGTTCAACGTCGTGCGCCTCGTGCTCAACTGGAGCCAGCTGGAACCCACCGCGGGGAACTACAGCACCAGCTTCGTCAACCGCGTGGCCCAGGTCGTGAGTTGGGCCCGCCAGCAGGGGATCTACGTGATCCTCGATATGCACCAGGACCAGTACTCCCGCTATATCCTCCCGTCCAAACCCGCGACGACACCCGCAGGTTGTAAGCCTTCGGGAGGCTCCGACGGCGCACCACCATGGGCCGTGATGAGTGACGGGAAGCCGGGTTGCGCCCTGGCCGGGATCGACGAGCTGAACCCGGCCGAGGCGGCCGCGTTCTCCAACTTTTGGACGAACGTCACGGTGCCCTCCCCGAAGGGTTCCGCACCCGGCCCTGGTTTGGAAGACCACTACATCGGGGCCATGGCCGCACTGGCTCACCGATTCGAGAGCGACCCGGCAGTGCTCGGCTACGAGATCATGAACGAGCCTCAGCCCGGCTCGACGGCCGACCTGCCGGTGGCCAATGCGTACCAATCCTCCGCCCAAGAGCTCTACCCCTTCTACACGCGGGCGATCGAGGCCCTCACCGGGGTTCGCGACGGCAAGCCGACCTGTCCGGCCACCTCGCCGACGTCGCTCAGCGGGGCGTGCGCGTATCCGCAGCTGGCCAATGTCTCGCGCCAGCAGATCTTCTTCGAGCCCCTCGCCTACCGGAACCTTGTCGACTTCTCCATGCAGGTGAGTGCGCCCTTCTCTTCGTACAAGAACCTGGTCTTCGCACCCCACGTGTACACCTACGCCTTCACGATCGAACAAGAGCTCCTCGGCGCGCCGCCCGGGGGCGGCGGCTACCCGCCCAATTTCACCTTTGGCTACCAGACCGCGGAGTCCGAGGCCCAGGCCATGCATGCCGCGGTGTTCTCGACCGAATTCGGCGATTCGGCCAGCACGGACAAGACGATCGTGTCCAAAGAGGTAGCGGCCCAGGAGGCGACGCTCACCGGCGGAACGCTCTGGGCGTGGAAGGGGCTCTCGAAGCAGGCCGCCACTTGCTGGTGCGTGCGATGGCAGTTCTCGACGTACGAGACAACCTCAAACGGGACGGCGGGGGTCGGCGATCCGCACACCACTCCGTCCCCCGACGATCGCGTCATTGCCAGCCGCCAGATCACGATGGACCGCGTCTGGCCCCGGGCCACCGCCGGCCTTCTGGGCGCCTATCGCTACGACCCGGCCGGCCGATCGTTCGCGATGGTGGCTTCCGCCGTCACGTCGGTGCACCGGGGCGATCGGGCGGCCGAGACCGTCGTCTACATCCCCGCCACGGTCGACGGCGCGGTAGCCGCCGCCGGAAACGCGACGCTCGACGTCGTGCTGACCCAACCCGACGGCAGCCGATTGGCCTATGTGGCACCCGAGATCCCGAGCCACAAGAGCCCGGCGAGCGGCGCGAGATTCACCTATACCGTCACCGTGGGGCACGCCACCTCGGCGTTGCGCAACTCAGTCGCCCAGGCCGCCGCGGACCCGCCGCCGCCGATCGCCGAACCTCAGGCCCGGGCGTTGTCCGAACAAGCCCTCCACGCGGCCCTGACATCGACCAACCCGAAGATCCGGTCGACTGCCCAATTGGTGAACGTGCTGGCGGGACTCGTCCTCGGGTCGACCGACCCCAACGACCCGGGGTCGACTCCGGCCGGCTGACCGGCCAGGCGACTTCTCCGCCGCACGGCAGCGCTCGGAAAATCGTGTTACACATTGCTCACCAGGGTCCCTCCTGGCCCGAGCACCAGCCAGAGGAGGTGCTAGATGTCCCCGTCCGAAGAGACCGTTGACATGTTCGTAGGGATTGCCAACCACAACGCCGACGTCCTCGAAGGCCTGTTGCAATCCCGGGTCGACAGCATCGAAGCTTCGGGCCTCGATGCAAAGAGCTACTCGCTCGTGAACATCGCGGCGCTCATTGCCATCGGCGGTCCGGCCGCGTCGTATGCCTGGCAGATCGCCCTGGGGCTCGACGCCGGCGTTACCCCCGAAGAGATCCTCGGCCTCCTCGTCGCGCTCAACCCGGTGATCGGAAACGCCAAGGTCGTCGCCGCCGCCCCCGAGCTGGCCCTCGGCCTCGGCATCGACCTCCAGCTCTTGAACGAAAACTGAGCGACGGCCGTCATAGCTGGGCAACAGTCGCGCCACCGTCGGTGCGGCCAGCGGTGACGCAGCCATGCCCACGGCGAGGTGTTCGGTCGGAACCCCCGGTGCTACGTGTGAGCATTCTGGGTGCCCCGGGGTGATCGGGGATCGGTCACACTTCGGGGCCGAAGGGCTCAGGTGCCAGGCTCGAACTGCGAATTCTGAGGCTGCCGCGCCGGACACCGACGCCGTGCGGACTCACTACGATCACCTTCATGGCGGGACGCGTGCTCATCACCGGGTGCTCAAGTGGATTCGGACTCGAGGCTACCGTTGCCCTGGCCCGCCGGGGGTGGGTGGTTTTTGCATCCATGCGGGATCTCGGTAGGAGGGATCGGCTGGAGGATGCGCTCTACGTCGCCCGTATCAATCACGGGGTCGAGCTCGTCGAGCTCGATATCACCGACACAGGCTCGGTCGAGCGCGCCGTGGCGTCGGTCTTGGAGAAGGCCGGAGGCCGACTCGACGCCCTCGTAAACAACGCCGGCATCAGCGCCGGCGGGACGTTCGAGGACATGGACGCCGACGAGTTTCGCCGGATTCTCGAGACGAACCTCTTCGGCGTGCTGAACGTCACCCGGGCTGTCCTCCCCGCGATGCGCGAGCATCGCCGGGGCCGAATCGTGAACGTCACCAGCAGTGGCGCCTTCTTCGGATCTCCCGGTCTTTCGGCCTACGCCGCCTCAAAATGGGCGGTAGAGGGATGGGCCGAGTCGTTGGCCATGGAGGTGACGCCCTTTGGGATCCACGTCATCTGTGTCGAGCCGGGTGCCTACCGCACTGAGATATGGAACAGCTCGCCGCGGACGATTCCCGCCGATAGCGCGTATGCAGAAGCAGCCGGGTCGGTCGAACGCTTCGTCGAGGAGCGCCTGATCCCAAACGCCCGTGATCCGCGCGAGGTAGGCGAGATGATCGCGAAGGCGCTCGAAGCCCGCCAACCGCGCTTTCGCTACCCGGTCGGACCCGACGCCGTCGTCCAGCACGTGGCCCGAGGAAAGGTGCCCAACCGAATGGTCCGCTACGGCATGCGGCGACTCATCGGACTGGACCCCCCAGGTCACTGACGCCAGGTCCGGGCGTCAGTCCCGACCCGACGTGAACCGTCCGGGGGCTCCCGGATCGGCCATTGGTTGAGTCGACCGTATGTCGCAGAGGGGACCACCCACCACAATACGGCGGCCCCCGGGCCGATTACGACGGCGCGAAGGAGATACCCTCTTGGGGACGGGATAATCGATCAACTGCACTTCTTCGGAAGGCAAGGAGGACCGACCATGCCCACGGCCCACGAAGAGCAACGGCCCCCGGTCCGATGGCGCGGGATCAACCACTTGGCCCTCGTCACCAACGACATGGACGCCACCGTCCGGTTCTATCAAGGTGTTCTCGGCATGCCCCTCATCGCCACGATCGGGACGCCCGACTTCCGGCACTACTTCTTCGCCATGGGCTCGCAGAACAGTGTCGCCTTCTTCGAGTACGCCAATCCCCCATCCGCTCCTTTCGCCAAGCCGGCCGGCATTCCCGATGCCCGAGCGGCACAGTTCGATCACCTTGCGTTCAATGTGGCCGACGAGGACGCCCTCCTGGCGCTGCGCAGACGACTGAAGTCTCAGCATTGCGAAGTCACCGACGTCGTCGATCACGGTTTCATCCGGTCGATCTACTTCACCGATCCCAACGGCATCGCGCTCGAAGCGTCCTGGTGGGTCATCGACGGGACCGCGCGGGACGCGGACTTTGGCGACGACCGGCTGTTCTCGGATCCTGACCCGGTACCAGCCGTACGTGAACTCGAGCGCACCGGTTCGGTCTCTTCTGTGCCGGAGACCCATCTGTCCTAGTGCCACGCCGGATTGGCTAGGTCACCGTCTCGCCAAACGGCGACACGGCGAAGCCCCCGAAGGACGCCTGAAGGTTCGACCGGTACGCTCGAGCGATGAGTTCGACTCCCGACTCGCTCCGTCGGGCGCCCGCATCGGCCCGCAGGCGGGTGTCTATCGCCGCCGCCCTTGGCGTAGTGGGCGGCGGGGTGCCTTCGATCTGGGTTCCCTGGCAGGCCGCGGTCCTGATCGGTTGGGACGTGGCGGCAGTCGTCCTTTTGACCTGGATCTGGCTGGGCGTCATCCCGCTCGACGCCAATGAGACCGAACACCGAGCCGTGCGAGAGGATCCCGGCGTCACCTTGAGTGAACTCCTCGTCTTGTCCGCTGGGGTTGCCCTGCTGGCCGCGGTGGGTCTCGCGCTGCTGAAGGCCGGCCACGCCAAAGGTGGCACCGAGGCTTACCTCATCACCCTCGGGGTGCTCAGCGTGGGGCTGTCCTGGGCCTTGGTCCATACGATTTACACGCTGCGCTACGCCCGGATCTACTACTCGAACCCCATCGGTGGCATCGATTTCAACGAGAAGAGCCTTCCGACCTACCTCGACTTCGCCTACCTGGCCCTCACGATCGGTATGACGTTCCAGGTTTCGGACACCAACGTGACGACCAAGCCGATTCGCCGGGCCGCATTGGGCCACGCTCTGCTCTCGTTCGTCTTTGGCGCAGTACTCGTCGCCCTGACCATCAACGTGGTGGCGAGCCTGTTGCACTGAGCGATTGCCCGAGAAGAAAACGGGCACGCCGGGCAAAGGACGTTCTCATTGACGCGATGATCCCCCGCCTCAGGCTTCGATGCTCAAGCGACGCAATCGGCGCCAGCCGGCACAGGACTCCATTGGAGGTCCGCCCGTCAGGCCGAAGAGATGCTGCGCCAGAACGTCCAGTAGCTCGGATAGGTGAGCGCGTCGGTGACGTAGCCAGCGCTCACCAGCTCGGCGTGAAATCGGGGGAGGTTGCGCCACGGGACTCCCATGTCAACGTGATGGGCCAGATGCCAGCCCGTGTTGTAGGGCACCAACCAAAATCGGGCAAGCCACGATTGGCGGATGTTGTGGGTGGTCGCTCGGCGATCCTTGCTGGCTTCCAACCCACCATGCTCAGCGATGGCCCGAAGTCGGTTGAGGACCCGCCATTGGGTCATCCAGGGCAGCCACCACAACAGCGGGTAGACCCACCAACGACCGGTTGCCACCCATGAAATCGCCCACATCGCCGCTTGGACGCCAAAGATGCCCAGCACCATCCGACGGGCCGTCGGGACCCGTACGGCCTTGATCAACGAGATGAAGTTCTTCCACCCCGAAATTCCGATGGCGTCACGGAAAAGCCGTCGCAGCAGGGTCCGCCGGGTGCAGCGATATCCGCCGTAGAAGGCCATATCGGGCTCGTCGGGCCCGAACTCCACGCGGTGATGGGCGAAATGGGCGCGCCGGTACAACTGAACCGGGGTGAACGCGGGGTAGGCGATGAGCCACGTCCCTACCCAGTCATTCATCCGCTTATTCGAGAACAGGAGCTTGTGCGCCGCTTCGTGCATCAAGATGGCGAACCGCACGTACACCGGACCCATCAGCACGAAGGCCGCGAGATAGACCACAGGATCGTCGAGCAATACCGCGACGGTCAACAACGCGATGACCGTCGACCACAGTGCGGCCACACTGAGTCCGTTACGCCGGTTGTCGATCCGACGCAGGGCTGGGCGAAGCTCGGGGCGACACATCCCCGACGCGAGCAGCCGCTCGGTCGGCAAGACGTCGGGTCGGGTTGTCGGATCGGCCACCATCGTTGCCGCCATGGCTGTATATTACATGATTGGTGACATCTGATGCAACCAAGTAATACTCCGCTTACCGCCCGATCGGTGCTGGCCAGCACCCTGCTCGGCACTGACCCCCCCGAGCTTTCCGTGGCCAATCTCGTTCGTATCGCCGGTCTTTTCGGGATCAACGAGAACCGGGCCCGGGTGGCGCTGAGCCGCATGGTCTCCTCCGGTGAGGCCACGACCGACGGGGCTGGCCAGTACCGCCTCTTGGGACACCTCCTCCAACGTCAGCACCGCCAAGCGGCCAGTCGGTCCGGACAGACCCGCAATTGGTCCGAAGGATGGCACCTGGTAGTTGTGACGGCGACAGCCAGCGCGGCCGAGGTACGCGGTCGGCGGCGGCAGGCCCTCTCCTTTGCGCGGCTAGCCGAGCTACGCGATGGGTTCTGGCTGCGACCAGACAATCTCGGTCTGATCCTCCCCGACGAGATCGGTGCCGACGTGACGATGTTCTCGGGTGCCAGCCTCAAGGACCCGAAGCACCTGGCCGCGACGCTCTGGGATCTGAGCCAATGGGCCGCTCGCGCCAACGACCTTTTCACCCAGCTGCGGGCCCTCCCCCCGAAGGTCCCAAGTGATCTGGCTCCGGGCTTCGTCCTGTCCGCGGCGGTGCTCCGGCACTTTCAAAATGATCCCCTCCTCCCGTCCGATCTTCTGGCCCGTTCGTGGCCCGGCGACAAGTTGCGCCGCACCTACGACGGCTGGGACCGCAGCTATCGGCGCCTGCTCTCCCAATGGGTGAATTCGCCAGCCGTACGAGCCTAGAATCCGCAGAATCCGAACGGCACCGCGCCGCACTGCACCAACGCTTCGGTCGACCTACGTCGGTTCTCCTTCGCTCAGCTCTGCCGTTGCCTGCGCCACAGCTTCGGTCTCCTGCTCGCGGGTGAGCACCTGACCGCCACCGACGTCCCGCCAAAGCGCTGGCACCCGCCACAAGATGACCGCCACGCCGATCACGCACGCGAGTCCGCCTGACCACACGGCGAACTGGGGGCCGCCGAGCTCTGCAACGACGCCGGTTTCGGCGTCGCCCAAACGGGGTCCTCCGGCGACCACGGCGAAAAACGTCCCCGAGAGCCTCCCCTGGAGGTGCTCGGGCACCGTCCTTTGCTGCACGGCCTGGCGGAAGACTGCCGAAATCACATCGGCCGCGCCGGCCAGGGCCAGCAGGGCTAGTCCTATCCACAGCACGGGGATGACGCCGAACAACGCAATGGCCGTTCCCCAGACGACGACACACACGGCGATGGCGCGTCCTTGGTGTCGCACGTGTGAGCACCATCCGGTAAAGAGAGACCCAAGGAGGGCACCCGCCCCTGGCGCGGCGTAGAGCAGCCCCACCACTCCAGCCCCACCCCCGAACAACTCGGTACCCAGAGCTGGAAATACCGCGCGAGGCATTCCGAAAATCATGGCGTTGAGATCGATCAGATAGGTCGAAGCCAGCAGCTTCTGTCCCCTCAGGTGACGGAATCCATCACGCATCGAACGCAATCCCATCGGCGTCCCGCCCCCGCCCGGCACGAGGGCAGGCAGCAGTATCGCCACCACGAACGCCACACCGAACGTGGCAACGTCTATGCCGAATACCGCGCTGAAGCCGATCGCGGCGATGCTAACCCCCGCGAGTGCCGGTCCGACGACGAGCGCGATCTGCTGAACCATCGTCTGCAACGCGATGGCGTTCGTCATGTCCTCGTTGGGGACCAACATGGGCAACGCGGCACGGCGGGCCGGCCAATCCATCCCCTGAAAACCAGCCGCCGCTGCCGAGCACACGAAGAGCACCCACACCTGTGGATGCGACAACGCCGCATTCACGACCAGCCCGGCGCTGGCCATCGCCATCGCCACCTGGGTGAAGATGAGAATCTTGCGTCGATCCTTGGCGTCTGCCAGCGAGCCACCCCAGATGGCACCCGTCAGTAGCGGCACCAGCTGGGACACTCCGATCAGGCCGACGACCAGCGTGGAGTGCGTGAGCCGGTAGGCCTGATACGAAACGGCGACGATGGTGAGCTGGCTGCCCATCCCAGACACCAGCTGTCCGACCCACAGCCGACGGAATTGCCGGTGTTTGCGGAGTGGAGTGATGTCCGCGAAGAGACGAGTCACCTCGAAAGATTAGCGGTACTTCTCCGGCCGCTTCCCGCCAAGTCCGACACATGTGCAGTCCCACCGTGCCACTCGGTGCGTAGTAAGACCGCGTCCGAAACGATGCGGGATCCTCACACATCGTGATCGTTCAGTTGATGGTCGCTATCTCGCTGGCGCAGTACTTGCACTTGGTCGCAGCGGCTGGGAGATCATCGGACAGACAGTGTGGGCAGATTTGGGTCGGCGCCGGATCGCCGAAGACCGTCGTGCCCCTCCTCTTCATGTACGCCCGGTATGGCATCACGAGGACGAGATAAATGGTGGCCATGAAGATGACGAAGTAGACGATGGCCGAAATGAATGCACCAACATCGATCCGTTCTCCGTTGATCGTCCAACCAAGCCCGTTTCCGGCCGATCCCCCGCCGACTGCGTTGACGAGCGGTGTGATGATGTTGTCGGTGAATGCCTTGATAAGCGTGCTGAACGCCAGAGCGACGACCAGGCCGACAGCAATGACAATCAATTCACCCTGCATCAGGAAGTTCTTGAAACCCTTGAGCATCGGCGTCCCTCCTTGCGTGATTACCGGTTAGAAGATTCCCCGGCAACCTACCGGCCGGGGGAATAGCTCGTTGCGGAGACCTCCTTTGGATATCTGGCGGCCAAACCCCCGAGTCCAGCCGACGTCAAACCCGAACACGTGCCGGAGCTGGGCGGTGACCGCCTGACGGATCACCGGCCACGCCTGGGTCGAGGGCAAGTCAGTGGACTGGCAACCAGGCTGACTGTTCCAGCTGGGCGGCCGCCAAAGCGAGGTCGGACTTTCGCCGGCCTGGCATACTTGCGGCCCCTCGAACCGAGCACCACGAACGGAGCTATCCGATGGTCCACGAGTCCCGACGCCGAATCCGGGCCATTCCTCTGGTTGCCGCCTTGATGGCCCTGTGCGGGACTCTCCTGGTCAGCCCAGGGACGACGGACGGGGCAACCACTGCCACCACCACGACGACCACGCCTTCTCGATTGGCCCCTATGAGCGGCGCCTACGTCTTCTCTCTCACGTTCGGAGGAAGGGAGCGCGACTACCGGTTGCATGTCCCCCCGGCCGCGGCCAGCGGCAGGCCACTCCCGCTGGTCCTCAACCTCCACGGTGCGACCCAGAACGCCCTCTTAGAAGAGATCACCTCGGACATGGATCCCTCATCCGATAAGAACGGGTACCTGGTGGCCTACCCCGACGGCACGAGGATCTCCACCGTGCTCACCCCCGATCCGGTGGCCAAGCAGGCCCAGTACGGCTGGAACGCCGGACAGTGCTGCGGCCTGCCGGTGACCAAGCACATCAACGATGTCGGCTTCTTGTTGGACGTGATCCGCAGCGTCGCGACGCACACCCTCGTTGACCTTCGCCGGGTCTACGTAACCGGGATATCCAACGGCGGGATGATGGCCTACGCCATGGCGGCCGAAGCTTCCTCACGTGTCGCCGCCGTCTCATCGGTCTCCGGCCAGGTCGAGCTGCCGACCATCCACCCGTCCCGGGCGGTGCCTACCATGGAATTCCACAGCCTCAACGATCCGATCGCCAAGTGGAATGGAGTTGCGAACAAAAAGCCCCGCCTCCGGCTGTCGGTGATGCAGGGCATCGACCAGTGGGTGAAGGCCGACGGTTGTGGGACAAGACCTCACGACGGACGGACCATCGTGGGCGCTGCTGACTCAATCTCGGCCGGCGAGACTGCCACGCCGGTGACGTACATACATTGCCGATCCGGTTCCGAGGTCGCCCTGTGGCGGTTTACCGGATCAGGGCACGTGTGGCCGGGCAGCCCGCTCAATATGGGGCCGGCGAAGAACTGGATACTCGCAGGCGTCGGCGAGGGGATCATCCTGGTCAACGCGAACGAGGCGATGTGGCAGTTCTTCCGACGCTACTCGTTGCCGGCGCGGGTGTGACCCGATCGGACCGTGGGCGTGTGACTCGAACCTATGCGACTCGGTCTGCCGTTTGTCGCGGCCCCTTGCCAGCCTCCGTGTTGTCGGCATCGTCACCGCAACCATCGGCACCCCGTCGAGCTGAGGTGCAAGCCAGAAGGCTCCGGCCATTCCGGCCCTTGCCGTTGCGCACGGAAGAGTGAACCCGGGTGTCCCAGCCCAGCTGGCGGCCGCGCTGTCAAACGATCGTTTAGTCGGATGGGTCAGTTCGAGAGATCGGCGCGTCTGACAGTACAGTCCCTCGCTATTACCGTGGTTTTCCCCAGGTGTTGAATTCACAAGGAGTGATACGCCGTTCGATGTTGCCGACACGCTTCGTGCGCGTCATGGTGAGAATTTCGCTCTACATGATAAGCACCTGAACCACCAGCTGGCACGGGTGCTCAAAACCATCGGCTTCGACCGGTTTTACGTCCGGGGAGACGGGTCCTACCTCTTCGATGCAGATGGTGAACGGTATCTTGACCTCCTCTCCGGATTCGGCGTGTACGCACTCGGTCGTAGCCACCCGGCCCTCAAAGCGGCGCTGCATCAGGCGATCGATCTCGATCTTCCAAATATGGTTCAAATGGATTGCTCGCTCCTGCCTGGTCTGCTGGCCGAGCAGCTGCTTGCTCGCTGTGCGGAGGAGATCGAACGCGTCTTCTTCTGTAACTCAGGCGCCGAGGCCATTGAGTCGGCCTTCAAGTTTGCCCGACAGGCCACTGGCCGACCGAGAATCCTCTTCGCCGACCATGCCTTTCATGGACTCAGCACCGGGGCACTCTCGCTGAACGGAGGTGAGGAGTTCCGCGAAGGGTTCGGCCAGCTGCTCCCAGGGTGTCACCCTGTGCCTTTCGGCGACATCGCGACGCTTCGCCGGGAGCTCGAGCCTGGTGATGTCGCAGCGTTCATCGTCGAGCCAATTCAGGGAAAAGGTGTATATACGGCGACCCTCGAGTATTGGAACGAGGTGCAAGAGCTCTGCCGAAAGTACAAGACATTGCTCGTGCTCGACGAGGTGCAGACGGGGCTCGGGCGGACTGGCAAGTTCTTCTGCTTCGAGCATTGGGACCTCAAGCCGGACATCATCACGATCTCCAAGGCACTGTCCGGAGGCTACGTACCGGTCGGAGCCATGTTGACCACGGATCGGGTGTTCTCCTCGGTGTTCAGCTCACTCGAAAAAGCGATGAAGCACTCCACTACCTTCGGTCGGAACCAGTTGGCGATGGTGGCCGGACTCGCCACGTTGGCCACCTTCGACGACGAGAACATCATCGACCGGGCACGCCTCATGGGTGTGGCCTTCCAAACAGGCCTTGCTCCCCTTCTTGAGCGCTACGAGATGTTCCACGGGGTCAGGGGAAGAGGGCTCATGATCGGCCTGCAGTTCGGTCCCCCGCAATCCAAGGCGCTCCGACGACGTTTCAACGCGCTCGAGCGGGTTCGTCCGGCCATTTTCTCCCAGATGATGGTGGTACCCCTCTTCCACCGCCATCGCATCTTGACCCAGGTGGCAGCCGACAACGTCAACATCATCAAGCTGCTTCCTCCCCTCATCTTCGGTCAGGAGGAGGTCGACTATTTCATCGATGCACTCGACGATGTTCTGCGCGATGCGCACAGTGGTTCGGGACTCCTTTTCGAGTTCGGACGGACCATGGCTAAGGGTGCCCTACGGGGGACTGGCAAACTCCGCCCCACGTCGCCCTACGAGGCGCACTTCATCAACGGAAATGGGAACGGGTCCAATCCCCTACTCAATGATGGGTCTCATGGTGACCTCGGTGCCCCGAGCCCAATATCGTGACAAGCCACTCGGCGCAGCCGGATCGCGCCGTGAAATCTGATCTACGTATCACACCGGGCGATCGCACGGTCGTCTCGGGAGCGGCGGGATTCATCGGTTCGGCGGTGGTGCGTGCCCTGCTCGATCGGGGTGCCCATGTGGTCGCACTCGTTGAACCACAAGGAGACGAACGAAACCTTGACAGACTCGACGTTGAGCGAATCTCTCTCGACGTGCGCGATGCCGACGCAGTCATTGCCGCTTGTGCTGGTGCTCGCTTTATCTTCCATCTGGCCGCTCTGTACCGGTTCTGGGCGCGGCGACCCAAGGACTTCTACGACGTCAACGTCGGCGGCGTGCTCAATGTGCTCGAGGCGGCCCGCCGGGGTGCGTGTGAGCGCGTGATCTACACGAGCACCGTCGGAGTGCTCGGACTTGATGGTGCCGCCCGAGGTCAGGCTGCAGACGAAACGAATTACGCCGATGTGGCCCATCTGTTCGGACCGTATAAGAGGACCAAGTACGTGGCCGAGCACGAGGTTTTGCGAGCAGCGGCGCAAGGGGTACCGGTTTCCCTCGTCCTCCCGACGTTTCCGCTCGGCCCCGGCGACAGGCGTCCAACGCCAACCGGAAAGCTTGTTCTCGATTTCCTCAATGGCCGAATCCCGGCGTTCGTCGACACCACTCTGAACGTGGTCCACGTCGACGATCTGGCAACCGGGCATCTCTTAGCACTCGAATGCGGTCGCATCGGACGGAGTTACATCGTCGGAGGCGAAAACCTAAAGATGGGCGAATTCCTTGGGGTGTTGGCGGACTGTACGAACTTGCCGGCTCCGACACTGCAGGTTCCTCGAACAGTCGCGCTCAGTGTGGGTGTCCTCTCACAACTGGTGGAGGGTCGAATCCTCGGGCGCGAGCCCAGCGTGGCGCTTGAGGCAGCGACGCATGTCGACCACCAACATGATGTTCAACGATCAGAGGGCTCGCGAAGAGCTCAACTACTCCCCTCGTCCGGCATACGTCGCTATTTCGGACTCGGCTCGTTGGTATGTGGACAATGGGTATGTCAATCCGAAGAGGTTGGGTCGCATCAGACTTCCGGCCGCCAGCTGAGGCTACCGCGGCCGGAAGAAGAACTGGTCGGGAGTTGAGTCCACCACAGGGGTGTCCGAGGGATAAGCTCACCCGAGGGGCCCCCTGGCCGCCATCCAATTTTTGGGGACCCACATTCTCGCGCCGGTTGATGCTCGCTGTTCACTCCCCAGGGCCCGAGGCCGAGTCGAGCGAGCTACCTAGCGGTAGATTGAAGGCGATGCCGGAGGGGAGGACGACCGTATGCTTGGCGCGGTGCGGGTTCGCGCTGCGCCAGGTTCGTACTATGGATGAGTCGTCGGCACACGAATCGAACCCGGGCGCTACAACGTGCGCTCCCGGTGACCCCCGCTGACGCCATGACGGACGTCGCTTCGCTGTCGGTGCCAGACCGCCTTCGGCTGGGCCTCCGGTTCGACGCCGACGCGATAGCGGCCGAGATAGCCGAGGTGTCGCCGGCTTCCTGGATCCCCCACTTCAACAAGGTGATCCACGAGGGAGAGTGGTCGGGCGTGACCCTCCGCGGGCCTGGGGGCGACGCAGGCCGCATCTACCCCGACCCAACTGGCACCCAGCCCGTCGCCGACACACCGGTCCTTGACGGCTGCCCGATCGTGGCCAAGGCGATAGCTAGCCTGCAGTGCCCGGTGCTGATCGCCCGCTTTCTTTCGCTCGGGCCGGGCTCGGTCCTCCACCCGCACAGCGACGAAGGATTGGGCTTCGATGCCGGGACCGTCCGGCTCCACGTCCCCGTTGTCAGTGACCCAGAGGTAACCTTCGAGCTGGGAGGCTCACCGGTGACCATGGCGCTCGGGGAGTGCTGGTACCTCGACTTGCGTAAACCCCACTCCGCGTCAAACGGCTCGGGTCGCCAGCGCGTCCACCTGGTGCTGGATTGCCGAGTCGACCAGTGGCTCACCGCGGTGTTCGCCCAGGCCCTCACCGCCATTGACAAGGAAGGCTGAGCCTCCCATCAGTCGTTGGGAGTACCGCCGACGATCGGTGCCGCCAGTGGTCCGCTCAGACCTGGCTCGGACGGGGCGTCGCCATAGCTCTGAACTAATCCGGCTGCCGAGAAGAGCCAGTAACCAGCCCCGTCGGGCGTGGGCACGATGCCGGCCACACCGGTCAGGTTAGTGCCGCCGGCCGAGCCCAGGAACGGGGCATCGCCGAAGGCGAACACCCCCCCGTCGGCGGCCACCAGCCAATAGCCCATACCGTCGGCGGTGGCGACGATGCCCACCATGGGCAAGTTGAGATGCCGCCCGCCCATTGAGCCGTGGAAGCTGGCGTCACCGAAGGCGTACGCGCCGCCGTCGCTGCCCACCAGCCAATACCCGCCGCCATCGGCGGTGACGGCGATGCCGACAACGTCACCGACATGCACACCCAGTCCCGGGAGCGATCCGGCAAAGCGGGCGTCGCCGAAGGCGTACACCCCGCCGTCGGAGCCGACCAGCCAGTACCCGTCTCCGTCCGGGGTAGGGGCCATGCCCACGATGGCGCTGGTGTGCACGCCAACCCCCGGGAGAGAGCCCAGGTAAGAGGCATCCCCGAAGCCGAAGACACCGCCGTCGGCGGCCACCAGCCAGTAGCCGAGCCCGTCAGGCGTCGGTGCCATACCGACGATGGGCTTTGCGAGAGGCGACCCGGCGAGCGAGCCGAAGAACGCGGCACCGCCGAGGGCGAACACACCGCCGTCGGCACCTGCCAGCCGGAGGCCTGGAGGAAAGACTCTGATGGTGACCGACACGCTTGCGGTCACCCCCCGGATGTCGGTCACCGTGAAGGTCACCAGGAAGGTGCCACCGGCCGTCGGTGTGCCCGCCACCACCCCCGTGCTGGCGTCAAGCGAGAGCCCTGCCGGCAGCGGTCCCGCGCCGAGCGACCAGCTATAGGGGGCCTTACCCCCGACCGCCTGCAGCTGTCCCGTATAGGGGACGCCGGTTGTGCCAGGGGGGAACGGGCCCGCCAGGGCCGTGAGCTTGTCGTACACGGTGAGGGTGAACGCCTCGGCGGCGTGGGGCGCGGTGCTATTTGTCGCGGTGATCGTGAAGGGGTAGACCCCGGCGGTGCCCGCAGCGGGGGTCCCCGACAAGGTGGCCGTCCCGTTACCGTTGTCGGTGAAGGTGATCCCGGTGGGCAGCGTGGCCCCGCCCTCAGAGAGCGACGGTGCGGGAAAGCCGCTGGTCGTGACGGTGAAGGTGAGTGGCTGGTCGACTGCGGCGTCAGCCTTGGCCGCACTCGTGATGCCCGGGGCCTCGTCGACGGTGAGGGTGAAGCTCTGTGTGGCGTCAGGGGTCACCCCGTTGGCCGCGGTGATGGTGAAGGAGTAGGTGCCGCCGGTCCCTGTCGCGGGGGTCCCCGCCAACGTGGCCGTCCCGTTCCCGTTGTCGGTGAAGGTGACGCCGGTCGGCAGCGTCGCCCCACCGTCGGAGAGGGCCGGGGACGCCGGGAAGGAATGCCCGGTGGTGACCGTGAACGAGCCATTGCTCCCGACGGTGAACGTGGCATGACCCCCGCTCGTGATCGAGGGTGCCTCGTCGACGGTGAGGGTGAAGCTCT
>PMOQ01000101.1 GCA_003161255.1 Acidimicrobiaceae bacterium | reverse complement strand
TCCATGGTGATGAACCACCACGCCGCCTCCTCGATGCTCGTCCCGACCGTGAGCAGTCCGTGGTTGCGCAGGATGACCGCCTTGTTCTCGCCCAGCGCGTGGGCGATCCGCTTGCCCTCCTCGGTGTCCATGACGACGCCCGTGTAGTCGTCGAAGAGCGAATGGTCCTCGTAGAAGGCGCACACGTCCTGGGTGATGGGCTCGAGCAGCCGGCCGAGGGCCGACCAGGCCTTGCCGTGGACCGAGTGGCTGTGGGCGGCCGCCACCACGTCGGGCCGGGCCGCGTGGACCTGGGAGTGGATGGCGAAGGCGGCCCGGTTGACCGGCTGGTCGCCGTAGATGACCTCGCCGGACGAGTCGACCTGGATCAGGTCCGAGACCGAGATGTGGCCGAAGTGCATGGCGAACGGGTTCACCCAGAACGTCTCGGTGTGCTCGGGATCCCGGGCCGTGATGTGGCCGGCCACGCCCTCCTCGAAGCCGAACAGCGAGAACAGCCGCAGGGCGGCGGCCAGCCGCTGCTTGCGGTAGAGGCGCTCCTCGGCCGGGTCTTCGTAGGTGCCGGTCGGGGAGGGGGGGAGAAGCGACGTCATGGTGGTCTCCTCGGAGTTGCTTCGAGTGGACGCAGCTTAGGTTCGCCATCGACCGTTTGGGTAGAGAGGTGGGCGGACCGCCGCCGAGGCGAAGACACCACCTGGTGTATATATGGGTCATGGGCCGGACGCAGATCTACTTGGGTGACGAAGAGCTGGCGCTCCTGGACGCCGTGGCCCGCGCGACCGGGGCATCGCGATCGGAGTTGATCCGCCGCGCCGTCCGCAGCACCTTCGGGGAGAAGACCAGGGACGAGCGGCTCAAAGCGCTCGAGGCAAGCGCCGGGACGTGGCGGGGCCGCCGTTTCACGGGGGAGAGCTTCGTGGACGCATTGCGAGGCGACCTGAACGATCGTCTGAATGAACGGGGCATTGGGTGAAGTTGCTGGATACGAGCGTCGCCGTCGACCATCTGCGAGGGGAGCGGGCCGCCGTCGATTTGATGCGCGACCTGGTCAGTGGCGGCGAGTCCGTGGCCGCCAGCGAGATCGTCCGATTCGAGCTCCTCGGCGGCATCAGGGACGGCGAACTCGAGGCGTTGGAGTTGTTCTTCTCGGCGTTCTCCTGGGTGCCGGTTGACGAGGATATTGCGCGGACCGCAGGGTCCTTCGCCCGCACCCATCGTCGAGCCAACAGGGGGATCGACGACGCCGATTACCTGATCGCCGCGACCGCAGTCACATATGAGGCGGATCTCCTCACGAGAAACGTCCGCCACTTCCCAATGTTGACGGGGTTGCGGCCGGCCTACTGAGCCTTCGCTCAGACGATCTGGGTCAGAGCCTCACGCAGGCGTACCGGACGTAGGTCCGGCGACGGTCCACCTCGGTGTCGAGCACATGGAAGCCGGCATGGCCCAGCATCGGTTCCAGGAGCCAGGTGAAGGTGCTGAACTCGGTCCGCACGTGGGTTGCCAGGTCGTCGGCGGTGTACCCGTTGGTCGGATCGACGACGGCCTCCCCGAACCAGCCCTCCAGCACCCGCTCGACCTCGGTCGGCTCGAACGCGTAGACGAGGTCGTGGAGCCACAACAGCGCTCCCGTGGCCATCATCGAGGCCAGGCGGGTCAATGCAAGGGTTTTCCAGAAGTCGGGCAGCTGGTGCAGGGCGTTGCGGCTGAACACGTAGTCGACCGGGTCGCCCTCGTGCTCGTAGGTGAGAAAGCCGGCCCGCACGCACTCGATGTTGTCGATCTCGCTCTCCTTGGCCGCGGTGGAAAGGCGGTCGAGCATCGGTTTGGAGACGTCGACCGCGATGACGCGGCGGCAATGCGGCGCGATGGCGAGGGTGAAGACCCCGGTCCCGCACCCCATGTCGATGATGGTCGAACGCCCGTCCAGGCCGCGCCCTTGCAGCGCCGCGACGTCGGGCGCGGGGTCGTACTTCTGCTTGGTGTCGTAGCCGGCCACGTACGAGGGGTCGAGGTGCTCGGACCCGGCGTGGCCCAGCTCGTCCGGGACGAACGGCCCGGCGAGCGGTCGGCGGGGCCACGACGCGGTCATGGGCCGAGTTGCTTCCGGGCGGTCCCATCGGTGGTACGCCACACGCCCGCACCCGGCTCGTCGACCCACCCATGGGTCGGGTCAGCGAAGACGATGTCCCCGCTCGTGCCGAGGCTCGAGAATCCCGCCGCGGTCAGGATCTGCAAATACCGCCGCGTGCTTCCGCCGTCCGTCGTCTCGTAGACACCGCCGCGGTCGGGGAACACATCGGGCGTCTGTGGCATCCGGGACCTGATCATGACGCTCCCGCCGTCCACCCTTCTGGCGTCGAAGGGCACGGTTCGGTTGACCCAACAAGGGAATTCTCCCCTCTGGGCGTCGAGAAGTCGAACGGAGGCGGCGCGCCTTGTCGCCCGGCCCCGGCTTCGCCCTTCGGGCTACCGTCGTCGATGGATCAGGGTGCAGCGATCCGGAATCGCAGTCGGGTCGGAAGGGGGAGCGATGCCGCAGGGTGAACCACGGGCGGCAGTCGGCAGGGCGGACCTCGCTGCATTCGGGGTCGAGATGGCGATGATCGTCACGCTCGCGATCGGAGGCTGGCGGCTCGGTTCGACAAAGTTGGTTCACATCACCCTGGCCGTCCTCCTGCCTGCGCTGGCGGCGGTCATCTGGGCGGTGTGGATGGCTCCCTCGTCGCACCGGAGGCTTCGCGACCCCGAGCGCTTGGTCGGCCAAATCGCCCTGATCGTGGCCACCTACGTGCTGGCCGCGAAAACGCACCTCGTCGTCTGGGGGATCGTGTTCGGCGTTGTGTCGATACTGCTCTTCGCGTTGACGAGGCGAACCCCTGCGGGGAAAGGGACGGAGCCGGGTTAGCCGTATCATGCGCTGTGGTCGAACCGGCTTTCGAGGCGACGAACCCCGATTCATCGGTGGCCAACAGAGCGGCGCGAGGTCGTAGCACCCGATGACGGACGCAAGCGACGAGGAGGCCAGGAACGGGCCGCTGGCCGGCGTCCGGGTCATCGACCTCACCGCCAACATGAGCGGGCCGTACGCAACCGTGATCCTGGCTGACCAGGGCGCGGATGTGATCAAAGTCGAGCCGCCGGGCGGGGAGGTCATCCGCAGGATCGGCACGGGCCGAGACGAGATGACCGCGTACTTCGCCAACCTCAACCGGACGAAGCGCAGCGTCGTGCTCGACCTGAAGCACCCGGCGGCCGCCGACGTCGTCCGGGCGCTCGTCTCGTCGGCGGACGTGTTGATCCAGAACTACCGACACGGGGTCGCCGAGGCGATGGGAATCGGGCCAGACGCCCTCTGCGCGGCCTTCCCGAGACTCGTCTATCTCTCGATCACCGGATTCGGGCGTACCGGGCCGCTGTCCGGCCAACCCGCGTATGACCACGTCCTCCAGGCCCTCTCCGGCATGGCGGCACGACAGGCCGATCCCCGTGGTGGCCCGCCGGCGCTGGTACGACATGGCATCGTCGACAAGGCGACCGGCCTGATGGCTTCGCAGGCCATCGTGGCCGGACTCCTGCAGCGCACCCGTACCGGGTTGGGTGGACCCATCGAGGTGTCGATGCTGGACGCGGCGCTGCACTTCCTGTGGCCCGACGGCATGGTGAACAACACCTGCCTCGATCCGGTCGACGTCTTGCCACCGGTCGCAAGCGGCTTCCGCCTGACCGAGACGGCCGACGGCTACCTCGCCATGATCACGGTCACCGACGCCCAGTGGAAGGGGATGTTGGAGGCGCTCGATCGAACCGCGGATCTCGACGACCCGATTCTGGCTACCGTCCGGGGCCGGATGATGCACGGGGGCAACCCCATGCGAGAGGTGGCAGCCCAAATCCGCCAGATGCCGACCGCCGAGGTGGTGTCCAGGCTTCAGGCTCATGACGTTCCGTGTTCAGAGGTCGTCTCGCTGGACGACCTGGCCGCCCATCCGCAAGTCGTCGCATCCGAGTCCCTCGAAGAGGTGGTCCACCCGAAGCTCGGTCGCCTGCTTCAGCCGCGGCCGCCGGCCCACTTTGCCGGGCCCGAGGCCAGCCGGTGGCCCGCACCGGATCCGGGCGCACACACGGACGCCGTGCTGACCGAGCTCGGGGTGGGCAACGACGAGATCGCACGATTGCGGGCCGATGGCGTCGTTGGATGACGAAAGGTGGACCAGCCATGCCGACCGATCCTGAAGTTGCCGACGAGCTGGTAGCCACGATCAGGGACTGGATACGCAAGGACGTCATTCCGAGCGCATCCGAGTTCGAGCACGCCGATCGCTACCCCGAGGCCTGGGTGGCCCAGATGCGGGCGTTCGGGTTGTTCGGTGCTCGCATCGACCCCGAGTTCGGCGGTCTCGGGCTCGACACCGTCACCTACGCCCGGTTGATGGACGAGCTCGCCTACGGGTGGATGTCGTTGTCCGGCGTGATCAACACCCACACCATCGCCGCGACGCTGATCTCGAAGTTCGGCACCGATGCGCAGCGCAAGCGATTGCTGCCGATCATGGCCGAGGGGGACCGGCGGGCCGCCTTTTCGCTGTCCGAGCCCGACGCTGGTTCGGACACTCAGGCCATCCGCTGTCGGGCTGCCAAAGACGGCGATGAGTACGTGCTCAACGGCACCAAGATGTGGGTGACCAACGGCGAGCGAGCCTCGATCGTGGCCCTGGCCGCCAAGACCGATGAGGGGATCACCTGCTTCATCGTCGAGAAGGAGCCGGGACCGACGTCGGGCGGCATCACCGTGAGCAAGAGCATCGACAAGCTCGGCTACAAGGGCATCGAAACGGTCGAGATGACCTATGTCGATCACCGGGTGCCGGCCTCAGCTGTCCTCGGAGGTCCCGACGGGCTCGGCCACGGGTTGCACTACGTCCTGGGCTCGCTCGAGCTCGGGCGTATCAACGTGGCCGCTCGGGCCGTCGGGGTGGCTCGGGCGGCCTATGACGCCGCCATGCACTACGCGCACCATCGGGAGACGTTCGGCGTGCCGATCATCAAACACCAGGCAATCCAGTTCAAACTGGCGGAGATGGCGACCAAGATCGAGGCGTCCAGGTTGCTCGTGAAGAGTGCCGCCGAGAAGTTCGACTCGGGCGAGCGGACCGACGTGGAGGCCGGGATGGCGAAGCTCTTCTGTTCGGAGACGGCGCTCGAGGTGAGCATCGAGGCGATGCGTATCCACGGTGGCTACGGGTACACGAAGGAATTCCCGGTCGAGCGTTATCTCAGGGATGCACCGCTCATGATCATCGGAGAGGGTACGAACGAGATCCAGCGGATGGTGATCGCCAGGGGCCTCGCGGCCCGCTGGGCCGAGGAGCACGACTGAATCCTGGGATGGGGGAGAGGCTGACGGCCCGTCCGATCCCGGCCTCGGTAACGGCAGCTCCAAGTACATTCGGACTTGGTGGGGATCGCCCATCAAACCTCGGGACTGGGGAAAGGGAAACGGGCATGCCGAACGACGGGTCGCAGAAGAGCAAGTCCCCGTCCAAGCTGATCGACGAGAGAATCAAGGAGCTGGGCGACTGGCGGGGCACGATGCTCGCTCGGCTCCGTAGCTTGGTCAAGGAGGCCGATCCCGAAGTCGTCGAGGAGTGGAAGTGGAGAGGGGTTCCGGTGTGGGAGCACGATGGAATCATCTGCACGGGCGAGACATACAAGAACGTCGTGAAGCTCACCTTTGCCAAAGGGGCGGCTCTGGAGGACCCTTCGGGCCTCTTCAACTCCAGCCTTGAGGGGAACGTCAGGCGGGCTATCGACTTCCACGAGGGCGAGAAGATCAACGAGAAGGCGTTGAAGACGCTCTTTCGCGCCGCCGTGACCCTGAACGCGTCCAAGTCAAAGGCCTAAAACCCGCCCACAGAATCACACGTTCCGCGGGAGCCGCCGCTGCCAGGTGTGCCTCCACTCAGGCCGGCCAAGGACCACGCCTAAATCGAGGACCTGTCCCTTCGCCAGCCCTCTCGAAAGCGCCGAACGACCGGCGAGCGAGCCGACCTCGCCCTCCGAGAGCGGGCGCCCCGGGTCTCGAGCTCCCTTTGACGCTCTCTCGCAAGCGCTGAAGATATCTCTGGGTGCATCGGGAGCATGGCTGCGCCTCTCTCTGTTGTGTCTTCTCCTGGTCCGGTGTTGGACTCAACGTCCAACTCGTCAGAGCGTTCGACTCCTGTTTCTGCGGAGCCGCGTGTCACTACAACGGCACAACGCTCGGATCTGTTCCGGCGCCGACTTTGTCAGCGAGGTGACGGTAACAACGGGGTATGACAGTGGAACTGTGCGGGCAACAGCACTTCGGTGGGAGTTAGGCGTTCAGGATCCCAAGGATCGACTTGACATAATGTGCAAGGTTGGCGGCTGATAACCGCTGGTGGTTGTCTCTTTCTGAGACGGTACGCCCTCTGTCTACAGGCGGGGGAGCAGTACACCGCACGGAGATCGGTATGTGCAGGCTCGTGACACACCGGACACCACCGCAGAGTCTTCCGATAGCGACCCACGGAGGGGGACCGTACCCCGTGACGGATCGTAACGGGTGAGCGTGACACCTCAGTTATGGGTGAGCGGCGTCCCACTTCGCAGGTGCTGTGCTACAGGGATCGCACCCGCCTACGAGCTTGCGCTATTGCGGCAGGTCAAGTCCGGGTGAGTGGTGT
>PMOQ01000049.1 GCA_003161255.1 Acidimicrobiaceae bacterium | reverse complement strand
AACGACGTGGCCAAGTACTTCGCGATCATCCCGGCGCTCTTTGTGGCCACCTATCCGCAGCTCAACACGCTCAACATCATGAAGCTGCACAGCCCCCAGAGCGCGGTGCTGTCGGCCGTCATCTTCAACGCGCTGGTCATCGTGGCGCTGATCCCGTTGGCGTTGCGAGGGGTCAAGTTCCGGGCCATGGTCTCGTCGGCGATCTTGCGTCGCAACGTCTTCATCTACGGCGTCGGCGGGATCATCGTCCCCTTCGTCTTCATCAAGCTGATCGACCTCCTCCTGGTCGCTCTGCACGCCTACTAGATCGGCAGGCACACCAATGCTCACCCATCTCCGTCGGTCGGTCGTTCTGGCGCTCCTCCTGGTCGTGTTCACGTTCATCTACGCGCTGGCCGGCACCGGGGTCTCCCAGGCGCTCTTCGGCCACCAGGCCAACGGGTCGATCACCTCGGCCGGTTCGACCCTCATCGGCCAGAACTGGTCCAGCTCAAAGTTCTTCCATGGCCGCCCCGACGACACCGGGCCGTATGCGGCCGACCCGAAGGAGCATGTCTCGGGCGGGGACAACCCGCTGGTGGCCAACGGGGTCAGCGGTGAATCGGGCGCCACCAACCTCGGGCCTCGATCCAAGGTCCTCGTGGCGGACACGAAGGCACTCGTCGCCTACTGGCACGCCCGGGGCGTCAACCCCACGCCCGACCTGGTCACGACGTCGGGCAGTGGCTATGACCCCGACATCAGCCCGCAGGATGCCGTCGTGCAGATCCCGATGGTGTCGCAGGCCACCGGCATCGGCGCCTCCCGGCTTCGGGCGCTGATCGCGCAAGAGACCAACGGTCCCGAGCTCGGTTTCCTCGGCAGCGCCTACATCGACGTCCTCCAGCTGAACGAGGCGCTGGCCAAGTTGCGGTGAGCCTGGGCGCGTGTACCGAGGGCGAGTGCTGGCGCGGCCTGCCGGTCGTGACCGAGCTCCGCTCGGCGTTCCCCCGGAGCCGGGTCGTGGTGGGCGGCACCATCGTCTCCATACGGGGCTCGGTGGAGGGGACCGGGAGGTCGATGTCGCTCGGGTATCGCTGCGTGCTCGACGACGGCACCGGCCGGATCGACCTGCTGTTCCTCGGTCGCGACCGGGTGCCCGGTCTGAGTCTCGGTGCCCGGTGCCACGTCGAGGGCACGGCCAGGATGGATCGCGGCCGGCTCACGATGTGGAACCCTCTGTATCTTCTGGAGGCGGCCGGTTGCGAACAGAACCGGTCGAGGAGCGTGCGTGGCTGACGTCAGAGCACCGTCGAAGGATCTGGAGAACCGGACCGAGCCCGACTACGCCGACGCCATCGAGCCGGCCGGGCACTTCCGCATCTACCTCGGCGCGGCGGCCGGAGTTGGGAAGACCTACTCGATGCTGAGCGAGGGGGGCCGCCGGCACCAACGGGGCACCGACGTGGTGATCGGGTTCGTCGAGTGTCATGGCCGGCCCCAGACCGAGGCCCTCACCGAGGGGCTCGAGGTGGTCCCCCGGTTGGCCATCGAGTACCGAGGGACCCGCTTCGAGGAGATGGACCTGGCCGCGGTGGTGGCTCGTCGTCCGACGGTGGCGCTGGTCGACGAGCTCGCCCACACCAACGTCCCGGGGTCGGGGCACAACGACAAGCGGTGGCAGGACGTCTTGGAGATCCTCGACGCCGGGATCGACGTGATCTCGACGGTCAACATCCAGCACCTCGAGAGCATCGCCGACGCCGTGGAGCGCATCACCGCCGTGCCGATACGCGAGCGGGTCCCCGACTGGGTGCTGCGCAAGGCGAACCAGATCGAGCTGGTCGACTCGTCCCCCGAACAGCTGCGCAGGCGCATGCTGCACGGGAACATCTATCCGGCCGCCAAGGTGCCCCAGGCCCTCACCCACTTCTTCCGCACCGACAATCTCATTGCGTTGCGCGAGCTGGCCCTGCGGTTCCTCGCCGATGAGACCGAGGAGGACCTCTTGGAACACCTGACCCGTTACCAGACCGAGGTGCTCTGGGAGACGAGCGAGCGGATCCTGGTCTCGGTCACCGCCGCCCCGGGGACCGACGCCATCGTCCGACGGGCCTCGAGAATGGCGGCACGCATCAAGGCCGAGCTCCACGCCGTGCACGTGGCGGCGAGCGATCGTGCGAAGCGCTCCGACGACTCCAAGTTGGCCCAGCTCCGCCAGCTCTGCGATGACGTCGGTGCGGACTGGACCGAGCTCGAGGCCGACGATCCTGCGCAAGCCATCGTCGATTACGCGAAGTCCCACCAGATCACCCAGATCGTCATCGGCTCGAGCCAGCGAGGCCGGCTTCAGGAACTGATGGGTGGGGGATCGACGGTCAGGAAGGTGTCCCGGTCGGCCGCCGAGGCCGGGATCGACGTGCACATCATCGCCCGCCGTGACGTCGGTGATGCCCCGGAGCGGGTGTTAAGACCCTCGGAGCCGGACCGGTCCGCCGAGGGTTGACCGAGCTAGAAGCGCTGGCGGGTGGCCCGCCGGGTCTTGATGATCCGGATGAGCCGGCGAATCAAATAGAACATGCGGCGACCCTATCGCCCGAACCCCGCACGGGGGCCTGCGGCACGTCGGCCTCCTTGGGCCGTCTTGTACCCTGTGCGCCGAAGCCAGGGGACTCTCCGAGGGGAAGCGCCAGCCGTGATCAAGGCCGTGATGTTCGACATCGGGGGAGTGTTGACCACCGGCCCATTCGAGGGGTTCGCCCGCTACGAGCGCGAGGCGAACCTGCCCGATGGCTTGTTGCGCCAGATCAACTCGACCAATCCCGACACCAACGCCTGGGCGATGTTCGAGCGGGGCCAGGTCGACTTCGGCGGGTTCTCTGCGCTGTTCGAGTCCGAGGCCGCTGCGCTCGGCCACAAGGTCGACGCCCAGGCCGTCATGGCGGCCATCCGTGGCGGACCGCGGCCGGGGATGGTGGAGGCGGTCCGGTTCTGCAGGGGCCGATACAAGACCGCCGCCCTGACCAACAATTTCGTCGCCGGGGGGAACGGACGGGGGCGCAGCGAGTTCGCCCCGAACCTCTACGAGGGCCTCTTCGACGTGGTGATCGAGTCGAGCAAGATCGGGGTTCGAAAGCCCGATCCCCGCTTCTACGAGTTGGCCTGCGAGACCCTGGACGTCCTGCCCACCGAATCGGTGTTCCTCGACGACCTGGGTATCAACCTGAAGCCGGCCCGCGAGATGGGCATGCACACCATCAAGGTGATCTCCGGCGAGCAGGCCCTCACCGAGCTCTATGCCGTTCTCGGCGTGGCCCCGGACGGTTGGGAGCCCCCGCCGGCATAGGTCGGAACGGTGTCTGGCCGCCCTGACTTGGCCGTGCCAAGCTCGCCATGGTCAGGGGGTGCGAGCCATGAGCGGGCCGCTGGAGGACATCACGGTCGTCGAGATCGCCAACTGGGTTGCCGGGCCCAGCGCGACCGCCCTCATGGCGGACATGGGCGCGTCGGTCATCAAGGTGGAGCCGCCGGGCGGCGACTCGATGCGCAACAAGCTGCGCCAGCCCCGCTTCGCCGAGGGCTTCCCGGGGACCGACATCGTGTTCCAGCTCGACAACCGGGGCAAGCGCTCGATCGCGGTCGACATCGGCGACGAACGCGGCCAGGCCATCGTCGGGGAGCTGACCGACAAGGCCGACGTGGTCGTCACCAATCTGACCCGGTCCCGTCTCGAGCGTTTCGGTCTCGGTCCGGACCAGCTCCGCGCCCGCAACCCCGGCCTCGTCTACGCGCTGGTCACCGGGCAGGGGTCGACGGGCGAGGACGCCGACCAGCTCGCCTTCGACGTGACGGCGTTCTTCGGTCGTGGGGGAGTGACCTCGCTGCTGGGCGAGCCCGACGGTCTACCCGTGGCCCCGCGGGCCGGCCAGGGCGATCACCCGACCGGGTTGGCCCTGCTGGTCGCGATCCTTGGCGCGTTGCGGGTGCGGGACCGCACCGGCGAGGGCCAGGTCGTCGAGACGGCGTTGATGCGGGTGGGGGCGTGGACGATCGGCTGTGACCTGGCGGCGGCCCTCATCGACCACCAGCAGCCCAACCGGCGGAGCCGGGTGCACCCGATCAGCCCGATGAACACGAGCTACAAGTGTGGCGACGGCGTCTGGATGGTCATGTCGTCGCACCACCAAGGGGTCTGGCCGGGCTTCTGCGAGGCGGTGGGTCGGCCCGAGCTCGCCACCGACCCGCGGTTCGACACCCCGAACAACCGGTTCGCCAACGCCGAAGAGCTGGTCGGGATCCTCGACGAGCACTTCGGGTCGGAGCCCTATGCGTACTGGGTGCCGCGGCTGCGCAAGACCGCGGTGATCTGGTCCCGGATCTCCGAGCTGCCCGACCTGATCGACGATCCGCAGGCCCGGGAGATGGGGATGTTCGCGGCCCTCGAGCATCCCGCCATCGGCCCGTTCGAGACGCTGGCGGCCCCCTTCGCGTTCGAGCGCTCCGAGGTCAGCGTCAAGGGGCCCGCCCCGGGCGTCGGCGAGCACAGCGAGGCCATCCTGGGGGAGCTCGAGATGAGCGCGGACGCGATCGCCGAGCTCGTCGAATCGGGTGTGATCGGGGTGCCGGGCCAGCCGGCCGAGTAGCCGGAGCCGACTGAAGGGAGCGACGCGGTCAGGACGCCGCTGCCGCCGCGGCCTCCCGGTCCTTCGCGACCTCGTCGTACTCGGCGTAGTCCGTCGACGTGTCGTCGGCGAACTCCCACTCCAACAGCCCGGCCTCGCCCCACTTCTCGCGCAGGTAGCCGTTGTTCGAGTCGAGCAGCCCCAGCTTGCGCACGTTCGGCACGAGCTTCGAGAAGAAGCCGGCCATGAACTGGCGGTTGACCGGGGCCTTGAGCTTGCCGGAGGCCTCGATCAGGAACGGCATGAGGGCCTCGGCGCTGACACCGAGGCGCTCCCACACCTCGGGCGTGGTGGCCCGGGTCCGGTTTCGGATGGTGTTCTCGAGGAGGAACTCCTGGCGGTCCTTCAGCTCGGGTTCGCTCAGGTTGGCGTAGAGCTCCGACAGGCTCAAGATGCCGAAGGCCACGTGGCGGGCCTCGTCGGACATGACGTAGCGGAGCAGCTTCTTCAAGAGCGGTTCGTTGGTGCGACGGTGCATGTCGCCGAACGCGGCCAGGGCCAGGCTCTCGATGATGACCTGCATGCCGAGGTAGGCGATGTCCCATCGGCTGTCCTCCAAGAGCACCAGGATCTGCTCCTCGAGGAACGGGCTCATCGGGTAGGCCTCGCCCAGCTTTTCGTGCAGGTACCGGGCGAAAACCTCGGTGTGGCGGGCCTCGTCCATGGTCTGGGTGGCCGCGTAGTAGCGGGCGTCGATCCACGGCACGGTCTCCACGATCTTGGCCGCGGTCATCATGGCGCCCTGCTCACCGTGCATGAACTGGCTGAGCGAGGCCTTCTGCAGCTCGATGCCGAGCGCGATGAACTCCTTGTCGCCCCAGGTCGAGATCGGGGACCCCGGGATCTTGGACGCCTCCCGGTACAGCGACATGGCCGGCCCGCCCAACTCGACGTGCTCCTCGGGGTCAACCTCGGTTGACCAGTCGAGGTCCCGGGCGCTGCTCCACTGGGAGACCGAGGCCCGGTTGTACAAGGTGACCAACTGATCGCGGGAGCGCTCGTAGTTCCACAGGTAGATGTGCTGGGAGTGGTCGGCCACGTTCTTGAACGTCGCCTCCATATCCGCATTGGAGGGAAGGCCCAGGGGAGCCTGGACCACCTCGGACTCCACCGCTGCGTCGTCGACCTTGGTCATGGCTCTCCCATCGTTGAACGAGATGTTTCGTGCGGAGCGTCCGGCTCGCCGAAACTGGCGACGACCCGGTTGATGAGTTCTTCCCAACCGCCCCCGGTCGGGGCGGACAGGCCGGCGGCCCGTTGCAGCGTCAGTCCGAGACTCACGGTCCGGACGAAGAACATGACGGCGTCGGGATCGACGTCGTGCGCGATCGTGCCGTCGACCGACGCCGCCTCGAGCAGCGGTTCGGCCCGGTGCCGGAACGTCCGCTCGGCGTCGACGACCGCGTCGGCGACCTCGGGCTCGCGCCGCGCCGCCACGAAGGCCTCGAGCCGCATCGCCTCGTGGTCGCTCAGGGGATCGAATCGGAGCGCACCGCGGACGAGAAGGTCGGCGACCTTGTCGGCGCGATCGACGTCACCGGCGGCTCGAGAGGCCGATCGACTGGTCACGGCCTCGCGGAGGAGCTCGTTCTTGGAACCGAATCGTCCGTAGACCGCGCCGGTCGAGAGTCCGGCCTCGGACACGACGTCGAGGATGCGGGTGCCGCTGTAGCCCTTCTGGGCGAAGACCCTGGCCGCAGCGTCGAGCAAGCGCTCTCGTAGGGGATCGGGTGCCGACTGCACCATCGGCTCCAGCTGCTGGACCACACCCAGAGAATAAAATTGATTCTTCCATTCGTCAACGACCCTGGTCCGCCACCGGTTCTGGCGGGAATGTCCCCGGTGACCTGGGGGCGACCCTGAGGCCAAACGTGGTCTTCGCGTAGCCTCGCCGAACAAAGTCGGCCGATCGGGGGGAGGGACGTGGCTGCAGCGCTGCGAGCTCGTTTCGCCGTGGCCGTCGCCGTGCTCGCCATGGCTGGGTGCCTGGTCACGGCGCCACCCGCCTCGGCCGCCGGTTCGGGATCGGGGCACAACCAAGCTTTGGTCAACCTCGGTCATGCGGGCCGATTCCTGACCGACCCGGCGGGCCAAGCGGTTGTTCTGCACGGCCTCAACATGGTGGCGAAGGTGGCCCCGTATGAACCGGCTGCGGTGGGCTTCGGCATACAGGCCGCCCGTTCGCTGGCCGCCAACGGCTTCGACGTCGTCCGTTTGGGCGTCATCTATGCGGGGGTCGAGCCTGAGCCGGGGGTCTTCTCGGCGAGGTACATCGCCTCGATCAAACGGACCGTGGGAATCCTGGCCAGCCAGGGCGTGTACTCCCTGCTCGACTTCCACCAGGACCAGATGAGCACGGGATTCGGCGGCGAGGGCTTCCCCGCTTGGTCGGTGGACACCGGGGGCCTCCCGATCACGAAGTTCCCGTTTCCGACCGGCTACACCTCCAGCACCGCCCTCAACAACGCGTTCGACAACTTCTGGGCGGACAAGCCGGGACCCGGTGGCATCGGATTGCAAGAGCGCTATGCGGCGGCGTGGCGATTCGTGGCGGCCCGGTTCGCCGGCAATCCGTCGGTGCTCGGGTACGACCTCTTCAACGAGCCCTGGCCGGGGCACGTCACCGAGAAGCAGATCGCCACCCTCTATACGAAGGTGATCCCGGCCATCCGTAGCGTCGACCGAGAGCACCTGATCTTCTATGAGCCGTCGGTGCTGTTCGACTTCGGGCAGCCGACGACGCTGCCCAGGTTCTCCGACCCCAAGCTCGGCATGTCGTTCCACGACTACTGCCTCTTGAACGCCGCCACCAACGCGGCCCAGTGCACCAAGACCGAGCACATGCCGGTCGCCAACGCCCTGGCCCGCTCCGCGGCGACCGGCGACGCCCTCATCGAGACCGAGTTCGGGGCCAGCGGGAACCTGGCCGACATCGCACGGGTGGAAGGGCTGGCCGACGCGCATGCGATCAGCTGGATCGAGTGGGCCTATTGCGGCTGCGACGACCCGACGGGCACGGTCCCGGCATCGATCGAGGGACTCGTCACCGACCAGTCGGAACCGGCCACCGGATCCAACGTCGATGCGGCCAAGCTGGCCGTGCTCGCCGAGCCCTATCCGCGGGCGACCTCGGGCACGCCGCTGGCCTTCTCGTTCGACGACACCACCCGGACCATGACCTACGAGTACTCGGTGAGGTCACCGGCCAAGAAACACCTCGGTGCGGGTAGTTGCACCGCCATCGTCGTGCCGGCGGTCCAGTACCCCGATGGCTACGCGGTCGAGGTCCACGGGGCCCGCGTCACCTCGTTACCCGGGGCCGGTGTTCTCACCCTCGACCAGTTGCGATCCGCCACGGTCACCGTCGAGATCCACCCCGGCGAGGGTGGTCAGACCTCGCTGCCGCAATCGAGGGCGATCGCGGCGTGTCGATGATCGAGGGCTACTCGGCGAGTGCCTGGTACACGAGCGAGCGCAGCTGGGCCCGGAACGGGTACGAGGCCGACGGCATCAGCTGNNGTCATGAAGATGACCGCCAGGTCCTCGACCGGGTCGATCCAGAACGCCGTCGACGCAGCGCCGCCCCAGTAGTACTCGCCGGCCGAACCGGCCATGGCGGTGGCAGCCGGGCCCTGGCCGACCGCGAAGCCGAGCCCGAAGCCGACGCCGGTGAACCCGGCCTCGCCGAACCCGCCGACGGCCACCTTGGTCAGGTCCGAACCGCCGGGGAGGTGGTTCACCCGCATGAGCTCGAGCGTCTTGCGGCCGAGGATGCGCTTGCCGTCGAGCTCGCCGCCGTCGACCAGCATCCGGCAGAACCGCATGTAGTCCTTGGTCGTCGACACCAGGCCGCCGGCGCCCGAGAGGTAGGCGGGGTGGCGGCGGTAACCGGAGGTCTGCGGGTCGTCGCCTAGTGCCGGCGCCTCACCGGGTCGGCGGTTGTAGTTGGCCGCGAACCGCTCGATCGATTCGTCGGGGACCGAGAAGCCCGTCGAGACCATGCCAAGGGGGGCGAAGATCTCGGTGGCCAGGTACTCGTCGAAGCGCTTGCCCGAGAGGATCTCGACCAGGCGGGCGCAGACGTCGGTCGACAACCCGTAGTTCCAGCGGGTCCCGGGCTGAAACTTGAGCGGGTGGTGCGACAGCATCTCGCACACCGACTCGAGCGTCGCCCCCGATCCGGCCTCGCGGCGTTCCGTCGCGAACGCGCTGTCGATGGGGTGGTTGGACCCCATGGGGCTCGGGAGCCCGGTCATGTGCATGAGCGCGTCCTTGACCGATATGGGTCGATCCGGCTCGACGGTCTGCATCGAGCCGTCGTCCATCACCTTGCCCACCTTCAGGCCCTTCCAGGACGGGATGTAGCGGTCCACCGGATCGGTCAACAAGAACGCCCCGCGCTCGTAGAGCTGCATGAGGGCCACCGAGGTGATGGGCTTGGTCATCGAATAGATGCGCCAGATGGTGTCCTTCTCCACCTCGCGCTGCCGCTCCCGGTCCATGAGGCCGAGCGAACGGAAGTAGGCGATCTGGTCACCGCGCAGGACGGCGATCTGGCAGCCGGCGATCTTGCCGGTCGAGACGTAGCGGCTCTCGAAGTGTTCGGTGATGCGCTCGAGGCGCGCCTCGTCGAACCCCGCTGATTTGGCCGAGACCTTCACGACGTTCCCCCTGTAGGCGGCCCGCGGCCGCGCAGTCGTTCCCAAATCGAATTGGGAGTCACGATATCGCCCGGCAGACAATTCCGCCCAAACGTGCCTGCTCACGTTGGCGCGGGGCACGGCGGCGCGTGAGAATGTCGAGCCGTGACCGCCCAGCTCACAGGACCGCTCTCCCGGCGCGCCACCAGAGGAAGGGAGGCCGGGTGCGGCTAGTCCTGCTCGGGGTCCGCGGCTCGACGCCCGCTCCGGGAGCCGAATTCGTCCGCTACGGCGGCCACACCTCGTGCGTCGCCGTGGCCCTCGACGGTGAGATGCCGACCCTGATCCTCGACGCCGGCACCGGTCTCCGCGGGCTTCCCGCGCTGATGGGTGGCCGGCCGTTCTCCGGCACGATCTGCCTCGGCCACCTGCATTGGGACCACACCTCCGGGCTGCCGTTCTGCCCGGTGGTGGACAACCCCGACGCGACCGTCGATCTGTGGGTTCCCGAGCAGGGCGACACCGAGGCCATCTTGACCCGATGGATGGCGCCTCCCCACTTCCCGATCACCCCGCACGAACTGCGGGGGAAATGGCACTTCGGCGGCCTCGACGAGGGGGTCCACAAGCTGGCCGGCTTCGAGGTGCTGGCCCGGGAGATCCCCCACAAGGGTGGGCGGACCTTCGGCTACCGGGTCTCGGACGGCCACGCTGCGTTCGCCTACCTGAGTGATCACTGCCCGACCAACCTCGGCCCCGGTCCGGGCGGACTGGGCGAGCTCCACCCCGCGGCCATGGAGCTGGCCGACGGGTGCGACCTGTTGATTCACGATTCCCAGTATCTGGACGAGGAGCTGGCCGCGCGGGCCGATTTCGGGCATGCCGCGGCCGGCTACGCCGTGGCCCTCGCCGAGGCGGCAGGGGTCCCGAGCCTGCTGCTCTTCCACCACGACCCGCCGCGAACCGACGACCAGATCGACGAGCTGGTGGCCCGCTACGCCGACCGCCCGGTCGCCGTCGAGGGGGCCCGGCAGGGCACCGTCATCGACCTGACCAAACCCTCGGCCGCCTAACCCATCGGTCCGGCGACGCTCAGGGGGAGTCGGACGGCCCGATCGGGACCGGCGCCTGGTCGCCGGCCGCGTCGAGCACCACCACGGCACAGGTCGTCGCGCCGAGGCCTCGGAGCGGACAGAGGCCGGTCGGCGATCCCTAACCCGGAACCACCCACAGCCGGATGGCCAGCCCGAACCCGGTCAGGGCGACCGCCCACCGGAGCACGTTGGCCGGGACTTGCCGGGCCACCCGCGGGCCGAGCGTGGCGCCGAAGAACATCCCGACTCCCAGCGGAACGACGGCCGGCCAGTCGACGTGCCCGAACGCGATGTAGGTGGCGGCCGAGACAACCGTGGCCACGCCGACGAGCATGTTCTTCAGCGCGTTGGCCCTCGCCATGTGGCGCTCGGTGGTCAACAACAGGAGGGCGAGCACCATCACCCCCGCACCGGCACCGAAGTAACCGTTGTACACCGACACCACGAACAGCCCCAACGGCAACAGGAGCCGGTGCTTCCCACTCGGATGGCGCTCCAACCACGCCGAGACCCGGGGCTGGGCGAGCAGGCCGACCGACGCGACGACGATCAGGAACGGGACGACCCTCGCGAACGCCCCCGCCGATGTCGACAGCAGCAACCCCGATCCGACCCCACCACCCGCCGCCGCCACCAGGCCCCATCGCCGGAGCCATGCCCCTCTCCCGACCAGCTCGGGTTGGGACGCCAATGCAGAACCGGGCCAACAGGCCACGAGCGCCACGATGTTGGCCACGTCGGCCGGTAGTCGGGGGACACCGACCGCCAACAACGCCGGGTACGAGACCAGCGAGGTGATCCCGCCCGCCGTCCCGACGATCCCGGCCAGCACCCCGGCCCCGACGAGCAGCGCGGTGTCGGCGTTGGACAGCATTTCGTCACAGACGGTACGGCACCGTTCACAGAGTTGGCCGAGCATCACTCGGGCCGAGTCGTGGTCCCACTGATGGATCGGCTGGAATGTGTCTCCATGGCCGGGGTCGGGGAGTCGCTCTGCACGACGTTCGACTACGTCTGGGATCGGTTCACGGCCCGGCTCGTGGGTCTCGACGACGCCGAGTACCTCTGGCAACCGGTGGACGGGTGCTGGTCGATCCACCGGGACATGGACGGGCTCTGGCGACTGGACGGCGTCGGGGAGAACGCCGACCCGGCGCCGATCACCACCATCGCCTGGCGGGTCGGTCACCTCGCCGGGACCGCGCTCGGCGGGTTCGCGAACTGGATGTTCGGCGACGGGTCGCTCACCGTCGCCGAACTGTCATGTCCGGGAGAGGCGAACGAGGTTCCCGGGTTCTGTGCCGAGAACTACCGGGTGTGGCGCGACGGCATCGGGGCCAT
>PMOQ01000001.1 GCA_003161255.1 Acidimicrobiaceae bacterium | reverse complement strand
GGCTGATGTGATGAAGGAGCGCAGCGCCGCTCCTGCGTGACGGGTCCGGTGGAGCGCACCGGGCCGGACGCCCAAGTGAGGATCGGTCACATGTCCGACCGGAACGTCGCACCACCGGCCCGTCGCAACGCTGAGTCCCCACGAGAGTCCTCCCGTCGACCGGGACCAGGTGTGCCGAGCACACTTGGGGTTGCGAAACCAACCCGGAGACAACGGAAGGAGACTCCCGTGGAACAGCCAACACAATACGTCGGCATCGATTTGCACCGACGCCGCAGCGTGATCGTGCGGCGCAACCACGCTGGCGAAACGCTCGAGACGGTCCGCATCGACAACGACTCAAGAGCCCTAGCCGCCGAGCTTGCCAAAGCGGGTGAACGGCCCGAGGTGATCCTGGAAGCCACCTATGGCTGGTACTGGGCGGCCGACGTCCTCCAAGAGTGCGGGGCCAACGTGCATCTCGCCCACCCGCTCGGCAACAACTGGGGAAACCGACGGGTGAAGAACGATGAACGCGACGCCACCGATCTGGTCGACCTGTTGCGCCTCGGGCGACTGGCCGAGGCCTGGATCGCCCCACCGCCATTGCGCGAGCTGCGAGAGCTGATCCGCTACCGAGCCAAGCTGGTCCACCTGCGCACCAGCCTGAAGGCCCAGGTGCACTCGGTGCTGGCCAAAGAGGGCGTGGCGGTGCCCATGACCGATCTGTTCGGGAGCAAAGGTCAGCGGCTCTTGGACAGCCTCGCCCTGGGCGACGCCTACCGGATCCGGGTGACGTCGCTGCGTGACCTCATCGAGGTGGTGGGCCGAGAGATCACGATGGTCGAGGCCGAGATCGCTCCGGGGTTGGCCGGCGACCTCGGCTACCACGCCATCCAGGCCATCCCCGGGGTCGGACCGATCCTGGCCGCGGTCTTCGTGGCCGAGATCGGGGACGTGTCCCGGTTCAAGAGCGCCCGCCATTTGTGCAGCTGGGCCGGACTCACCCCCACCCACCACGAGTCCGACGAGAAGGTCCGCCGCGGCCACATCACCAAGCAGGGCAGCCGGCTGGTGCGCTGGGCGGCCATCGAGGCGGTCGTCCGCCAGCACGGCTGGACCGCGGTGTCCAAGCACCACCGGGCGGTGGCCGAGCGCCGGGGCAACAAGATCGGGCGGGTCGCAGCCGCCCGCAAGCTTCTCATCCTCGTCTACTACGGGCTGCGCGACGGCGAGGTCCGTTGCCTGGCCGAACCAGGATGAGCACCGGGACGGACGCAACCCACTGCGAGCTCGTTCATAGTCATGGTCCCCGCAGTGCGGCGAGACCGAGCGGCTGATTGAGCCCAGGGGTTGCGGCCGAATCTCTCCATGCCGCTTCGCGCGGCGAACAGATGACCGGCACCCGGCTTCTCGGGTTGCCCTCCGGCTCCGCCGGAATGGAGCGCGACCGCTGCACCGTCTCGGACACGGCACCACGAGACGACCACGAAGCCCTGACGGGCTTCGCCTCACATCGTGTGAACGACAACTGACCGGGCCGTCAAGGCTTCCCCTTCGGGCTGGCCTGCGGCCGACCTTGACCGCCCTCGGTGTCATCGTCACCAGGGGACACTTCGTCGCGCCCCATTCAACTCGATGGAGCAGAACGCACGCCTAGAACGTCGCCACTTTCGTGCCCGCCCTCCTTGACAAGACTGCGCTCCTTCATAGATGACCATGTTGATCTGTGCCGGTGGCTCAGCGAGACTGCCCTCATGTCCCGACCCGAACGCTGGTCCGATGCCTCCGCCGCTCTCACCGCAGCGCTACAGCTAAGGACGCCGCCGATCGCTATTACGTTCTCCGGATCAGCCCCGGCCGGGGTCGCGCCGTTCGATGCTCCTATGCCCGAACCCACTCCAGACGGGCGCACCGGTCGGGTCTCAGCGGGCTGCGTGTTTTGGACCAAGGCAGTCGAGCGAACCTTCAGCACGGTCGCCGCGGACCACGGCAACTGCAGTGTCGGAAGCCTGACCCACGGGTTCGCGACCCTTGACGAGGTGGCTGGCCGTGCCGACGTGGCAGCACTGCTGGAGTCGGGATGGGTGACGATGGCCATGATCCCGGGCATCCCGGTCGTGGTTGACCGACCGGACTTCGTGACCTATGGCCCGCTGGCGCAAACGCCAGTCGACCCCGACGTCGTTCTGATCCGTATCAACGGCAGGCAGCTCATGGTGTTAGCCGATGCTCTGCCGGGCCTGCGCATCGAGGGAAAGCCCCAGTGCCACATCGTGGCGGTGGCCAAACAACAGGGGGAAGTGGCCGTCAGCGTGGGTTGCACGCTGAGCCGCGCTCGTACTGCCATGCCGAGCGCAGAGATGACATGCGCTATTCCGGCCGGCCGTCTTGAGGACTTGGTCGATCGGATTCAGGCAACCGCCACCACCGACGCCACGGTCGCGTCGTACGCGGCGCAGGATGCCCGCCGCTTCGTCGGCGCGTAGGCCTTACTTCTTGGCTGCCTCGTAGTAGGGGTTGGTTCCCGCCGCGTGATCGGTAACGTCGATCACGCGAGCGATCTCAGGAACCGATTCGCGCAGCGCCACTTCGATCCCCTGGCTCAAGGTCACCGCCGCCATCCCACAGCCCGCGCAGCCTCCGCTCAAGCGGAGATAGGCCGAGTCGTCTTCCACCGCCACCAGGTCGGCCCGGCCGCCGTGGGCGGCGATGCTCGGGTTGATCTGCTGCTCGAGGACCTGGAGGACTCGCTGGGCTACGTCGCCGCTGAGGTCGGCCGGTGGACCGGCCATCGCTGGGCTGGCAGCGGGCGGGGCCGGGGGATAGTTGGGGTTCTCGATGACCATCCCGCCCTGATGAACGTCGAGGACGGCCCCCCGCATTTTCTCGACGCTGTCGCTCGAAACGACCAGGGCCATGCCGCCCTGCTCGTTCGACCAATCTTCGGGCCGGGCGTCGGCGGCCGCCTGGAAGAACATGTCGTAGGTGTACGCGCCCGCACTCGAACCATTGATCTCGAACCACAGGGCGAGTGTCTCCTCGCGTGTCTCGCTGGCCCGGGCCTCCAATACCATGGCGAGTGCGGCGTCGGTCACTCGCAGGACGGGCACGCCGTTGGGATCGATATCGGTCATGGTGTCTTCGCCTCAGCGTTCGTCTATACCATCCTAAAGCAGTGCCCCGGATCCTCCTGCTGCTGCCAACCGGCACCTACCGGGCCACGGACTTCCTGGCCGCGGCGGCTCATCTGGGTGTTGACGTCGTGGTCGGCTCCGAGCATCCTCAGGCCCTGGCCGAGTTCCTCGGCGACCGGGCCGTGGTCGTGCCTCTGGATGCGGCCGACGCCGCAGTGGAGGTCATCGTTGCCCTCGATCGGCGGACACCACTCGACGCTGTTCTGGCCGTCGATGATCAGGGGCTCGAGGTCGCGGCCGCAGCAGCTAAGCGCCTGGGGTTGCGCCACAATCCGCCGGACGCGGTCGCTGCCACCAGGGACAAGGCCCGGATGCGGGACTGCCTGGCCGCTGCCTCGGTCCCCCAACCCGTCTACCGAATCGTTGCTCGAGATGGAGACGTCGTCTTGGCAGCGAGCGAGATCGGATATCCGTGCGTGGTGAAGCCGGTCTCTCGATCGGGAAGCCAGGGCGTCATCCGGGTCGACAACGCGACCCAAGCCGCCGCGGCCGTTGTCCGTATCCGCGCCATATTGGGGGATTGTCCCGAGCCCCTTCTCGTGGAGCGCTTCGTGGCCGGAGCCGAGGTAGCGGTCGAGGGCCTGCTCCGGGGAGGCCAGTTGGAAGTGCTCGCCGTGTTCGACAAGCCCGATCCGATGGACGGCCCCTTCTTCGAGGAGAGCATCTACGTCACGCCGTCGGCGCAACCGCCGTTGATCCTGGCCAACATCGAGGCCACCGCGGCCCAAGCCGCCGCGGCGCTGGGGCTCCGAGAGGGCCCCGTGCATATAGAGCTACGCATCGGTGCGGCCGGTGTGGTCACCATTCTCGAGCTTGCCGCTCGCTCCATCGGCGGCTTGTGTGCCCGGGCCTTGCGGTTCGGGGCCGGAGTGAGCCTCGAAGAGGTCATCGTCCGTCACGCCCTCGGTCTGGGCCTGGACGGCCTGGCCCGGGAGCCTCATGCGTCAGGCGTGATGATGCTCCCGATCCGATCGGCCGGAGTGCTGGACGAGGTGTCCGGCCAAGAGCGGGCCCGCGCCATCGAGGGAGTCGTTGGTGTCGAGATCAGCATCGCGCCCGGACGCCCGGTGATCCCTCTCCCGGAAGGCGATCGCTACCTCGGATTCCTCTTTGCCCGTGGCCTCACGCCCAACGTCGTCGAGGACATCCTCCGCCGAGCGGAAGCCTGCCTCGAGGTGCATCTGCGCTGAATCACGGCTGGTGGGCTGTTCACCACCCCTTAGGCTCACCTTCATGCGGGTGCTCTTGATCTCGACCTACGAGTTGGGACACCAGCCGTTGCAGTTGGCCAAGCCCGCCTCGGCGTTGTTGGCCGCCGGCCATGAAGTCCGCTGTATCGATGTCGCCGTCGATTCGCTCGATATGGTCGACGTCGATTGGGCCGACCGGGTGGCGTTTTCGGTGCCGATGCACACCGCGATGCGCCTGGCCTTGCGGGTCGCCGAAACGATCGGTGCCCGGCGGCCCGAACTTCCGCGGTGCTTCTATGGGCTGTATGCACAGGTGAGCCGCAGCCTCACCGTTAGGTCGGCGGCCGACGCAGTCATCGCCGGTGAGTACGAATCGGGGCTAGCGGCGTGGGTGGCCGGCCAGGACCCTGGCCCTGCTCTCCAGCTGACCCGGGTCAGGGCGCGGGTGCCGGCCCGCCACCTTGTGGCGCCTCTCGACCGATACGCGCGGTTGGTGATCGACGGCGAAGAACGACTGGTCGGGTCCGTCGAGGCCAGTCGGGGCTGCTCGCACCGCTGCCGGCACTGTCCGGTGCCGGTCGTCTACGACGGCCGGGTACGTGCCGTCGACGAGGCAGCAGTCGTGGCCGACGTGGATCAGTTGGTCGCGGCCGGTGCACGCCACCTGACCTTCGCCGACCCCGACTTCCTCAACACCCCGCTGCACTCCCGTCGGGTCGTTGCTGCTATCCACCAGCACCACCCACATCTGACGTTCGACTGCACGACCAAGGTAGAGCACATCCTGCGCCACAAAGAGGTGTGGCCCGAGCTTGCCGAAGCCGGTTGTCTGTTCGTCGTTTCTGCATTCGAATCGGCGACCGAGGTGATTCTCGAACACCTCGACAAAGGGCACACCGTGGCCGAGGCATCCAAGGCCGTGGTCCTCCTTCGCGACCACGGAATAGAGGTGCGTCCGTCATGGCTGCCGTTCACCCCTTGGACCACGATCAACGACTTGGTCGATCTCCTTGACTTCGTTGTTGCCCACGACCTTGTTCCCAACGTGGACCCGGTGCAGTACTCGGTGCGCTTGTTGCTGCCAGAGGGTTCCCTGTTGCTGGGTGGGGCCGCTGTGGCACCTCACCTCGGTTCTTACGACCCAGCCCGGCTGAGTTGGATGTGGACGCATCCCGATCCCGCGGTTGACCAGCTGCAACAGGATTTGGCAGCGCTCGTCGAGGAGTGCGTGGAGCAGCTGGCGGCTCAGACGTTCGAGGAGATTGACGCTCGGATCCGTGTCGAGGCAACGACCTTCCGGGCTCCGCCGCTCCGAGGGGCTATCTCGGAAGGACCGGAGGGAGAGCGTGCCCGGCTCACTGAGCCCTGGTTCTGCTGTAGTGAACCCACGGATGCGCAGTTGGCGCCGGTGGCATCATCCCGAGTCTCTCAATAGCCAGATTGCATGTTCAACCCAGCAGTCGAGTTATAACCGAAACCTGTGG
>PMOQ01000027.1 GCA_003161255.1 Acidimicrobiaceae bacterium | reverse complement strand
GAATTCCTAATGGCCGTTGACAGCCCTCGTTGCCATGGGCCCCAGGCTCCAGCCCACCGGTCGAAACCAGGTGGACCCCGCCGCCGCTGCGAGCCGAGTGGGGCCAGATCAGATGATCACGGTGGGGCCTGTTCAGGTGATCACACCCACCCTGGTCAGCCTGCAATTCAGCTGGTCACGGGCGGGTCCCGATCCTCTTCACACGGCTGAGGTCGAGATGGCTACGGGAACATCGAGTACCGGCGGTAGGCGACGATCAGAGGGTACGGCTCCTGATTTGTCTCAATGCTCGCGGTGGAGAATCGGAGGAATCTCAAGGTCGAGCCCGGGCACTTGGGCGTCTGGCTTTCGTAACGAGGCGTGCGGTCGGATGATGAACTATCAGCGTCCCGACCAGCTGGAGGTAACGACATGGCGGTAGAGCTCAACCACACCATTATCCCGAGTCGCGACAAGAAGGCGTCGGCCGAGTTCTTGGCCGACCTCCTCGGTCTCGGTCCCCCCACAACCTTCGGTCCCTTCGTGTGCGTCGAGACGGCCAACGGGGTCAGCCTGGACTATGACGACCGGACATCCTTCGAGCCCGGCCACTATGCGTTCCTCATCAGCGAGAACGAGTTCGACTCCGTCTTCGCGCGGGTGCAGGAGCGGGGACTGCGGTACTGGGCCGATCCCGGCCACAGCCAAGAGAGCGTCGTGAACGGCCATGGCCGGGGCTTCTACTTCGAGGATCCCTCCGGGCACAACATGGAGGTTCTCACCCGCCCTACGGCACATAGCCGGTTGGTCAGCCCCAGATCCAAGAGTGAAGCCGGGCCTCGCCGGAAGGCGCCAACGAGGCTTGCCGGACTGTGACGAGGAAGCCGGCGGTCCGGTTCTGGCTATTCCCGCGCGCGGCGTCGGGCCGATCGGAGGATCACGACCTGGGAGTCTTTGCAGTCACAGACCCGGGAACGGGTCTTCGAGGGACCCGAGCACATGCTTGCCCCCGGTCGCCGTCAACTCCTCGATCGAGTAGTGGCCGCTGGCCACACCCACGGACACTGCGCCGGCTGCCTTGGTGGCCTCGATGTCGTGTGGGGTATCGCCCACCACGTACACCTCGGCCGCGGTGAGCCCGTCATGCAGGCGGGCGGCCTTGTCGATGGCGAGCTTCGTCAACTCGCTGCGATCGGGTGAGTCCGAACCATATGCACCGAAGATGAAGAACCGGTTGAGGTTGGCCGGCATCAGCTTGGTGCGCGCCGCTCCTTCCATGGCTCCCGAGACCAACCCGAGCATCACGCCGCGCTGCCCAAGGAGGACCAGGGTCTGCTCGGCTCCGGGGAGCACCCGATACTCCTTGGAGGTCCAGATGTCGTCGGCCAGGACCAACAGATACTGGGCGTAGAGCTTGGCGAGCTCGTCGACGCTCGGGTCCCGGCCGAGGACGCCCTTGAACGTCGCTCGAGCAACCTGCGGGTCGGTCTCGCCGGCCGAGCTGTGCTCGCCGATGTCGGCGGGGATCCCGTAGAGCTTGTCGAAGGCCGCCTTCCAGCTCCTGGCCCCCGCCCCGCCGGTGTGGACCAGGGTCTCGTCCACGTCGAACAACACGACCACCGGCTTCATCGCTCCGGCCACGTCAGGCCTTCGCCTCGTCGTGGCCACCGAAACCCTTGCGCATGGCCGAAAGGACCTTGTCGGCGAAGTCGTCGAGACCACGGGAGGCAAAACGTGAGTAGAGCGCGTTGGTGAGCACCGGAGTGGGGACGCCTTCGTCGATCGCCGCGATCGAGGTCCACCTTCCCTCCCCGGAATCCGACACCCGCCCGGCGAACTCCTCGAGACCGGGCGATTCGAACAGGGCCGTGGCAGTCAGGTCCAACAGCCACGACTCGATGACGCTGCCCCGGCGCCACACCTCGGCCACCGCTGTGGTGTCGATGTCGAACTGGTAGTACTCGGGCTCTTCCAGGGGTGCGGTCTCGGCATCCGCCTTGGCGCTGCGCTTGCCGGCGTTGGCGTTGTGCAAGATGTTGAGCCCTTCGGCGAACGAGGCCATCATCCCGTACTCGATCCCGTTGTGGACCATCTTTACGAAATGGCCGGCACCGTTCGGGCCACAGTGCAAGAACCCGCGCTCTGCTGGTTCGAGGTCACCCTTCCGCCCTGGAGTCCGGGACGCGGAGCCCGCACCCGGGGCGATCGTCGCGAAGATGGGGTCGAGGTGCCCTACTACGTCGGTTTCGCCTCCGATCATGAGGCAGTAGCCCCGATCGAGCCCCCACACCCCGCCGCTCGTCCCGCAGTCGACGAGGTGGACGCCTCGTTTGGACAGTGCGGCGGCGCGCCGGATGTCGTCTCGGTAATACGAGTTGCCGCCGTCGATGATCGTGTCTCCCGCAGTCATGTGGGAGGCCAGATCTTCGATGGTCTTGCCGGTGATGTCCCCGGCAGGCACCATCACCCACGCTGCTCGCGGCTCTGAGAGCTTCCCGACGAAGTCGGACAGCGAACTTGACGCGGTCGCTCCTTCTTTCTCCAACGCCGCGACGGCATCTGGGTCAACGTCGAAGACCACGCAGGTGTGGCCATCGCGCATCAGGCGGCGGACGATGTTTGCTCCCATCCGTCCCAGTCCGACCATTCCGAGCTGCATTGGGTTGCTCGTTGCCATCGTCGCCTCTTCGTTCCCGGTTCCGCACGATGCGGTGCAAGATGACCTCAATATTGCCCCGAAGCATGGCCCCGTCGTGGTCGTGGCAACCAGCGGGACCATTTCGTGCTCCCGCTGGGCGGTCCAAGCACATGGCCGCTCCTCTATCGGGACCGGTTGTGATTTCCGACCTTCCTGACCAGCCGTAACGGTCGCCGACAGCGTGGGACCACCCCTTCATCGGCGAGCTAAGCGTGCCCTTTGGCAAGGCGCCTGCTGGCGCTGCACCCGGTTTGGGTTCTACTACCGTCAACAGAAGCGGAATGAGCTATTCCGCTATCCAGAGCCGGACGGAGAGACCACGGAGAAGCGCATCCATTACGCGGCCACGTTCGCCGTGCTGGCGACTGCGGCTCTGGCATTCAGCCTCCTGCAGTCGCTCATCATCCCCGCCATCCCGCTACTCGAACACACGCTGCACACCTCGACGACGGGGGCCACCTGGCTGCTGACGGGCTACTTACTCAGCGCGGCGATCGCCACGCCGATCCTCGGGCGGTTGGGCGACATGGTCGGCAAGGAGAAGATGATCGTCGTCGTGCTGGTCGCGCTGTCGGCGGGCACCCTGATCAGCGCGCTGTCCACCACCTTCTCGGTCATGCTGGCCGGCCGGATCGTCCAGGGTGCCGGCGGGGCGGTCTTCCCGCTGGCCTTCGGGATCATCCGCGACGAGTTCCCCCCCGAGAAGGTGGCCGGGGCGATTGGGGTGCTCTCGGCCATCCTGGGGGTCGGCGTGGGCGCCGGGATTGTCCTCGCGGGCCCAATCGTCGAGCACCTCTCGTATCACTGGCTGTTCTGGGTTCCGCTCGTCATGTCCGTCGGGGCGACGGTGACCACGTTCTTCTTTGTGCCCGAGTCACCGGTCCGGTCCCCTGGTCGGGTCAACTGGATCGGCGCCTCGATCATGTCGGCCTGGCTGGTTACCGGGCTGCTGGCCGTCTCCTATGGCCCCATATGGGGATGGAAGAGCGCCTCGGTGCTCGGGCTTCTGGCGGCCGTCGTCGTGTTGATCCCTTGCTGGATCCGTTCCGAGACCCGTTCGGACACGCCCATGGTCGACATGAAGATGATGAGGATCCCCGCTGTCTGGAGCACAAACCTGGCCGCCCTGTTGTTCGGGTTCGGGATGTTCGCGATGTTCGTCGCCGTGCCCGAGTTCGCGGAGACCCCGGCCCGGGTCGGGTATGGCTTTGGTGCATCGGTGACCCAGTCAGGCCTCTACATCCTGCCCTTCGCGGTCGCCATGCTCGTCATCGCGCCGCTCACCGGGCGCCTGACCGTGGCCATCGGCTCCAAGCCCATCTTGATCATGGGGGCCCTCTTCGCCGCCTCCTGCTACGGACTGCTGGTCGTGGCCCACGGTGCGCCCTGGAACATCTACGTGGCCGCCGGGCTGCTCGGCATCGGCGTCGCCTTCGGCTTCGCCTCGATGGCGAACCTGATCGTCGAGGCCGTGCCGGCCACCCAGACCGGGGTCGCCACGGGCATGAACACGAACGTCCGGAACATCGGCGCTGCCCTCGGCAGCGGGGTGGCCACCAGCCTGATCGTCAGCGGCATGCTGGTCCACGGCTACCCGAGGCAGCACGGCTACGTGCTGGCCTTCGCCGTCTGCGGTGGGGCACTGGTGGTGGCCGCGATCGCGGCCACCTTGATCCCGACCCGCAGCCGCCCCTCGGTGGTCCTCAGCGAGTCGCACCCCGCCCTGACTGCAGAAGCCGAAGTGGTCGTCGGGGCCATCGGCTACGTCGCCGAGGACTGACGGCCGCCGGCATTCAGGCCGTCGAAGCCGATCGAACAGGTCAATGACGACGGCCGTGGCTTCCGGGTCGCCCCGATACCTCCGCCAGCTGGTCGGCGGTACCGTGGGGTGGATGGCCGATAACGACGAAATCGTCCAGCGCATCCTCACCTCCTACGACACCATCACCGTTGTCGGCGCAAGTACCGACACCGCGAAGGCGGCTCACTCTGTCCCGGCGCACATGCAGCAGCACGGCTGGCGCATCATCCCGGTCAACCCGCATGCCGAGCAGATCCTGGGTGAGACCGTGTATCGGGCGCTCGCCGACGTACCCGAACAGGTCGGCCTGGTCGATGTGTTCCGGCCGTCTTTGCAGACCCCCGATGTCGCCCGCCAAGCCGTTGCCGCCGGTGCCACTGCGCTGTGGCTGCAACTCGGCATCGAGTCAGCGGAAGCACGCGCCATCGCCGAGGGCGGCGGCTTGCTCTACGTCGAGGACCGCTGCTTGTTCATCGAGCAACGGCGCCTCGGACTGGACGTGCCCGGGTAGTCCAGGATCTTGGTCGCTGCCATGTGACCGCGTTGCTCGTCACCTTCCAAACATGAGCCGGTGGCGGAACTGCCGTGGGACGGGTTGGGTGGAGCGGTCGCCATCCGCTCTGGATCGATAGCCCTGTTAAGCGGTTCCGTCGGTCGTGGTCGGATCGGAACGCCTTGCAAGAAATCCGACCCAGCCCAACGCGACGGCCAGGCCGCCGAAGAACAACGCGTCGAAGATCCCTGCCACCAGTTGCCATACGGCAGCGGGAGAGGAGGTATTCAGGAAGGAGACGTTCAAACCCAACTCAACCAGGTCGCCAATGGCCAGCACGGCCGCACCTCCGGCCATGAAGAGCAACGGAGCTGCAAGCAACGAGCGCGTCCATGACCGAGAGCGCACGGCCAGCACGACCAGAACCACCCCTGTGATGAGGAGACCGATCCCGACGACGCTCACCGCCGAACCGGCCGTCAGCCAAGCGGCCCCGCCAATATGTTGGCTGTCATACGTCGTCCCGATCGTGATGCCGCTGATCGTCTCGACGAGCAGGCTGACGACCGCCGCGATCACCACGATCAACGGATTCCTGAGCAGCTGACGAGACCACGGTGGACGAGCGCGGGGCGTCGCCCACGTTGTCCGATCGCACACCGGGCAGACATTTTGCCCGTCCCGCACGGTCAGCTGCTCTTGAGGAAAGGTGTGTCCCAGGGGACAGGTCATGGAACCGGGCGCTGTTTCGCTCATCTCTTGGATCTTTCTCGTTGTGGACGATCGATGCCCGGAGCGCTCATCGCATCGGCAACCGCCATCGGCGAACCCTCCCCGAGGTCGCCTTTTCTCGCCGTGAGGTCCGGTACGGCTCTCATGAGACCAGACACGGGCCAAGGCGCCAAATCAGGGTGCGTTGGCTCCGTTCGTTCGAGGATCAGGCCGGGGGCCCGCTGGCCAGCTGAACGGTCGCAGTATGCGCCTGCCCGGCCTGATCGGTCCACTCGATCTGCACCTTGTCGCCCGGGTGATGTGTGGCCAGGGCGGCGGTAAGAGCCGATGGGGAGTCAACCGTGGTGCCAGCGAAGCTGGTGATCGTGTCACCGGCGAGGATGCCGGCCTCTTCGGCGGGCTCGCCGGTCACGACGGCGGCCACGACCACGCCGGTTCCCTGTTGTCCTCCCTGACCGAAGGCGCCTCCGCCAAGGCCACCCGAGCCGGTCGTCGGTTGGACCTCGATGCCCAAGAAGGCCGTGAGGCCGATATGGACGCTGGCGGAGCCGTGTCCGGCCTCGATCTGCTTGGCGGTGGTGACCGCTTCGTTGATGGGTATGGCGTAGCCACTACCCCCGCCGGTCTGGAATTGGAAACCGGCCGAACCCGCCGTATCGATGCCGATCACCTGACCGCTGTCATCCACCAGCGGTCCCCCCGAGTCGCCGGGTTGGATGTCTGCGTTTGTCTGGATGAGGCCGCTGAGCTGCTCTGCATTGCTGTTGCCGGCATCGGTGGCCGTGATCGACTGGTTGAGGGCCGTCACCGACCCACCGGCCGAGCTCGGCGTGCCGCCGGTGCCTCCGGCATTCCCGATGCCGACCACGGATTGGCCGACCGAGACGTTGGCCGAGTTCCCGATTGACACCGTCTGGAGCCCCGACGCTCCGTGGAGTTGCAGGACGGCCAGGTCCTGAGCGATGTCGTAGCCGACGACGGTGGCCGTGTAGGTCTGACCGTTGCCGACGTCAGTGACGCTGATGGCGGTCGCACCGTCGATGACGTGATTGTTCGTGAGGACCTCTCCCGAGGAGGTGAGCACCATCCCGGTCCCCGCCGCCTGTGCCTCCTGGTAGCTGAGGGTCGTGTTGATATCGACCAGCCCCGGATCGACCTTCGAGGCGATGGCGGAGACGGCGGNNCGTTCGGAGCCTTGTGCCAGACGCCGTAGCCGATGCCCAGTCCGGCACCGATAAACAGGGCGGCGGCGAGCACGAGAGCGCCACCTTTCGAAGCCGGCCCCCGGCGCTGTTCCGATCGGGGCGGAGCCCAAGGCTGATTCGGTCCGTCCGAGGGCGAATACCACGGTGGTGAGCTTTGGACGCCTGGCGGCGGAGGCAGGTAACCGCCGCCACCATGCTCAGCCTGTCCGGCCAAAACCGAGGAGGGCACGGCCCCGGCAGGATCGGTGGCGGGCGCCGCTGGCGTGGTCCGCCAAGTCGGACTGGCCTCGATCGGGATAGATCTCGGTGCTTCCGTCGAAGCGGAGACTGGAGTCGATGGCTCCCTTCCCTCTTCATCCTCGTGGGTGTCGCCCATATTCTGCTCTTTCCACCTGCTCTGGGTTTCTTGTACCCAGTACAGCGGCGCTACGTAAGAATTAGGTCAATCCCAAGTAGCAATCGGGTAATCCTTTTCCGGACCCGATCCTGTTGTAACCGGGACATTCCTGACCGAACGTTCCTGGGACACCTCCGGCGTTCCGGACACATACCTGACACCTTGAGCTAAGCCACCGTTCTTCGAACAAGGGGGTCGAGGACGTACCTACTTACCCTCGACGGTGCCAGCCGGTTGCTCGGGCCTGAGGACGTAACCGACACCGGGAATCGTGCGGATCAGCTGACCGGTTGGATCATGAAGCTTCTGCCTCAGGCGGTGGACGTAGGCATGGAGGTACTGGGCTTCGCTGCCGTAGCCGGGACCCCACACCGCCGAGAGGATCATCTCGTGGGTGCACGTTCTCCCGGCGTATCGGGCCAGGTAGGCCAGGACGTCGAATTCCTTGCCGGTCAGATCGACCACGGCACCGTCTAGGCGGGCGTCATGGTGCACGAGGTCGAGCTCGAGTGATCCGACCGAGATGGCGGTCGGCTGGCTGTCCGTCGAGTCGGTCTTGCTCCGCCGGAGGGCCACCCGGATCCGGGCCTCCAGCTCGGCCATGCCGAAGGGCTTGGTCATGTAGTCGTCCGCCCCACCGTCCAACGCAGCAACCTTGCGGGATTCCGTCTCCGTTGCCGAAAGCATCACGATGGGGACGTCGCTCCACTGGCGGATGCGCCGGCAGACCTCGAGGCCGTCGAAATCGGGGAGGCCCAGGTCGACGATCACGATGTCGGGCCCGGACACCGCAGCCTCGGAGACTCCGCTCTCGCCGGTCGCGGCGGTGAAGACTTCGTGTCCCCCGGAGCGAAGCCCGAGACGCAGCGCCCGCAAGAGCGAGGCGTCGTCGTCGATCACGAGCACCTTGGCCACCCGCTAACCCCCGGATCCTTCGATCGACGACGCCGCCATGGTGAAAACGAATCGGGCGCCGCCTCCGGGCACGTCTTCCACCCAGATTCGCTCTCCATGAGCCTCCACGAAGGTCTTGGCGATGGCCAACCCCAACCCGGCCCGGCCACCGGTGTCGAACCGGACAAAGCTTCCGAATACCGAATCTCGTTCGTTGGCCGGCACACCCGGGCCTCGGTCCGTCACAGAAACGGCCACCCGGTCGTCCTTCAGCTCAGCGGCCACCGAGATCGGCATGTCGACAGGGGAGTGGCGATCGGCGTTGTCGATCAGGTTGACGAGGACCTGGCCGATGAGAACCGGGTCGACGGCAACGTTGGGTAGCGATGCGGGCAGATCCAGATTGACCTCGCGACCCCCGAGGGCCGGACGCAGGCCCGCCAATGCGTCCCCAACCAGATCGAGCACCGCCCAAGTTTGGCGATCCAGTCCGAGCACGCCAGCCTGGTAGCGGTTCATGTCCAGCAGGCTGGTCACGAGCCGGGTCAGGCGATCCGTCTGCACGTCCAGAAGCCCGTACAGCTCTTTGCTGTCGGCGTCGGAGAGGGTGATCTCGGGATCGAGCAGTGCGGACGACGCCACCTTCATCGTCGCCAGGGGGGTCCGCAGGTCGTGGGAGACCGCACCCAGGAGGTCTTGTCGGACCCGGTCGACCTCTTCCAGAACCTGCGAGCGTTGAGCCTGAGCCCGGAGCTGGACCCGTTCCAGCGCCAGGGCGGTGTGGTTGGCGAACGTCCCGAGGAGGGCACCGTCCGCGGCTGATGCCGACAATCCCTGCAGGACCAGCATGCCGACGGGCCCGCTGGCTGCCGACAGCGCCACCGCTCGTAGCTCGCCCTGGGTCTCCCCGGTGATCCCGACCCGCACCGGGACCCCCGACTCGGGGTTGAAGCGGTGGAGATCCTGATCGGTTAGCGCCAGTCCGGCCGAGGCGGCGACCGCGAGCTTCCCGTCGACGGGTAGGAGCAAGGCGACCCCATCGGCCGAGAACACCGTCCAGATGGCGGTGACGATTGTCTTGAGCAGTTCTTCGATGGAGCCGTCTTCCACCACGAGTTCGGACAGGGTGAAGAGACGGTCAGCTTCCTCCGCTCGCTGTTGTGCCTCGGCTCTGGCCGTCTTCAGGTGCCAGGCCACCTGGGCCACCAGGAGCATGACGGCCACGTAGACCCCGAGGACCACCCAGTTCTCCCCGGTGCCGACGGTGAGCCGGTTGTAGGGGGGGATGAAGAGGTCGTCGTAGACCAGGAAGCCGGCGACCACGGTGACTACCCCGGCGATGTAGCCGCCGACGATGACCCCAATCACTACCGGCACGACCAGGACAAGACCCGGGGTGGCGACGCTCAGGTGTGATCGGAGTGGGAGCATCGCCGCCCCGAGGGCGATCGCTGCGGCGACCCCGATCACCGAACCAGTCAGCCTGGTGCTCACGACCCCATTGTCCTACAGGGTCCGGAACGATCTGTCTCCGACGGCCGGCTCAGACGGTCGTGGCCCACGCACCTGCCCAGCGTCGCGGCTGTTCAGACATTTTTCAGACGAAATGGCCCCGATGCAGATCGTGTTCAGAGCGCCTGGGACGACGATCGGGACATGGCAGATCTGTTGGCGGTGGTGGGAACGGTCGGCTTCGCCCTGGTGATGCTCGGCCTCGTATGGGCGCTGGACCGGGTATGACGCCGGTCCAAGGCGTGCTACTTGCGGTGTCCATCGTGGTGTTCATCTACCTCGGCATCGCGATGTTCAAGCCCGAGTGGTTCTGACGTGGCCTATTTCTGGACACTGGTCGCGTTGGTGGTGGCGCTGGGGCTGACCTGGCGCTACCTCGGCTCCTACATGGCCGCCGTCTTCGACGGCCGCGTGCACTTCTTGGGTTGGGCCGAGCGACCGGTCTACCGCCTTCTCGGGACCGGCCCCGAGCACGAGCAGACCTGGAAGCGCTACGCCGGGTCGGTCGTCATATTTTCGGCCATCTCGATCGGCATCACCTACCTGATCCTGCGGGTCCAGGGGTCGCTGCCGCTCAACCCCCAGCATCTGGGCGCCGTCTCGCCGGCGCTGTCCTTCAACACGTCCGCCTCGTTCATCACCAACACCAACTGGCAGAACTACGGCGGCGAAACCACCATGTCGTACTTCTCCCAGATCGGCGCGCTGACCGTCCAGCAGTTCGTGTCACCGGCCGTCGGCATCGCGGTGGCGATCGCCTTCGTACGCGGGTTCAGCCGCAAGAATTCGCCGACCATCGGGAACTTCTGGGTCGACATCACCCGCTGCATCCTCTACATCCTGCTGCCGATGGCCTTCATCGCCGGCATCGTCTTCGTCGGTCAGGGCGCGGTGCAGACCTTGGCCGGCCCGATCGTGATCCACAACTCATTGAACGGCGTCACCCAGACCATCCCGCGGGGGCCCATCGGGTTCATGGAGGCGATCAAGCAGCTGGGCACCAACGGCGGCGGGTTCCTCAACGCCAACTCGGCCACCACGTTCGAGAACCCGACCGGGGTCACCAACTTCCTGTCGATCTACCTGCTCTTGTCGATCCCGTTCGCGCTCACCTACACGTTCGGCAAGATGGTCGGGAGCATCCGGCACGGTGCGGCCCTACTGGCGGCGATGGCCCTCATCTTCGCGGTGTGGGTCGGGTTCACCAGCTACGGGGAGCACCAGGCCAACCCGGCCGTCGCGGCCGCCGGGATCCACCAGACGGCCGGGAACACCGAGGGCACGGACGTGCGGGTCGGGGACACCAACTGTGCGCTGTTCGGGGTCGCCTCCACCAACACCTCGACCGGCTCGGCCGACTGCGCGTACGACTCCACCAACCCGATAGCCGGCGCCGGCCTGCTCACCGGGATGATGCTCGGCGAGGTCACGCCGGGGGGGACGGGGAGCGGGCTCTACACGATCCTGATCTACGCGGTCATCGCCGTGTTTCTCGGCGGCCTCATGATCGGTCGAACCCCCGAGTATCTGGGAAAGAAGATCCAGGCGAAGGAGGTGAAGCTGGCCGGCCTGGGCGCCCTGGTGATGCCGATCATCGTGCTGATCTTCACCGGCATCGCCGTGTCGATCCACGCCGGCCGGGCCGGCCCACTCAACGGGGGACCCCATGGGTTCACCGAGATCCTTTATGCCCTCACGTCGCAGGGCAACAACAACGGGTCGGCCTTCGGTGGACTCACCGGCAACACGACCTTCTACAACGTGGTCGGTGCGGTCGACATGCTGCTCGGGCGCTTCGCCATCATGATCCCTGCACTGGCCCTCGGCGGGTCCCTAGCGGCCAAGAACGTCGTCCCGGCCTCGCTCGGCACCTTCCGGACCGACAACACCATGTTCGTGGGCCTGACGATCGGCGTGATCGTGATCATCGGCGGGCTGACGTTCTTCCCGGCCATCTCCCTCGGACCGATTGTCGAGCAGCTCAGCCACGGAAGGTTCTTCTGATGACCACCACTTCTCCCACCATCTCGGAACCGGATGCGCCTCAGCCGACGGTGGCCCACGGGGTGGCCCAGGCGCGCAGCCTCTTCGACCGAGAGATCCTCCGTCAGGCCCTCATTGACTCGCTTGTGAAATTCAAGCCGTCGGTGCAGGTGAAGAACCCGGTCATGTTCGTCGTGCTGATCGGTTCGGTGATCACCCTGATCGAGGCCATCGCGCACCCGGGGAAGTTCGCCTGGTCCATCACCATCTGGCTGTTCTTGACCGTGCTCTTCGCCAACTTCGCGGAAGCCATGGCCGAGGGCCGAGGGAAGGCCCAGGCCGACACGCTGCGCCGGATGCGCTCGGAGACCGAGGCCCGGCGCCTGGTCGACGGGGGCACGGAAGAGCGGGTGGCCGCGTCCGCACTGGCCAAGGGAGACCTCGTGGTGTGCGAGGCCGGCGATCTGATCCCGTCGGACGGGGAGATCGTCGAAGGCATCGCCTCGGTCGACGAGTCGGCGATCACCGGGGAGTCGGCCCCCGTCATCAGGGAATCGGGTGGCGACCGCTCGGCCGTGACCGGCGGGACCAAGGTGCTCTCGGACCGGATCGTGGTTCGGATCACCGCCGAGCGTGGCCAGACCTTCCTCGATCGCATGATCTCGCTAGTCGAGGGGGCGAACCGGCAGAAGACCCCCAACGAGATCGCCCTCACCATCCTGCTGGCCGTTCTGACCATCGTCTTTCTCCCGGTGGTGGTGGTGCTCCAGCCCTTCGGCCACTACGCCGGCGCGACGGTCTCGGTGGTCATCTTGGTGTCGTTGCTCGTGTGCCTGATCCCGACGACCATCGGGGCGCTGCTCTCCGCGATCGGCATCGCCGGGATGGACCGCCTCGTCCAGCGCAACGTGCTCGCCAT
>PMOQ01000084.1 GCA_003161255.1 Acidimicrobiaceae bacterium | reverse complement strand
GAGGAGCCACTCGCCGCCGTCGGCCACGGCGCGGGTGGTGTTCGCCCCGACGTCGCTGCCGCCCTGGCGCTCGGTCAGGAACATGCCACCCTCCCACGCCTCCTCCGGGTCGAGGCTGTTCAGGCGGGACACGAACACGTCACGGATGGACAGGGGCGCGTGGCGCTCGACGATGTCGGCGGCCCCACCGGTCATCCCGAGGGCGCAATAGGCGGCGGTCTCGCACTGGCTGAGCAGGTAGGCCCGCGCCGCCGTGACCACGGCGGGCACGGATCGCCCGGCGTGGTGGGAGAGGCCGACGAACCCGGTGCGGACGAGGTCGGCCTTGTTGGCGGTCCAGTTGGGGTTGTGGACGACCTCGCCCACGTCGTACCCCCACCGGTCGTAGCGCTGCAGGACCGGCCCGTTGGCGTCGGTCACCTCGGCCCGGGCCGCCAGGACCTGGCCGACCAGCTCCCCGTATTCGCTCACGTGCTCCTCGGCGAACTTGCGGTCGTCGGCCTCGGGGAGGTGGCGGTCCAAGAGGAAGGACAGATTCGGATCGAGCGCGTACCAATCGAGGCCGATCGCTTGGTCGTGCTCGGCGTAGTCGGCCAGCATGGCCCGAGGTTACCTGGACCAATCGGCCCTGCTCGGGGGCCTGCTCCGTGCTGGGCCGGTACCATGAAGGGGCCCAGCACGGGCCCCCGTGCCCGCCCGTCGCCCGTTCGGGCAAGAGCGTGAGGAGGTGTGCCGATGCGTCGAGACGAACCCCCCAGTAGATGCCTCGTCACATCTCGACGCCCCCGCGTCAGCTGACCGGCGCCCGGTAGATCCGGGCGACATCCCGCCGCTGCCGTCCGGGCGAAGAGCGCCAAGCGATTGCGAGCGCGCTCGCGCGCTTCGACAACGGATCGATGGGAGGCATCATGGCGGCACCCGGGGGCACCCCCGAAACCACTGAGAAGAACCCGCGCCGCGCCGCGGGCCGAGGGCCGGCCCGGCGGTTCTTCCGGAAGGTCCAACCGCTCCCGGTGCGGCGCCGGAGGCGGACCCGCCAACTGCTCGCGTCGAGGGGCGTCTTCGACTCGCTCGTGTCGCTGGTCGGGTTGATCGGCCGACCCGTGCGAAACCAGGCCGGCCAGGAGATAGGCCGGCTGGTCGACGTGCTGGCCCGGTGGTCCGACGGCCAGACCTATCCGCCGGTCAGTGGGTTGGTGGTCCGGGTCGGTCGCCGGCTCACCTGGGTGGACGTCAGTGCGATCGCCACCATCGAGCAACGCCAGGTGCTGCTCCGATCCGCCCGGCTCGATCTGACCGAGTTCGACCGCCGGGAGGGCGAGGTGATGCTCGGCAGGGACGTGCTCGACCACCAGATGGTCGACGTGGACGGCGTCCAGGTGATCCGGGCGGCCGACCTGTACCTGGCCGAGGCGATCGGTCGGGTTCGCCTCGTCGGCGTCGACGTCAGCGCGCGGACGCTGCTCCGGCGGCTCGGGCCGCGCCGGCTGACCATCCCGACCCCGGAACGAGTGATCGACTGGGCCGCCATCCAGCCCTTCGGGGAAACCGAGTCGGGCGCGCCCGAGGTCCGGCTCCGGACGACGCATGAGGGGTTGCACCGACTTCGCCCCGGCGAGTTGGCCGACCTGTTGGAGGACCTGCGCAGGGACGAGCGGCGCAAGCTGCTCTCGGTACTCAGCCCCGACGAGGCCGCCGATGCCCTGGAAGAGATGGAACCCGAAGAGTTGGCAACGCTGCTCCGGGAGGCCGACCCGACGACCGCATCGCTTCTGCTCGCATCGATGGAGCCCGACGAGGCGGCAGAGGCGCTCCGAGATCTGCCCGTCGGGCACCGCCGGGTCCTGCTCGGGCACATGCCGGTGGAGACGGCCGCCCGTCTGGGTGCGCTCCTCGGCTACGCGGAGGACACGGCCGGCGGGTTCATGACCACGACCATCGTCTCGGCCGGCATCGAGGAGACGGTGGCGGCGGTCGTCGACCGGCTGGTCGAGGCCCGCGACCACGACGCGGACATCGACGCAGTCGCGGTGGTGGACAGCCGCGGGCGGCTCGTCGCCGACCTGCCCCTTTTGGACCTGCTGATCGCGCTCCACCAGCGTCACGGCACCCAGGTCGGGTCGCTCATCGGTGACGAGGATCCGGTCACCGTCAGTCCGGACACCCACGCCGACGAGGTGGCGAGGCAGCTGATCGAGGCTCGAAGGCTCTCCCTGGTGGTTGTCGAGGACGAGCGACCCATCGGGCGCATCCTGGCCGACGACGTGTTGGACGCCCTGGTCCCGACCAGCGGCCGCTTCCGGTTCCCACGCCTGTTGCAATGAAGCGCGGTCGCGGACTGTGGCTGTACGTCGCCGCGATGGGCCCGGGTCTCATCGCGGCCGCCGCGGGCAACGACGCCGGAGGCGTCGCGACCTATGCCTCGGCGGGCGCACAGTTCGCCTACCGGACCCTGTTCCTCATGGTGCTCATCGGCATCGCCTACGTCGTCGTCCAGGAGATGGTGGCGCGGCTGGCCGCCCACACCGGCAAGGGACTGGTCGCGCTGATCCGCGAGGAGTTCTCCTTGCGCTGGACGGCCTTTGGGGTGATCTGTTTCGCCATCGCCAATGTCGGGCTGGTCGTCACCGAGTTCGCGGGTATCAGCACCGCCTTCAGCCTGTTCGGGGTGTCCCGCTACATCTCGGTGCCGGTTGCAGCCGTCGCGATCTGGGCGTTGGTCCTGTTCGGCTCGTACCGGTACGCCGAACGGGTCTTCTTGATCCTGACGGTGGTGTTCATCGCGTACCCGATCGCAGCCGTGCTCGGGCACCCCAACTGGTCGAAGGTGGTCGACCAGGCGGCGCTGCCGCACTTCATCGCATCCAAGTCGTTCCTGTTGCTCGCGGTGGCCCTGATCGGGACCACGATCACGCCGTACATCCAGCTCTACGAGGGCGGCGCGATCGTCGACAAGGGCATCGGCCCCGACGAGTACAAATATCAGCGGGTCGACGCGATCATCGGTGCCGTCGCCGCGATCTTCGTCTCGATCGCCATCATCGTTGCCACCGCCGCGGTGCTCGGCGGGACGGGTCCACTCCAGTCGGCGGCCCAGGCCGCTCATGCCCTCCGACCGCTGGCCGGTCCGGCCGCCGAGGCCCTCTTCGGGCTGGGCCTCCTGGGCGCGTCGGCCCTCGCGGCGGCGGTGGTGCCGCTCTCTACCTCTTATGCGCTGGCCGAGGCGCTCGGCTTCGAGCGGTCCGTCTCCCGGAACTTCCGCCAGGCCCCGGTGTTCCTCGGGATCTTCAGCGTGCAGATGCTGATCGGCGCAGCAGTCGTCCTCGTGCCCGGCAACCTCATCCACCTCATCGTGAGCACCCAGGTGCTCGAGGGGATCATCACCCCGCTGACCTTGGGATTCGTCCTGGTGCTGGCCAACCGTCGCTCCTTGCTCGGCGCGGCCGCGAACGGGCCCGTGGCCCGCTGGCTGGGCGGTGTCAGCGTGGTCGGGGTGGGCGCATTCGCCTCGGTCCTGGTCGTGCTCACGGTGCTCGGGTGGTTCGGTGTCCACTGATTTTGGCCCCGTTGACCAGGGCGAAGACCGCTTCTGTTTGCAAGTAGCCCCGGGTCGGGGGAGGCTCTCCGCCATGGTCGGGCTGGCCTGGGGGCCTCGGAGATGAAAAGCCCCCGCCGGTTCTGGCGGGAAACGACGGCGTCATGGGCGCTCAGCCAGCGGATCACGGTCCCAGACCGGGTCCCGGCCAGGCCGCCCGAGCCCGGTGGGCTGCGCATCGCGTTCCTCATCTACCGGGGCAATCCGCTGTGCGGGGGCCAGGGCGTCTACACCCGCCATCTCACCCGGGAGCTGGTGGCCCTCGGCCACTCGGTCGAGGTGTTCGCCGGTCAGCCGTGGCCCGAGGTCGACGAGGGCGTCGGGTTCACCCCCGTCCCGAGCCTCGACCTGTACCGGGACCCCGACCCGTTCCGGGTCCCGCATCCCCGCGAGTTCCACAGCGCCGCGGATGTGACCGAGTTCGCCGTCATGTGCACGGCCGGGTTCGGGGAGCCACTGTCGTACTCCCGTCGGATCCGCAAGATGCTGACCCAGCGGCGGGGCGAGTTCGACGTGGTCCACGACAACCAGTGCCTCGGGACCGGGATGCTCGGGCTGGTCGACGACGGATGGCGGCTGCTCACGACGCTGCACCACCCCATCACGGTCGACCGCAAGCTGGCCCTCGACCACACCACCAATCCGTGGCAGCGCTTCACGACCCGGCGGTGGTTCGGGTTCCTGCGCATGCAGGTCCGGGTGGCCCGCCGGCTCCCCGCCGTGATCACGGTGTCGGAGTCGTCGCGTCGCGACATCTCGGCCCAGCTGGGCGTCGTGCCGGAACGGGTCAGCGTGGTGCCGGTCGGCGTCGACCACACGGTGTTCGAACCCATCGACGGCGTGTCCCCGGTGCCGGGGCGACTCATGGTCACCTCGTCGAGCGACGTGCCGTTGAAGGGCCTCGTCCCGCTGCTCGAGGCCGTGGCCAAGCTGCGGACCGAGCGAGACATCGAGCTGGTCGTGATCGGCCGGCCCCGACCTGGCGGCCGGGTCGACCGCGCCATCGCCCGGCTGTCGCTCGCCGACGTCGTTCGGTGCGTCAGCGGGATCACCGACCGGGAGCTCGCCACCCTCTACGGCGAGGCCGAGGTCGCGGTCGTCCCGTCCCTCTACGAGGGCTTCTCCCTGCCGGCCGTCGAGGCCATGGCGTGCGGGGTCCCCGTCGTGGCGACGACCGGCGGGGCGCTGCCCGAGGTGGTGGGCCAAGACGGCGAGACCGGGTTGCTGGTGCCGCCGAACGACCCCGAGGCCCTGGCCGGGGCCATCGCCCGGCTGCTCGACGACGCCGACCTGCGGGCCCGGCTCGGCGCGGCCGGCCGCGAGCGGGCGCTGACCCGGTTCACCTGGGCCGTCACCGCCGAGGGAACCGCGGCCTGCTACGAGGCCATGATGGCCGGCCGGCCGCTTCCGGGATCGCCGCTTCCACCCCCCGTGCCTGCAGAGGTCGCGCCGTGCTGACGGCGGACTTCGACCGGCTGGGCGTGCTGGACGGCGACCGCTTCTTGGACCTCGGGTGCGGGTTCGGCCGTCACGCGTTCGCGGCGGCCCGACGGGGGGCCGAGGTGGTGGCGCTCGACGCGGGCATGGACGAGGTGATCCAGGTTCGGTCGGTCTTGGGCGCCATGGCCGAGGCCGGCGAGCTGTCCGAGGACCGGGTCCGGGCCGGCGGGATCCAGGGGAACGCCCTGTTGCTGCCGTTCGCCGACGGGGCCTTCGACCGCATCGTGGCCTCGGAGGTGCTCGAGCACATCCCCGACGACCTGACGGCGATCGGCGAGCTGGCCCGGGTGCTGCGGCCGGGCGGAACCATGGCCGTGACGGTGCCCCGGTGCGGGCCCGAGGTCGTCAACTGGCTGCTCTCGAACGACTATCACAACGTCCCGGGCGGCCACATCCGCATCTACCGGCGCGGCGAGCTGGCCCGACGCGTCGCCGCGGCCGGCCTCGTTCCGACGGGCGGCCATCACACCCACGGGCTGCACTCGCCGTACTGGTGGCTGCGGTGCCTGGTCGGGCCGGCCAACGACACCAACCGGGCCGTCGCCGCCTACCACCGCTTGTTGGTGTGGGACATCGAGAAGGGCCCGTGGTTGACCAGGACCCTCGAGCGCCTGCTCAGCCCGGTCATGGGCAAGAGCCTCGTCCTCTACTTTGAGAAGCCGGCCGTCGCGGCCGCCCAGGACCCCGACGTCCGGGTCGACGAGCGGGAACGCCAGGTGACGGCGGCATGACCGACCGTTCCGTCTCGGTCGAGATCCCCGAGGTAACGGGCGTGCTGTCGGCGTCCGACGTGCTCGCCAGCGCGCAGACGATCGCAGAGGTGCAGCGGCCCGACGGGATGATCCCGTGGTTCGAGGGTGGCCACTGCGACCCGTGGAACCACGTCGAAGCGGCCATGGCGCTGTCGGTGTGCGGGTTGGACGCCGAGGCCGAGGCCGCCCTCGACTGGGTGGCCGAGTCCCAGCTCGCCGACGGGAGCTGGTTCAACTACTACCTGCGCCAGGGCGTGAAGGATGCTCGCCTCGACACCAACGTGTGCGCGTACGTCGCCACCGGCGTTTTCCACCGGTTCCAGGTCACCGGCGAGCTCGACCACCTCTCCCGCTACTGGTCGACGGTCGAGGCGGCGATCGACTTCGTGCTGCGCTGGCAGCGCTCGGACGGCTCGATCCTCTGGTCGGTCGACGCCTCGGGCCGTTCCGAGACCTACGCGCTGTTGACCGGCTCGTCGTCGATCTATCACGCGCTCCGGTGCGCGGTCGCGATCGCCGAGCGTCTGGGCAAGGAGCGTCCGGACTGGGAGCTCGCCGCGGGCCGCCTCGGCCACGCCGTGGCCCACCATGCCCGGTCGTTCGCCCCGAAGAACGAGTACGCCATGGACTGGTACTACCCGGTGCTCGCCGGCGCGCTGCCCGACCAGGCCGCCCACCACCGGATCGTGTCCGCGTGGGACCGCTTCGTGATCGAGGGCTTCGGGGTCCGATGCGTGTCCAGCCAGGAATGGGTGACGGCGGCCGAGACCGCTGAGTGCGTGATCGCCCTCGACGCGCTCGGGCTCGACCAGGCCGCCCACACGCTCTTCGTCGCCGCCCAGGGGCTCCGCCTCTCCGACGGCTCGTACTGGACCGGGATGGTCTATCCCGAGGAGATCACGTTTCCGGCCGCAGAGCGGACCACCTACACCGCCGCCGCCATCGTGCTGGCCGCCGACGCGCTCTCCGGGGCCACCGCCGCGTCGGGCCTCTTCCGGGGCGAGGGGCTCCCGGCCCCGCTCGACCTGCCCGAGTCGAGCTGCTCGTGGGGGACGGGCGACTGCTCGGCCCGTCGTCGCCAGCTCTGAGTCGCCCCGCTCAGAGGGCTGCGCGCATAGGCCACGCAGATCACCGAACATTTGCGGACCCGTCAACGCCGTGAGAACCGAGTTGCGCGTCGTTATGGCGGGCCACTCAACCGGCGGACAGGGACACCCTCGGCACACATGCTGGGGTGACGCAGCTCGCAATCCGACACCCACGGGATGGCCCGAGTTCTCATCGACCGGAGCCAGGCGTTCCTCACGCGTCCCGAGTCGCCATCCGCCATGCGCCGAGAAGCGTCCAACCGACCAGCCAGGTCGCGATCACACATACCGCCACGGTTGTCGACTCCGGCAGCAACGATGACGAGTCTCGAAGCCCAGGTCCGTTCACAATCCCGGAACTGAAGCCGACTCCCCCCGGCTCGAAGTGGGCCACGGCGAGCTCGATGACGAGGGGTCGCGAAAGGTTGATCAGGTGGGGAATCTTGGCCGACAACAGGAGTGGTCGAAAGATGATCTGGTAAAGGATCATCAAGAGAATCGGGACCAATCGCTGCCCCATGAGAGAGGCAAACCCGAGACCGAAGACGAACGCGATGACCACCTCGAGCTCGACCCACAGTCCCGCCCTGATCATCAGGCCATCGGGGGGCGAGTTGTAGGTCACGGCGTACGTCGCATAGTTCTGGCTGGCCTGTCGCTCGGCCAGCGCCCTGGACAACGGAGCCGTGGGTTGAGCTTCGTTCCCTGGGCATGGCCCGTTGTAGGGGAAATCGCAGATGATCAGGTTGGGGTGGTCGGCGGCCCAGATCTCGTATCCATGGAGAGACAGGCCGAGGGGCACCGTGGTGCCTTGGAAGTCGAAACGGGTCGGCGCGGAGAAGACACAGGCCGCACAGATGATGGTGAATGCGACGGCCACCATCGGGATGACGATGGCCAAGCCGGCCGGTATGCGAGCCAGGTAGAGCGCCACTCTCGAGCGTCCAGTAACGACCTGTTGCGTGAACATTCCGTCGGCGAGGTCGGAGCAGCCTGCGGTGGCTCCCAAGGTCATGGCCACGATGAACGCGAAGATGTAGAGCACGCCGGCGATAAGGGTGGTGAACACGGCGAACCCACCAGCCGGCCCGTACGACTTCGGCACGAAGGCGTGCAGAAACAGCTTGATGACGAGGAAGAGTGTCGGGAGCCCGATAGTCAACGCCGTCAGGGTGATCATGAGTCCCCGGCGTTTGCGCAGCTCCAAGAACCTGGCTGCGATCATTGCGCGGTTGGGGATCCATGATCTTCGGCCGTCACGCCCCGAATCGACCGTTGCCGGACCCGGTGTGCCGACGTCGGGCGCGGTCACCACTCCGAGTCGCTTATCCGCCTGGTCACCCCCTACTGGCCACCCACGGCTGGACCAGCCGTTGCGCGCAGATCTTGTGCGCCAAGTTCGCAGAGCCGGTCGGAAAGGTCCGATGGAACGCGAAAGACATACCTTTTCCCTACCCTGGTCTTGACCAGCAGGCCAAGCGCTTCAAGACCGAGCAAGTCTGTTCGCGCCGTTTGGTGCGTGATTCGGTTCTTCTGGGCGTGCACGACGAACGTAAACGCTTCACTGGGGTCACGCATCGCACTCCCGAGGAGTGAAAGTTGTCGCTGATTCAAGTGCGATGTGCCTCGAAGCGTTCGCTCGATCTCACGGGTTTCCGCCATCTTGCGACCGAGATATTCGTGGAGGCTCTTGACGGCGCGCTCAATGATATTGAGTTGGTAGATCACGAAATAGGTAAGGTCGAAGTTGTCGGTTTCAGTCAGAAGGAATGACCGCGCATATCTCGCGGGAGCTTTGCGGAGGATGGACGAGATTGAAATGTATTGGGTAAGCCAGTAGTCATCGTGCAGCAACGACCAGTAGAAGAGCGCCCGAGCGGTCCGTCCGTTGCCGTCTTCGAAGGGGTGGTCATAGGCCAGCCAAAAGTGCAGGACAATCGCCCGAACGATGGGGTGTAAGAACCCCTCGGGGGTTTCACCATTCGCGAACGCGCACATTTGTTCCAGACGTGCTGGAAGCTCGCGTGCCGGTGGGGGCTGATGTAACAACATGTCACCCCAATACACAGCTATTCGAGTTTCATCCTCAGTCTGGAGACGGCCAAAACTGTCCGGCTTCAGGGTGTCTTCGGTCAGCACGTGATGAAGGTCAAGCACTGTGTCAACGGTTAGCTCTTCGTTCGCGTGACCCTGTGCGAACTGCATCCCGAAGTAGTTGTTCAATATCATCTGTTCGCTCGGATCGCGCGGTTTGCGACCTGATGCGATCATCTCCTTAGCCACCTTCCGCGTAGTGCTGGCGCCTTCGAGCTGGCTGGAAGTGATCGCTTCTTCAACGAGAGAACTTATTCGGTAGCGGTCGCTGGATTGCAGACCTGCATCGTCTGCGATTATTTGACCACTCGCTTGTTGATAGAGGCGGTGTACCGCCTCTTGGATGGGATCAACGTTGTTGAAATGAGCAGCGACACCGGAAACAGATGTGACTGGTAGTGCGCGAGACATAGCTTGACGAGCTATGGAGGTACCCAACCACCACTGAGAGCGGGTCAGTCCGTTTGGGGGTTCGTGGTTGCGCATGTCGTCCCAATGCAGATAACGACCCTTGCTATCGAGCAGAAGGCCAGGGGTCGAGAGGACCCGCACGAGCGTGTCACGGTCGTTCATCGTTTCGACCATGGTTTCTTGGAGGTCAGGTGGCTTTTGTGGGATCTTCACGGCAACTCCTAATCTGCTACTAACTAACTGCTTGATTAGCACCAATCCTGGCGGATCTGCTAATACGAGCGGTAATTAGTAGCAAATCTGTACAACCCCGATGCAGTTAGAATTGGCGCCTACATCCCATTTTCCCTGGTAATCCGCTTGTAGCTCAGCCTTAGCCCAGCCGTTTGGCCCATGACGCGTGCCTACCCGCGCATCCCCTCAGTCACGGGTCACGCGCCGTGCGACGGAGGATGCGCAAGCTTCCCTGTTCCCCGTCCTCGCGCCAGCGCCCCGAGGCCAGCGCGTCGCACCAGAGCTCGTAGGGGGGCCGGCCGCCGTCGGCCGGGTCGGGGAACACGTCGTGGATGGCCAACCAGCCGCCGAGTGCCACATGGGGCGCCCAGCCGCGGTAGTCGGCCCATGCCGGCGCCTCCCCGTGCCCGCCGTCGATGAAACAGAACGCCAGTGGTCGTCGCCATGCCTTGGCGATGGTCGGTGAGTCGCCGACCATGCCGACGACGGAGGACTCGAGGCGGGCCCGGGCGACGGTGCGGCGCCAGTGGGGGAGGGTGTCGATCCGCCCGTCGACCGGGTCGACCAGGTCGGCGTCGTGGTGCTCCCACCCGGCTTGATTCTCCTCCGAGCCCCGATGGTGGTCGACGCTGAACAGCACCGCACCGGTCCGTTCGGCGGCCGCGCCGATGTACACGGTCGACTTGCCGCACCAGGCGCCGATCTCGACGAACACCGGCGCACCGGCCGCGGGATCGTTGAAGGCCACGCCGGCCCGTTCCGCCGCGGCCAAGAGCGTCGCCCCCTCGTCGTCGGGCATGAAGCCCCGGGCGGCCCGGGCCAGCGCCACCAGCTCGTCCACCCGGATGTCGCCGCCGGCCATCACCGGACCAGGCCGTAGATGCTGTAGGCGCAGAACCCGAGCAGGGCCACGCCACCGATGCGCCGGATGACGGACAGAGGGAGGACCCGCAGCAGCGCTCGGCCCGAGAACGCGGCGAACGCTCCGACGGCGGCCAGGGCGAGGAATCCTCCGGTGAACACCGACACCGGGGACTTGTAGCGGGCCTCGAGGTTGACGATCAGGAGCTGGGTGAGGTCCCCGATCTCGCCGAGGAGGATGACCCCGAACGCACCCACGCTGACCCGCCAGGACGCTGTCTCCGGGAGCACCGCGCCTTCTCGGGTCGCCTCCTCTTCCCCCTTGCGCCGCTCGGTCTTCTCGGGGACGAACAACAGATAGAGCGCGCCCAACCCGAACGCCACCGCGATGACCGTCTCGAGCACCCGGTGGGGGAGGAGCTGGAGAAATCGGCCGGCTACCACGGCCACGGCCGCGTGGATCGCGAACGCGCTGGTCGATCCGATCCACACCGCGAACGGGCGCCCGCGGCTGCCCATGACGATGTTGGCGATCATCGTCTTGTCGGGCAGTTCTGCGACCGCGACAAGCCCGAACACCGTGGCCGCGATGGCCAGGTTCACGTCGGCCCCCGTGCGGGGTGTGGCGCGGGACTAGCCCCCTGGCGCGTCGCCGAGGCGAGAGAGCGTCTCGGCGAGGTCGTCGCGCTCGCGCTCGACGAAGGCCACGTTGATCCAGAGCCGCTCGACCGCCTGGTCGACGCTGCGCTGGCCGGAGCGGATCGGGTGCGCCGAGAGGAATTCGGTGACCCGGCGGGCCCCCGCGGTGTCGCCGCACATGGTTCGGATCCCCTGGAGCATCCGGGGATGGCTGTTGACGGGGAACCTCGCAAGCGCCTCGTCCCAGCGGTTGGTCAGGTCCTCGAAGACGGTCGGGCCGGCCACCCGGTTGGCCAGCAGGCCGACGAGCAGGTACGGGGCGTCCTGGGTTCGGACGTCGCTCAACGCGAGCTCGAAGGTGCGCGAGCCGAGCTCCACGTCGGGGAACGCGGTCAGCGCGGAGAGGTAGCGCTGTTCTTCCTGGGGCGTCGCGGCCGACTTGTAGCGGGCGTAGAAGGCGTCGTAGTCGCCCGGGCGCTGCTGATCGGCCACCACCGCCAGGATCGCCGACTCGAGGTTGGCGTCGAGCGGGGCCTCGCCCGCCTGGGCCGCGTCGAACCGGGCCGCGGCGCCGCTCCGGATGGCTTCGTCCTTGCCGATCGTCCCCAGGCTGGCCAGCAGCACCGAGCGCAGGTTTGGGATCCGCTCACCCTCGCCCGCCCTGGGCTCCCACCCGAGCGCGGCCGCGCGCGGGCCGAGAAGCCTGCCGGTGGCCTCGGCGAGCGCCAGTCGCGCCGACTCGTCGGCGGCGGCCCGGTCGCACATGGCGAGGACGCCCGCGACGGTCGCAAAGGTGACCGGCTCGGTCTCCTGGCCGAGCGATGCCGCGATGGTGAGGAACGCCGAGAGTGGTGCCCGGCCGGCCAGCACGAGCGCCCATGTGTCGGCGAACAGGTTGGCCCGTTCGAGTGCGGTCAGGTCCGAGAGGCGGGCGGCCAGGTTGCCCAGGTGCTCCTCGTCATAGCCGACGCGGTAGACGCCCCAACCGCCCGCGTTCACGACGACCTGGCCCTCGACGGCCGGCATCGGGGCCGTCGCGTCCTCGAGCAGCACCCGCTCGGGCTCGCCGCCGTCCAAGGACCGGACGAGCACCGGGACCGACCACCGCTCGCCGATCGCGCTGGCGCCGGTGTGGCCGGTGTAGGAGAAGGGCTCCTGGGAGAGCGAGGACGCGTCCGCCGACACGACCGGGTGGCCGCCCTGGAGGATCCAGGTGTCCATGACCGAGCCGACCGGCCGGCCGCTCACCGACTCGAGCGCGTCCCACAGGTCGGAGGTCACGGTGTTGGAATGGGCGTGGGTGGACAGGTAGCGGCGGACGCCGTCGCGGAACACGTCGGCGCCGAGATACTGCTCGAGCATGCGCAGGACGCTGCCGCCCTTTTGGTAGGTGAGGACGTCGAACATGCCGTCGGCGTCCTCGGGGGAACCGACCGGGTACTCGATCGGGCGCGTGCTGTGCAGCCCGTCGACGGCGAGGGCAGCCTCGCGCTCGAGCCCGAAGCTGACCCACCGCTCCCAGCTCGGCCGGAACGCGTCGACGCAAAGGACCTCCATGAAGGTGGCGAAGGCCTNNGCCTCGTTGAGCCAGATGCCCTCCCACCACCGCATGGTGACCAGGTCGCCGAACCACATGTGGGCGAGCTCGTGCGCGACCACGTCGGCCACGCGTTCGAGGTCCGAGCGCGCCGCGCTGGCCTCGTCGACCAGCAGCGCGGTCTCCCGGAAGGTGACGCAGCCGAGGTTCTCCATCGCCCCGAACGCGAAGTCGGGGATCGCGACCAGGTCGAGCTTGTCGGCCGGGTACGGGATGGCGAAGTACGCCGAGAAGAACCGCAGGGCGTGCTCGGCGATGTCGAGGGCGAACCCGGTCAGCCGTTCCTTCCCGGGCACGTGCACGATACGGACCGGCACGCCGTCGACGTCCCGGGGCTTGGTGGCCTCGAGGGGGCCGACGATGAGCGCGACCAGGTACGAGGACATGACCATCGTCGGGGCGAACCGGACCGCCTTGCGGCCCGGGCCGGCCACCGACTCGTCCACGATCGGTGAGTTGGAATAGGCCGCCTGGGTGTCGTCGAGCACCAGGGTGATCTCGAAGACGGCCTTGCGGTCGGGCTCGTCCCAGCACGGGAAGGCCCGGCGGGCGTCGGTGGCCTCGAACTGGGTCGTGGCGATCACCTGCTCCCGGCCCTCGGCGTCGGTGAAGGTGCTGCGGTAGAAGCCCCGCAGCCGGTCGTTGATCGTCCCGGCAAAGCGCAGGCGCAGGGTCCACGGCCCCGGGCTGATCTCCTCCGGAAGTCCCAGGATGACCCGCTCCTCGGCATCGTCCATGCGCACGCCGGCCTTTACCGCCCGCCCGTCGTCCGCCACCAGCTCGGCCGAGGTGATGTCGAGCTCGGCGGCGTTGAGCTGCAGCTCCCGCACCGGCTCGCGCACGGTGACGGCTATCTCCTCGTGTCCGGTGAAGGTGGCCGTCCCGAGGTCGGGGGCGATCTCAATCGAGTAGCGCTGGGGCTCGACCGAGCGCGCCAGCCGGTAGGAAGGGGTATCCGCCACGCCGGCCAGGGTAACGGGGGGTCCGGTAGGTTGCGCCTGTGGCCCCGCCTTACGACGTCGTGGCCCTGGGCTCGGCCATCGTCGACCTCATCTCTCTGGTCAACGGAGCGACCCTGGCCGCCACCGGCCTGACGCCGGGGACCATGACCCTGGTGGACGAGGCGGAGGCCATCCGGCTGTGGGCCCACGCCGCCGAACCGCCGGCCACCACCGTCGAGCGGTCGGCGGCGTGGGCCTCCAGCCGGATGGCCTCCGCCTCGTCCACCAGGGTCATGGTCCCGGGCGTCAGGCCGGTGGCGGCCAGGGTCGCTCCGTTGACCAGAGAGATGAGGTCGACGATGGCCGAGCCCAGGGCCACGACGTCGTAAGGCGGGGCC
>PMOQ01000046.1:10338-15105 GCA_003161255.1 Acidimicrobiaceae bacterium | reverse complement strand
ACGAGCACCCCACCCAGGCCCTGGTCGACTGCTTCACCGTCCGCCAGGTGCTGGCCGAGGGGGCGAAGGTCGACCCGGCCACCCTCGGGGTCTCGTGCTTCGAGGGGTTGCGGGTGGTCATCGTCGGCGACGTCCGCCACANNGACATCCGCCACAGCCGGGTGGCCCGCTCCGAGGTGCTCGCGTACTCGGCGCTCGGCGCGGAGGTGGTGCTGGCCGGGCCGACCAGCCTCATGCCGGCCAACCTCGACGGCTGGCCGGTGAGTGTCGCCGACGACCTCGACGACGCCCTCGGCTCGGCCGACGTTGTCTCGCTGCTGCGGCTGCAGGCCGAGCGGGGCAGCGGTTCCTTCGTCCCGTCGCTGCGCGAGTACACGGCCGGATGGGGGTTGACCCGGGAACGGGTGGCCCGGCTCGCCGCCCACGCCATCGTCACCCACCCGGGCCCGATGGTCCGCGGGGTCGAGATCGCGTCCGACGTCGCCGACCTGCCGTCGGTCGTCGTGACCCGACAGGTCACCAATGGCGTCGCGGTGCGCATGGCCGTGCTGTTCCTCCTCCTCGGTGCCGACAGCGCGCTCGAGGGCCTGGGAAGCACGCGTGGCTGAGGCTGCCCCGAGGTTGGTCGTCCGCGGCGGGAGCGTCGTCGAGGGTGCCACGAGCACTCGGGCCGACGTCGTGATCGAAGACGGTGTGGTGGTGGCGGTCGGCGAAGGCCTTGACGTTCCCGCCGGCGCGACCGTGCTCGACGCGACGGGGTGCCTCGTCTCGAGCGGCCTGGTCGACCTGCACACCCACCTTCGCCAGCCTGGCCACGAGGAGGCCGAGACCATCGAGAGCGGCACCCGGGCCGCCGCCCTGGGCGGCTTCAGCGCTGTCATGGCCATGCCCAACACCGACCCGCCGATCGACTCGGCGGCTGTGGCCGAGGAGGTGCTCGCGCTCGGCCGGGGCTGCCCGTGCGAGGTGCTGGTGGCCGGTGCGATCACCCTCGGCCGGAGGGGCGAGGAGCTGGCCCCGCTCCGCGAGCTGGCCGCGCTCGGGGTGCGGCTGTTCACCGACGACGGCTCGGGGGTCCAGAACGGCGCGCTGCTGCGCCGGGCCCTCGAATACGCCCGGGGACTCGGCGTCACCCTGGCCGAGCACTGCGAGGACGCCGCGCTGGCCGCCGGGGGGGCGATGCACGATGGCGAGTGGTCGAGCCGGCTCGGGCTGCCCGGCATCCCCGCCGCCGCCGAGGAGGCGATGCTCGCCCGCGATCTCGCCCTCGTCCGCCAGACCGGGTCGCCGATGCACTTCATGCACGTCTCGACACGGGGGTCGGTGGCGTTGCTCAGGGCCGCCCGGGCCGAGGGGCTCCCGGTGAGCGCCGAGGTGACCCCGCACCACCTGGCTCTCACCCACGCCGCCGTGTGCGGGTATGACCCCGCCTTCAAGGTCAACCCGCCGCTGCGCACCACCGGCGACACCGAGGCCCTGGCCCGAGCGCTGGCCGACGGCACCATCGACGCGATCGCGACCGACCATGCGCCGCACCCGCCCGAGGCCAAGGACCTGCCCTTCGACGAGGCGCCGCCCGGGATGCTCGGCCTGGAAACGGCGCTCAGCGTGTCGGTCCAGGCGCTCCGGGGCGTGCTCGGTGCCGAAGAGGTCATCACGCGGTTGACGTCGGCCCCCGCCGCGATCGCTCGGGTGTCGATCGCCGAGCGGCCGGCCGCGACCGCCCAGGGGGGACCGCTCGTCGTCGGTGCGGCCGGCCACCTCTGCGTGTTCGACCCGGAGGCCACCTGGACCGTCGACGCGATGGCCCAGGCCAGCCGGAGCCGCAACACCCCGTTCGCAGGGACGACGCTGCGGGGCCGGGTCCGCCACACCGTGCACGCGGGGATCCCGGTGGTGCTCGACGCGGTGGCGCAGCGATGACGGCTCGTGAGGAGGCCCTGCTCGTCCTGGCCGACGGCGAGGTGTTCGAGGGCGAGGCGGCCGGTGCGTTGGGCGACGTCGGTGTCGCGACCGGGGAGCTCGTGTTCAACACCGCGTTGAGCGGCTACCAGGAGGTGATCACCGACCCGTCGTACGCGGGGCAGGTGATCGCGTTCACCTATCCGCACATCGGCAACTACGGCACGACCAGCGAGGACGACGAGGCCCGCCAGCCCTTCTGCAAGGGGATCGTCACCCGCGACCTCGTGCCGGTCGCCAGCAACTGGCGGTCCGAGGAGGGCTTCGAGGACTTCTTGGTCCGCAGGGGTGTCCCGGCCATCACCGGTATCGACACGCGGCGCCTGACCCGCCACGTGCGCGAGGCGGGGTCGCTCCCGTGCGCGATGGGCACCGCCGGGGAGCACGCGGTGCGGGCGGCGGCCGCCGCGGCCCGCTCGACCAGCGGGTGCGATCTCGTGAGCGAGGTCACCATCACGTCGCCGGTGACGCGAGGGGACGGGCCGTCGCGCGTCGTCGTGCTCGACTTCGGGGTGAAAGAGGCGATGGTGCGCCAGCTCTCCGCCCTCGCCACCTTGACCGTGGTCCCGGCCTCGACGTCGGCTTCCGACGTGCTGGCCATGGAGCCCCACGGCGTGTTCCTGTCCAACGGCCCCGGCGACCCGGCCCCCCTCGGGGGCCCCGTCTCCACCATCGCCGACCTGCTCGGGCGGGTGCCCATCTTCGGCATCTGCCTCGGCCACCAGCTGCTCGGGCTGGCGCTCGGCGGCACCACCTACAAGCTGCACTTCGGCCACCACGGCATCAACCACCCGGTCCAACGGCTGGCCACGGGCGCCGTCGAGATCACCAGCCAGAACCACAACTACGCGTTGGAGGCGACCGGCATCCCGGGCGCCGAGATCACCCACGTCAACCTGAACGACGGGGTGGTCGAGGGGATCGCGGTCGCCGCCGCCGGGGCCTTCTCGGTCCAGTACCACCCGGAGGCCGGGCCGGGACCCCACGACGCCCGCTACCTGTTCGGCGAGTTCGAGTCGCTGATGCGCTCGGGGGTCCCCGGCGGGGGGATCTGAGCGTGCCCCGCCGCGAGGACATCGAGTCGATCCTGGTCATCGGGTCCGGGCCCATCGTCATCGGCCAGGCGTGCGAGTTCGACTACTCGGGCACCCAGGCCTGCCGGGTGCTGCGCGAGGAGGGCTACCGGGTCGTCCTCGTCAACTCCAACCCGGCGACGATCATGACCGACCCCGCCACGGCCGACCGCACCTACGTCGAGCCGCTCGACCCGGCGGTGCTCGAGGCGGTCATCGAGCGCGAGCGCCCCGACGCCCTGCTGCCGACGCTCGGCGGCCAGACGGCCCTCAACCTGACCATGGCGCTCGCAGGCACCGGCGTGTTCGAGCGGTTCGGCGTGGAAGTGATCGGGGCCCGGCCCGAGGCGATCGCGACGGCGGAGGACCGCGAGCTGTTCAAGCGGGCGATGGGGGACATCGGCCTCGAGGTCCCAGAATCGGGCTTCGCCCACTCGGTCGCCGAGGCGCTGGAGATCGCACGCGGGATCGGGTTCCCGGTGATCGTCCGGCCGAGCTTCATCCTCGGCGGCTCGGGATCGGGGATCGCCGCCGACGCCGACGCGCTGGCCTCGCTGGCCGAGACGGGTATCGACGCCAGCCCGGTGCGCGAGGTCCTCGTCGAGCGTTCGATCGTCGGGTGGAAGGAGTACGAGCTCGAGGTCATGCGCGACCGCGCCGACAACTGCGTCGTCGTGTGCTCGATCGAGAACCTCGACCCGATGGGGGTGCACACCGGGGACTCGATCACCGTGGCGCCGGCCCAGACCCTGACCGACGTCGAGTACCAGGCGATGCGCGATGACGCGTTCGCGTGCCTCCGCCGGGTCGGGGTCGAGACCGGTGGGTCGAACGTCCAGTTCGCCGTCGATCCGAGGGACGGGCGCCGGGTCATCATCGAGATGAACCCGCGCGTGTCGCGCTCGTCTGCCCTCGCGTCCAAGGCGACCGGGTTCCCGATCGCCAAGATCGCGGCGCGGCTCGCGGTCGGCTACGAGCTTCCCGAGATCGCGAACGACATCACCGGCGCCACCCCGGCCAGCTTCGAGCCGACCATCGACTACGTCGTGACCAAGATCCCGCGCTTCGCCTTCGAGAAGCTCACCGGCGCCGAGGCGAAGCTGGGCACGAAGATGCAGTCGGTCGGCGAGGTGATGGCGATCGGGCGGACCTTCTGCGAGTCCCTGCAAAAGGCGGTGCGCTCGTTGGAGCAGGGTCGCCACGGCCTCAACGCCGACCCGGCCGAGGCACCGCTCGGGGCCCTCGACGACGAGTCGCTCTTCGATCGGGTCGCGGTGGCCAGCCCCGACCGGATCTTCGAGGTCGAAGAGGCGCTCCGCCGGGGCCTGGGCGTCGACGAGGTGGCCGGGCGCAGCGGCATCGACCCGTGGTTCTTGACCCAGATCGAGCAGATCTGCTCGGCCCGGGTCTCGGTGGACGAGCGGCGGGCGGCCGACGGCGACGCCGCCCTCGGGTCGCTCACCCGGGCCGAATGGCGGCGATTGAAGCGGCTCGGCTTCTCCGATCCCCAGCTGGCCTACCTGCTTCGGACCGACGAGGCGACCGTCCGCTCGACCCGGCTGGCCCTGGGCGTCGCCCCGACCTTCAAGACCGTCGACACCTGCGGGGCCGAGTTCGCCGCCGACACGCCGTACCACTACTCGACCTATGAGGACGAGGAGGAGGTGCGGCCGTCCGAGCGGCCCCGGGTGATCATCCTCGGTTCGGGGCCCAACCGGATCGGCCAGGGCAT
>PMOQ01000046.1:0-10294 GCA_003161255.1 Acidimicrobiaceae bacterium | reverse complement strand
ACGGTCTCGACCGACTACGACACGTCGGACCGCCTGTACTTCGAGCCGTTGAGCGCGGAGGACGTCTCGAACGTCATCGACGCCGAGCAGCGGGCGAGCGTGGGCGAGGGCCGGGTGGTCGGCGTGGTGGTCTCGCTGGGCGGGCAGACCCCGCTGAAGCTGGCCGGCGTGCTCCCCGAGTCGCTCGTGCTGGGCACCCCACCGTCGTCGATCGACCTGGCCGAGGACCGCGAGCGCTGGAACGCCCTCTGCCGCGAGCTCGACATCGCGCAGCCGGCCGGCGGCACCGCGACCAACGTCGACGAGGCGCTCGTCATCGCGACCGACATCGGCTTCCCGGTGCTCATCCGGCCGAGCTACGTGCTCGGCGGGCGGGCGATGGAGATCGTCTACGACGAGGACGGGGTGGCGCGCGTCATGAAGTCGGTCGCGGCGGGGCTAATCCGCGAGGGCGGGGTGAGCGCCGAGCGCCCGGTGCTGGTCGACCGGTTCCTGGAGGACGCGGTCGAGGTCGACGTGGACTCGGTGCGCGACCTCGACGGTGAGGTGCTCATCGCAGGCATCATGGAGCACGTCGAGGAGGCGGGGGTGCACTCGGGCGACTCGGCCTGCGCGCTGCCGCCCCAGACCCTGTCCAAAGAGGTCCTTGCGACCATCGAGGGTCACACCCACGCCATCGCCCATGCGCTGGGCGTCGTCGGGCTGTTGAACGTGCAGTACGCGGTGAAGGACGGCAACGTGTTCGTCCTCGAGGCCAACCCGCGGGCCAGCCGCACGGTCCCGTTCGTGGCGAAGGCCACCGGCCTGCCGCTGGCCAACATCGCGGCCCGCCTGATCGTGGGGGAGACCCTGGCGGCACTGCGGGAGTCCGGGGTGTTGCGGCCGCTCGGGGTGATGCACCACGTGTCGGTCAAAGAGGCGGTCCTGCCCTTCGACCGCTTCCCGGGTGTCGACACGCTGCTCGGGCCCGAGATGCGCTCGACCGGCGAGGTCATGGGGGTCGACATGACCTTCGGCCTGGCCTTCGCCAAGAGCCAGATGGCCGCCGGGACCCGGCTGCCGCGTCAGGGCACGGTGTTCCTGTCGCTGGCCGACCGCGACAAGCCGGCCGGGCTGACGGTGGCCCGCCAGCTGGTCGACCTGGGTTTCAAGATCGCGGCGACGGAGGGGACGGCGGCGCTCCTCACGGGTTCGGGCGTGCCCGTCGACACCGTGGTCGCGAAGGTCGGCGAGGACGGGACGGTGCCCCGCGCGTTGGAGCTCATCGGAAGCGGCCAGGTCCAGCTGGTGGTCAACACCCCGCGGGGCCGCGGGCCGCGGGCCGACGGTCAGTACATCCGGATGGCGGCGCTGACCCACCACGTGCCGTGCCTGACCACGCTGGCCGCGGCCAAGGCGGCGGTGGCCGGGATCGCCGACTGGGCGACCCACCCCCTCGAGGTGCGGGCCCTCCAGGAGCTGCACATGGACGGCGCGGTCCGGTGACGGTCGATCTCGCGTCCTTCGTCGGGAGCGTGGCGCTGGCCAACCCGGTGATGACGGCCTCGGGCACGGCCGGGTACGGCACCGAGCTGTCCGCCTACGGGCCGCTCGGCTCGCTCGGGGCCCACGTGGTGAAGTCGCTGTCGGCCGAGCCGTGGCCGGGCAACCCCGCGCCCCGCGTCACCGAGTCCGACGCCAACATGGTCAACAGCGTCGGACTGAGCGGCCCCGGCATCGAGTCGTGGCTCGAGAACGAGCTGCCGGGCCTGGCCGACGCCGGCGCGACGGTGGTGGTCAGCATCTGGGGCCGCAGCGTCGAGGCGTTCGGGAAGGCGGCGTCGATGCTCCGGGGCGTCGGCCCTCCGGTCGTGGCCGTCGAGGTCAACGTGAGCTGCCCCAACGTGGAGGACCGGTCGCGCATGTTCGCCCACCACCCCGCGGCCACGGCCGAGGCGGTGCAGGCGTCGGAGTGCGGACTGCCCCGCTGGGCGAAGTTGAGCCCGAATGTCGCCGACATCTGCGAGATCGCGGGCGCGGCGCTCGGCGCCGGGGCCGAGGCGCTGACGCTCGTCAACACGGTGCTCGCGATGGTGGTCGACCCCGAGCGGCGGTCGGCCGTCCTCGGGGCCCGGGGCGGGGGCATGTCGGGCCCGGCGCTGCGCCCGGTCGCCCTGCGGGCGATCGCCGAGTGCCGCGCCGCCTTCCCCGACGCCGGCATCGTCGGCGTGGGTGGCGTGGCATCGGGCCGCCACGCCGCCGAGCTCATGGTGGCCGGCGCCGACGCGGTGCAGGTCGGCACGGCGACGTTCCGTGACCCGCGGGCGCCGTGGCACGTGTTGGCGGGTCTCGAGCATTGGTGCGGCACCCAGCGCGTCGGCGCGGTGCGAGAGCTTGTGGGGTCGATGCATGGTTGAGTCGGTACGGTCCCGGCTTCTCGCCGCGACGAAGGCGAACGGGTCGCTGTGCGCGGGCATCGACCCGAGCGCGTCGATGCTCGAGCGCTGGGGGCTGCCCGACACCGCGAGCGGCGCCACCGAATTCTCGATCCGTTGCGTCGAGGCGTTCGCGGGGCACGCGGTCGCGGTCAAGCCCAACGCGGCGTTCTTCGAGCAGTACGGTTCGGCGGGGATGGCCGGTCTGGAGTCGGTGCTGGCGGCGGCGACCGAGCTGGGGCTGTTGACGGTTGGCGACGCGAAGCGCGGTGACATTCCGTCAACGAACGCCGCGTACGCGCGCGCGTGGCTCGACTCCGCGAGCACCCTCGCCGTCGACGTGTTGACGATCTCCCCGTACCTCGGCGCGCGCGCGCTGACACCGTTCTTCGACGTCGCGCAGGAGCACGGACGCGGCGTGTTCGTCGTCGTCCGCAGCTCGAACCCCGAGGGTCGCGCGGTGCAACTGACTCGCGCTGATGACGGGCGAACACTCGAAGAAGCACTCATGGACGAAGTGTCGGCGCGCCCCGAGGTAGTGGGTGCGGTGATCGGACTCATGGCCGGGGTGCCCCCCCTGGCCCTCGAAAAAGCCTCGTTTTACCTGGCCCCGGGGCTGTGGACACAGGATGCGTCCCTGGACGATTTGAGCGCCCAGTTCGGGGGTATGGCCCCGACGCCGGTGCTGGTCAACCTGTCCCGTGCGCTCGCCGTGGCCGGGCCGGACCCCGATGCGCTGCGCGACGCTGCGATTCGCGCCCGGGCCGAGATCGACGCCCGGTTGTGTCCTGCTCCTGGTTGAGGGGCTATCGTCGTCACATGCCCCAACCGCCCGCACTAACAGCTGAGCAGCGTGCAGCTGCCCTGCAAAAGGCCGCAAAGGTTCGCCGTGAGCGTGCCGATGTGAAGGAGAAGCTGAAGCTCGGCTCCCTCACACTTTCCGAATTGCTCCAGAAGGCAGAAGGCGACGAGACGGTCGGAAAGATGAAGGTCCTCTCGGTGCTCGAATCCCTTCCCGGTCTCGGCAAGGTCAAGGCCCGTCGCCTGATGGACACCGTCGGTATCAGCGAGAGCCGCCGCCTACAGGGGTTGGGCGCGAAGCAACGCGCCGACCTGCTGAAGGCAACCGCTCGCTAGAGACTCGCGCGCCCCGCTGGAGGCTGCGCCACTCACCTTCGTGCTCATCGGCCCCGGAGGGGCCGGCAAGGGCACGGTCGCACAGGCATTGGTCGCTCGTGTCCCCGGACTCTGGCTCAGCCGGTCCTGGACGACCCGACCGCCGCGCCGCGGTGAGCGACCCGACGCATACGTCTACGTCGACACCGACGCGTTCATGGCGCGCGTGCACGAGGACGGCTTCCTCGAGTGGGCCGAGTTCCTCGGCCACCTCTACGGCACCCCGACGCCGAGCCCGCCCCTTGGCTCCGACGTCCTGCTCGAGATCGACGTCCAGGGGGCCCGCCAGGTGGTCGCGAAGCGCCCCGGGGCGATCGTGATCCTGTTGGTCCCGCCCTCGGCGGCGGTCCAAGAACGGCGCATGGAGGCACGGGGTGACCCGGCCGAGGAGGTGGCCCGGAGGATCGTCGCCGGGCACGAGGAGGTCCGCCAGGCCAGGGAGCTGGCCCGCTCCGAAGTGGTCAACGACGACGTAGAACGGGCCACCACCGAGGTGGCCGGTATAGTTGAAGCCGCTCGTTCTGCTCGACGTGAGCATTCCTGATCGAGCCCCCAACCCCGGAGGATCAATGGCCCAAGGCCGACTCACCCTGATGGACCCACCGATCGAGGATCTGCTCGACAAGGTCGATTCCAAGTTCACCTTGGTCGCCTTGGGCGCGCTCCGGGCCCGGCAGGTGAACGCCTACTACAACAGCCTCGGGGAGGGCCTGGGCCGGGTCGTGCCGCCCCAGGTCGCGTCGGTTTCCGGCAAGCCGCTCTCGATCGCTTTCGAGGAGATCGCGGCGTCCAAGGCCACCTACGTCCGGGTCGACCCCGAGGAGCTGGCCGCTGAGGCCGAGGCCGAGCTCGACGTGGCCGAGCTCGAAGTGGCTGAGCTCGAGGTGGTCGAGGCCGAGGTGGTCGAGGCCGAGCTGATCGCCGTCGAGGGCGAGCTGGTCGAGGCCGTGGCCGACGCGGTGGTCGCAGAGGAAACGTCCGAAGACGAAGACCCGGCCGCCGGCTAGGCCACTGATGCTGGCGGAAGGGACCCCCGCCCAAAGGGTCGTCCTCGGGGTCACCGGGGGCATCAGCGCGTACAAGGCCGTCGAGGTGTGCCGCCGGCTCGTCGAGGCGGGCGTGCACGTCTCCCCGGTGCTCACCGCGGACGCGCTGCGCTTCGTGGGAAAGACGACGTTCTCAGCGCTGGCGTCGGAGCCGGCGCAGAGCAGCCTGTTCGACGAGGCCTCGCCGATCCCGCACACGAGGCTCGGCCAGTCGGCCGACCTGGTGGTGGTCGCCCCGGCGACGGCCGACTTCCTGGCCCGTTACGCCGCCGGCATGGCCAACGACCTCCTGACCGCCACGCTGCTCGCCACCCGGGCCCCCGTGCTGGTCTGCCCGGCCATGCACACCGAGATGTGGGAGCACCCGAGCGTCCAGGAGAACCTGGACACGCTGCGCCGCCGCGGCGTGTCGGTCGTCCCCCCCGAGTCGGGGGCGCTGGCCGCCGGCGACGTCGGGGTCGGGCGCCTGGCCGATCCCGCGTCCATCGTGTCGGTGGCCCTGGCCATGCTCGGCGGGCGCGGCGACCTGGCGGGCCGTCGGGTCGCGGTGAGCGCCGGCGGGACCCGGGAGCCGATCGACCCGGTGCGCCACCTGTCCAACCGCTCGTCGGGCAAGCAGGGCCACGCGCTGGCCGTCGCTGCGCTGCGACGCGGCGCCGAGGTCACCCTGGTGACCACCGTCGAGCACCCGGTCCCGGCCCACCCCCGGCTCAGTGTGGTGCGGGTGGACACGGCCGCCGAGATGGAGTCGGCGCTCTCCATCGAGTCCGACAAGGCCGACGTGATCGTCATGGCGGCGGCGGTGGCCGACTTCCGGCCGACGCAGGTCGCGACCAAGAAGCTGACCAAGGACGACGGGGTGCCGAGCATCGTCCTCGAGCCGACGCCCGACATCCTGTGCGGGCTCGTGGCCCGGCGCCGGGCGGGACAGGTCATCGCCGGCTTCGCCGCCGAGACCGATGACCCGGTCGCGCGGGGCCGGCGCAAGCTCGAGCGCAAGGGCGTCGACCTGATGGTGGTGAACGACGTGAGCGCACCCGGGGTCGGGTTCGACCACGACACCAACGCGGTCACGATCATGACGGCCGATGACACCGAAGAGGTGCCGCTCACGACGAAGGACGCCGTCGCGGACGCCGTCTTGGACAAGGTGGTGGCGTTGCTCGCCGGACAAGCGGGTCGCACGGGCGCCCCAGGAGCGGAGGAACACTGACGATGCGGACCACCTTTACGTCGGAGTCGGTGACCGAGGGTCACCCCGACAAGATGGCCGACCAGATCTCCGACTCGGTGCTCGACGCACTGTTGGAGCAGGACCCGATGAGCCGGGTCGCGTGCGAGTCGCTGCTCACGACGGGCCTCGTCGTGGTGGCGGGCGAGGTGACGACCGAGGCGTGGGTCGACGTGCCGTCGCTGGTCCGGGCCACCGTGTGCGACATCGGCTACGACGACGACGCGATGGGGTTCAACGGGAACACCTGCGCGGTCCTCGTGTCCCTGGACAACCAGTCGCCCGACATCGCGCAGGGTGTCGACGCGGCCTACGAGTACCGGACCGGGACCGGCGGCGAGGACCTGAAGAACGCTCAGGGCGCGGGCGACCAGGGGATGATGTTCGGCTTCGCGTGCGACGAGACGCCCGACCTCATGCCGCTGCCGATCTGGCTGGCCCACCGGCTGTCCCAGCGCCTCACCCAGGTCCGCCGGTTGGGCACGCTCCCGTACCTGCGGCCCGACGGCAAGACGCAGGTGAGCGTCGTCTACGAGGGCCGGGTCCCGGTGCGGATCGACACCGTGTTGATCTCGACGCAGCACGCGTCGGGCATCGACATCGAGGGGTTGCTGGCGCCCGATCTCACCGAGCAGGTGATCATGCCGCTGCTCCCGAACGACCTCGACACCGACGGCGTCGCGATCCTCATCAACCCGACCGGCCGGTTCGAGCTCGGCGGGCCCCACGCGGACACCGGCCTCACCGGCCGCAAGATCATCGTCGACACCTACGGGGGCATGGCCCGCCACGGCGGCGGCGCGTTCAGTGGCAAGGACCCGTCCAAGGTCGACCGCTCGGCCGCCTACGCGGCCCGGTGGGTGGCCAAGCACGTGGTCGCCTCGGGCGCGGCCCGGCGCTGCGAGCTCCAGGTCGCCTACGCCATCGGCGTGGCGCGGCCGGTGTCGGTGCTGGTCGACACGTTCGGCACCGAGGCCGTCGACCCCGCCAAGATCACCGGCTGTGTCGAGGAACTGTTCGACCTCCGGCCGGCCGCCATCATCGAGGACCTCGACCTGCGTCGGCCCATCTACCGCGGAACCGCCGCCTACGGTCACTTCGGCCGGGGCGAGAAGGAGTTCACGTGGGAGGCGACCCCGAAGGTCGACGACATGAAGCGGGCGCTCGGACTCTAGGCCGCCCGACGCGGGGGGCGTGAGCGGCGTGCGGGTGGTCCGGGTCCTGCCGGATCTCGCCGCCGTGGGACGCTCGTTCGACTACGAGGTCCCGCCCGGATGGGAGGCCGACGTCGGGGTCGGCACCCGCGTGCGGATCTCGCTCAACGGCCGCCGCGTCGGCGGCTGGGTGGTCGAGGACGACGTCGACCCGGCCGAGCGCGAGACGAAGCCGCTCGCGAAGGTCACCGGCATGGGGCCACCGGCGCCGGTCATCGCCCTGGCCGAGTGGGCGGCGTGGCGTTGGGCCGGTCCGCTCACCGCCCTCCTCACGGTCGCGTCGCCCGAGCGCGCCATCAAGGGATTGCCCCGGCCGCCCGCACGCACCGGCGCGGCTCGTCCGGCCGCCGGCGACGAGATCGGGCTGCAGGCGTCGGCGGCGCTGGCCGATGTCGGGCGACCGACGCTGCTGCGGATCCCGCCGGCCACCGACCTGATCTCGGTCGTGGAGCAGGCGATCGGCGGGACCGCCGGGCCGGTGCTCGTGCTGGTCCCGAACGTCGGGTGGGCCGACCGGCTGCGGGCGCGCCTGCACCGTCGTGGCATCCCCGCCGCGACGTCGTGGGCCGAGGCCGCAGCGGGCTGGCCGGTCGTCGTCGGGTCGCGCGGCGCGGCGTTCTCGCCGATGGGCCGCCTCGGTGCCGCCGTCGTCCTCGACGCGCACGACGAGGCCTACCGAGAGGAGCGCTCGCCGCACTTCGACGCCTCGCTGGTCGTGGCCGAGCGGGCGGCCCGGGACGGCGCCCCCTGCCTGTTCACCTCGGCGACCCCGACGGCGGTGCAGGTGACCAACTGCCGGGTCGTGGCATCGAGCCGGGACCTCGAGCGATCCGGGTGGCCGATGCTGCACGTCATCGACCGCCGGGGGGCCGACCCGCGCACCGGCCTCTACTCGGAGGAACTTGTGCGGGTCGCCCGCGGGGTCGGCCGGGGGCGGTTCATCGCGGTGCTGAACCGGCGGGGCCGGGGACGGCTCCTCGCCTGCGCGAGCTGTGGCGAGCTGGTCCGGTGCGAGCGCTGCGGGGGCTCGATGGGTGAGCACGAGGGGCGGCTCCGCTGCGGCGCGTGCGCAACGGAGCGCCCGGTCGTCTGCGCCGCCTGCGGGCACACCCGCCTGAAGGTGCTGAGAGTGGGGGTGGCCAGGGTCCGCGAGGAACTGGCCGCGTTGCTGGGTGTCGAGGTGGCCGAGGTCTCCGGTCCCGACGACGCCCCGGTCCCCGACACCCGGGTGCTGGTGGGCACCGAGGCGGTGCTGCACCGGGTCCGGCGGGCCGACGTCGTGGCGTTCCTCGACTTCGACATCCACCTGCTTGCGCCCCGGCTGTCGGCGGGGGAGGAGGCGTTGGCGCTGCTGGCCCGGGCCGGCCGGCTGGTCGGGGGGCGGGCGGCCCCCGGCGCGGGGCTGGTGGTGGTGCAGACGCGGCTGCCCGACCACGAGGTGCTGACCGCCGCCACGGCCGGGAACCCCGGTCCGTTCCTCGATCACGAGCTGGCGCTGCGCCGCGAGCTCTCGTTGCCCCCCAACACCGCGCTCGCCGAGATCTCGGGTCCCGGGTCGGCTGAGTTCTTCGCGGCCCTCGGGATCCCCGGTGCGCCCATCGACGACGACCGTTGGATGGTCCGCGCCGCCGATCACCAGGAGTTGTGCGATCGCCTCGCCGCGACGCCCCGGCCCCGGGAGCGGGTCCGGGTGAAGGTCGATCCGACCGGGCTCTAAATGGTGCCCGCTACCATGATCGGGCGATGACGACGTTCGCGATCCGCCAGTACGGGGACCCGGTGCTGCGCCAACCGACGAAGGCGATCGAGGAGATCGACGGCCGGGTGGCCAAGCTGGCCGAGGACATGATCGAGACGATGTACGACGCACCCGGCGTCGGGCTGGCGGCCAACCAGGTCGGCGTGCAGCGGCGGCTGTTCGTCTACGACGTGGGCGACGGCCCGATCGTGATCGTCAACCCGACGATCGTGGAATCGAGCGGCGAGTGGACCTACCAGGAGGGGTGCCTCTCTGTGCCCGGCCTCAGCTGGCCGATCGTCCGGCCCGGCTCGGTGCATCTGACTGGCTACGACCTCGACGGCAACGAGCTCTCGATCGAGGCCGACGAATTCGAGGGACGGGTGTTCCAGCACGAATTGGACCACCTCGACGGCATCCTGCTCGTCGAGCGGTTGGACGAGGACCAGGGCCGCGAGGCGAAGGCCATCCTGCTGGCCCGGGCGCTCCAGCCGCTGACCGGCGACCCCGCTGCGCTGCATACCCTCGGCGAAGACCTGTAGCTCGGCCCGCCGCACGCACGTTGGGCAGAGGTGACGACGTTCGCGATCCGCCGGTACGGGGACCCGGTGCTGCGCCAGGTAGCCAAGGAGATCGAAGAGATCGACGGGCGCGTGGCCAAGCTGGCCGCCGACATGCTCGAGACCCTGTACGGCACCCCCAACGGCGTGGGCCTGGCGGCGCCGCAGGTGGGCGTGCAGCGCCGCATGTTCGTCTACGACGTGGGCGGCGGCCCGGTGGTTGTGATCAACCCAACCATCGTCGGGGTGAGCGGGGAGTGGGACTACGACGAAGGGTGCCTCTCGGTGCCCGGGCTCAGCTGGCCAATCGTGCGCGCCGGTTCGGTGCATCTGACCGGGCTCGACCTCGGCGGCGACGAGCTCTCGATCGAGGGCCAAGAGTTGGAGGGACGGGTGTTGCTCCACGAGGTCGACCACCTCGACGGCATTTTGTTGGTCGAGCGGTTGGACGACGAGCGGCGCCGGGAGGCGAAGGCGACGCTCGGTCGCCGGTGATCACGCGAACGCCGACGACTCCTACAAGCCGCGTGCTGACTTCGTCGGACTCATACCTCCAGCAGACGGGCGTGTGCGGGCACGAGAGCCCACCGGAGACGGCTTCGCCCGCGTCGACGCCGTAGCCATGCTGATCAAACCCCGGTTCATAGGTCGATCTCCTGACGCAAAGCGGCGAGGGTAACGAAGATGCTGGCGTCAGAGGTTCCGCGTGCAGTGGCTGCGGCCATGCGGACCGCCTCCGCGCTTGACCTGGCAGTCGACGACGCGATCGTTCTTCATGACTCGAACAGGCTCGCCGTGCGGCTGCTGCCTTGTGACGTCCTTGCCCGAGTCGCGCATCTAGCGCGTCAGGCACAGTTCGAAGTCGAGCTTGCTCAACGGTTCGCCGAAACCGAGAGCCCCGTGGCCACTCTTGAG
>PMOQ01000012.1 GCA_003161255.1 Acidimicrobiaceae bacterium | reverse complement strand
GCCGACCCGGAATCGACCCCATGTCAGGTGCCCGGCCGGCTTCGTTGCCACCTCCACCGTGACCAACGCGACGAGGGCCGCCGGGAAGAGATCGATGAGGTAGCCGGTGAAGCTCCGGGGCGTGAAGAAGAAGGACACCGGCAGCAGGAGCAACCAGATCCTCTTCACCTGCCGATACCACGTGATGTACACGGCCAGGACGGCCAGGAGGGCCAAGGTGCTCGAGTACATGAGCAGCTTCAGGTCGGCCCCCCCGGTTAACCCGTGGAGGGCCAGCGCCACCAGCCCCTGCCCGTCGGCGACCAGCGGTTGGGTCAAGGGGGTGAGCGTGCCGTGCCACCACGCCGACGGGCTCCATATCGCGAACGGCAGGTTCACCGCCGCGAACACCGCCACGACGATGCCGAGGTAGCGGCCGAGGACCGGGATCGGGTTCCGGCGGTCGCGGCGCGTCTCGATGTAGATGCCGATCACGAGGAACGGCACCAGGAACCATGGGGTCTGCTTGATCGAGCAGGCGAGTCCGAGCGCGATCGGGCCCACCCACCGTGCGACGCCGGCCCCCTTCGCCTTCCCGTAGCGGTCCCAGCGCCAGACGGCCAGTATGACGAACGGGAGGAAGATCGCGTCGGTGCCGCCGCCGCTGAACACCCCGGTGAAGATCCCGGTGAGTGTGATCAGCACGGCGAGCCAGCGGAGGTACCGGGGCATGAGGAAGAAGAGGAGCACGGCACTGGCCAGCCACGCGTAGAGGTCCATCCAGTCGACGACCTGGTGATGGAACCCGAGCGCGAACGCCGGCGCGTAGGCGAGGAACGCACCGGCCGGGTACGACATGTTGGCCACGTGGGTGCCGGTCACCGTGTAGGTCCAGAAGAGATCCGGGATGTTCAAGAGGAGCCTCGCCGACGCCAGCGACGTCGTATACGGGTTGTGGCCGTGCACCAACACCCGGGCCGCGACGTGATCGAGCGCCGCCGAGTCCGTTTCGTAGTACAAGCGGGTGTGGATGAAGAAGGTCTGGGGAGCTCCGACCGCGACCAGGGCCCCGGCCATGCCCAGTCCCTGATGGACCCACGACCGGGGGCTCGAGCACCAACAGATCACGAAGCCGCCCAGTGCGAGGGCGACCAGCAGCGGCGCCAACAGGTCGATGATCGGCCATGACGACCACGAACTCCACAGGTTGAGGCCGCCGACGAGGACGCCCAACCAGACCAGGGACCAGGCGCATCGCTCGAGGAGAGCGAGACGCTCGGCCGAGAGGCCGTCGTCGGAAGCCTGAGCGTCCTTGTCGCTGGTTCTGCCGTCGGGTGCCGCTGCGCCGGCATCCGGGGTCAGTGTTAGTCGTCGGCGGATGAGGACGAGAGGGTTGGGCAGGCTCATTGTCTGCGGGTCCGAATCACGGACGGGTAGGAAGTCTGTCATCCATGCCTACCGGGCGTCCGACAGGGACCTTGGGGGAGGTCCAGATAGGCTCCTCCATTCAAAGCGGCCAGACGACCGCGCAAGGTTCCGGGGGAGGGCTGGAGCCGGCTACCACGCTGCGCCTCTGACCGGGCAGCCGAGCGGAGCATCTTCGAAACGATGGAGTCTGGGTTGAAGCGCCCCGGGGCGATCACCGGGACCCCGGTGGACCACGAGCCGTCGGGCCGCGCGCTCGAGCCGTCGGGCCGCATCGAAGACGTGAGTTCCCGCCCTGAGGGGGGCCGGGTCGGATTCCCGCTCCTCGTGTCGGCGTCGGCGGGCGTGGTCGGGTATGCCGGAATGATCATCACCGGGACCCGCTTGGCCCCCTTGCCGAATCCGCCAACCGGGGTCTGGTGGTTCTCACTGCCGCCCGGCCACCTCGGCCTGTTGCGGGTGCTGTTCTATGTGTCGGCGCTGTTCGCCATCGCCGCCTGGGCCGGGGTCGGGACGGTGGCGTGGCGTGGTCGGCTGCGAACCCGCGCCGCCGTCGGCGTCCTGACCGCTTGGTCAGCCCCTCTTCTCATCGGCCCGCCCCTGTTCAGCAAGGACGTGTACAGCTATGTCGGCCAGGGGCTGATCGCACACCGGGGTCTCAATCCCTACTCGGTCGCGCCGGCCGTGCTCGGCAACGGGCCGCTGTTGCGCTCCATCGCGAGCGTGTGGCGACATTCGCCCGCTCCCTACGGGCCGCTGTTCGTGTCGATGGCCCGGGGGATCACCGCCGTGGTGGGGAGCTCGATCGTCGCCGAGGTCATGGTGATGCGGGCCATCGAGATCGCCGGGATGGTGCTCATCGTCGTGTTCCTACCTCGCCTGGCCACGCGCCTCGGTGCCGACACCGGGATCGCGCTGTGGCTCGGGGCGCTCAGTCCGCTCGTCCTCTTGAGCTTCATGGCCTCGGGCCACAACGACTGTTTGATGGTCGGGCTCGTCGTGGCGGGGGTCGCCCTCTCGCTCGACGGCCGTCGGGCGCTCGGGCTGATCCTCTGCGCGCTGGCGGCGCTGATCAAGGCTCCGGCTGCGGCAGCCGTCGTTTTTCTCGCGATAGACGAGCTGCGCGCGTCAGGCCTCGCAGGACGCGGGTGGCGGGTGTTGGCCAAGGTCGTCGCGATCCCCGCCGCCACGGTGGTTGCCGTCACGGTGGCTGCGGGGCTCGGTTGGAAGTGGCTCGAGCCGATGAATCTCCGGATCCCGGCCGAGCTGCGGATAGAGGCGACCCCCACCGTCTCGCTCGGCACCGCCGTGGCGCGGGTGCTGAACCTCGTGCGGATCCATGCGCCCCAGGCGGGCACGATCACCGCCGTGCAGGCGATCGGTGGGGTCGTGGCCGCGGTGGGAGTGGTCTGGCTGGTCTATCGGTTCCGGAACGACAACCTTGTCCGGGTGCTGGCAGTGGTGCTGGTGCTGGTGGTCCTGGCCGGACCGACGCTCTGGCCCTGGTACCTGACGTGGGGCCTCGTGCTGCTGGCCGCCACCCGTTCCCAGCGGTCCAGGGTCCTCGCGATCGTTGCGGGGTTCTCGATCTTGCTGTCCGGGCCCATCGGCACCCCGATGCTGCACGGGTTCGCGTATTGGCCGGTCGCCCTGATCACGGTGGCCGGCTGCGCCTGGCTACTCTCAGAACGAAGATGGTCCACGGTGATCCTGGGTCACGGTCCAGCGGCATGAGCCGATGACGTCGCTCTCCGGCGCCCGGCGCGTTCCTGTGGCTTCCGCAGCCGCCGCCACGAGCGTGGCCGAGCGGCCCGGCGCCCCGGCCGTCGCGCCCGGCCGTCTGAGCGGGTTCGGCGACCGGATGTGGCGGTCGACCTGGCGCCCGGGTGCGATCTACCTCGCGTCACGGGCCGTCGTCGTGCTCACGATGGGGTTGGTCGCCGTCTTCGGCGGGGGGAGCCTCGGTGGACGGATCTACCGCTGGGACAGCATCTGGTATCTCCGGGCCTCGGAGAACGGGTACCCGACCCATCTCCCGATGGGGCACGGCCACGTGTTGGCCAACACCATCGCGTTCTTCCCGGGGCTGCCGCTCCTCATCCGGGGGCTCTCCGGGCTGACCGGGATGTCACAGTTCTCGGCCGGCGTCGCGATCTCGAGCATCACCGGCCTCACCGCGACGATCGGTGTGTGGGCCCTCGTCCGCGAGTACGCGGGGGACAAGGCGGCCAACAGGGCCACGATCCTGTTCGCGTTCTTCCCGGGCTCCTTCGTGTTCAGCATGATCTATTCGGAGGGCCTGGTGATCACCGGCGCCGCGTTCGGCATCCTCGCCCTCATGCGGCGAAAGTGGATCCTGGCCGGTCTCCTCGGACTGATGGCGACCGCGGCCGCGCCGATCGCCCTCGCGTTCGTGGTCTGCTGTGCCTGGGCCGCGGTCGGGGCGATCCGGCGGGACCGCGACTGGCGGTCGTTGGCCGCCCCGATCCTCGCCCCCCTGGGCACGCTCGCGTACCTCTTCTGGATCTGGCGGCACACCGGCGTCGCATCCGCCTTCAGCCAGACCGAACGGGGTGGCTGGCGCAGCTTCCTCTCGATCGCCTACCCGTTCCGCATCATCGGTGGGTACCTGACCCATCCGCTGAGCAGCTACGCCAACGACACCCTGGTCTTCTTCTGCATCATCGGCGTTGTCGTGGCCGTCGTGATCGGGCTGCGGGATCGCCAGCCCTCGCTCGTGATGCTCTACGGCGCCACCGTCGGGGCGCTGGCCATCCTGACGGCGCCGGTCGGGCCCAGGCCGAGGATCATCCTCGACGCGTTCCCGCTGATCCTCGCCGTCGCGGTCCGCTACCAGGACGGCTGGAAGTACCGACTCGCGGTGGGTACATCGGCGATCCTCCTGGTTGCCTTCACCGCCTACCAGGTCGGCAGCTTCGCCGTCTTCCCGTAGCGGCGCGGCCCGGGACCGCCCGGACCGGCCCGGCACACCAGGTCAGCGAGTGTGCCGACAGGGGAATGCCCGCGCGAACTACCATCGCCAGCCTGAGGTGATTCCGTCGGACCCACCTTGGAAAGCCGGTTAGAACCTCCAAAGGGCGGCCTAGATGCCTGAAGGGACCGGAAGATCGAAGTCGAGCCATTGCGGACTCGCTAGGTCTGGGTCTCATCTGGTTGAGAAGGTGCGCCTCAGGCGGATAACCACATCCCGGCCGGGAGTTTGTGTGCGAACTCGGAATTGGGAGCGCTGTGGTGGTCGTGGCCGGGGCGGGAGTGGGCGCACAACCACGTAACGCCCCGGCCTGACCGGACCAACCGTCAAGCCCCGGTTGGCCCGGGTTCAGTCGCCGCGCCGGACGGCCGAATCGTTGACGAAGCGGCCGTCGCGCAGTACCGGCACAACGGTGCTGCCATCGAGCTCGACTGCGTAGGAGACGTCGTCGCCGTGGCCCCTCGCGTGGAGCTCGCGACCCGAGCCCGACGAGTGCAGCCAGGTTGCGACATCGCTCCCCGTCGCAGCGTCCCACGCCCGGGCGGCCGACTCCGCTTCGGGGGAGCGCGAACCGCGCAGTGCGCTGATGAGCGCGCCCGCGCCGAGCAGGTCCTCGATGCACGGCCGGAGCGACCCATCCGGCCATCTCTCGCCGCACGCGATGACGACGACCGGGCCCGCCGAGTCGTTCAGCCAATCGGCGACGGCGGACGGGTTGCGCAAACAGGCCGCCACAACAGCGGCGCCGGTCTCGGCTGCGATGGCGGTGCAGGTCGACCCGTTGGGTGACGGCAAGACAACCGCATCGCCGGTGTTCAACCGACGGAGGCTCAGTGGCGAGAGTGACGGGCCAGAGGGGTCGGAGCCTCCGGCCAGGGTCGCCCCGACCGACGCCGCGAACGCCGGCGCGGAATCGTCCCGCCAGCGGTATGGGTAGACGGACGCACCCCGCGCTACGGCCGCCTCGACCGAAGTCGTGAACCGCAGGACATCGATGACCGCCACCACGCCGGCCCGGCCAGTGCGGCGGTCCCGGTCGTCCCCCATTCGAAGCGGACGTCAAAACCCTCTTGCAGGTGCCAGTCCGGCGAGCTCACGTGGCAAGTGAAGCCGGTGAACGGCCGGGGTGCACGTGCACTACTCCCTGTCACATGCGGGCGATTGCTGGCTGAGTCCTGGGGAACGCCGCCGGCGGGTCATGAGGTGTACCGGCCGCCTGCAATGCGCCGTGAGCGTCCCTCGACGCGCCGATCCTCAGTCGGGTGGGATTCTGCTCTCGGCGTCTCGAACCCGTTGCACCATCGCCTCGAGGAGAGCCCACGCCACCTCGGGGTGCTCGGTCGCAAAGGGGCGAAACTGCCATTGCGTCATGACGAAGCACCGGATCTCGGTCACAGCTTTCACAATTGCCGAACGGCGTGAGCGATCGATGAGTGCCATTTCTCCGAAGTAATCTCCCCGACCCAGCCTCCGTACTTCCTTGCCCTTGACGTCAACCGAAGCCTCTCCCTCGGCGATGACAAAAAAGGCGACGGCGGCTTCGTCCTCCGTGGTGAGCTCGGTGCCGGCGGGATATTTCACATCGTGGCCAACCTTCGCCAGCCGACCCAAGTCACGACGGGACAACTGTGCAAACAGCGGAACGCTTGCCAGCAGATCCTCGAACATGGAGTTCGAGACTAGTCACAAGCCCGCTTCGCTCGCTGATCCGAAATAGGGCGTTGGGGCAACGGAAGGCGGTATCCGAACATCAGCGGACCACCTCGCGCTCGAGGGCGACCCGCTGGTCCCGGAGCACACATTCGGGGTTGGTGCAGACCTGGTCGACGCGCACTCCATTCGGAACCAAGGTCCGGATCTCTCCGCGCATCACGTCGCAGCCCGGGCACCTCGTCGGCCGGCGACGACCAGGCCGACGGTCCCACGTCTCGACGAACGAGTCGATCGCCCCTGCGAGCCAGATCGGGCCGCTGGCCAGCGTCCGGATCGGCTCGGGGAAGTTCCCGGCCTGACGAAGCTGCGAGAGGCGCTGCTTGCTGACGCCGAGGCGGTCGGCAACCTCAGCAGCACCAAGGATCCACGGGAAGTTCGGGCGCTCAAGCTGCATCGTCAGTTCCTCGTCGGTGACGAGCTCGGCCCGGACGATCGGCCACGCCGGCATTCCGGCTTCGGCTGCCGCCTTCTCGACCACCTCGACGGCCGTAGGGAACACCGCCATGACGTCGTCGACATCGACCGACACCCGCGCCGACCAGTAGAGGCCACCGGCGCTCACGGCACCGGCATAGTCGGCCCAGAGCAGCTCGAAGAACCGGTCGATGGCCGGGTCATTCTCTGCCAGCTGCTCGTTGTCGTTAGGGGTCCTTGCTTCGACCAGGACGCTCCAGCTGCCCATGGTCACTTCCTTTCCGGGGGCCAAACGCCACCCGCTCTGCGAATCTCTGCGATCCAGTTCTTGAACCCGTGGACCTTGTCGCTCGGTGTCGTCGGGCACGTGATCGGACGAGCGGTCCGGTCAGCGGGGAGGAGGCGTGGGTGGCGCAGGGTTTTGCGCCACTCGTAGCGCCATCCCTGGTTCAGCACCAGCTCGACGGCCACCTCTCTATATTCCTTGGGGAGCTCTCTCCCCGGAAGTTGTATCTTACCCTTGTCCATAAGTAAAGGGTATCCCAACCCTGAACAAAGGTCTAGGGTTAGCCATCAAAGCGATCACCGGGGGTTTGCTTTCGATGCGACTCGAGGGCGCGCTGGTCGGCCGTCGAAGCGGCGTAGCGGCCGAGCATGGCCCGGCTGCGGACCCCATCAGACGTTCATCGACCTCTTGGGTCGCCCCGGTGGCCCTCAGGAAGTCGGCCAAGAGCCGAGCCGCCAGGGAGGTAGCGGCAAATGGTGTTGGGCGACTTGTTGGCCGCTCTGAGGGACCTCTCCCACGACGGGAGCAACGGCTCGATGTTCACGTTCGACGACTCTCGCCGGGCGCTGCGACGCCGTTTTTGATTACAGACCGTTGAGTCAAGTGCTCTATGCACGCTGTACCCAACGGTCGCACCGACGGCCCGCGATGAAACCTCTGCTCCGGGCTTTTGGTGGAGGCGAAGGGACTTGAACCCTCGAACCTCTTGACTGCNNACTGCCAGTCAAGCGCTCTACCAGCTGAGCTACGCCCCCGGGGCGAAGATTCAGATTATCAGGCACCCAAAGTCCGAAGCCCGTGGTCGGTTCGTCGGGGGTCACACGACCCTGACTTAGCATCTGGCGATGGCACGGGCCTATGACGCCATCAAGATCGAGCAAAAGTGGCAACACCGCTGGCTCGAGCACGGTTCCTACCAGGTCGACAACGACGACCCCCGTCCTTCCTATTACTGCCTGTGCATGTACCCGTACCCGTCGGGTCCGGCCCATCAAGGGCATGTTCGCAACTACACCCTGGGGGACCTGGTCGTCCGGCACAAGACCATGCAGGGCTTCGCGGTGCTCTCACCGATCGGATGGGACTCCTTCGGCCTGCCGGCCGAGAACGCCGCCATCAAGACGGGGACGCACCCACGCATCTTCACGGACGAACGGATCGCCGAGCTCAAGACCTCGCTGATAGAGCTGGGCGCCGTCTACGACTGGCGGCGGGAGTTCCGCAGCCACGACCCCGTGTTCATGCGCTGGAACCAGGTCATCTTCCTCCGGTTCCTCGAGGCCGGACTGGCCTACCGGGCCAACGCGGCGGTCAATTGGTGCCCGGGCTGCCAGACCGTGTTGGCCAACGAGCAGGTGCTGGCCGACGGCCGGTGCGAGCGATCCGGCGATCTGGTCGAGAAGCGCGACCTCGAGCAGTGGTTCTTCCGCATCACGTCCTATGCCGACGAGTTGCTCGCGGCCTTAGACGGTCTCGAGTGGCCCGATCGGGTGAAGGTGATGCAGCGGAACTGGATCGGGCGTTCCGAGGGAGCGGAGTTCGATCTGTTCGTCCAGGCCCCCGACGGAGGCCGATCGGAGGTGGCACTCCGCGTCTTCACGACCCGGCCCGACACCAGCTTCGGGATGACCTATGCCGTCATCGCGCCCGAGCACCCTTTCGTCGACCAGCTGACGACGGAGGATCACCGCGCCGAAGTCGACGAGCTGCGCAGCCGGGCCGCGCTGTCCACCGAGATCGAGCGCTCCAAGGCCGCCGACGCGGGGGAGGAGCTGTCGAGGCGAGGCACTTTCACCGGCAGCTACGTCATCAACCATTTCAACGATCAACCGGTGCCGGTGTACGTCGCCGACTACGTGCTCATGGGGTACGGCACCGGGGCGATCATGGCGGTGCCGGCCGAGGACGAGCGGGACTTCGCGTTCGCACGGACCTACGGGCTCCCGGTCGTGCGGACGGTCCAGCCCCCCGACGATTTCGAGGGCGGCGCCTACACGGGCGAGGGGCCGAAGATCAACAGTGGCTTCCTCGACGGCCTCGACGTCGCCACGTCGAAGGCCCGGGCGATCGAGTTCCTGGAGAAGGAGGGCATCGGCACCCGAAAGGTCAACTATCGCCTCCGTGACTGGCTGGTGTCGCGCCAGCGTTTCTGGGGGTGCCCGATCCCCGTCGTCTACTGCCCCGACGACGGCATCGTCCCGGTTCCCGAGGACCAGCTCCCCATCGTCGCGCCCGACGACGTGGAGTTCCTCCCGAGCGGCCAGTCGCCCCTGGCACTGCACGACGGCTTCACCCACACCACGTGCCCGAAGTGCGGGGGCCCGGCCCGGCGCGAGACCGACACGATGGACACCTTCGTCGACTCGAGCTGGTACTTCCTGCGGTTCTGCGACCCCTGGTACAAGGACGGCCCGGTCGATCCCGATGGGGCGAGTCGTTGGATGCCCGTCGACGAATACATCGGCGGCGTCGAGCACGCGATCCTCCACCTTCTCTACGCGCGCTTCTACCAGCGGGCGATGATCGACATCGGCCTCTTGCCCGCGATCGAGCGGGAGCCGTTCCGGCACTACTTCGCCCAGGGCATGATCCGCATGGACGGATCCAAGATGTCCAAGTCCAAGGGCAACCTCATCAGCCCGGCCGCCTACTTCGAGCGCGTCGGTGCGGACGCGCTCCGGCTCTTTCATCTCTTCGTCGGTCCGCCGGGGGACGACTTCGACTGGACCGATCAGACCGACGAGATCATCGACGGTTGCGGCCGGTTCCTCGACCGCCTGTGGCGATTGCTGACCGAGGACGCACCGACGACCCGGACCGGCCCGTTGAACGACGATGACGTCGCTCTCCGCCGGATCCTGCACAAGACGATCCGCGGGGTGTCCCAGGACATCGACCGGTGGTCGTTCAACACGGCCGTCGCCCACCTCCACGAGTTGCTGAAGGCCTTCCAGCGTTACGCCCGGACAGACGGCGGTCCGCACGCCGAGGTCTTCACCGAGGCGGCGGATCGGTTCTTGCTCCTCCTCGCCCCGATGACTCCGCATCTGGCTGCGGAGCTCTGGGAGCGCCGACACTCCGGGGAACCGGGCGTGCACGAGCAGTCCTGGCCATCGTTCGACCAAGAGCTGGTGAAAGAGGACTCGGTCACGATGGTCGTGCAGGTGAACGGCAAGGTGCGCGACCGGATCGAGGTCGATCCGGCGATCGGGGCCGACGAGGCCGAGGCCTTGGCCCTCCGGTCGGAGCGGGTGGTCGAGGCCTTGGGTGCCACGAGCCCGAAGCGCGTGATCGTGCGTCCACCCGCGCTGGTCAACGTCGTGGCATAAATAGAGCGCGATGGACCGCCCGGACCAGCAGCGCCTCTTCGAGGACGTCGTCGACGCGCCGATCGATGACCAGAGGACGGCGGTCTCGGGTGGCGCCCGAAGGGCCCCGGTCAGGTCCGAGAGCGCAGCGGCCGGGACGCCCGACGTCGAGGTCCGCACGTCCAAGCGCCGTCGCAAGAGCGCGACCGCGTATTGGAGCGACGGCCGCATCGTGGTGCTGCTGCCGAGTCACCTGCGGGGATCCGAGCGCAAGGAGATGGTCGACTGGCTCGTGGCCAGGGTGTTGTCGCACCGGCCGCGCGCGGCCGCCTCGGACCGGGCCCTTTTCGACCGGGCCGTGCACCTCGCGCGGCGCTACGTCCCCGGCGCCGAGCCGCTCTCGGTTCGCTGGGTCACCAACCAGGCGAAGCGCTGGGCGTCGTGCACCGCCGAAAACGGTGACATCCGGCTCTCCCACCGGCTCCAGGGGGTTCCCGAGTGGGTGCTCGACGCGGTGTTGGTCCACGAGCTGGCCCACCTCGTCTACCCCGACCACTCGCCCCGGTTCCACGAGCTGGCCGATCGATTCGCCCGCCAGAGCGAGGCCACGGTCTTCCTCGAGGGGTACTCCCTCGGGCTCGATGCGGGTCCCGGCGCCCCCCGCGACGGCTAGATCCTCTTGAACCCGGCCAGGACCTCGGGCCAGCGACCCTCTTCCATCTTGTAGGGGGCGTAGAAGCTGAACCGGTCGACCAGGTCGCCGAAGCGCTGGCCGACCTGCGCCGGGACGTCGTCGAGGTCGGCGACGATGGCGAAGGCGTCGAGCATCTCATCGGTGATCCGCTCGCCCATGGCCTCCCACTCACCGCGCTTGGACATGGCGTTCAACTCGTCGCCGAGCTCGCCCCACCCGTGAAGCTCGAGGACGGGCCGGTAGGCGGGCGTCGACCCGTAGAAGGCGATCTGGCGCTTCACCGCGGTCTTCGCCGTCTCGAACTGCTCGCCCTCACCGGCGACGACGAACCCCGGGTACGAGACCGTCAGGTCCTTTCGGGTCTTGCCCGCCCTCGCCGCGCCCCGCTCGAGGGCCGGCATCGTCACCTCGCGGAGGTACCGCTCGGTCGTGAACCCGTGCACGATCATCCCGTCGCCGGCCTCACCGGCCACCTCGGTCATCAGCTCGCCGACCGCCGCCAGCACGATCTTCGGGTTGCCGTACTTGTTGGGCCCGGGGCTGAAGAACGGCGTCATCAACGTATGGGTGTAGAAGTCCCCCCGAAAGTCGAGCTTCGTGCCGTTGGCCCAGCAGTCCCAGATGGCCCGGATGGCGAGGAGCATCTCGCGCATCCGGGGCGCGGGGTGCGACCACTCCATCGAGTAGCGCTTCGTGATGTGGGGCTTGATCTGGGAGCCCAGCCCGAGGATGAAGCGGCCCTGGGAGAGTTCCTGGAGGTCGTTGGCGGTCAAGGCCAGCGTCATCGGATTGCGCGCGAACGCGACAGCGATCGCAGTGCCGAGCTCCAGGTGCTCGGTCGCCTGGGAGGCGATGGCCAACGACAGGAACGGGTCGTGGCCCGTCTCGGCCGACCACGCGCCGTCGTAGCCGAGCTCTTCCACCGCCTTCGCCGACTGGCCGGCCCCGGCCGGGCTGAATCCGATCGCTCCGTCTACCTTCATTTTTTGCCTCCCCGATGGTCGATCGTTGTTCGATCGTTGGCGTGTGACGCCCTCAGTGGTCCTCGCCGCGCAGGAACTGCTCGAGCTCTGCGGCCAGCTCGTCGCCGGACGGCAGGCCGTCGGTCCCGAGCGGGTTGCCCTCGGACGCGTCCACGGCCGCCTCGAGCTCACGGACCATCGCGGTGTGCTCGACGTTGCCGGCGATCACCTCGTCGACCTTGCGTCTCGACGCGTCGGCGGCCCGGTGGAGCGCGGAAGAGTCGAAGCTGAGGCCGGCCACCGAGGCCAGCCCGTCGACCAGCGCCGCGCTGGCCTCGGGGAAGTTCATGGCGGCGACGTAGTGGGGCACCCGCGCCCAAAGCGTCACCATGTCGATGCCGGCGTCGCCGAAGCCGATCTCGAGTGCCGAACCCACGCCGGCCGGCACCTCGAGCTCGCCCCGGCTGCGGCCGACCTGGTCGATGAGCCCCGACGAGGTCGGGGGAGCAGTGGCCACGAGCCGCACCGGCCGGGTGTGCGGGGCCGGCGCCGGGAAGGCGCCCAGGGCGACCACCATCCTGGTCCCGAACCGCTGCGCGAGCTCGACCATGGCGTCGACAAAGCCGCGCCAGTGGAAGTCGGGCTCCGGACCGACCAGGTACAACACGTCGTTGCCGACGTCGTCGTGGGCCGAGCGGAGCTGGGTCTGGGGCCACGTCATCTCGGTGTTCACACCGTCGACCAGTCGCACGACCGGCCGGCGGGCCCGCTGGTCCAAGAAGTGATCGCCGTCGAAGGTGGCCACGAGGTCGCTGTTGCCCGACGCCAGCACCGATGCGATCGCGGTGGCGGCACCCAGGCCCGCGTCGACCCACCCCTCGAGGCCGATGACGAGCACGGGCCGGTGCAGCGGGCGGTCCTGGTGAAGTCGGTAGAGCGCACCTGTTTCCGGGCTCATGGCGCCCGGAGCCCGCTCACCACGCGGCCAGCTGCTCGGCGGCCGTCGTGGCGAGCCTGCGAACCGACTGGGGGTAGCCGTCGAACGAGCCCGAGTCCCCGCCACCGGCGCCGCCGAGATAGCGGGCGTAGACGCCCTGCATGATGCAGGCCAGCTTCCAGTAGCCGAAGGCGGTGTAGAAGGGGATCGCCGACACGTCGCGTCCCGACGCCTTGGCGTAGCGCTCGAGCAGCTCCTTGCGCGTGGCCATCCCGGGCGCGGTCGTCGCCGACACGCCGATGCCGACGCCGGCCTCGTCGCGGTCGTTCCAATAGACCATCAGCAACCCGAGGTCTGCCATCGGGTCGCCGAGCGTGCACAGCTCCCAGTCCAAGATGGCCCGGACGCCACCTCGGTCGTCGAACACCGTGTTGTCGAGCCGGTAGTCGCCGTGCACGATGCCGAGGCCGATCTGGTCCGGGACCCGCGCCCGCAGGTCCGACGCCACCTGTTCGACGAGCCCGTCGTAGTCTTCGCCGTTCACGATGCCGTTGCGGAACTGCTCGCTCCACCGCTTGAGCTGGCGCTCGATGTAGCCGTCCCGGCGGGCCAGGTCGCCCAGTCCGACGTCGTCGGGATCCACTGCGTGGAGGGCCGCCAGGGTGTCGGCCAGGTTGTGCCCGATCTCGGCCCGGGTCGCCTCGTCGAACGCCGCGACGACCTGTTCAGCGCTGCGCAGGATGTGACCGTCCACGAACTCCATCACGTAGAAGGGGGCCTGGTTGACCTCGATGTCGGTGCACAACCCGATGGCCGTCGCCACCGGCACCCCGGCCGGGCCGACGGCGCTGATGATCCGGTGCTCGCGTGCCATGTCGTGCGCCGTCGGCAGCACGTGGCTGACCGGCGGCCGGCGCAGGGCCCATCGGTGGCCGGCGGCGTCCTCGACCTTGTAGGTCAGGTTGGAGCGGCCGCCGGCGATGAGGGTGAACTCGAGGGGCAGCTCGACATCGGGCACGTACTGCGTGAACCACTTGGACACGTTTTGCTCGTCGATTCCACGCGGGGCCACGGCCAAACGTTAGTGGCTACCCCCAGGCCCGATCCTGGCCGAGCGCCGTGGTGCCGGCAGGGGAGTTGATGGTTCGGAGCACCAGGTAGGGTCCGAGGGCCATGGCCGATGTGACCGATGCCACGTTCGAGGCCGCCGTCATCGAACGATCGAAGGAGGTCCCGGTCGTCGTCGATCTCTGGGCACCCTGGTGCGGCCCGTGCCGGACGCTCGGCCCGATCATCGAACGCGTCGTGGACGCGACCGATGGCGGGGTCGAGCTGGCCAAGGTGAACATCGACGAGAACCCACAGGTCGCCGCGACCTTCCAGGTCCAGTCGATCCCGGCCGTCTACGCACTCTCCGGAGGCAAGGTGGTCGACGGGTTCGTCGGGGCGCTCCCCGAGTCTCAGGTGGCCGAGTTCGTGGCACGCCTGGCCCCGGCCCCGAGCGAGGCCGACCTCTTGGTCGCCCGGGGCGACGAGGACTCGCTCCGCCAGGCCCTCGAGTTGGTGCCGGACCACGTCGGTGCCGTGCTCGGGCTGGCCGAACTGCTGGTCGAGCGCTCCGACACCGACGAGGCGCTGGATCTGCTGGCCCGGATCCCCGAGACCCCCGAGACGAGAGCGCTGGCGGCGCGGGCGCGGCTGGCCAAGCGCTCTGTGGCCACCGACGACGCCACCGCCGTCCTCGATGCCTTGTTGGACCGGGTGCGCGACGACGAGGACGCGAGACAGGAGTACCTCGACCTCCTCGAGGCGCTCGGGCCCGATGACCCGAGGACGCTCCGATACCGCAAGGCGTTGTCCTCCCGCCTGTTCTGATGATCGAGCTTCAGCTCGGGGAACGGTCCTACGACCTGACCCACCGCGCCCTCGTGATGGGCATCCTCAACCGGACGCCCGACTCCTTCTACGACCAGGGGCTGACGTTCGACCTCGACGCGCTGTGCAAGCGGGCCGAGCAGCTGGTCGCCGACGGCGCCGACCTCTTGGACGTCGGGGGAGTGAAGGCGGGCCCGGGACCCGAGGTCACCGAGGCCGAGGAGCTCGAACGCGTCGTCGGTGCGATCGGCATCCTGGCCGACCGGTTCGAAGTGCCGATCTCGGTCGACACCTGGCGGGCCTCGGTGGCCGAGGAGTCCTACGCGGCCGGCGCCGTGCTCGGCAACGACATCAGCGGGTTCGGCGACCCCGACTACCTCTCCGTTGCGGCAGCGGCCGGGGCGAGCGTCGTCGCGACCCACATCCGCTTGGCCCCGCGGGTCGCCGACCCCGAGCCCGTCTATGGCGATCTCGTGAGCGACGTCGCCACATTCCTGAGCGATCGGGCAACCAAGGCGCTCGAGGCGGGTATCGCACCCACCCGGATCGTGATCGACGCCGGCCTCGACCTCGGCAAGACGGCCCGGCAGTCCCTCGTGCTGCTGCGGGAGTCCGAGGCGTTGGTCGCTCTCGGTTATCCGCTGCTCTTGTCGGCTTCCAACAAGACCTTTCTCGGCAACACGCTGGACCTCGAGATCGGCGAACGGCGCGAGGCGTCGCTCGCCGCGGCTGCGCTCGGGATGGCCCGCGGATGCCGGATCCTCCGGGTCCACGACGTCGCGGGCACCGTCCGGGTCCGCGACGTCGTCTCCGCGATCATGAGCTCTTCGTGACACCGCCGGCCAAGCGCGTCCGGAGCGACGACGCGAGCACCTACCTCGTGCGCGGGGATGACCCGACGCTGGTGGCCCAGGAGGCCCGGGGCCTGATCGACACCCTGGTTGGGGACCGTGAGCCGAGCTTCGTCGTCGAGGAGCACGGGGCCTCCGGCGAAGACCTGGATGTGAAGGCCGTGATCGACGCGTGCCTGACCCCATCGTTCCTCGGTGACCGTCGGGTGGTGGTGGTGCGCGACGCCGGGCGGATCGGTGCCGCCGAGGCGGCCGGGCTTGCCGCGGTGGTCGCCGACCCGTTGCCGACCACCGTCCTCGTGTTGGTCGGTGGGGCCGGCACGGTGCCCCAGGCGCTGGTCAAGGCAGTGACCGCCAACGGCGAGCTGGTCGACGCCAGCGCCGGGACCGGGCGCGACCGGACCAGTTGGGTTGCCGACCACCTGAAGGACGCGCCGTTGCGATTCGACGCCGGGGCCCGGGCGCGCGTCCAGGCGCACCTCGGTGACGACCTGGGCCGGCTCGCCGGCCTCATCGAAACCCTGGTCGCCGCCTACGGCGAGGGCGCCCCGATCTCGATCGAGGAACTGGAGCCCTTCCTCGGGAGCGCCGGCGCGGTGCCACCGTGGGACCTCACCGATGCGATCGACTCGGGCTCGATCGCCGGTGCGCTCTCCGCACTCCGCCGGATGCTCGACGCCGGGGGCCGGCATCCGACCGAGGTGATCGGCGTGCTGCACCGCCACTACTCGAACATGCTCGCGCTCGACGGCATCACCCAACTCGATGCCGCAGAGGCGGCTCAGTTGCTCGGGGTGCGGAGCCCGTTCGTGGCCAAGAAGGCGATGGAGCAGGGCCGCCGGCTCGGGGCCGAGCGGATCGCCCAGGCGATCAACCTTCTTGCGGACGCCGACCTCGACGTGAAGGGACGCACCGCGCTGCCCCCCGACCTCGTGCTCGAGGTGCTGGTGGCGCGGCTCGGCCGCCAGATGCGGGCGCGGCCGATGGCCCGACGGTGATGGGGTAGAGCGGGAGCTGCTGGGGCGCTATTCGGCGTCGCCGGAAAGGGCGGCGACCCGGCGCATCAGCCGGGACTTGCGATTGGCCGCCTGGTTCTTGTGGATCACCCCGTGGCTGGCCGCCTTGTCGATCCGCTTCAACGCCAACCGCAACGCGTCGGCCTGGTTCTCGGCACCCGCCGCGGCGGTGTCGACCGCTGACTTGGTCCGGGTCCGGACCTCGGAGCGGACCGCCTTGTTGCGGACGCGACGCTTCTCGTTCTGACGGTTGCGCTTGATCTGGCTCTTGATGTTGGCCACGTGAGGTTCCCGAGGTCGTCGGCTGCGAGGCCGGGGCGGCGTTGCCGCACTCCAGGCGAACGAGCAGCGTATCAGGTCCCGGGCCAGGGCCTTCGGGCGGTGGTCGGTGTGATGCGTGCCCGCTCGGCCTACGGCCCCTCGCCACCGGTCGCCGTGCACGACCTCGGGTCCCAGGCGGCGAGCGGCTGGACCGACGCGGTCGGTGGCGCGAAGCCCGGCACGGTGGTCGTCGTCGTCGTGGTCGGCGGCACCGACGTCGTGGTGGTGGTCGTCCCCTTGGGCACGGTCGTGGTGGTCGTCGTGGTCGTCGTGGTGGTCG
>PMOQ01000014.1:2038-19284 GCA_003161255.1 Acidimicrobiaceae bacterium | reverse complement strand
CTACACCGAGAAGGTGTGGGGCGTGCCGGTGTCAGAGATGCCGGCCGACTTCGCGGCCCAGCGGGTGAAGAACCTCGACTTGGGCAAGGCGATCCTCAACGCGCTCACCCCGAGGCGGAACCAGACCGAGATCACGACCCTCATCGAGGAGTTCCGGTACCCGAAGCTCGGGCCCGGGATGATGTGGGAGGTCTGCCGGGAGAAGGTGGAGAAGCTGGGCGGCCGGGTGCTCATGGAAACCCGGGTGGACACGATCCACATCGAGGCCGGCCGGGCCACCGGGGTGACCCTGTCGGGTGGTGGCGCAAGCCGGTTCGAGCGGGCCAGCCACGTCATCTCGTCCATGCCGGTGGCCGAGCTGGTCGCGGCCCTCGACCCACCGCCCCCACCCGAGGTCCGCTCGGCCGGTGCCGACCTGCACTACCGGGACTTCTTGACGGTGGCGCTCGTGGTGCCGGTCGAGGCCGGGTTCCCCGACAACTGGATCTATGTGCACGCGCCCGACGTCGAGGTGGGCCGCATCCAGAACTTCGGCCAGTGGTCGCCCTACATGGTCCGGGAGGGCACGACGTGTCTCGGCCTCGAGTACTTCGTCTTCGAGGGCGACCGGCTGTGGGAGAGCGACGACGACACCCTCATCGCGATGGCGACCCGGGAGCTCGACGCCCTGGGGCTCGTCACCCCAGACAAGGTCGAGCGGGGCTACGTGGTCCGGGTGAAGAAGGCCTACCCGTACTACGACTTCAAGTACCGGGAGAACGTGGCGACCGTCGTGGCCTGGCTCGCGGCCAATGCGCCGAACGTGCACCTGGTCGGGCGCAACGGCATGCACAAGTACAACAACCAGGATCACTCCATGTTCACGGCCATGCTGACGGTCGAGAACATCCACGGTGCCAACAACGACATCTGGGCGGTCAACGTCGAGGAGGAGTACCACGAGGAGGGCCCTGCCACCGATGCCCGTCCGGGCGCCGGCACCGGCCGTGACGCGCCGATGCTCGCGTGGCGCCAGGGGTCGGGCTCGCCCCGTTAGTCGATCGAGGGCTCGGCGACCGTCTCGGTCTCGGGCGCCGGTGCCGGTGCCGGTGCCGGCAGGCTGACCGGCTCCTCCATGAGCGGCATCTCGGCCTCGCGCGAGCCCGACTTCGCGTGCGCGAGCAGCAGCACGCTCGCGAAGACGCCCACGAACCCGACCACCCGGAGGGCCAGCTTCCAGTCCGAGCCCGGCAGGTGCTCGCCGAAGATGACGGTCCCGACCGCGACGACGTACACGCTCGAGACCACGTTCGAGACCGGCACCACCACCGACGCCGGGCATCGCTGCAGGGCCGTCTGGAACAAGAGCAGCCCGGTCGCAGAGGTCACCACCAGCGCGTACAGGTACGGCGAGGCGAGCACGTGGGGGATCGAGAGCCACAGCCCGTGCTTCTCGACCTGGGCAGCGACGGCCTTGGTGGCCAGCGCCGCGACGCCGTACATGAGGCCGGTCGAGAGGCCGTAGAGGGGCGCGCGCACCTGGCCCCGTCGCGTCGTGCCCTCGCCGAGGCGGTCCGCCCCGAGGAACAGCCATCCGGCGACGAACACGGTCGGGATCGCGGCAAGCACGAGCGAGCCGAACGCGCCGGCGGTCCCGGCCTGGTCGCTCGCCGAGTCGAGCGAGAGGCTGATGGCGAGTAGGGCCACGCCGACCAGGCCGACGGCGGCCCACTCCCGGCGCCCGAGGCGCTCCTTCAGCGCCACGTGGGACAGCACGAGCAGCACCACGATCCCCGACACGAAGATCGGCTGGACCACCGAGATCGGCACGAGGGAGAGCGCGACCACCTGCAGGGCCAGGCCGCCCAGCATCGAGCAGAACCCGATGACCCAGACCGGCGACGACAGCACCGAGGTGAGCAGGTGGCCGAGCCGGCGCGCGTGCACCGAGTCCATGTCGCCCAGCGCGTGCTTCTCGAGGACGAACCCGACGTTGTAGAGCACCGCCGAGACGACGCTGATGAGGACGCCTGCGGCGAGATGGGTGTGGGTCACCGGGCCGCCACCGGTTGTGGGCGCCCGTCGGCGAGCCGGCACATGACGAGAAGCAGGTTCCATGTCGCGAACTCGCGCAGGCCCGGGACACCGATGATCCACCGCATCCAGCGGGGGTAGTAGCGGGGGAGCGCGTCCACGACGACGGCGCGGTCCGAGAAGCCCCGGGCCATGCGCAGGGTCCTGCCGACGTGGCAGGGGTAGAGCGAGGTGCCGAACCGGTTCTTCGGCGGCCGGCCGTTCTTGGCCTCGTAGCGCCGGGCGGCCCGCTCGCCGCCGAGGAAGTGCCACGGCGCGGTCTCGTGGCCGCCCCAGGGCGAGAACCAGGCGGTGAACGACACGTACAGCAACCCGCCGGGGCGGGTGACCCGGATCATCTCGGCCACCAGTGCCGTCGGGTTGGCCACGTGCTCGAGCACATTGGAGGAGAACGTGAGATCGGCCACCCCGTCGGGGAACGGGAGGAAGTAGCCGTCACCGGCGACGGTCGTGCCCTGCGCCCGGACCCCCGGCCGCACGGCCATCCGGTGCCGTTCGGCCTGCGTCGGGTGCTCGGGATCCTCGGGCGTGAACGACCGTTCGATCAGCGTCTCGGGCTCGACCAGGATGCTGCGGGCCCCGGCCTCCCGGAAGGCCTCGGAGAAGAACCCCCCGCCACCACCGACGTCGAGGACGGTCTTGCCCGACAGGTCGGTGTAGCCGCGGATCTGGGCCAGCGTGTCGAGCGCGACGCTGCGGTAGAAGGTGTCGGGATCGGACTGCTCGAGGCGGAACACCCGGGCGAGGCCTATGGAGCGGGCCAGTCCCTTCGCCGGCACCTCAGGCAGCGCCCGGGCGCGATCCTGCGCGGTGGCCGTCGGCATGGCCTGAGAGCGTAACGCCGATCGGTCGTGCATCCCGTGGGCGATCGTTTCGCTTACCAGGTGGGAATCCGGAGATGGGAGGGATACCCGGCCGGCGTCGGCACGACGACGCCCTCGTAACCGGGCGGCGGCTGGTCGCTCGGGCACGACGGGATGCCGTCGGGGGCGTCGTACCGGGGATCCATGGTCCACGCACCCGTCTGCCACCCGGGATTGGGAGGCGACAGACCGAGGATGGGTTGGAGGTCGTTCATGAGCAGCTGGGTCAACTCGGTCACGCCGGAGGGGCACAGGTGGGTGTTGTCGAACTGCCGGGTGCGCACCCAACCGACGCCGGGGGCCGGCATCCAGGTGAAGAACCGCCCATCGGGATCGAAGACCGCATTGGTGCTCAGGTAGACCGCGTGGCCCGGGAAGTCACCCACCACCTGCTCGGCGATGGCGTCCCAGTCGTTCTGCTCCCTGGTCCGTTCGACCCACATCCGCTGTCGTTCGACGCCGGCCGGCCACAGCGGGTTCGGACCGCCCTGGGGGAACTGGACGAGCACCACCAGCTCGACGCCGTCGCCCGGTGCCATCCAGACGCCGAGGGCCTGTCGCAGCAGCGCCGCGTAGTCCTGTTCGCTGGCCCCTGCCATCTGGTCGTCCCAGGACCAGGTGCCCACGACCACCTGGGGGTGGTAATCCTCGATGATCTGCTGGCTGTCGGCGATCCAGGCGGCCTGCTGGGTCAGCCCCCATCCCCCGAACGTGGAGTCGGCCACGACCTTGGCGTCACCGGTCGCCGCGAGGGCGGCGGCGAGCGCCGGGGAGGCGTCATGCATCACGCTGTCGCCGAGCACCCAGACCCGCAGCGGGTCACCCGGGGTCGGCGCCGACCCGGCCAGGTGGAACCCCATCGGCACCATCGCAGGCAATGTCGCGGCCGGCGCCGGCTGGGCAGCCACCTCGATCGGCGTCACCCCGGCCAGGGCGGTCGTCAACACGGCGCATCCGATCAGGCAGGCCAATGCCCGCGCGCGGCTGTTGGAACTGGCCCCCACCCCCATGGTGGGCGATGAGCCTACCGGGGAGCCTCCGGCAAACCCGGGCGCGGCGGGCCCTTTTCATGGCTCCCTTAGGTGTTTCCCGATGTCCCCCGGTAGTCTGGTGCGCACGTTCCGGGGCGGGGGTCCAATCGAGCGAGGCGGTGGCGCGGCTGCACGGAGGGCGCGCCGGTCGACCCGTCAACCAATCAACCACCCATTGGGAGTGATCGAAATCGGCCAGCACAGCCTCGAGGCTGCGATGACCCTGAGCGACATCGTCGAAGCATCCGGGATCCGCCGGGTCGACGTCGTCGCGTGGCGTGATCTGGACGACCCCGAAGCCGGGGGGTCCGAGCTCCACGCCCATGAGGTCCTGTCGCGATGGGCCGCCGCCGGCGTCGACGTGCGGTTGTGGACCTCGCGCGTCGATGGCGCCGCCCGGGTGGTCGTGCGGGACGGATACGAGGCCCATCGACAGGCGGGGCGCTACGCCGTGTTCCCGGCCACCGCCCTTCGGGGGTTGACGGGCAAGATCGGCGCCGGCGACGGCGTCGTGGAGATCTGGAACGGCATGCCGTTCCTCTCGCCGGTCTGGGCCAAGCGGCCCCGGGTCGTGTTCCTCCACCATGTGCACGCCGAGATGTGGCAGATGGTCCTGTCCGAGCGCTTGGCCCGGGTCGGCGCGACCATCGAACGCGCGATCGCCCCGCCCCTGTATCGCCGGGACCGCATCATCACCCTTTCGGAGTCCTCCAAACGCGAGATCGTGGAGCGCCTCAAGCTCTCGGCCGACCACATCACCGTGGCGCCGCCCGGCATCGACCCGCGTTTTTGTGCCGGTGGGACGAAGGACCACGACCCGCTCGTCATCACGGTCGGCCGCCTGGTTCCCGTCAAGCGGTTCGACTGGTTCATCGACGCGATGCGCAAGCTGCGGGCCGACCACCCGAACCTGCGGGCGGTCGTCGTCGGCGAGGGCTATGAGCGGCCGACCCTCGAGGCCCGGATCCGCGACGCCGGTGAAGAGGACTGGCTCACCGTCCCCGGCCGCGTCAGCGACGAGACGCTGGTGGACCTGTATCGCCGGGCGTGGTTGGTCGTGTCCACCTCATCGCACGAGGGGTGGGGGATGACCATCACCGAAGCGGGCGCCTGCGGCACCCCGGCCGTGGCCACCCGGATCGCCGGTCACGAGGACGCGTTGGTCGACGGTGTGTCGGGGACCCTCGTCGACACCATGGACGACGTGGCGACGGCCGCCGGAGCGATCCTGGCCGATGACGACCTCCGGTCGGCCATGTCCGCTGCCGCGACCGAGGTCGCACAACGCTTCACGTGGGAGGAGACCGCGTCCGCCGCGTTCGGCGTCCTCGCCGAGGAGGCCCGGCGGACCCGGGAGCGGCGGGGGAGTTGACCACTCTCGAGGCCGAGCAGGGCTCCGAGGCCGAGGCCCCGATCGAGGAGCCCCTCGACGTCGAGCCGGCCGAGATCGAACCCGGCCACGAGGAACCCACACCACCCCGCCCGCCGCGGTTCCCGGCCTTCGACGGCCTCCGAGCGATCGCGGCGGGAACCGTCGTCGGGGTGCACGTGGGGTTCGTATCGGGGTTGAGCCTGCGCAACGCATCCGTCGGCGCCTACACGGCGCGGCTCGAGATCGGCGTGGCGGTCTTCTTCCTGATCTCGGGGTTCCTGCTCTACCGCCCCTTTACGGTCGCCCACCTGGCCGGCCAACCGCGCCCGAAGACCGGGGCGTTCTGGATCCGGCGACTGCTGCGCATCGTGCCGGCCTACTGGGTCGCGCTGTTCGTCACGACGGCGGTGCTCCACCCGAGCGTCGCCGAGACCTTGCCGGGCTGGCACCAGATCCTGTCGCACTACCTGTTCGTCCAGATCTACTGGCCGTCCCAGATCTTCTACGGGATCACGCAGTCCTGGACGCTGTGCGTCGAGATGTCCTTCTATCTCCTGCTGCCGCTGTACGCCGTCGTGATCGCGCGGCGTGCGGCCCGCCAGGCCCCCGGCCGCCGGCTCGGCCGGGAGCTCGTCGGCCTCGGCATCCTCGTCGCCATCAGCCTGGCCTGGCGGTTCTGGGTCCTGGCCAACCAGCACGGGCATTCGGCGTTCTTCGGGGTGATGCCCAACTGGCTACCCGGGGACCTCGACCTGTTCTCCCTGGGCATGTTGCTGGCGGTGCTCAGCGCGTGGTTCCACCTGCGCGACTCGGAGCTCGGTTGGATGTCGAGGCGCTGGTTCCCGTTGGCCAGCTGGCTGCTCGCAGGGGTCGCGTTCTGGGGGGTCAGCCACCTCGGCCTCCCCCGCACGGCGATCTACACGAAGTCCGACATCGACATCGCCCGCCAGCTCCTCTACGGGGCCTTCGGGTTCTTCCTGCTCTTGCCGGCCGTCTTCGGGCCCCAGGACCGCGGCCTGATCAGGCGCGGCCTGCGGTCATGGCCCATGGCGTCGCTCGGCGTCATCTCCTATGGCGTCTATCTCTGGCACCAGACGCTGCTCGACACGCTGGTCAAGTACTACCCCGACTGGTTCGGGATGAAGGTGTTCTTCAACGTCGGGTTCTGGGGGATGTTCGGAGAGGTCTTCGGCGCCGCGGTGGTGGTCGCCGCGGTGAGCTACTTCGTGATCGAGAAGCCGGCGCTTCGAGCCAAGCGGTTCTTCTCGTGGTTCGACGCCCCGCCCCGGATGCCCGGGTCGACCGTTGCGGAGTCCGCGCCCGCCCCTCTGCCGGTGGCCCCGGCCGGGGGAACCGGGGCATAGCCATCCTGGGCGGGGCGGTTCCCACCGGCGCGCCGGCGTTGTGCTGGGGGCTTTGACCACGCCTCGGGCCGAAGCTTCGAGCGAACATCGGTCTGCGAAAATGACCGGGCTCGGTCCGAGGTCTGGTCCGGCGGGCTCGCGGTGCCCGAGCCGAGACACGGCACTGGCCGCAACGGGAGGCATCCGACCAGGTGGGGCAGGACGCGGGGGCAGACCCAGAGCCGTCGGACGCCGGGGGCCCAGACGCGCCGGTGAGCCCCGACGCGCCCCGCGGCAAGCCGAACCTGTCCTACATCCCCGCGCTCGACGGCATCCGCGCGTTCGCGGTGCTCGGGGTCTTGGTGTTCCACGGGGGGCTCCCGTTCCTGCCGGCCGGGTTCCTCGGCGTCGACACGTTCTTCGTGCTCTCGGGCTTCCTCATCACGACGCTCCTGCTCGGCGAGTGGCGCGAGCGCACCACCATCAAACTGCGGGCGTTCTGGGCCCGGCGGGCCCGCCGGCTCCTGCCGGCCCTGCTGCTCGTCGTGCTCTTCGTGACCTGCTATGCCGCCTTCGTCGTCCCGAAGGGCACGTACCCCGACCTCCGTCTCGACGCCTTCTCGACGCTGTTCTACGTGGCCAACTGGCACTTCATCGCTGTCGGGACCAACTACTTCGTCCAGACCGGACCGGTGTCGCTGCTCACCCACACCTGGTCGTTGGCCATCGAGGAGCAGTTCTACCTGGTGTGGCCGTTGGTCGTGCTGGGCTTGCTGAAGTTCACCAAGAGCCTCCGGGTGCTGTTGGCGGTGTGCGTCCTCGGGGCGCTGGCGTCGGCCGTCGAGATGGCCGTGCTGTATCACCCGGGCACCGATCCGACCCGCCTCTACTACGGCACCGACACCCATGCCCAGTGCCTGCTGGTCGGGGCCGCCCTGGCGGTGGGGTTGGCCATGATCGCCCAGCGCCGCCGGCTCCGCGGGACGGTTCCTGCCTCACTCCGGTCAACGGGCGGCGACCCCGGCTGGGCCGCGACCAGCCATCGCATCCGGGTCGGCCTCGCCTTCGCCGGCGGTGCCGGGGCGGTGGCGACGGGTGTGCTCTGGTGGCGGGTGTCGTACACGGGTTCGTTCCTCTGGCGGGGTGGCTTCCTGGTCGCGGCGGCGTCGACAGCGGCGGTGCTGGCCTGCGTCGTGTGCTCCCAACGATCGTGGGTGGCCACCGCGCTGTCGGTCGCGCCGCTGCGCTACCTCGGGCGCATCTCCTACGGGCTCTATCTCTGGCATTTCCCGCTGTTCCAGTGGATCGACGGGGCGCGGACCGGGTTGACCGGATACTCGTTGTTCGGGATCCGCTTCGGGGTCACGCTGGCCGTCGCCACGGCGTCCTTCTATCTGGTCGAGCGGCCCATCCGGCACGGTGATCTCCTTCGCCGGTGGCGGGCCTGGGTGGCCACCCCGGTTGCGTTTGCCGGCGTCGCGGCCATCGTGGTGGCGACGACGGCCGGATCGGCGGCGGTGGCAGCGTCGGCGGTCCCGACCGCCGCTCCTCCCGCGGTGTCGGCGAAACGGCCGATATCGGTTGGGTTGCCCCTCACGCCTGCCGCACCCCCCGAGGCCGTGGTGCCCGGCTCGACGGTGGTCCTCCTCGTCGGTGACAGCACCGCCGTCACCCTCGGGTTCGGCCTCGCCGTTGACGCCAAGCGCTACAACGCGACCTTCATCGACGGCGGGATCATCGAATGCGGCGTCGGCCAGGTGACCGAGATGCAGACCCTCGGCATGATCGCTCCGCCGGGACCGCACTGCCGCCCGTCGACGCCGTTGAGTGCCCGGTGGCCGGCCCTTTGGGCCACGTGGATCCACAAGTACCACCCCGGAGTGGTGGCGATCCTCTTCGGCCGTTGGGAGGTCAGCAACGTCGAGTGGCACGGGCAGTGGACCGATATCCGCGCTCCCGCATTCGCCGCGTACGTCAAACAACAGTTGGAGCAGGCGGTGCACATCGCCTCGTCGCACGGGGCACACGTCGCTCTCCTGGACGCGCCTTGCTACAGCAGCGGCGAACAACCGAACGGGGAACCGTGGCCCGCCGACGCGCCGGCCCGACTGGCCGCATACAACGGCATCGTCGACAAGGTTGCCGCGGCCAACCCGAAGACGACGACCCTGGTCAATCTCGATCGGGTCGTGTGCCCCGCCGGGAGGTTCGAAACGACAATTGACAATCTTTTGGTGCGCGCGCCGGACGGGGTCCACTTCCCTTGGTTCTCGTTTGGCAGCCCTCAGGCCGCGGACCCCGACACGTTGCCGATTGTGACGCGGTTCGGAAGTTGGGTCGGGCCGAAGCTGTGGCCGGAGATACTGACCGGTCGCTAGTCGGGTGTCGGGGGTTCGTCGGCCTCGGCCGTGGTCGGGGTGTCATCGCCATCGCCATCGCCATCGCCGTCGCCATCGCCGTCCCCGGTTGATGATTGGGTCTCGTCGATTGGAGCGGGTTCGGTGGTCTCGGGTTCGGTCGCTTCCCTCTCGGTGGTTTTCGTTTCGTCCATCGTGGCATCGCCCGGCTCGATAGCCGGCTGGTACTCGGTTGCCTCGCCGGCTTCGTCGGTGGGGGCCTCGTCGGGTGCAGTGTCGGATTCGCCGAGAGGCGCGCCATCGGAACCCGGAGTTGCGGATTGAGCGGGTGACCCGGGGTCCCCTTCGGAGTCGGTCGATGCCTCGACCCGGCGCGCGGCCATGGGTGGGAGCTCGGGGAGTAGCGGCAGCGGCAGCGGCGATGGCTCGGGCGCCTTGACCGGGTCGGGCTCGAGACTCCATGGTCTCCACCGTGCGACCTCGACGACGGCGGCCGCCAACAGAGCGACGACGGCCATCCACGTCAGCGTGTTGGCGGCAGGGAACGAGGCCGGCCAACCGATCGCCGACACATAGCGGTACTTCAGCTGCTCGTAGACCATGTAGTACCCGGTCGCAGCCAGTAGGCCCACCGGGGCCAGGACGAAGAGCAGGCGAATCCAGGGGACGAGGCACCCGATGATGACCGCGCCGGCGATGATGGGCGCGGCGATCCACGCCGTCACCGCCCCGGCCAATCCACCGGTCAGGAGGGCAGCGATCACGATGACAAACCAGCGTGGGCGGCGTCCCCTGGTGGTCAAGAGAGATGTGAGCACCGGTTGGTTGCGGGTCGGGTCATGGCGTGCCGCGACGGTGACGCCCACCTCGTCGCCTTCCGTTGAACGCTCAGGTGTCGTCGGAACAACGTCGGGCTCGGAGCCGATGGTCGGACGGCTGCGACGCCATAGCCGCCGAGGGAATCCCACGATGGCCGCGTCCGCCCTGTCGCCTTCCGTTGAGCCGGCTTGCGCCGGGACCACCTCGGGCTCCGACTCGGCGCTCCGACTGCGGCGGCGCCACAGCCGCCGAGGGAGTCGCCTGAGCCTGCGGGTGCTTTCCCACCCCGCGGCCAGGAGTGGAGGTGGCACGGCCACGAGCACGATGCTCACCGCCAAGCCAGCTGCGGAGGCTGCCAGCGCGAGGTTGACGATGTGCTGAGGTGCCCACACCAACGTGAACAACTGCGTTCCGGTTGCGGCGGCGCCCGATACCAACCAACCGTTGGCGTAGCCGTCGATGAGGCTCGACGAGCCCAAGGCGTGACCCGATTGCGTGGAGGCCTTCCAGCCGTTGCTCTGGCTCTGGCCGAGGACCAACCAGTACGGGGATCCGTTCCCGGTGACCTTCACCTTGAGCTCATAGCGGCCCTGGCTGACGACATGCGCCGCCGGTGTCGCCGCGGTGGGGGGCGTCGGGTACGGAATGGTCCCGGCGGCGGTCAGGGGGAGCGCCCCGCCACCGGTCTCCGATGACAGCCACAGCGCGTCGACATCGAGACCGGCGGTCTGATACGGGGCCGTTTGCACGACGTGCTTGCCGGGGCTGAGGGTGATGCCGTTGGCCGAGTTGCCGCACCCCGAGATCTGGAGCGCACCGCTCGACAGCGCGGTCGCCGACGTCCCGCTCACCCGGATGTCGATCGGGGTCCCGTCGATGGCGAGCAGGTCGGCGAAGCACTCGGCCGGGATGGAGGCCGGCGTCGCCGGGGCCACCACGCCGGGGAACCCGACCTCGGCGATGCCGACCGGGAAGATCTGGTGGCCGTTCGAGTAGTAGTCGAGCTCGTGCAAGAGCCGCGTCTTGTCGATGGTGATCCGGACCGTCTGGCCGGTGATCGGGGGGAAGCTCAGCGGGACGGTCGTCGTCGAGCCCTGCGGCCGTCCCTTGCCGGATGCGACGTGGGGAAGGTTCACGACCTCCTTGGCCCCGCGGTCGGTCGTGATGGTCAGCTGGGTCGGGATCGAGTGGCGCCCGTCGGTGACGAGCTGAAGGTTCAGATTGTCGAACGTGAGGGGCTTGTCGAACGAGTACTGGAGCCAGTTGCCGTCCTGCGGTCCGAAGCCGGGCATCCACGACGTGGTGGGGTTGTCGTCGACCGCCGAGTACGCGCCTGCGGCGACATCGCCCGGCAGCCGTCCCGAGGAGTTGGCGAACACGATCTCGGTCACCTTGGTCCCGAACACGCTCTGCGCCGGTGAGGCCACCGGGGTCCGGCCGACCAGTTGGTCGATCACCGGGTCGGCGTCTTTGGCCGAGATCCGCAGCGTCCCGCCGACCGAGAAGGTCCGGGCGGTGGGGAGGGTGAAGCTCCGGGACATGTCGAGCTCGGGATCGCTCCTCGGCGGCACCGCCGCCGCCCGGATCCGGTTCATCAAGATGACGAGGGGGTGGGCGATCGACGACGGTCCGGCTTCGGTCAGGAGCGAGCTCGGGAGTCGGAGCGTCTGGACCACCGGCGCCACGCCGGGGATCGTGACGTCGGCGAACCCGACGCCGCTGAACCCGTTGTACTCCTTGCGCAGCCCCGAGCTGGTGGCGTCGACAGTGATCGTGAGCGACGTGAAGCTCCGGGTGGGGAAGTGGACGACCTGACCCGGTTCGATGCGTGAGGTCTTGGTGAGCTTCACCGTGACCGGGCGACGCTCGTTGAAGGTCAGGGTCACCTTGGTGATGAACCGGTTGCGCGGCCCGGTCTGCGGTTGGAGGAGCCGGATCTGCGACGCCGTCACCGGCTTGGTCAACGTGACCCGCAGCTTGGCGCCCGTGGCGGGTCCGAAGGAGCCCTCGGCCCATCTCGTGTCGGGGTTCTGGTCGAACGCGTTGTAGGCCGCGTCCTCGGGGGTGTTGGTGATCGGGTTCCCGTAGTCGCTCGCCTGGACGGACTTCACGCTCGACAGGGTGGTGACGGTCTGGAAGGCCGACCCGGCGGTGGGGAACGCTCCGAAGCTGACCTCGTGGGGCTCCTGGCCGAGCGGTCCCACGTTGGCCTGTTCCACGTACCCCGTGTTGTTGTTGATCGAGCCGAAATCGTCCTGTTGGCGCTGGTTGGTGTCGGTGAGGACGAGGACGGCCCCATCCTTCATGGCCTTCTCGAACCCGGCCTTGTTGTGCGCGTACGAGGCGTCGTAGAGGATCGTGGGGGACCCGTCGAGCAACCCGGCGGCCGACGCGTTGACCAGGCCGGCCCCGCTGCCCGCGACGAGCAGCGGTGCCTCGGTGGTCTCGGTTCGCACGAGCGGCCGCGGGTCGCTCACCGCGAACACCGCGGTCGGCGGGGGGACCGAGGCGCCCGTCGGGATCCCGAGTTGGGTCTCGTCCTGGAGCGGGTAGGTGATGGTCTTGTAGAGCTGCGGCTTGCCGAACGAGACGGGCGTGCCGATCCCGGTCGTCGGGTCGATCAGCTGGAGCCACAACGGTTGGGGTCGGGCCGTGTTGAATCGCTCGTACTGCTCGTCGGACTCGAAGAGGATGTCGCCGGCGCTCATCAGCCGGGCGATGGGGGCGAGCGTCGACGGGACGAAGACCCCGTCTTGGATCGATTCGTCGAGCGCCTGGAGCAAGTCGACGCTGGACGGCTCGCCCTGCGGCACGACCTGGCGGGCCACGTAGGGGCGGCTGAGCAGACCCACCCAGACCGGGTCCCCGGTCACGCCCCACCGGTAGTAAGCGAAATCCTCGCCCGGGATCCCGAGCACCCGGCCGGTCCCGTGGGTGTTGAGGTAGTGGGCCGTCTTCTTGACGTAGGTCGGAAGCTGCTCGGGGCGGGCGAGATTGTTGGCCACCAGGCTGCCCGTCCAGAGCGGTGGCAGGTCGGCGGCTGCGAGCGCGACGGCCACGACGAGGACGAACAGCCCGGTCTTGAGGTGGGACGCGGCCAACGCGCTCACGCCCGACCCCAGCAGCAGCGCCAGGCCGAGGACCACCAGGGGGACGACCCGGTTGGTCGAGCGCATGGCGAGCCCGATCGTCGATCCCGAGCCGGCTGCGCGGAGCGCCTTGCCGAAGGGGGACGGGTGGGCGAGGGGGTATGCCGCCACCGCGGCCACGATGCCCATGAAGAGAAGGCCCACCGCGAAGGCGCGGTAGCGCCACCGTGCCAGCGCCCCGACGGCCACACACACGGCGGGCACGGCGAACCCGACCCCGATCAGCCAGGGGTTCTGCATGTACGGGATCGCGGCGCTCGTCCAGGGCTGCAACTTGTCCTGGCCGTAGAAGAACCAATACCCAAGCCCGCGGATCACCTCGGAGGACAACGACGTGCTCGTGACCGTCGGGATGGTTTCGGTGAATCGCAAGATGTTGAGTCCGTAGATCCCCTCGGCCCACAGCCCGGCCACCCACCACAGGGACACGACCACGCTCAGGATGCCGATCCGGATGACCGCCGCCAGTGCCTGGCGGTACGTCACCTCCTTCGTGACCCACACCGCGTTCACGATCCAGAAGGCCGGGGCGAGGCCGGCCAGGAGGATCGAGGTCGCGTTCACCCCACCGACCAGCGCGATCACGATGGCGAACAGGGCGGGATATCGCCACCCACCCCGCCGGACCGAGAGGATGACGAGCCCGACCATCCAGCCGAGGGCCGCCCAGGGCATGACGATCGCCGAGATCCGGGCGATGTAGTCGATGACGAAGGGGGTGAACGTGTACGCGGCACCCGCCGCGATCCGGCCCCACGGGCTCAGGCCCAGCAACTTGCCGAGGAAGAAGATGCCGGCGCCGGCGAAGAAGAAGAGGCTCCCCATCCAGAACCGTTGCCCGACCCACATCGGGATGTGGAGCTGCTGGACGATCCAGTAATAGGGACCCATCGGGAACAGGAAGCCGATGTTCTGGTGGGTGACCGTGCCCGTCCCAACGTCGGGGTTCCACATCGACATGGCGCTCTGGATGAGCTTTCCGGGGTCGAGGTAGAGGTACTGCTTGGAGTCGTCGGCGACGAGGCCCGGCTTCGTCATGAACGACGGGACGTAGGTGGCCGCGGCCAGCACGACCGTGGCCACGCACATCACCGGGTCGAGTCGGCGGGCGCGCGCCCACAGGCGGTGCGGGGGTGGCGTTGCCGACGGTGGCGGCGAAAGGGGAGCGACGCTCATCGGTTCGGACCGGTCCGGAAGCATATCGAGCACTCCGAGGCTCGTTTGGCCAGGTCGGTAGCATCGAGAGCGGAGAAAGGTGGCGGAGCTCGGTGTTTGGCGTCGCCCTCACGGGAGGGATCGGGAGCGGGAAGTCGGCCGTGAGCGACCGCCTCGTCGCGCTCGGCGCCAAGTTGATCGACGCCGACCAGGTCGCCCGCGAGGTGGTCCGGCCGGGCGGTCCGGCGTTCGAACCGTTGATCGAGCGGTTCGGCGAGGGGATCAGGGCCGCCGACGGGACGATCGACCGACCGGCCCTGGCCGAGATCGCGTTCAGTGACCCCGCGGCTCTGGCCGACCTCAACTCGATCACCCACCCTGCCATCGGCGAACGGATGCGCGAGCTGCGCGAGGAGCTTGTGAAGACCGACCACGTGGTCGTGTTCGCCATCCCGCTGCTGCGCCCGGCCCACCGCGAGGCGCTGGGCCTTCGCGCGGTGGTCGTGGTCGACTGCCCGACCGAGGTGGCTGTCGATCGGCTGGTCAACGACCGGGGCATGGACCGCCAGGACGCCCTGGCCCGGATCGGGGCCCAGATCGGCCGGGAGGAGCGGCTGGAGGGGGCCGACTACGTGGTCGACAACTCGTCCTCCATCGAGGACCTCGACGCCGCCGTCGCCGGCCTGTGGGCCTGGATCGAGGACCGAAGGGCGGCGCCGGGAGCCTGAGCGAGCCGGCCCGCTCTGACACAGCCGGCCGATACCATCGCTGACGTGCCCGAATTCGAGGTCGTCTCGCCGTTTCAGCCCGCCGGGGACCAGCCGACCGCGATCAAGGAGCTGGTGGAGGGGGTCCGGCGGGGCGACCGCTATCAGACCCTCCAGGGGATCACCGGCAGCGGGAAGACGGCCACCATCGCTTGGATGATCGAGCAGACACAGCGACCGACCCTGATCATCGAGCCGAACAAGTCGCTGGCCGCGCAGCTGTCGTCGGAGCTGCGGGACCTCTTCCCGAAGAACCGGGTCGAGTTCTTCGTGTCCTACTACGACTACTACCAGCCCGAGGCCTATCTACCTACGACCGACACGTACATCGAGAAGGACTCGTCGATCAACGACGAGATCGACCGGCTCCGCCACGCCACGACCTCGTCCCTGCTCCTTCGCCGAGACGTGATCGTCGTCGCGTCGGTGTCGTGCATCTACGGCCTCGGTTCACCCGACGAGTACCGCGACCGCACGGTCGCCCTGCGGGTGGGGGAGGAGCACGACCAACGTGACCTCCTCCGCCGCGTCGTCGAGCTCCAGTACGACCGCAACGACATGAACCTCGTCCGCGGCACGTTCCGGGCCCGGGGGGACACGGTCGAGATCCACCCGGCCTACGAGGAGTCCGCGGTCCGCCTGGAGTTCTTCGGCGACTCGCTGGAGCGGATCGTGCCGTTCGACGTCATGACCGGCGAGATGGGCGACGAGCTCGAGGACATTGTCATCTTCGCCAACACCCACTACGTGGCCGGGGACGAGGCGATCCAGCGCGCCATCACGACGATCGAGGCGGAGCTGCAGGAGCGGCTGGCTCAACTCCAGGGCGAGGGCAAGCTGCTCGAGGCCCAGCGGCTCCGGGTGCGTACGCAGCACGACCTCGAAATGCTCGCGGAGACCGGTGTGTGCTCGGGGATCGAGAACTACAGCCGCCATCTCGACGGCCGAAGGCCGGGCCAGACGCCCTACACGCTGCTCGACTTCTTCCCGAAGGACTACGTGACCGTCATCGACGAGAGCCACGTCGCGGTTCCGCAGCTCCACGGACAGCATGCCGGCGACCGGTCCCGCAAGGACGTGCTGGTCGAGCACGGGTTCCGCCTCCCGTCGGCCATCGACAACCGGCCGCTCCGCTTCGACGAGTTCGTGGAACGCACCCCCCAGGCGGTCTTCGTGTCAGCCACCCCGGGGCCCTACGAGCTCGAGGTGTCGAATCAGATCGTGGAGCAGGTGATCCGCCCGACCGGCCTGATCGACCCCGAGGTGATCCTGCGGCCGACCAAGGGACAGGTCGACGACCTGATGTCGAGGATCGAGGACGCGGTGGCCCACGACAACCGCGTGCTCGTGACCACTCTTACCAAGAAGATGGCCGAAGACCTGTCGGACTACCTCGCCGACGCCGGGATCCGCGTGCAGTACCTCCATTCCGACATCGACACCATCACGCGTATCGAGATCCTCCGAAGCCTGCGCCTGGGTGACATCGACGTGCTGGTCGGGATCAACCTGCTGCGGGAGGGCCTGGACCTCCCCGAGGTCTCCCTGGTCGCGATCCTCGACGCGGACAAGGAGGGCTTTCTGCGCTCGGCCTCGTCGTTGATCCAGACCATGGGGAGGGCCGCCCGCAACGTCGAGGGGAGCGTCGTCCTCTACGCCGACACGATCACCGACTCGATGCGCGAGGCGGTATCGGTGACCCAGCGGCGTCGGGAGCGACAGATCGCCTACAACCTGGAGCACGGGATCGACCCCCAGACCATCCGCAAGGCCGTGACCGACATCCTGGAACGGCTGCGGGGGAGCGGTGACGGGTCGGCCCGGGCCAAGCGGAGCCGGGCCGAGGTGCGGTCTCGCCAGGGCACCAAGGCGCTTCGTGCACGGGCCGGCCTCATCGACCAGGGGAAGCCCAGGGAGGCGGTCGGGCCGCCGGAGCTGGTCAAGATCATCGGCGAGATCGAGGCCGAGATGCGTCGGGCCGCCGCCGAGCTGCGCTTCGAGGAGGCGGCACTTCTCCGGGACGAGCTGGTCGATCTGCGATCCACGGCGGAGGCTGGCTGACCGAAGATCGAACCGTCAGACCCCTCCGGTATCCTCCGCTTGTGTCTGACCAATTGGTGATCCGCGGGGCGCGCGAGCACAACCTCCAGGACATCTCGATCGACCTACCGCGCGATCGGCTCATCGTCTTCACCGGGTTGTCCGGCTCGGGAAAGTCCTCCCTGGCCTTCGACACCATCTATGCCGAGGGGCAACGCCGCTACGTGGAATCGCTCTCGGCCTACGCCCGGCAATTCCTGGGCCAGATGGACAAGCC
>PMOQ01000014.1:0-2017 GCA_003161255.1 Acidimicrobiaceae bacterium | reverse complement strand
TCTACGACTACCTGCGGCTGCTGTACGCGCGGGTCGGCAAGCCCCACTGCCCGAGCTGCGGCCGCCCGGTGGCCCGGCAGACCCCCCAGCAGATCGTGGACCGGGTGCTCGAGCTGGAGGAGGGCACCCGCTTCCAGGTCCTCGCGCCGATCGTCCGGGGCCGGAAGGGCGAGTACAGCTCGCTGCTCGAGGACCTGGCCCGTCAGGGCTTCGCCCGGGTCCGCGTCGACGGGGTGCCGCTCGAGCTGGCCGACCGGGCCGACCTGTCGCTGGCCCGCTACGAGCAGCACACGATCGAGGTGGTGGTCGACCGACTGATCCGTCGCGACGGCATCCGGGAGCGGCTCACCGAGTCGATCGAGACCGCGCTCGAGCTCACCGGCGGGACGGCCGAGGTGATGGTCAGCGCCCCGGTCGGCACGCGGGGAAAGGCCCAAGTCGCTGAGGCCGGCCAAGAAGAACCCGACGGGGAGGAGGGGATCACCTTCAGCCAGCATCTCGCGTGCACCCACTGTGGCCTCAGCTTCGAGGAGCCGGCACCGAGGAACTTCTCTTTCAACTCCCCCTACGGCGCCTGTCCGACCTGTGTGGGGCTCGGGACGCGGTTCGAGGTCGACCCCGAGTTGGTCGTCCCCGACCCTGATCTCTCGATCGAAGGCGGTGCGATCGCGCCGTGGCAGACCGCCCGGAGCGATTACTTCTCGGGCATCCTGACCGGGCTGGCCGAGGTCGGCGGCTTCTCTGTCGGCACCGCGTGGAAGCGGCTCCGGGCCAAGGACCGCAAGCTGGTGCTCTACGGCTCCCAGGGCAAACCGGTCCACATCCAGTACAAGAACCGGTTCGGTCGGCGGCGTTCCTACACGGCCCAGTTCGAGGGGATCGTGCCGTGGTTGAGCCGGCGCCACTCCGACGCCGAGTCGGACTGGTCACGCGAGAACGTCGAGCAGTACATGCGCGAGGTCGACTGCCCGGACTGCCACGGCGCGCGGCTCAAACCCGAGTCGCTCGCCGTCACCATCGGCGGGATGAACATCTACGAGCTGTGCTCGCTCTCGATCGCCCGGGCGGTGCAGGCCGTCGCCGACCTCGAGTTGAGCGAGCGCGATCACATGATCGCCGACCGCGTCTTGAAAGAGGTGCGCGAGCGGATGCGGTTCCTGCTCGACGTCGGCCTCGAGTATCTGTCGCTGGCCCGGTCCGCCGGGACGTTGTCGGGGGGTGAGGCCCAGCGGATCCGCCTGGCCAGCCAGATCGGCAGCGGGCTGGTCGGGGTCCTCTACGTGCTCGACGAGCCGTCCATCGGACTACACCAGCGGGACAACCAGCGGCTCATCGGCACGTTGCTCAGGCTCCGCGACCTCGGCAACACCGTGATCGTGGTCGAGCACGACGAAGAGACCATCCGCACCGCCGACTACGTCGTCGACATCGGCCCGGGCGCGGGCGAGCACGGCGGGAAGGTGGTGCACGCCGGGTCGGTGACCGGGCCGAAGGGCCTCGTGTCCAACAAGGAATCGATCACCGGCAACTACCTGTCAGGCCGCCGGAAGATCCCGGTGCCCGACACCCGCCGGCCCGGAAGCGGCAAGACCGTCGTGGTGCGAGGGGCACGGGAGCACAACCTGGCCGACATCGACGTCGCGTTCCCACTCGGCTGCATGATCGCGGTGACCGGCGTGTCGGGTTCGGGGAAATCGACGCTCGTGAACGACATCCTCCTGCGGTCGCTGGCCCACCAGCTCCAGCGGGCCAAGGCGATCCCCGGCCGTCATCACAGCGTGAGCGGGATCGAGCATCTGGACAAGGTCGTCGACGTCGACCAGGCCCCGATCGGCCGGACCCCGCGGTCGAACCCGGCCACCTACACGGGGGTGTTCGACCATGTCCGGCGGCTGTTCAGCCAGACACCCGAGGCAAAGGTCCGTGGCTACCAGCCCGGGCGCTTCTCGTTCAACGTCCGGGGCGGCCGCTGCGAGGCCTGTGCCGGCGACGGGACGATCAAGATCGAGATGCACTT
>PMOQ01000021.1 GCA_003161255.1 Acidimicrobiaceae bacterium | reverse complement strand
AGGTAGCACCACAGCACGGTGAACATGCCGAGACGATGGGCCTCAGCGAAGGCCGCCGACACCTCGTGGATCTGGCGGTCTGCCTCAGGCGAGCCGAAGTAGATAGTGGCGCCGACACCGACCGCCCCAAGGTCAGCGGCCTGGCCGGCGTTGGCGAAAAGCACCTGGTCGTAGGTGTTCGGGTAGTTCAAGAAGTCGTTGTGGTTGAGCTTCACAATGAATGGGATGCGATGCACGAAACGCCGCGAGACCGCCCCGAGGGTGCCGAGGGTCGTGGCGATGCCGCTGCAGTCGCCGGCAATCGCGAGCTCACAGAGATTCGCCGGGTCGAAGTAGGCCGGGTTCTTCGAAAAGCTCGCGGCGGCAGAATGCTCGATGCCCTGGTCGACCGGCAGGATCGATAGGTACCCCGTACCCCCCAGTCGGCCGTGCCGATAGAGGGTCCCGAGGTTGCGCAGCGTGGTTGGGTTCCGGTCGGTGTCGCGGAACACCCGAGACAAGAAGTCCGGACCCGGTGGGACAAGGTGTTCGGCTGGGAACGCCTTGCACTCGTGATTCAAAAGGGAGTCGGCTTCATCGCCGAGCAGCTGGTGGGTATCCATTGACACTCCTGAGTAAAGCGGCTCTTCGCGAAGCCTAACGGTCCGGTCCCGAATCGCTCGGACTCGGAGACCGCCGTCCGGTGGCCGTCTTCTTGGCATCCCGTTCCGCCTTCTTCGTGGCCGCTCGGCCGGGGCTTGTGCGCCCAGACCGCCGTTGGCGTCCGAGAGACTCCAACCGGGTGCGGACGTCGTAGGCATCCGGATCGGCCCGGACCACTCGCATGAACAGGTCGCGGGCCCGGGGCACGTCGCCTGCCCGCTCGTAAAGGTCACCCAGCGCGTACCACTGGCGCAGGTGCCGCTCGGCGGGGTTTCGAAGAGCCTTGGTGGTGCCCCCTCCGGCCAGGAGCGAGATCGCGCCCCCGAGATCTCCGGTGTCGGCCAGTGCGCCGGCCCCCACAATCCTCGCCTCGGCCATCACCTCGGTGGAAGGAGAGCCCCGGCGAAGCTCGGTCCAGAGTTCGGCGACCTTGACCGTTCTCCCGAGGGCCCGGTAGCAATCCATGAGCGCGGGTGTCTGATCGATGTCGCCACTCGTCTCGCCGTAGGCCTCGAGATACTTGATGGCCTCGCGCCAGCGCCCGAGCCGATACGACGCCAAGCCAGCGACCTTGACGATCGCTGCGACCAGTGGGGCCTCGGTGAGGACCGCCTTGGCCAAACGCAGAGCCTCGGGGAATCGGCCCGCCTCATAGGCACCGATGGCTTGTTCGGCCCGACGCAGCAGGTACTCGCGTTGGCGTTGCGTGGCGGTGAACGAAGATTCACGGATCTCGGCCGCAACAGCCATCGGTAGCGGCTTTGTATGCGGTACTCGGGAGACGGGGACATCTGGCGATCCCGATGCACTCCGAGGTTTCGTCCCACGCGAGTTGGGTCTGCCCTCGACACGTTCCCACCTATCCATTGGTGCCGGCGGTTCCTTCGAAGATCCCCAAGCCGGCTTGTCGCCCTTCATGGCATCGCCGGCTGCCCGATCGACTTGAAAAGCACCTCTGCGTGCGACTCCACCCCATCCGCGGCCTACGGCCGGAAGCCTGCCACCGGTCGTCTCGGATCGGCTGCCTGAACGAACCGGACGACCTTTAGGGCGCGATCCGGAACCAGTCGCATCCCGTTCGTCGCGACCTGGCCGGCGCGGTCCGCCCCGTCGCCGATCGTCGCTCTGACGATCCCGGCCAAACCGATCTCCGGTGTCCGAGGCACCGCGGGCCGCCGGAGGACGCGGGCTGTATGACCGCTTGCCCCGATCGCTGGTCGGTCCGGTGGAACGTCCGCGGTCAAACCGGGGGCGATCACCGCGTGGCGGTCCATCTCGATCGCTGGATCGTTGATCGCCTGAACGAGCAGTTGCCCTCGGGCCACGAGAGCTTTTGTCGGGATCGGGCCGCCACGTGCGGGTGGCTGCGGCACCGGACCGGGCTGGGCGTCCGTGACCTTCGGCACGATCGGGCGTCCGTGACCTGGATTGGCCTGCTCGACTTGCCGGTCGGCCGGTACGAGTGGCCGGACCCCCGCCTCGAGGCGGGCGCCCGGAACCTGTCGGGCGATCCGAAGTCCTGGGCTTAGGAGTCCAAGTCCGGGCAGCCGGTCGATCAGGTCGAGCCGATGCTCCCCCAGGCCTCGACGGGCGGCCCGAACCCGCCGAACGAGACGGGGACCGTGGCTTTGGCGGTTGCGCGCTGCGTGTCGTCGGACGCCGCGCAGAAGGGCGCTTGGGGTCCGTCGGCACCGAGCGAGTGTACGTGCGTTGTGATGCGCTCTTTTCTGACAGGAGACATGACATGGGCCCGTCGCGATGCGACGGGCCCATGTCATAAAGAAATCCCGGCGGCGTCCTACTCTCCCAGGGGGCCTCCCCCCAAGTACCATCGGCGCTGGCGGGCTTAACTGCCGTGTTCGGAATGGGAACGGGTGTTTCCCCGCCGCCATGGCCACCGGAAACCATGCGCTCTCCCCGAGGGGATTCAGCTGCCAAGCAGCCCTGAGCGTTCCAAAGCGAGCACGAGCAAAGCTCCAAGCCCTCGGCCGATTAGTACCGGTCGGCTGAACACATTGCTGTGCGTACACCTCCGGCCTATCAACGTGGTGATCTAGCCACGGGCCTTACCAGGTTTCCCTGAGGGAGATCTCATCTCGAAACGGGCTTCGCACTTAGATGCCTTCAGCGCTTATCCCATCCGTAGGTCGCAAACCAGCCGTGCCCTTGGCAGGACAACTGGCACACGAGAGCTACGTCCGTCCCGGTCCTCTCGTACTAGGGACAGCCTTTCTCAGATCTCCTACGGCTGCATCGGATAGGGACCGACATTGTTGTTACACCGAACTGTTCGTTCGATGGCCAGGTCATTTCTGCCTGACTCTGCATGTCGCCATGCAGATCGGACCATCCCTTCACTCATCCGTGGTTCGGACGAGTGCCTGGCGTCTGGTCTCTGAGGATTCTGGAGTCTGAGTGCATTCGTCAGCGGAAGGTGCCCACCGGCGGCGGCACCTTCCGTTGCCATTCATTCGGCGGGCCATCGCGGACAGTCGCTCGAATCCAGCGACTGTCCGGTGTTCACCTCGAGTCATCGCCTGAACGACGGCACCGAAGATCTCGACTTCCCGCTGCTTTGCACTCAGGAGGGGGTTTCGTTCGAAGAATGGAAGCACGCTTCCGAGCAAGTCCTCCCGCCGGCGCACGACCAGCACATACGTGTGATCGTTCGACCATCGGTGATTCTCGCGGAGCCATCCACAGCCCAATGTGGTCTGAACGAGCTTCAAGAGCTCGACCCGTACCACGTCCTGGCTGACACGGAACTCCGGGACTAGTTGCCATCCCGTTCTCATGCTCGGAATGCGTTGGATTGCGTTGGATTGCCACATGAAAGCAGCCTTCTCCATCGACGAAACCCGCTATGTACGCCTCCAGCCTTTCCTGCTGATTGACCGCACCTGACGCATTGTCACTGTCCTCGGCATCCATGACCGCAGCGTACAAAGCGGTTGTTACATGGATGTTATTCCGAAAATGAGTAGCGCAGGATCCACGGCGTTTCCAGCATATGGCCAAGTTTATAGACAGCGCGGTTAGTTCACTGTCTCGCGACGTTCTAAACCCAGCTC
>PMOQ01000035.1 GCA_003161255.1 Acidimicrobiaceae bacterium | reverse complement strand
TGTTGAACGAGCGCCGCGCCCTCCCGGTGATGGGCGTGGGAGAGATGGAAGTCCTGCCGTGCGCCAACCCCTCCGCACTGGCGTACATGCGCTCGGGCGAGGTGGCCGACATATTGACGCCAGCGCCCGGCTCCCATGCCGCTCACCAGTCGACGCTCGATGCCGGGCTCGAAGGGCGTGACTGGGACCGTGCCATGGTGATGGCCCGCACGGTGCCGGCCGGGAACGAGGGCCCAGGCGACGAGGTGGTGCGCCGGTTCCAGGCCGTGCTGTGCGTGCACAACCTGAGCCGCTTCGCCCAGCCGGCCGAGTTGTCGCTGCCCCGCTGGTCGGGCTACACGCCGGTCGAGGTACTGGGGCGGGTGCCGTTCCCGGTCATCTCCGACGAGCCGTACACGATTGCGTTGGGACCGTACGGGTATCTCTGGTTCGAGCTGGTGCAGGAGCCGCCGTTTCCAGACGAGGTGATCGGATGATCGGGGCCATGCTCGAGCTCACCGAGGCCCGCCGGGAGAGCTTCGTCCCGCTGATGCAGACCTGGCTGGCCCGCCGGGGCGTGGAGTCCGCCGGGACGATCGAGGTGATCGAGGTCGAGGTTCTGTTGGCCGGGCGTCCGGGGCTGCTCGACGTCGTGGCCAGGGTCGACGGCCGGATCGCCCATCTGGTGCTGGGGCTGCACGGCATCCACCAGGAGGTCCGGATGCTGCGGGGGGCCGACGACGGGGTGCTGGGTTTGTTCGACGACGAGCCGGGTGTGGCGCAGGCCGTCGACGCGTTGTGGGACGTGGAACTGGCGCCTCTCGTCATGATCGCCATCGTGGGCGAGGAGCCCGGCGTGGTGTCGATCGCCCACGACGACGAGAACGCGGTGGTCCTCGACATCGAGGACCGGAGCTCGTTCTCGGTGTTCCCGTGGCTCACCGACGGTCCCCACCCGGCGGTCGAGATGCTGGTCAGGCTGGACGAGGTCGGGTTCAACCACCTGGCCGCCCCCATCGCGCTGTGGCGGCGCCAGGGCCGAGACCTCGGCATCGTCCAGGAGCTGTTGATCGGCAGCGCACCCGGTTGGGCGCTCGCCATGACCTCGCTGCGGGACCTGTACGGATCGGGGGTCAGGCCCGAGCAGGCTGGTGGGGACTTCGCCCTGGAGGCCCGCGCGCTCGGCAGGATGGCCGCGCGGATGCACCTCGCCTCGGACAAGGCGTTCGGCCGCCGCAGCGGTGCCGTGGCCGATTGGGCCGCCGAGGTCGAGTCGGTGGCGGAACGGCTGAGCCCGGAGCTCCTCGCCGTGCCCGGTGCCCGGGACCGGTTGCGGGCACTGGGCGGCTCCGGCGATCGCTCGGCCATGGTCCGAACCCATGGCGACCTGAACCTCGGTCGCGTGGCGAGGACCGACCAGGGGTGGGTGGTGGCGGACTGGCTGCCCGGCGGCGTCGACGCCGAAGGGGCGCCGTTGTTCCGATCGCCGCTGGCCGACGTGGCCGACGTGCTGTGGTCGCTCCACCGCGTGGCCGTGGCGGCGCTCGAAGAGCGCGACCCGGCATTGCGGCCGGGGCTCGAGTCGGCCGGGGCGGCCTGGGAGGAGCGCAACCGCCGGGCGTTCCTGGCCGGGTATCTCGGCACGCCGGGTATCGAGGAGCTGGTGCCGCCCGATCGTGCGGTGGTATCGGAGTTGGTGGCGGCATTCGAGATGGGCCGATCGACCGTCTGAACCCTTCGTGACCCGGCGACCGGCCGTGGAACACTGGGGCCGATGCGGCTCGGGGTGCTCACCGGTGGCGGCGATTGCCCCGGACTGAACGCGGTCATCAGGGCCGTCGTGATCGCCGGGCACGTCCGGTACGGCTACGAGACCCTCGGCTACCTGGACGGTTGGCGCGGCGTGCTCGACGACCGGGCCCGGCTCCTCGATCCGGTCGAGTCCGACGGGCTGCTCGCCCTCGGGGGCACCGTGCTCGGGACGTCCCGCACCAATCCGTTTGCCGAGGAGCGAGGGCCCGAGCGGGTCATCGCGAACCTGGCCGAGCGGGGCGTGGACGTGGTGGTCGCCATCGGCGGTGACGACACCCTCGGGGTGGCCAACCGGCTCGGGGCCATGGGGGTGCGGGTCGTCGGGGTGCCGAAGACGATCGACAACGACCTATCGGGGACCGAGGTCACCTTCGGGTTCCAGACCGCCGTCCAGACGGCCACCGAGGCGATCGACCGCCTGGGCACGACCGCCGAGTCGCACCACCGCATCATCGTGTGCGAGGTCATGGGCCGCAACGCCGGGTGGATCGCGACTGCGGCCGGCATCGCCGGTGGCGCTGCCGAGATCCTGGTCCCCGAGGTCCCCTTCGACCTGGACGAGGTCTGCGCCAAGCTCCTCCGGCGCCACGAGCGCGGCCAGTTCTTTTCCATCGTGGTGGTGGCAGAGGGCGCTCTGCCCGCCCACGCGATCGAAGCCGAGGCGGCCGCCGGGGCCCGCTCCGATGCGCCGACGGACCCGTTCGGCCACGCGCGTCTCGGCGGCATCGGGGCCTGGCTCGCCGGAGAGTTGGAGCGACGGACCGGCTACGAGGCCCGCTCGACAACGCTCGGTCACATCCAGCGGGGCGGGTCGCCCACCGCGTTCGATCGCGTGCTCGCGACCCGCTTCGGCGTCGCCGCGATCGAGGCGGTGCACGACGGGGACTTCGGCATCATGGTGGCGCTGCAAGCGGCCGCGATCGTCCGGATCCCCCTGAGCGACGCGGTCGGGAAACCGAAGACCGTCGATCGCGAGCTCCTCGACGGGGTCGCGGCACCGTTCCTCGGATGAGTACCGGCGGGGGCGCGCACCCGCCACATCTCCCGGCCGGTTTCTCGGCGCGTCATGGTGATCTGGAGGTTCGTGACGCGGTGCCGGGGGACTTCGACCAGCTCGACCAACTGCTCGGACTGCTCGTCGACCCGTCCGAACGCCGGCCCGCCGGCCGCGAGGCGTTCCTCCGGATCCTCGCCGACGACAGACGGGCGGTGCTGGTGGCGGCGCGGGGCACGCGGTTGGTCGGGACGCTCGATCTCATCGTGATCGACAACGTCACCCACGGCGGCGCCCCCTGGGCGGCCGTCGAGAACGTGGTCGTCGATTCGTCGGAGCGCCGAACGGGGATCGCGAGCGCCCTCATGCAGAGCGCGTTCTCGCTCGCGATCGGTGCCGGCTGCTACAAGCTGCAGCTCTTGAGCGGTGCGAGGCGCGCCGACGCCCACGGGCTCTACGAATCGGTCGGGATGGACGCCCCGGTGCGGGGGTTCCGCCTTTACTTCTGAGGGGCCGGCTCCGAGGCTCGCGGCGTCAGTGGACCGGGACGGCGACGCCGAGTTCCTCGGCCGCGGCCTCCGGGGCCACGATGTTGATCGCGACGCCGGTGCCGAGCTCGAAGCCGGCCCTCGTCGTCACCTTGGGCCACACGTGGACGTGCCAATGGTACGGCTCGTTGACGCGGTAGGGGGCCGAGTGGAAGACGATGTTGTACGCGACATCGCCGACCCGCTCGCGCAGGTGCTTCAGGCAGTCGCGCAGCGACTTGCCGACCGAGACGAGGTCCTCGGTCGGGCTGCGGTACAGGTGCGGGGTGTGGGCCCGCGGGATGACCAGCATCTCGAAGGGAACGGCGCTCCAGAACGGGCACACCACCACGGTCTTGTCGTCGGCGTACACGACCCGGCACGCCGCGTTCTCCTCTGCGTCGACGGTCGTGCACAGAAGACAGCCGCCGGCGAACTTCGCGAATCGGGCCACCTCTTCCGAGAGCTCGCGCGGGACGAAGGACATACCGAGCAGCTGGCCGTGGGGGTGCTCGAGCGACGCCCCGGCCTCCCGACCGCAGTTGAGGATGGCCTGGCTGTAGCGGAGGTAGGACTGCTGGGAATGCTCCTCGATCCGGTCGCGCAGCGCCGCCATCACCAGGCCGGCCTGCTCGTCGGAGAGGTCGGCCCACGACGTGTCGTGGTCGGGGGACAGGATCAGGATCTCGTGGATCCCGCCGGCCGTCGCCTGGGTGAACACCGGGCCGCGGTTCTCGACCACGAAGGGCTGGTCGCCCTCGAAGGCCGGATAGAGGTTCGGCACCACCCTGACCAGCCAGTTGCCGGCCGGGCCGTAGGTCTCGAGCGCCGGTGGGCTCGCCTCCTCGTGGCCCGGACAGAACGGGCACGGGCGGTCGTCCTCGATGGGGGTCCGTGAGAGTGAGAACGCGTGGGGTCGGTCGGCCCGGGCGCCACTCACGGCCACCCAGCGTCCGGAGAGGGGGTCGAGGCGGAGCTCGTTCACCGCGACGGAGCCGTCGCGGACCGCCTGTCGGCGTTCGGAGACGGGGTTTCCCTCACGGCTTCTACGGTACCGCCTAGGCAGGGGGTCCTCGGCGACGGGCGGAGGGAGAATGGGGGATGGCGCCGGCCGGACTCCATCTCGCCCTCGGCGCGGACAAGCCGGCCTTCGACCTGCTCTTGATCGGGCACGTCGCGTGCACGATCTTCGGGTTCGGGGCGCTCGCCACGAGTGGCGTCCAGGCGGTCCGCCTGCGCAGGAACGGGCCCGGGTCGACCGTTGTCCGCTACTTCGCCCCGGGCGTCAACTGGGTCGGCCGGGTCGTCTACGGCGTACCGCTCTTCGGGTTCGCGCTGCTCGCCGACTCCCACGACCACCTGCGGATCGGCGACGCCTGGGTGGTGGCCGGCCTCGTCCTCTGGGCGCTCGCCATCGGGGCGGCCGAGGGCCTCTTGTGGCCGGCCGAACGTCGCATTCAGGCGGCCCTGGCCGCGGGCCCTCCCGATGAGGCCTCGACCCCGATCGGGCCTTCGACCCGTCGGGACTGCGCCATCGTCGGACTTCTCGGCGCCGTCCTCGCGGTGATCTTCATCACGGCCACCGTGGTCATGGTGGCCAAGCCGGGCTGACCTAGGGACGCCGGCCGCCCTCGATCGCCTCGGCGACGGCTCGGGCGATGACCGATCTCGCCTCGTCGATCCGCGCGTCCCGGACCAGCGCAGGCAGCTCGCCGTCCAAGAGCGCGGTCCAGTCGACCGAGCTGGTCGGTCGGCCCGCGTCACGCAGTGCCTCCCGCCCGCCCTCGAGCAGGTCGGCCAGGTCGCCCAGGTGTGGCCCGAGGGACTCCGCGATGCGCCGCCGCAGCCACGCGGCCAGTGCGGGGCTCGCCCCCCCGGTCGAGACGGACACCGACACCGCGCCCTCCCGGTGGACCGACGGCAGGAAGAAGGTGCAGTGGTCGGCGTCATCGGCGCTGTTCACCCAGATGCCGGCCGACTCGGCATCGGCGGCCGCTCTGCGGTCGACCGCGGGTATCCCGGTCGCGGTGACCACCAACCGGTAGCGCGCCGCCTCGCCGGCACGGTACGGGCGCCGCTCGACCTGGAGGTGCCGGTCGCATTGCTCGGCCGCGGCCCTGAGCGCATCGATCGAGGGATCGATGTCGGGGGCGACGACGGTGACGTGCGCTCCGCACTCGAAGAGGTCGGTGACCTTGCGGGCCGCGACGGGCCCGCCGCCGACGACGAGGCACGGGCGGCCCTCGACCCGGAGCACGACTGGGTAGGGGGGCGCCGGCATCGCGCTAGCGCACGAGGTGGATGTGGCTCTCGGCCAGGGGCGGCGCGCCGACCATGCACGCCGCGAGCGTCGCGTTCGTGGCCGCGTCCACCAGGACGAAGCTGCCGGTCACCCGGTTGGTCCGATACGGGTCGACGGCGAGCGGGGTGCCGGTCGAGAGGCGAACCACCCCGATCTCGTTGTCGGCGAGCTCGCCGGCGTCGACGAGGGTGAGGTCGTTCACGTCGAAGCGGGACAGCACCTCGGTCACCCGGGCCGGCGCCACCCGAGTCGTGTGCTTCACCCGGAGGCGGTCGCCCTTGCGCAGCGGCCGGTTGCCGAACCAGCACACGGTCGCCTCGATGTCGCTCGTGACGAGGGGCGGCTCGTCGGCCGACGCGATGAGGTCCCCGCGCGAGACGTCGATGTCGTGTGCGAGGTCGACCGACACCGACATGCCGACGGGCGCCTCGTCGAGCGCCCCGTCGTAGGTGGTGATGGCGGTCACGGTGGTGCGCTGGCCCCCCGGGAGCACGACCACCTCGTCATCCGGCCGCAGCGGCCCGCCACCGACGATCCCCGCATACGAGCGTCCGCCGCCGTGACGGAGCACCCATTGGACGGGCAGTCTGGCCCCGGTGCCGACGTGGGTGCCGTGGACGGCCGCCCATCCGCCGGCCGGTGCGCGTTCCAACGCCTGGAGCACCGTCGGGCCGTCGTACCAGGGCGCGGCGTCGGACCGCTCGACCACGTTGTCCCCGTGCAGCGCCGAGATCGGCACGACCGTGCACGACTCGATCGAGAGTCGCCGTGCCAGCGTGCCCATCTGCCGGGCCACGTTCTCGTAGGCGTCGCGGTCCCAGTCGACCAGGTCCATCTTGTTGGCCACCACCACCAGCTGGTCGACGCCCAGGAGCGCAGCGATGCAGGTGTGGCGGCGGGTCTGCTCCCGCAAGCCGCTCGTGACGTCGACGACGACCAGGGCCAGATCCGCGGTCGACGCGCCGGTGGCCATGTTGGCCGTGTACTGCACGTGGCCCGGGCAGTCGGCGATGATGTATTTGCGTGTCGGGGTGGCGGCGTAGCGGTAGGCGACGTCGATCGTGATGCCCTGCTCGCGCTCGGCCCGGAGACCGTCGGTGACGAGCGACAGGTCCATCTCGCCGATGCCGCGCCGACGCGATGCCACGCTGACGGCCTCGAGCTGGTCGTCGAAGAGCTGCTGGGTATCGAAGAGGAGCCGGCCGATCAGTGTCGACTTGCCGTCGTCAACCGAGCCGATGGCTGCGAACCGGAGGAGATCCACCCCCGATCCGTCGGTCGCCACTGACGCGCCGGGTGGTTCCACCGGCGCCATCTCCTAGAAGTACCCCTCGCGCTTCCGGTCTTCCATCGCGGTTTCCGAGAAACGGTCGTCGGCCCTGGTCGCGCCCCGCTCCGAGGTCCGGGCGGTGGCGACCTCGGCGATGATCTCGCCGAACGTGGTCGCCTCGGAACGGACCGCACCGGTGCAGGTCGCGTCGCCGACCGTGCGGAATCGCACGCTCGCGTCCTCGACCACCTCGCCGGGTTCGGGGGTGACCCACTCGCCGAGCGCGAGCAGCATCCCGTCGCGTTGGACGACCGGCCGGTGGTGGGAGAAGTAGATCGGGGCGAGCTCGATCCGCTCGCGGGCGATGTACTGCCAGATGTCGAGCTCGGTCCAGTCCGACAGCGGGAAGGCGCGCACGTGCTCGCCGGGAAGCACCCGGCCCTGGTACAGCTGCCAGAGCTCGGGGCGCTGACGCTTGGGGTCCCACTGGCCGAAGGCGTCGCGGAAGCTGAGCACCCGCTCCTTCGCCCTCGCCTTGTCCTCGTCGCGCCGCGCCCCGCCGATCGCGGCGTCGAACGAGTGCTTGCTGATCGCGTCGAGCAGCGTGGTCGCCTGGAGGCGGTTGCGGGACTTGCCCTGGCCGGGGTCGGCGACGCGGCCGAGATCGATCGAGTCCTGGACACTGGCCACGATCAGCCGCTCGCCGAGTTCGGCGATCCGGGCGTCGCGGTAGGTGATGACCTCGGGGAAGTTGTGCCCGGTGTCGATGTGCATGATCGGGAACGGGAACCGCCCCGGCCGGAACGCCTTCACGGCCAGGTGCAGCAGCACGGCGGAGTCCTTGCCGCCGCTGAAGAGGAGGACCGGTCGCTCCGACTCCGCAGCGACCTCGCGCAGGACGAAGATCGCGTGGGACTCGAGGAGCGCGAGATGATCCGCGTGGTGGCCCGGTCCGTCGGCGTGGAGCCTCGGCAGCGGGGCGGCGGTGGCGGTGTCGGTGGGTGTCATATGGTCGTCTCGGGCGCCGCCCATGGCGGCAAAACTTGACCTACTAGGTCATGTATACTCCTCCACAAGTCGCCCGACAAGTCGGATCCCCCAAACGGTGGCGGTCCGCCCGAGCGCAAAAGGGGGGCCAGCCCACCCCCGAGAGGGTGCAGCAATGAGCGACCTGACCACGAGCCCGGAGGCGGAATTGCTCGACGAACTGGCCTCGGCGGACGCCGAAATGGAGACCGCGCCGGCCGGCAAGGTCATCTCCTGGGCCCTCGAGCGGTTCGGTCACTCGCTGGTGCTCGCATGCTCCTTCCAGGACGTCGTGATCGTCGACCTGGTCCATGCCCAGGACCCCACGATCGAGGTGGTCTTCCTCGACACGGAGGCGCACTTTCCCGAGACCCTGGACCTGGTGGAACGCTCCCGGGCCCGCTACGACCTGAACCTGACGGTGACCAAGCCGGGTCCCGATGCCGCGGCGTGGCCGTGCGGCAGCGCCCGGTGCTGCGAGTTCCGCAAGGTGGAGCCCCTCAAGGGGGCCCTGGCCGGCAAGGCCGCCTGGATCACCGGGTTGAAGCGCGTCGACGCAGCGACCCGGGCGGCGATACGGGTGGTCGGATTCGACGACGCGTTCGGCCTGGTCAAGATCAATCCGCTTGCCACCTGGACCGATGAGGACATCGCCTCCTACGAGGCCGATCACGACCTGCCGGTCCATCCGCTCATGACGCAGGGCTATCGGTCCATCGGGTGCGCGCCCACGACCCGGCCGGTCGCCGACGGGGAGGACCCCCGTGCCGGCCGGTGGGCGGATTCCGACAAGACCGAGTGCGGGCTCCACACCTGAGATGGCCCGGGACCCGGACAACCCATACGGCATCCGATTTCGGGGCAGCGACCGCCCGATGGCGTTCGTCAACCCGTACCGGTGGCTCGGCGAGCTGAGCGAGGTCGAGCGGTTCAAGCTGGACCGGCACCCGGTCGAGGCGGCCCGGGACGTCATCGCCAAGTACTCCATCGAGGGGCCGGCCGGGATCTACTCGACCCCCGGCGAGATCGAACGGCTGAAGTGGGTGGGCCTGTATCCCCAGCGCCAGGGCGGTGACGCCTTCATGCTGCGCATCAAGGTCCCGGGCGGGCAGCTGAAGGCCGAGCAACTGCGCGAGATCGGGGTGATCGCCGACGCGTTCGCGGAGGGGCCCGACGACAGCGAGGTGTTCGGGAACCGCTACGCCGACATCACGACCCGCCAGGACGTCCAGGTGCACTGGATCCGGATCGAGGACGTGCCCCGGATCTGGCAACGGCTCTGGGACGTCGGGGTCACCACCCTGCAAGCGTGCGGCGACTCCAACCGGAACGTGACCTGCTGCGCGGTGGCCGGGGTCGACGCCAACGAGGTCTTCGACGCGTACCCGGTCGCCCGCGAGATCTCCGACTTCTTCACGGGCAACCGGGAGTACTCGAACCTCCCCCGGAAGTTCAAGATCGGTGTCACCGGATGCCGCGAGGACTGCGCCCGGATCGAGATCAACGACATCGGCCTGTGGCCGGCCCGGGCCGACGACGGGACGATCGGATTCAACGTCCTGGTCGGCGGCGGCCTCTCCGACGGCGAGCGCATGGCATCGGACATGGACGTGTTCGTCCGACCCGAGGAGGCGGTGGAGCTGTGCCGGGCCATCTCCCAGACGTTCGGTGAGCTCGGGAACCGTGAGAATCGCGGGCTCGCCCGTATGCGCTACCTGGTCCAAGAGCTCGGCCCCGAGGGCTTCCGGGCCGCCGTCGACGCGCGGACCCGGCTCACCCTGCAGCCCGCGGGCACCGACCTCACCACCGGGTACCGCGGCGACCACGTCGGGGTGCACGCGCAGCGGGACGAGGGCCTCTTCTATGTGGGCTGCTCGGTGCCTGTCGGGCGGATGCGGGGGATCGAGCTCGTGGAGGCGGCCCGGCTCTCCCGGACCTACGGCGACGGCACGGTCCGGCTCGGCACCGATCAGAACTTCGTGCTCACGGGCGTGCCCGAGGACCGGTTGGACGACCTGTTGGCCGAGGAGCTGGTCCAGAAGTACTCGCCCTTCCCGGGCCCGTTCGAGCGCGGCGTCATGGCGTGCACGGGGTCGGAGTTCTGCCGGTTCGCCGTCGTGGAGACAAAAGAGCGCGGCGTCAAGCTGGCCCGGTGGCTCGACAGCCAGCTTGCCGAGGACGCCGATGGCCCGTCACCGGTGCCCATCGCACTCGGAAAGCGTCCCGAGAACAGCCGGTCGGTGCGGGGCGAGGACCGCGGGGTGATCCGGATGCACTTCTCGGGGTGCTCGGCCAGTTGCGCGCAGCCCCAGATCGCCGACATCGGACTGCGGGGCGACGTCGCCCATGTCGGCGAGCACATCGAAGAGGCGGTCGACATCGGACTCGGCGGCTCCCTCGGACCCGACGCCGCCTTCATCGACTGGATCGCCGGGGCGGTGCCCGTCGACACGGCACCGGCCGCCCTCTCAAACCTCCTGGTCCGGTTCGCCAACGACCGTCGCAACGAGGAGCCCTTCTACGCCTGGGCCCGGCGGGTCGAGAACTCCGAGCTCCGGGCGATCATGGTCGGGGCCGACGTCGGCGTCTCGGAGGGTGCGTCGTGAAGCGCTATCGGCTCCGCGACGAGATGAACGGGATCGATGAACCACCCGGCAAGGTCTGGTTCTGGGAGCTCGCCGCCGGGGTCATCGACGCCGATCGCTGCATCCAGTGCGGCACGTGCGTCGCCGCGTGTCCGTCAAACTCGATCGGGATCAACGAGGACACGTTCCTGCCCGAGCTGGTCAAGATGTGCACCGGTTGCTCGCTGTGCTGGGACTTCTGTCCCCGCGGCGGTCTTCGCTACGAGGCGCTGTGGCCCCCGTCGACAACGGACGAGCCGAGCGAGAACGACGTCGTCCGGGCGGACTCCTCGGACACCTACTGGAAGATCACCGGCGGCCCGCCGGCCGAGGGACTCGGCGCGGTCGTCGAGAAGTACGCGGTGCGAGCCTCGACCCGGACCGACGGGGTGCAGGACGGCGGCGCGGTGAGCGCCCTGCTCATCGCCCTGCTGGCGGCCGGAGAGATCAACGGCGCCCTCGTGGCCAAGCCCAGCGACGATCCCGAGCAACCCTGGAAGGGCGTCGCCACGATCGCGAGGAATGCCGAGGAGGTGCTCGCCGCCGCCGGGAGCTTCTACAACCAGACGATGGCGCTGGCCGAGCTCGACCTGGCCAAGTACAAGCTCGGCCCCAACCCAAAGATCGCGGTCGTCGGGACACCGTGTGAGATCGAGGGCATCCGGGCGATGCAGGCGCGTCGCTGGCCGACCGGTGCCCACCGGGTCGACTCGGTGGTGCTCACGATCGCGCTCATGTGCACGAAGAGCTTTGACTACGAGGGCCTCATCCTGAGAGAGCTGCGAGATCGCCGGCGGGTCGATCTCGACCGTGTCGAGAAGATCGACGTGATCCACGGGAAGATGATCGTGGAGTACCGGGACGGCCAGGTGGCCGTCGACGAGTCCGTCAAGAACTTCCACGGGTCCGCCTTGAAGGGCTGCGACGAGTGCGCCGACTTCCTGGGCCGCAGCGCGGACATCTCGATGGGCAGTGTGGGATCGATGAGCGGTTGGACGAGCACGATCATCCGGACCGAGCGAGGGCTGGCCGCGTTCGAGCGGGCCCGGTCGAAGCTGGACGTCCGCACGATGGACGACCCCGACGCGCTGGTGCGCCTGGACAACCTGGACAAGCGGATCGCCTTTCGTTCACTCGAGCGCACCTTTGACCCCGATGCCCCTCTGTTCGTCGACTACGAGGATCACATCCGCGACTATGCCGACAGCGACCGTCATGCCGTCGTGAGCGCGCGGTGAGCGACGCCCCACGGTTGCACGTCCCGAGCGAACCGGATCGTTCGATCTGGCGGAGCAGGGTCATGGAGAGCGCCACCATCGACGAGGTCATCGAGAAGGAAGACGGGATCGCGGCGTGGCTTTGGGAGCGTTGGCGCGTGCTCGAGAGCGCCGGCCTCGACCGGGCCCGGTTCTTCACGATCGTGGCCCAGTACAAGCGTGAGATCTGGCTGTGGCTGATGGGGGAGCGGACGTGGGCCCAGTGCTGCTCTGGACTGATCGGCCGGATCGACCGCCGCATCGCAGGCCGCTGAAGCCCGGGCGCGGGGGCCGTCGCCGACGGTGACCACCGGAGCACCCGCTTCGGACGGAGCTAGCCCGATCCTCCGACTTCGCGACGTGCGCGTCACCCGGGACGGCCGACGGCTCCTCGACGACATCGACTGGGAGGTCGACACCGGCGAGCGCTGGGTCATCCTCGGTCCGAACGGCTCCGGCAAGACCACGCTGCTCCGCGTGGCCGGCGCGCGTCTGTGGCCCACCGCTGGGGTCGTCGAAATCCTCGGTCGGCGCCTCGGGGCGGTCGACCTCCGCACGCTGCGAGGTCGTGTCGCGTTCGTGAGCGGCGCGGTCACGAGGGAGCTCCGTGCGAGCCAGCTGGCCCGCGAGGTCGTGGCGAGCGGCAAGTTCGGCGCGCTCGAGACGTGGTGGCACTCCTACACCGACGAGGACTGGGCCGAGGCCGACCGACTCCTCGTCGATGCCGGGGTCGGGGGACCAGACGGGGTCGCCGGTCGGGAGTTCGGGGTCATATCGGAAGGCGAGCGTCAACACGTGCTCCTGGCCCGGGCGCTCATGAGCCGACCCGAGATCCTTCTCCTCGACGAGCCGGCAGCGGGCCTCGACATGGGCGCGCGTGAGCGATTGCTCAGCGTGCTCGGTTCGATCGCGAGTGGGGCCGACGGCGCGCCGCTCGTGATGGTGACCCATCACACCGAGGAGATCCCACCGGGGATCACCCACGCGGTCTTGTTGGCCAACGGCCGGATCCAATGTGCGGGCCCGGTCAACGACGTCCTCACCTCCGAGGCAGTGTCGGAGTGTTTCTCGGTCCCGGTGACCGTCGGCAACGTGGGCGGCCGTTGGTGGAGCCGCGCGACCACGGACGGGTCGTCCTAGCGTGGCGCTCCGTCACCATCCACCAGCGCAAAGGGGCTTCTCGTTACCCTTGAGTGTCGGAAGGTCGATCGAGGGGAGCAGCGCCGGTGATCGTACTGATCCTGGTAGCGGTCTTGTGGATCGCCGTTCTCGTCCCGAGTGTCATCTCGAAACTCTCAGAGCGGCGGTCGGCCGGTTCGATCGACCACTTCCACAGCCAGCTCGACCTTCTCGAGCGGACGGGCCCCAAACTGGTGGCACCCGCCTACCGGCTGACGGGCACGGACTCGGTCGGGACAGCGTCCGACCCGATCGTTGTGGCGGCGCCGCCGCCGGCGCTCCGGCCCAATCTCACGCTGGTTCCGACAGCGCACGACACCGCGCTCGTGCCGGGTACACCCGACGACGAGCCACCCGCTCGGGCTGACGACTTCGTTCGGCAGCTGTACCCGTCGGACGCGGTCGTTTCCGAACCGGAGATCTCTGCGTTCGCCCTGGCCGCCCAGGAGAAGCTGGTCGCACGCGACCGGCGGCAACTCGCCCGGAAGCGTCGCCGCGACGTGTTCGGGGCCTTGTGCGCGCTCGCCGCGGCTACCGGCCTTCTCGGGCTCGTGCGCCCGTTGCGGGGAGCCTGGGTCGCTTCGGCCGTGTTCGTCGTTCTCCTCGTGGCGTTCGTGGCCATGGCCATGTACGGGCAACGGCTCGAGGCCGAACGTCGTCACATGCGAGAACTGCGCCGGACCCAGGACGCGTACGATCGCGACGCCGATGTCGACTCTGGCGTGGTGAAGTACCTCTCCGAGGATGAGCTTGCGCAGTACTACGAGGCCGAAGACGCCCGTCTGGCGGCCCAGGCGTAGGACCCCGATCGGGCGTGGCGGCATTCAGCCGTTGTTGTTACGACCGAGCCCGCGCCGCACCAGGACTAGCCTGTCGGTTCGTCCCGGGGGTGTAGCTCAGTTGGCAGAGCGCTACGTTCGCAATGTAGAGGCCGAGGGTTCGAGTCCCTTCACCTCCACGAAAGGCCCAGGTCAGAGGGCCAAAGTGGGAGCCCCCCAAGGTCACGTGGCGCTCCCGAGCGCTACGTGAGTCGACGTATACGTGCGCTTGACAGCTTTCGGCGTCTGCCCGGCAAGCTGGCACTGCCGCTTCAGGGCCAGTGAGAACCAGTCGCTCCCCGAGGAACGCGATTGCCGTCAACAGGGAAACGGAGAGCCAGCCCCCGCGAGGTCCCGCCCCTATTGACCGCCTGGGAGGCAGCGACCTCCGACTCCGATCCGCTTGCCGCGCTCGGCGCCTCGCGCTGGGACTGCTTTTTCCCAGGTAGATGTGGCGAATTGTCCTGACAGTTCTGTAGGTCCTCTGGCGTCGTCCTCGCTCACTGCCATTTCGCAGGAACATACAATTCCGATCAGGGGTTGCAGAACGAGACCGACAGTTTGCTGGTTTATGCCTTGATTTTCGCATTGCCGATTCCGTATTCGACTCCTTCAAATCCCCAAGCCCCGCCCTTATCTGTGAGGCCTGTTATGTCATGACTGATTCTCTCGGGACCAACGACAGCGGTCCGAGCACGCCGACCGGCCGCCGGGTCCCCGACTGGGCGATTCTGACCATCGCTTGCGTGGCCCAGTTCATGGTGGTGCTGGACGTGTCCATCGTCAACGTCGCACTGCCGTCTATTGGACGCGATCTCCACTACAGCCCGACGGGACTTCAGTGGGTCGTCAACGCGTATGTGCTGACTTTCGCTGGTTTCTTGTTGCTCGGGGGACGAGCCGCAGACCTATTTGGGCGCCGCCGGGTCTACCTGTTCGGGTTGGGGCTATTCACCGTGGCCAGCCTGGCCGGCGGTTTGGCCCAGAATTCCGCGTGGCTCACCACCGCCCGAGCCGTGCAGGGAATTGGCGGGGCTTTTTTGTCGCCAGCAACCCTCACCATTATCGTCACGACCTTCTCGGGAGCGCGCTTGGCCAAGGCACTCGGTACCTGGAGCGCTGTGGCCGGGGCAGGCGGCGCTGCCGGTGCGGTCCTTGGTGGCGTACTAACTGCCGAGATCTCATGGCGTTGGGTCCTGTTCGTCAACATTCCCATCGGTACCGCCACCGCCGTGGCGGCACTTGTATATCTGACCGAAGCCAAGCGCGGCCAACGCGACGAGAACACGCCCAAACTTGATATCGCCGGCGCCATCACCGTGACTGCCGGGTTGGCGACCCTCATCTACGCCATCGTTGGGACCGACACCCATGCCTGGGGTTCGAGTTACACGTTGTCGATCTTGGCCGTGGCGGCAGTGCTCCTGGTTATCTTCGTTCTCATCCAGCTGAAGGGCGCCTTCACGCCGCTTGTTCCATTCCGACTGTTTCGCTCGAGGTCAGTTAGCGGGTCCAACATCGTGATGTTCCTCATCGGTGCGGCCTTTTTCTCCATGTGGTACTTCCTGTCGCTGTACCTGCAGAACGTGCTTGGCTATAGCGCGCTGAAAGCCGGGCTGGCCTTTGTTCCCATGGGAGTGGCGATCATTATTGGTGCACAGATCGGTGCCCGCCTGCTTGGGAAACTCGGTGTGCGCCCGCTCCTGTTAGTCGGTACCGCTCTCGCCGCTGGGGGATTCGCTTGGCTCTCGCAGATCCAGTTCCATAGCCAGTATTGGAGTCACGTCTTCGGTCCCGGCTTCGTTATCGCGATCGCCCTCGGCCTGCTATTCACACCGCTCGCCTCCGCGGCCACTTCGGGGGTGCCGTTCAATGAGGCCGGTCTGGCCTCAGGCGTGCTCAATACCTCGCGCCAGATGGGCGGCTCGATCGGCTTAGCCGTCCTCGCCACCATTGCCATCGACCGCACCCATGACGTACTCAACCGCGGGCATCGGTCAGTGTCGTCGGCGATGGCATTCACTTCGGGCTATGCCCGGGCATTCACCCTGGCAGCCCTCCTTTGCCTGGCGGCATTCGTGGCCTCGTTCATCATCCCGTACATCAGAATCGGACCGAGGCAAGCCTCCGAGACCGAGGGCCGTGAGGGCCTCGACGTGCTGGTCGACATCGAGGGAGAGGCGCTTCTAACGTGTGATCCGACGGTACCCGCCGGGACTCCCTTGCCGGGCGACGGCTCCGCCTAACGACATAGTCCGGCATTCTCGATCGGTCAACAGCAGCAAGTACCGATGTCGGGAGGACCGGCGCCCGCGGAGCCGTACCCGACCGAAGATCAGAATGGAGACACCGTCATCGCCGAGGGAAGTTCCACCTTCATCTAGTTAGGGAGCGCGGATCGATCGCGTCTTGCAGAAATGGAGCGAGCCCAGTGAGCACGCGTCAGGTACTACGGGAGTTGATGAACGGCAAGGATCCATTCATTGCCGCTGACTGTTACAGCGCGCTGACAGCCCGGATTATCGAGCACATCGGCTTCAAGGCGGCCTACATGGGCGGTCATGCCACCGGCATGATGCACTACGCCGTTCCCGACTGTGGGGTGTTGACACCGACCGAGATGATCGAGCAAGCCGCTCGAGTGGCGGAGACGATCGCGATTCCGGTGATCGTCGATGCCGACCAGGCTGGCGAGTCGGTGGCGGACGTGTATCGGTCTGTCGGCCGCTATGAGCGATCCGGCGTGGCCGGCATTCACATCGAGGACGAGATCGCTCCCAAACACTCCGCCTACGACGGCCCGCTGCTGTCGATTCCCGACATGCAGGCCCGGATTGGCGCGGCCGTCGACGGTCGATCCGACCCGGACTTCGTGATCATCGTCCGGACCGACGAGCTGTACGTGGACGGCGGTGGAGGATCGGGTTCGCTCGACGAGGCGATCGCGCGGGGCGTCGCCTATGCCGAGGCCGGAGCAGACGCTTTCCTGCCTACGTTCGCCACAGAGGAACAGATTCCTCAGATCGCCGCGGAGGTGAAGATTCCGGTTGGCGCGTACGGCAAGTTGGTCCCGGGCATGCAGTTCAGCTTGTTCACCGGCTTCGGTACCGCCGCCGCGGCCCGCTCGCACTACGAGCTTGCGACCTACCTCTTCGAGCACGGCGAGCTCCCCCCGGTGGCCTTCGGGTTTCCGGAGAAGGATGTACTCATCAACCAGGGCCGGTACGACTCGATCGTGCGCAAGTGGGCGAATCGGACCGACCGCCCGATCCGGGGAGCGAACTGAGTCGCGGGCGTTCCGGGGCCGGTGGCGGCCCCCCCTGGGCGGGAACCCACGAGTCGAAGTGACGAGCCGGCCGGCCATTCGAACACACATGCAGGGGATGACGCCTGAGGAGGCGAGGTGACGGCGGAAGAAGACGAGCAAGCAGGCCGATTCATGGGTCGCGTGGACGAGGACGCGGTCTTCGCCTATGCGCGGGCAACGAACGACCCGAATCCTCGGTACCTGGCCGGCGATGCCGTTCCTGTCGCCTTCACGGCCACGTTGGTTCGCTCGCTCTTGCCATGGTCGGCGTTCAGTCCCGATCCGATGGGCTTTGTCGAAGGGTGGCGCGGCGGTGTCCACGGGCAACATGACATCCATGTCCACGGCACGGTGAAGCAGGGTCAGGACGTGCGGTGGGCGGGGGTAATCGCAGGTCTGAAGCAAAACCGCGGCGGCGTACTCGTCACCCGCCGGATCATCGTCTCGGACATGACCGGAGCCCCACTGGTCGAGCATCTGTGGACCGACTTCCTCATGGGCGCCACCCTCCGCGGCGATCATGCGGATTGGGCGTTGCCGGACCACACGTTTCCCGAGCAGGCGAGAAGTCGACCGTTTGCCTCGCGGGTGGTGCCGGTCGATCGTGATCAGGCCTTTCGCTACGCGGGCGTTTCTTCAGATCATGCCCCTCACGCGATGGACGACGCAGTGGCGCGCGAGGAGGGGTACGCAGGAAAGATCCTTCAGGGCATGTGCACGTTCGGCCTGTGCTGCGGAGCCGTCGTCGACGCTGGAGCGGGCGGCGAACCGACCCAGCTCCGCAGAGTCGCCGGACGCTTCTCGGCCCCGGCATTTCCGAATCGGGATCTCGATGTCCGGCTCTACGACGCCGGCCGGACGCCAGACGGGGCAAGGTCGCTGGCCTTCGAGGCCTTTCAAGACGGTGTTGCGGTGATCACACACGGGCGGGCCGAGGTCTCCGAGAAGTGCGGAGCCGTCGAAGTCTGAGAAGCCTGTCGTCCTACGAGTTTGCGCTTTCCCCGCAGAAGGTCCAGGCGTCGAGGGGCGAGGATGGCGGCGAGTCGCCGGCCGGTACGTGCAGCGGCTCCTCGATGGCCTGATCGACCATCCGGGGCCCGATCCTCGACGTTAACGTCGGGATATGCCGAAAAGCTGGATCAGCGACGATATGCGTGCTCTGGTGGGTCGGACCTTTGGGTCCCGACGATCGTCGGCCCCGATCTCGCTGTCGGACGTTCGCAAGTGGGCCATCGCCATCTACTACCCGGAAGTCCCGCCTCGGTTGTTCTGGGACGAGGAATATGCCGCTACGACCTCTCACGGGGGGGTCGTTGCCCCCGAGGAATTCAACCCCTTTGCCTGGTTCACTGCCGAAGGACCGGTCATGGCACCCACGTGGGAGGGGCCGATCCGCGACTCCGGACCCGAATCAGCCTTCGGAGTGAAAGGCCCCGACACCACCTTCATCCTCAACGGCGGCATGGAGGTCTCGTACGGAGTGCGCATGAAGCCTGGCGACGTGATCACATCGAGCGAGACCACACTTCTCGACTATCAAGAAAGGCAGAGCCGTCTCGGTCTGATGCTCATCACCCGTTCCGAAACGACTTGGACGAATCAGAATGATCAGATGGTAAAGGTCACACGAGGCATTGGGATTCGCTACTAGTGCAGATCGAGATAGGCCAAGAAATACCGACGTTTGAACGCATGGCCGGCTTCCATGCGTGGAATCGGTTTGCTGCGGTAAACGACGAGTTCGTTCCCATTCACATGGACGATGACGCCGGACGACGTGCTGGCAATCCGGGTGCGTTTGGCATGGGGAGCCTCCAGTTCTCCTACCTTCACGCGGTGTTGCGCCAATGGATTGGGGACGATGGGCGCATCATGGAAGTCGCTTGTCAGTTCCGCGCTCCAAACCTCCGGGGACTAACCACGATTGCTCGAGGAAAGGTCGTGGGATTTCGCGATGAAGGCAACGAGATAATCGTCGACCTACAGGTGTGGACTGAGACGGAGGAAGGCACTGTGATGGCGCCAGGATCGGCGACCGTCTCGGTACCCAAGTCCGCGTACGTCCCATGAGCTCCACTGGTTCCTGTTGGCAGATTTCGCGCCTCGTGCCTGCTCGGGGGTGAGGTCGACGCTCCTATCGCTTGGGGCATCTGCGCGGACTCGAACCGTCCCTGCGGTGCGACACCGGGCGACATCCGGCGTTCTCGATCGGTCAACAGCAGTAAGCACCGAGCGAGAATCATTCGGTGCGGTAATGACCAACGTGTATCGCCGGACCCTCGACGTCGGGGCGTCGCGGCTCCGCCAACCCGCGCTGCTTCCCCTCTTATCCGTCGAGTGGGAAGGCGGCGGGCAACAGGTGCATCAGCGTGGCGAACATCGGGGTGAAACGGCCCTCGCCCCAGGGAAGGTCAGGCTCGTTGGCGAATGCCTGGCTGAGCACGCCGACGATGATCGTCGACACGAGGTAGATGGCGCCCTCTTCGTTGGCCGCCGGGCCGAGCTGGCCCTTGGCCACGGCGTCGGCGAGAGCGCCGCGCTGGAGCTCCACCATCTCCATGCTGACGGCGAACGCCTCCGGCGAGGGATGGAAGCTCGGGACGGGACGCCAGAAGAGCAACTCGGCGACCGCGCGGTTGGCCAGACACCACCGTCCGCTCGCTTCGAGGCCCGCGATGAGCCCGTCAAGCCCGGACTCGGCCCCCTGGAGGCCGCGGCGCATCGCCTGGAGGTTCTGGCGCTGCCCCTCTAGGAACAGCGCGTCATAGATCGCCATGAGCGAGGGGAAGTACTTGTAGAGCGACGGTGGCTGGACGCCAAGGCGCCGCGCCAATTCCGCCAGGCTGAGACCGTTCACCCCCTCCGCCGTCATGACGTCGCGGGCGATGTCGAGGATCTCGCGGATCGTCTCCTGCCGGCGACGGGCCCGGCGGTCCGGCCGAACCGCGGCCGCTCCCGTCTGCGTCACCTCGTCGGTGGGTGCCATTGGCAATAAGTATAGCTTAAGTGCTGCTTGACAGCTATAGCTAATGATATTAGCCTACTGAAGACCAAGGAGGCACGGAGATGACTGGACAGCAAACCACCCAGGGCATGACCGAGAACCCGAGCGCGAACCGAAGCAGCCGATGGTGGTTGCGACAGGACTCGCAGTCCGTCGTGATCGAAGCACCGGCGCAGCGAATCTACGAACTGGTGGCGGACTTGCCTCGCATGGGGGACTGGAGCCCCGAGTGCCGGCAGGTGGCGTGGCTCGACGGGTCGACCGGACCGTCCGAGGGCGCCACGTTCATCGGCCACAACCAAGGCGGCCCTCTCGGCCTCATGAAGTGGTCGCGCCGGGGCCGCGTCCTCACCGCCGACCCTGGCCGTGAGTTCGCCTTTGTGACCGAAGAGGGCGGCCGGGAGTCGACCGAGTGGCGGTACCGCCTGGAGCCCGTGGAGGGTGGCACCCGGGTCACCGAGTCCTACGCGGTTCGGTGGATACCGGCGTGGGCCCGTGTCGTCGACGTGCCCACCAACCGCGCCCGCGAGTTGCGCGGGGCCATGCGGCACACGCTCGAGCAGCTGCGGGGCGCCGCCGAGGCGACGCCGTCGGCCAGCTAGCCACCGCTTTCCCTTCGAGACCTGAAGAGTTCCCGACGATGGCGGACGGATCGGGGCAGGCGGGTCACCTCGCGTACCCACGATCGCCGGGCATGGGTTGCACTTTGACGTCGGCGGCGGTGAACAACTGGCCGAGCACCTCGCGGCCTATCTCACGGGGTCGGGCCACCCGATCACATAGGAGCCACGACTTCGAGTCCTGCCGCGAGCGCAGCGGTCTTGAGCCTCACGTCGTATGCGACAAAAGCGGTTACATCCTCGCTGATCAGGAGTGCACTCGAAAGATGGATGGCGTCGAGACTTCGCAGGTCTGGCGGTCCGATGGAAGATGCACTTTCGACCAGATCAGCGGTAAGGGGTATCAGGTCGAGTCCGGCCAGCACTTGACGCGCACCAACCACTGCATCCGCGTCGCGACGACGACAGGTGCGAACTAGCTCGATGGTCGTCAGTTCGCTGCTGAACTTCGGCATCGATTGCCGGTCGGCAAGCCATTGAGCCAACGCATCGCTCTCTGTCTCTTCGAACACCAGTTTCACCAATGCCGAGCTATCGAGATAGATCACGGGAGCCGATCCTCTCGCAGTTCGGCGAGTGTCTCTGATGCCGTCTGCTCACCGACAGGCAAAGTCCGACGGGTTGGCAATCGCCACGGGGCAGTGGCCGGGATGAGGCGGCCTATGGCCACGAGATGATCTCGCGCCGTCGCGCCCGGTGTAGGCGAAACGAGTAGTGCTATCAGCTTCCCCCGCTCGGTCACCTCAATCGTCTCTCCGGACTTCACCATGTCGAGGTAACGACTGGCGTGTTGGCGGAGTTCTCGGATGCCGATCCGCGTCATAAGGGAATTGTAGCACAATAGATGCTACATAGCGGAGGCAGCCGTCAATCCGTCAGCTGCGCGAGGAGCGTCTCCAGGCCGGGCGTGGGTTCGAAACATCGCGATCACCTCCACTCGTTTGTGAAACACAAACTGGCATTCCTTAGAGTGACCCATGTTGACATTTCGGATGCGAGGGCAAAGGCTCCCTCTTAAAGGGTTTGCAGAGCCAACGCCCGTATTTGAAGTGCGCATTCAGCCTCAGTAGTACCGTCACCGGAATGACGCCGGAGGAGATCGCCGACCTCGTCCACCTGCGCCGGGCGCGTGACCGAATAGACCGTGACTACTCGCAGCCCCTCGATGTCCAGGCAATAGCGCGAACCGCACTCATGTCGCCCGCTCACTTCTCGCGCAAGTTCCGTTCGGCGTATGGCGAGACTCCCTACTCCTATCTCATGACGCGACGCATCGAGCGAGCAAAGGCTCTTCTGCGTCAGGGGAAGTCGGTCACCGACACCTGCCTCGCCGTCGGCTGCACGTCGCTCGGCTCGTTCAGTTCGCGCTTCACCGAGATCGTCGGCGTATCCCCCTCGCGGTACCGTGATCATGACCATCGTGACCTCGAGGTGGTTCCGTCGTGCGTGAGCAGGTTCGTGACACGACCGCGGCGTACCCCGGTCGCGGTCTAAGCACTGCCGGCCTGGTCGAGACCGGTCGGCTCCGAGCGGGACGGCGCAGGCGCACCGGATGCCACCTCCTGGCACCAAGCAGGATCGGAGAAGCATACGACGGGTCGGTGCTCCTACTGTTGTCGCATGACAGTCACCGTTGCAGCAATGTTCATTCCCGCCCACGACCCCGACGCTGCGCTGGGCTTCTACCGCGACGCGCTTGGCCTAGAGGTCCGCGCCGACGTCGCCTCCGAGGGCTTCCGCTGGGTGACAGTCGGCGCCCCGGGGCAGAACGTCGACATCGTTCTGTCCCAGCCGCACGGCGGTCGTTCGCAGGCGGAGGGCGACGCCCTCCTGTCACTCGTGATGCAGGGGTCGCTGCAGGCTGCGATCTTCCGCTCCGACGACCTCGACGCCACCTTCGAGAAGGTTCGGGCGTCGGGCGCCGAGGTGCTCCAGGAGCCGGCGTCTCAACCCTGGGGAGTGCGCGACTGCGCGTTCCGGGACCCCTCGGGCAACCTCGTCCGCATCCAGGCGTTGCGCTGAGCCGTCCGGCGATCGCAGTCACGATCTGCGCAGACGGTGCGGTAAGGCGTTGAGACGAGAGCTCTCATCCGTTTCAACTCGTCTTGGTCGACGCCCGAATACTTTGAAAGGATGGGACCCTTATGAAGACGATGACATGTAAACAATTGGGTGGGCCATGTGATTTTGCGTTCCATGGAAATACGGCCGATGAAATTATAAAGGCGCAAGATGGGCACCTTAAAGAAATGGTGGTAGGCGGCGATGACACGCACCAAAGCGCCTTGAAGAGCATGAAGGGAAGGTGGAAAAACCCCATTTCAGGAATGGGGTGGTATAGGAAAGCCAAGCGTGACTTTGCTGCTCTTCCCGAAGATTGACATGCAGTCGCTTGCGACGTACTGGCAGCGGCGGTTACGACGACCGGATGATTTGACGAGAACCTGGTGCTGGCGGTCGGAAGTTAGGCCGCAGAAAGGTGCGCCACGGTCCAACCGCATCCCCAACCCAAACGGCGATAGGGGACCCGAGATCCATGCGGTATCGGCATGTCTAGAGCCGAGTGCAGTTGCATCGTGCGTTCCTCTTAGTCGTAATAGTGATCTTGCGCGAGATCGTCGAGGAGGCTGGGCCCGGTCGGCTCCCAATCGAGCAGCTCCCGAGTTATGGCGGCGGTGGCGGGGCTGTCCAGAGCGACGAAGGGGCCCAGGTGGGCAAAGTGTTCGACGGCGTCGGCGGGGGGCAACGACGCCGTAGGGAGGCCGAGGTGGCGGCCAATCGCCTCGGCGACCTCCCGGAAGGGGACGCCCTCGTCGCCGACCGCGTGTAGGACCGAACCGGCGGGGGCGGCTTCTACGGCCAGCCGGGCCAGGCGGGCGGCGTCGGAGCGGTGCACGGCGGGCCAGCGGTTGGTGCCGTCGTCCACGTATCCGGCCACGCCCCGCTGGCGGGCGATGCCGACGAGGGTGGCCACGAACCCGTGGTCACCGTCGCCGTGGACCGTCGGGGGTAAGCGGAGCACCGACGAGCGGACGCCGATGCCCCTCAGGGACAGAACGAGCAGAGCGGTGGCCGACCGGCGACCGGCCGGGTTGGCTCGAACCTCGGCGCTGGGCACGAGCCCGTCCGCCTCGGTGGACACCCGGCCGGCTGTCAGCCCGAGTACGCCCGAGGCGAGCACGAAGGGCCGGTCGGAATCGGCCAGTGCCGCGCCAATGGCCTCCACGGCTCGTCGGTCGGCCGCGGCGGCGGCGGCGAAGTCGCCACCCCAGGCCACCTCGTGTTGAAACGCCAGGTGGATCACCCCGTCGGAGTCGGCGGCCGCCTTGGCCAGGCCGTCGGGGTCGTCGACGTCGCCTCGGTGAACGATGGCGCCGGCCGCTTCGAGCCGCTTCGCCGATGCTTCGGAGCGGGCCAGGCCGACCACATCGTGGCCGGCTCCGAGCAACTCGGGCACGACTGCCGAGCCGATCCAGCCCGATGCGCCGGTGACAAAGATTCTCATGACGGGTACCTCCAGGCAACGATGATGTCAGTGACTGCTATCAACCTATTTCGGATGTCAGTGACTGTCAACGCCTAGGGTGGAGGACATGGGCCGATGGCAGCCGGACAGTCGCGGGCGGCTGCAGGAAGCAGCTTTGGCTTTGTACTCAGAGCGTGGATTCGACCAAACCACAGCCGCGCAGATCGCCGCTCGAGCGGGGCTCACCGAGCGCACCTTCTTCCGGCACTTCTCCGACAAGCGAGAGGTGCTCTTCGGTGGATCTGCCCTTCTCCAAGAGCGGATCGTGGCCGGCGTGGCCGGGGCGCCGCTGGCGGACGGCCCCCTCGACGCTGTTGGCTGTGGACTCGCCGCAGCCGCCGCCATGCTCGGCGAGTTCCGCCGGGACCTGTCCCGCCAGCGACATGTCGTGATCGCCGCCAACCCCGAGCTGCGAGAGCGCGAGTTGGCGAAACTCGCCGACTATGCCGCGGCAGTGGCAGAAGCCCTGCACCAGAGAGGCGTGGGCGAGCCCCAAGCCAGCCTGGCTGCGGAGGCAGGCATGACCGTATTGCGCGTCGCCGTCGAACGGTGGTCGAGCGGGGGCGACGACCGCGACCTCGCCGACGTCATGCGAGACTCGATGGCCGGACTACGCGCGGTGGCTGGCGGCGGCTGAGGTGCACCGGCGCCTTTGCGCCAATGCTCTTGTGACGCCGTACAGTGCCCTCGTCTCGTTCGAGCGGAGATTGGCGGAACATTCGGCATTGCCATATCAACGACGGTCGAGAGTCCCGTGCGATACTTCCGGGGATTTCCAGGGGGAGGGGCTTGGACTGTCGATTCAGTAGATACCAAGGGATGTTCGGGAGACCGTGAAAGCCGAGAGGTCGGGGGCAATGCCATGAAACGAGGATTGATAGCCGGGCTGTTCGCAGTCGGTCTCTTGATAGTCGTCGTGATCTTCTGGACCGACTCAGCTCACTGGTTCCTGCGATACACCGGTGCCGATGCCGAGTCCGGAACTTGGTATGGCTTCTGGTCTGGCTTCGGTGGTGCGATTCCCGACTTCCTCATCCTGGGCAGCATCATCACCATCTACCGGCACCACAATTGCCACGTCAAAGGATGTCTCAGACTTGGGAAGGCGGTCGAAGGCACCCCATACATTGCTTGCCCAGCGCACCATCCGGCACATGAAGGGAACAAGCGATCAGTGTCGGAGGACATCATCAAACTCGCTCACAAGGCCCACCTGGAGCGTGAACAGTCCGCCGCGAGCGGCACCTAAGGATCGGTCAAACCCGACAACCCGTGTTTCGGGGAAGGTCGGTCAAACGCTCTGTCGGGGACCAGTGATTGTCGATCCGGCCGCTGGTCCATCCGGGTGGATGCACTCAAGGTCGTTGGTCCAAGGAACGGCCGAGGATCTCCTTCGCGTCTGGGCCGCCATCGATGACGTGGTTGATGCGCCTCGTCACCCGCCAACCATCGGGTGTCCGCCGAAACTCCCAGTAGTTCGCCGAGACACGCCACACTTCGTAACCTTCACCCGTGTAGCGGTAGACCCGGGTATACCCCGTCGCACTGGCGTGATCCCCATCGACGCGCACGATGGGGAACGCCGGAATGTGAGCAGACCCGTCGCGAATGAGCGACTGATGTCCTTCGCCGTGGACCATCGCTCTGATCGACGCGGGACCCATCAGATATGAGAGGTCAGATTCAAGGAGTCCGTCCTCAGCAAACAGAGCGGCCGCAGCGTCGCCGTCACCCGTATCGACGGCCGGCCCCCAGCTGTTGATCAGCCGATGAATGTCCAGCTGGTCCTCGAGAAGGTTGACCCGCTGCTCCAGCGCCGCCAAACGATCCTGCGAGTGAGTGCTATCCACGACGTCCCCCGCTCACATTCGACCGTCAAGTAGACGCACTTGACCCGAGAGTCCCCTTGGCGTCAAGTAAGTGATGGTGGACCTCGTGGACCGCGTTGCATGCAAGGCCGCTTATGGTGAACGTGTATACCCCATATTGGCCCCTGTCATTTATAACGAGGCGGGTCCAAGCGGAGGGGTCCATACTCTCGATTATTTCGGCCAAACGCTGGGCTTGTGCTCCCAGATCCGCTGCCAGTTCCTCCGGATCCAACCGGTTGTAACCTTCGAATACTTCCTGCGGTGGATTGAAGATTGGAACGGTCGGGCTGTCCTGCTCCATCCCCAGAACCATCCTGTCGCCGTACACCCTCAAGATGTCCCGGACGTGCGCCGCGTACTGCATGGGCGAGAAGACCCCGGGCTCGGGAATCGCACGAAGGTACGTTTCGTCGGCCTCCAGGAGGAACTCGCGCCAGGCTACCGCCGACGCCACCGCCAGCTCTCCGAGCGAGAACGGAGGAAGTGCAGCCGGGTGCTGCCCGCATTGCGGGCAAGGATCTCGCTGGATGCGTGTCCAGTCCCAACCTTCGCCCCGCGCACCGCGTAGCTGTTCGAGTGCGTCTGGTTCTCTCGGGACCTCGGTTGAAGCACTCGTCATTTTGCGAGCGTACGTCCGACCTTCGATCCATGCAATGCCCGCAAGCGGCCCCGGACAAATCGGCCTTCGATCTCAGGCCCGCCCTGTTCAAGGCGAATGTCCCCTTCGACCGGGCAGCGCGTTCGGCCGCGGGTAGCCTTCGGTTCATGACAGACATTGAGGTGTTCGTCGATCCAAGCTGCCCTTGGGCCTGGATCACCTCCCGTTGGGTGCGCGACGTTGCCCCGGAGCGGGATCTATCGGTCTACTGGCGCTCCTACTGCATCGAGATCCGCGACGACTACGACGTGGCACCAACTGTTCCGGACGAATACCGGCAGCAAGCCCTCCAAGGCCATGCCGTTTCTCACCGCATGTTGCGGATCTTCGAGGCCGCGCGCGCCGAGGACGGGGAGGACGCCGTGGACCGGCTCTACACCGAATGGGGCCGGCGGTATTTCGCTCCGCAACGACCTGACGTCGTGAACTTGTTGGAGGACTGCGTATCAGCGGTGGGCCTGGACGTCCGGCTGACAGACGCCGCGCAGGAAGAGAAGTGGGACGCCCCGATACGTGACGCCATGGAAGTGGCCTACTCGTTCGGCGGGCCGAAGACCCAGACACCAACGATCGTCGTGCGTGCAGATCCGCCGCACGGGTTCAAAGGACCGGTAATGGCGCCTGCGCCGACGGGCTCTGCTGCCCTCCGTTTGTGGGACGCAATTCAGATCCTGTCGGAGCACCAGGGATTCTTCGAGATCACCCGGCCCCGCGCCAATTCCGCCCGTCGCAATCTGCCCGACTGAGGCGGACGGTAGGGTTCGCCGGCGCGCCCAGCCAAGGAGGGTCGATGTGAACGTCAAGGACCTTTTGGACCCGGAGCTCCGATCGGTGCTCGGCGCGTTCGAACTGCCGGCCCTCGACGCCGCCGCGGCTGCCGACATGCGGAGCTCCTTCCAGAGTCCTGGGCTGTCCGACGCCGTTACCCGGACCGAGTGGGTCGTGCCCAGCGATCCGACAGTTCGCGTGCGGGTGCACCGGGCAACCGGCGCCACCGGGCTACTGCCGGGGATCGTCAGCTTCCACGGCGGTGGCTATGTGATCGGGACCTACGACATCGATGATGCAACCTTCGACCGGTGGTGTCCGAGCCTCGGGGTGGTCGGCGTCGCCGTCGACTACCGCCTCGCCCCGGAGACCCCCTATCCCGGCGCCGTCGACGACTGCTACGCCGCCCTGCGTTGGACCCACGAGCACGCCGAGGAACTGGGCATCGACGCCGGCCGGCTCGGGATCCGCGGGATCAGCGCCGGTGGCGGCCTCGCCGCCGCGGTGGCGCTCATGGCGCGCGACCGAGCCGAGGTGCCTGTCGCCTTTCAGCTGCTCGACTGCCCGATGTTGGACGACCGCCAGACGACCCCCTCGATCCTGGCCGAAGGACTGTGGGTCTGGAATGCCGAATCCAACGCGTTCGGGTGGCGTTCCTACCTCGGTGCGCTCTACGGGTCCGACGAAGTGCCGGCATACGCCGCGCCGGCCAGAGCGACCGATCTCGCCGGTCTCCCACCCACCTGTGTGGTCGTCGGAGCAATCGATGGCTTCAGGGACGAGGACGTCGATTATGCCCAGCGGCTGAACCAAGCGGGGGTGCCGTGCGAGCTCCACGTCATCGCCGGGTTGCCCCACGCGTACCTCTTGGTGCCTGAGGCGGTGGCCGTTCAGCAGGCCGAGCGGAGCATGGAGGATTGGCTCCGGCGCCAGCTTGGACAGCTCGCCGACGGCTGACCACAGGTCACAAACCTCACGATTCCTGGCAATGAAACCGCGGACACCACGACGGGATGCATCAACTCCGACGCCCGCAATATCCGACAGGTGAGCATGACCGAAAGGACGATCGGTGAAGGCAGCGGGCGAACACCGGTGATCATCGTGCGATCGAAAGAGGAACGGCATGTCGAATGGGCAAGAGACGCTCGCGGCCAAGCAGGCGATCACCGAGGTGCTCTACCGCTACTGCCATGCGGTCGACCGGATCGATCCCGACCTGGGGTCGCAGATCTGGCATCCGGACGGGCTGGCCCACTACGAAGGGATCTTCGAGGGAACCGGTTCGGGCTTCATGGCGTTCGTGCTGGACAGCCACCGGAAGACCGATGCCACGTCCCACCAGCTCACGAACGTGCTCGTCGACGTCGACGGTGAGCGGGCGACCAGTGAGAGCTACATCACCGCGTGCGTTCGGGCGGGCGGAACCGACGTCGTCGTCCGCGGTCGCTACTCGGATACCTGGTCTCGTCGAGCCGGCGAGTGGCGCATCGACGATCGCCGCTACCGCCACGACATCGTGCAGATGATACCGGTGGCCGATCAGCTGCTCCCGATATCCGACGCACCTGCCTGAACGGTTCCGGCAGCCGGGATTACGCGAAGGCCGGCAACACCTCGTTCTCGAAGAGGTGCAGGCTGGACCAGGCCAAATCGATCGGCATNNCCGGAGCGAGCACCCGGTACTGGCCGGTGGTTCGCAGCTCATCGACATCGTCGACGTTGTGATACGGGCTGGCGATGTCGTCTTGGGCCTGCCACGTGCCGTAGGCGTTGGTCTCGTGAAGGAAGAACGGCGCCATCTGCTCCCAACCCTTGTCGGGGTCCTCGGCTAGCGCCACGACCTGATTGGCGCCGATCGGGCTCGGACCGGGGTCCGGCCGGCCCAGCTTCTGCACCGCGTCGCGATAGAACGTCCACACCTCGGGAATGGACGGGATGAATCCGTCGGCGATGCGGGCGGCTCGTTCCGCAGCTGGCCGGCTGCTCCCGCCGAGAATGATGGAGGGACCGCCCGGCCGGAACGGCGCCGGCGTGATGTGCACGGTGCGGCCTCGGTACTCGAACGGCTCGCCGGAAAAGGCCGCCCGCAGGACGGCCACGGCCTCGGTCACCCGCCGACCCCGCTCCTTCATGGGCACATCGAACATCGCGAATTCTTCGTGCACGTAACCACCGGCCACGATGAGGTCGACCCGACCCCGGCTCAGGTTGTCGAGCACGATCAGGTCCTCGGCCAAACGAAGGGGGTCGTGGAACGGGGCGATCAGCGCAGCGATGATGAAGCGGACGTTCGACGTTCGGGCCGCCATAGCCGCGAGCATCGGGATGGGGCTCGGGAGATAGCCGTCCGGAGAACCGTGATGCTCGGAGATCCCGATGGTGGTGCAGCCCAAGGCGTCGGCCCACTCCACCATGTCGAGGGCAGCGGCATAGCGGTCGGCCATGGTCGTTTCTGCGATGTCCGGGTTGCGAAAGTCAAAGCGGAAGCCAAAGTGCATGAGCGGAGCCTAAACGGGGTCGTCCAGTGCGTTCCTCCTCGACGACCTCATTCGTGCAACAACGCCGAACCCCGGGTCATGAGCTCGACCGCCTGGCGGCGAGGCAGCCCGCTGAACGGTGTGGGATCGGGAGGGAACGTCGGACCCTCGGCCAAGTGATCGAGCATGTCGCGGGAAACGTCGTCGGGGTCGGCCAGACCCTCTGCCTCTCGGCCGTTCAGCACCCGTCGGAACGCGGGCGTATCGGTCCGGCCCAAGATCATCGTCAGCACGTCGACCCCCTTCGGTCCGAGCTCCGCCCACAGCGACTCCGCGAGCACGAGGTTGAACGCCTTTGACGCGCCGTAGACCGCGAGGTGCGATCCACCCGCCCAGGCCGCACCTGACGTGACAAGGACGATCCCCCCGTGGCCTCGCTCTACCATCGACCCGCCGAAGTGGTGCGTCACGCCGACCACCGTGGTGCAGTTGCGGGCGACCATCCCTTGCCATACGTCGACTGGCTTGTCGATGAATTGGGACATGTTCGGGTCGGCGCCAGCGTTGTAGACGACGAGACCGATCTCGAGGTCCGCCACCGCGTTGGCCAGAGCGGCGGTCGCGTCCGCCTCGCTGAGGTCGAGCACGACGGTCCTCGTCTCTCCGGCGACCGTCGCCGCGACCTCGTCGAGCGGCCCTTGGCGTCGGGCCAGGAGCACGACCTTCACGCCCCGCTCTCCGAGCAGGCGGGCGACCGACGCTCCGACCCCCTCGGACGCACCAAGGACCACGGCCCACGGCCCATATCGTTCAGGAAAGTCCATGGGCGGCATGCTATGTGGAGTTCCCTGCAGCGTTCCTGGCCCCCGCACTTCTTGTCCATGCTCGCCAAACTCGAACCGCCGAACTGCGGCATCACCAAGTTTCTGAGATCGCACGCTGAAGGCGCACCAATTCGCCGGAAGCCCCTTGTAAGACCCGACGTAAAGTGATATCTATTAGATATCACTTTGCACAGGTTCCAAGGGAGAGATCATGAGTGAGTCCGTTCAGCCATACAGCCCACCCGAGGCGACTCCGGTCGGTCACTCGGGGACCCGCGTCGAGATCCACGAGCGGGAAACGTGGGCCATCAACGGTTGGCTCGGCGTCCTCGTCGTCGCCGCAGCCATCGCCGGATGCGTCCTGGTCGCCCACACTTCGATAAAGGCCCTCATCACGGTGCCGATTCTGGTGGCCGTGGTCGTCTCGGGTTCACTGGTGATCGTGCAGCCAGGCCACACCAAGGTGGTGCGGTTCTTCGGCAGCTACGTCGGCACCCTGCGTCGTACCGGCCTGTGGTGGATCCTTCCCCTAAGCGACCGCAAGAGCGTGAGCATTCGGGTCAGGAACTTCGAGACCAGCCACCTCAAGGTCAATGACGCCGACGGCAATCCCGTGGAAATCGCCTCCATCGTGGTTTGGCAGGTCGCCGATACTTCGCGTGCTCTGTACGCCGTCGATGACTATCTCAACTTCGTGCGGGTACAGGCCGAGTCAGCTCTGCGGCATGTTGCGACCACCCATCCCTACGACGA